>CACJBA010000005.1 GCA_902591535.1 uncultured Pelagibacteraceae bacterium | reverse complement strand
AAATAAAATTAATAAAGTAGTAGATAATAAAAGAAAGACAGTCGCTGTTCAGGGATTAGGTTTTGTAGGATCAGCCATGGTCGCAGCTCTTGCCGAGGCAACTGATAAAAATGGCTACTTATTATATAATGTAATAGGTGTTGATCTAGGAAATGATAAAAATTATTGGAAAATTGCTAGAGCAAATGAAGGTAAACCACCCATTGTATCATCCGATAAAAATATGACTAAAGCCTATTTAAATTCAAAGAAAAATAAAAACTTTTATGCAACATATAGTAATTATGCTTATGCCAAAGCTAATATTGTCGTGATAGATCTTAATATAGACATCAAAAAGAAATCTTTAGGTGGGGCTAATAATTACAATTTTACTTATAAAACATATGAAAAAGCCATTAAAAATGTTGCTGATAATATTAATGAAAATTCAACAGTTATAGTTGAGACTACAGTTCCCCCTGGGACCACAGAAAAAATCATATATCCAATTTTTAAAGATAGTTTTGAAAATCGGGGACTTGATATAAATAAGCTTTATCTTGCGCACGCTCCTGAGAGAGTTATGCCAGGCAAAAATTATCTTAACTCAATTGTAAATTATCATCGTGTATTTTCAGGTATTAATTTAGAGTCAAAAAAACGGGCTAAAAAATTCCTAAAAAGTTTTATCAATGTCAAAAAATATCCTCTAATTGAACTTCATTCTACTACAGCATCTGAGATGGCAAAAGTATTAGAAAATTCTTATAGAGCTACAAATATTGCTTTCATTCAAGAATGGACAGAGTATGCAGAAAAGGCTGAAGTTAATTTATATGACATTGTAAATGCTATAAGAGTAAGGTCAACGCACGCTAATATTATGTCTCCAGGTTTTGGTGTTGGAGGATATTGTTTAACTAAGGACTCTCTTTTAGCAGACTGGTCATTTAAAAATTTATTTGACGGAAAAGGACAGTTAGAAATGTCTTTAAATGCAATTAACATTAATGATCTTATGCCTAATTATGCTCTAAAATTGTTAAAACAAGAATATAATAATCTTAAAAATATTAATTTAGGAATTTTAGGGGTTTCATACTTGAATGATGTTAATGATACCAGATATTCTCCAAGTGAATTTTTTTATGATAAATGTATTAAAAATAAAATAAACGTATTCTTGCATGATCCTATCGTCAAATACTGGAAAGAAAAAGATATAATAGTAAACCAAGATTTGTCATTTTTTGCTAATAAGAAAATAGATGTTGTAATTTTTGCAGTAAGACACAAAGAATATATAAATTTAGATCCTATTAAATTTATTAAAGTATTTCCTGATGTAAAATTTATTATTGATGGATTCAACATCGTAAGTAATAAAAATGCAAAAATATTTAAAAAAAATAATATTAAGATTCAGGGTATTGGAAAGGCATATTGGGAGACAAACTAGTAAAAAACTTAATGAAAAAAATATTAGTAACAGGTGGAGCAGGTTTTATCGGATATTTTTTGATTAAAGAACTATTAAAAAATAAAGATAATAAGATTTTTGTTCTTGATAATATGTACAGAGGAAGATTGGATGAGGAATTTAAAAAAATTATTTCAAATAAAAATGTAAGTTTTCAACAAGTTGATTTAACAGACAGCAATATATTTACATCTCTTGATAAAGATTTTGAGTATATTTATCATTTGGCGGCAGTAATTGGTGTAAAAAATGTTGTTGAAAATCCTGATAAGGTACTCCGAGATAATGCAATTACAACTTTAAATTTAATTGAATTTGCAAAAAATTTAAAATCATTAAAAAAAATTTTATTTTCATCAACAAGCGAAATATACGCGGGGACATTGAAACATTTTGGAATAGATATACCTACAAATGAAAAGGTAAAACTAACACTAGATGATGTGAATTCACCTCGTACCACTTATATGCTTAGTAAAATGTATGGCGAATCTATAATGTTTAATTATGGAAAAAAACACAATATTCCATTTACAATAGTAAGATACCATAATGTTTATGGGCCAAGAATGGGGTACTTACACGTAATTCCAGAAATGCTGCTAAAGATATCAAAACATAAAATAGTTGAAGTTGCATCACCTGAGCATACACGATCTATGTGCTTTATAGATGATGCTGTAGAAATGACGATTAGAGCATGTGAAAATAAGATTACCAATAAAGAAATTTTGAACATTGGAAATCAAGATCAGGAAATATCAATTATTAATCTAACTAAAACAATCGCACGTGTACTAAAAAAAAATATAGACATCAAGACTTTACCAGATGTTGAAGGCTCTCCCTCAAGAAGATGTCCAGATATTTCAAAAATAATCAGTATGACGGGATATTCGCCTAAAGTTAATATAAATGATGGTATTAAAAAAACCTTTGACTGGTATAAAGATAAGTTACACAATAGATATGAATGATTAATATATTTAATGTTAGATAAAACTATTAATTTTATTCGAGAAATTTATAATACTGATGATTTTATTGCCCTACATGAACCAAAATTTTTAGGTAATGAAAAAAAATATTTAGCTGAATGTATCGACTCAACATTTGTTTCCTCAGTGGGAAAATTTGTTGATGAGTTTGAAAAAAAAATAGCAAAATATACTGGTGTAGCTCATGCGGTAGCAACAAGCAGCGGTACATCAGCACTTCATATATCCCTAATATTAGCCGGCGTATCTGAAGATACAGAGGTAATAACTCAACCATTAACATTTGTAGCTACCTGCAATGCTATTAGTTATTGTAATGCAAAACCTATTTTTATAGATGTTGATAGAGATACCATGGGTTTATCACCATCAGCGCTTATGTCATTTTTGGAGAGGAACACAACAGTTAAAAATAATAAATGTATAAATAATAAAACAAATAAAATAATTAAAGCTTGTGTACCTATGCACTCCTATGGCCATCCTTGTAAAATTGACGAAATAAAAAAGATCTGTGAAGATTATAATATATTTTTAATTGAAGATGCTGCAGAAAGTTTAGGTAGTTTTTATAAAGATAAACATTCAGGCACTTATGGTAATTTAGCTGCTTTAAGTTTTAACGGTAACAAAATTATTACAGCAGGAGGTGGAGGTTGTATAATTACAAATGATGAAAATCTAGCAAAAAAAGCAAAACACTTAAGCACAACTGCTAAAGTTTATCATAAATGGAATTTTAACCATGATATGATTGGTTATAATTATCGAATGCCAAATTTAAATGCTGCATTATTGATCGCTCAACTAGAAAAATTAGAAGAATTCATTAAAAATAAACGAAATTTAGCTAATAAGTACGAAACTTTTTTTAAAGATACAGATTATAGTTTTTTTAAAGAACCAAAATATAGCAAATCAAATTATTGGTTAAATTGTATTGTTGTAAAAGACATAGAAGAAAGAGATCAATTTTTAGAGGAGACTAATCTTAAGGGTATAATGACCAGACCAATTTGGACGTTGATGAATAAATTACCTATGTTTAAAGATGCACAATATGATGATTTAAAAAATTCAAACTGGCTTGATGAAAGAGTTGTTAATATTCCAAGTAGTGTCACGATATGAAAATAATTTTTTTAATTATTTTAATAAATGATTTAAATATTAATCAAAAAGAAACTAGTGAGTCTGAAAACCTATTAAGATGAAAGTATTTATTGTTGCAGAAGCTGGTGTTAATCATAATGGGTCAATAGATTTAGCAAAGAAGTTAATTGATGTTGCATCAAATTCAGGAGCTGATGCAGTAAAATTTCAATCTTTTAAAGCAAAAAATTTGGTTATAAAAAATTCTGAAAAGGCCGATTACCAAAAATCTGTAAATAGGGAAAACGAATCTCAATTTGATATGCTTAAAAAACTTGAGTTGAGTAAAGAAATGCACCTCGAGTTATTTAATTATAGTAAAAATAAAAAGATAAAATTCTTATCTTCTCCATTTGACTTTGAAAGTGTTGATCTTTTAAATGATTTAGGTCTAGAAATATTTAAAATACCAAGTGGAGAGATTACAAATCTTCCTTATTTAAGACACGTAGGAAAGCATAATAAAAAAATTATTCTCTCAACCGGAATGTCGAATATTGATGAAGTTAAGAATGCATTGGATATTTTAGTGAATACAGGGACAAAAAAAAATAACATCACAGTGCTACATGCTAATACTGAGTATCCAACGCCAATGGGTGATGTAAATTTAAGGGCAATGTTAAAAATGGGAAAGGATCTTGATGTAAATTTTGGATATAGCGATCATACATTAGGTATAGAAGTTGCTATAGCTGCAGTTACACTGGGCGCGACTTGCATTGAAAAACATTTTACTCTGGATTGTAATATGGATGGACCAGATCATAAAGCTAGTCTTGAACCAAAACAACTTAAGGATATGGTTACTGCAATCAGAAATATAGAGAAAGCTTTAGGCAGTGAAATTAAAAAACCATCAAAAAGTGAAATACAAAATTTAATAATAGTAAGAAAATCAATAGTCGCAAAAACTAAAATTATTAAAGGAGATATCTTAAGCGAAAAAAATATTACAGTTAAGAGGCCTGGTGGAGGTATAAGCCCTATGAAATGGGATGAGGTAATTGGGACTAAAGCAGCTAAAAATTATAATCAAGATGAATTTATATAATTGAATAATGGTATATCTGAAATTTTGTAAACAGATAAATTTTGAGAATGATTAAAAACCTTTATTTTAATGATAAAAAAATTATTTTTAAATATGAAACAATTTTTAATTAATTAACATGAAAAATATATGAATAAAGTTTTATATGTTTCGAGTTCAAGAGCAGATTATGGTTTATTAAGAACTCTTATAATAGAGACACAAAAGTTAAATCCAGAAACATATTTAATGGTTACAGGCTCCCATCTGTCGAAAGAATTTGGAGAAACTATTTTTGAAATTAAAAAAGATAAAATAAAAAAAATAATTAAGAAAAAAATTCTTGATAAAAAGTTTAAAGAAATAAATATTTCCAGTTATATTGAAAGATCGATTAAAGTAACTTCGCAAACAATCCAAAAGTTAAAACCTGATACTTTAGTAATACTAGGAGACAGATATGAATTACTTGGATGTGCAATAGCTGCTACTATGTGTAGAGTTCCTATCACTCACTTGCATGGCGGGGAAATAACATCCGGTGCATATGATGATTCAATTAGACATTCTATTAGTAAGCTATCTCATCTTCATTTTCCAGTACATGAGAAATATGAAAGCAGATTAATTCAATTAGGGGAAAATCCAAAAACTATTTTTAATTTTGGTGCATTGGGAGCTCACTCAATTAAGAAAATTAATTTTAAATCTATATCTGAATTAGAAAATGAACTTAAAATAAAATTGAATAAAAAAATTTTTCTAATAACTTTTCATCCAACAACATTAGAAAAAAGTAAATCAAAATTTCAGATTTTGCATTTACTTTCTGCACTTGATAAATTTAAGAATGAAATTAAAATTTTTACATCATCAAATTTTGATCATGAAAATCAAATTATTAAAAATGAAATTGTAAATTTTTCTAAAAAAAACAAAAATACATTTTTTTACTCTTCTCTTGGACATTTAAACTATATATCTTTAATGAAAATTTCTTCAATTGTAATTGGAAACTCTTCTAGTGGAATACTAGAGACACCTAGTTTAGGAATTCCAACTATAAATATTGGAAATAGACAAAATGGTAGAATTATTTCCAAAAATATAATTAATTCAAAATATGAAACTCAAAATATTATAAAAAATATTAGGAAAGCAATTCTATTTGACAAAAAAAAATTATTAAAAATTGGAAGTCCTTTTTATAAAAAAGATACCCCAAAAAAAATAGCAAAAAAAATAATAAGTTTTAAATTTGATTTAAAAAAAAATTTTAATGATTTAATATAGATTATTAAACGAGAATTTTTTTTCCTAATTTATTTGATTTTCTTATTCCTTCAATTATTTGCATTGTATGGTAGGCCTCCTCACCGGTAGACAAATTACTTTTTTTATTATTAATTAATGCCCAAAATTGAACTAACTGAGTGAGATAAATATTGTTAAAATTATAGTTAAATCTTTTTTCTACTGTTCTTTTTTTATTATTATTAAATATTTTCAACTTATTTGAAACCAAAGAACCTTCAATAACACCTTTGGTTCCAATGATTTTGAAAGATCTTGATTTTTCAAATTGTAGTAAATCTAAATGAACATGTCCTATTATATTGTCTTTTTTAAATTTTAAAATTGATAAAGCTAAATCATCACTGGTGATTTCAAGATTAGAAAATTTTCCAACAGTTCCTTGTATACTTTTTACTTTTCCAAATAATCTCTGTAAATAATTTATCTCATGACTAGTATCTAATAATACTCCACCACCTTGCTCTTTATGCGCCATATAAAATTTTCTATAATCTTCCCATGGGTGCCAATTTGGTAAATAAAATCCACATTCTGCTCTAGCAAAAACAATCTTACCAATAGCTTTTTTGTCTATTAATGATTTGGTTTTTAGTATTAATGGGTGATTAACCAACATGTAACCTACACCCACTTTTTTTTTGGCATTTTTAATTTTTTTAAGTGTTTTTAAGCAGTCTTTAATCTCACTTGACAAAGGTTTTTCAATATAAAAGTGGCATTTAGTGTATTTTAATATCTTATTAATAGTTTGATTATGAAGGTGAGTTGGAACACAAATAAATGCTACATCACATTGCATAGCAGCTAATTTGAAGTCTTGAGTAAATATAAATTCTTTACTTTTGCCTAAAAAACTAATTTTGTTTTTAGTATCATAACTAAAAATAGAACTAATCTTTAGTTTTTTCTTTAATTTTATTAGATTTGTTAAGTGCCTTAAACCTATAGAGCCTGAACCAAATACTGTAACTTTCATAAGATTACTATATAAACATTATTTAATTTTTTACAAACAAATTATGCAAATTTTTTTAAACTCGAACATTAAAGAGGCAATAAAAATTTTAAACAAACATGGTGTCAAAACCTTAGTTGTTTTAAATAAAAAAAAAAAATTAATTGGTACACTTAGTGATGGGAACATAAGAAAATCTATTTTAAAAGGTTATAATTTAAAAAGTTCGATTAACAAAATTTTTGATAGAAAGCCAATTTTTATATATGAAGACAAGATAACATTTAATAAATTAAAAAAAATCTTTTTAGAAAAAAAAATTCACTTAATTCCTGTTATTAATAAAAAAAAAGAGGTTAAAAATTTTATTTTTAAAGAAGACTTAATAGATACTAATAGTTTTATTTTTAATTCAAGTAAAAACCAAAACAATTTAGGCATTGTCATTATGGCTGGAGGCAAAGGCGTTAGAATGCAGCCTTATACAAAAATTTTTCCTAAACCGCTTTTACCTATTAATGATATAACAGTTTTAGATGAAATAATTTCAAAATTTTTGAAATTCCAAATGAATAATTTTTATATTACAACAAATTATAAGCACCAAATGATTAGTAGTCATTTTAAAAGTTACAAATTGCAAATAAATTATAAAATAATTAAAGAGAAAAAATCATTAGGTACAGCAGGATCTTTATCGTATCTTAAAAATTTAAAAGAAGATTTTTTTCTAGTTACTAATTGCGATGTAATTATAAATGAAAATTATAATGATATTGTGAATTACCATATTAAAAATAAAAATGATTTAACGATAGTTGCATCTAAAAAATCAATTAAATTTTCTTATGGAGTATGTTTGGCAGATAACAAAAAAAACTTTTCAGGTTTTGAAGAAAAGCCAAATTATAGCTATCTTTTTAATATTGGATTTTATGTAATAAATAGAAAAGTATTAAAAATTGTAAAAGAAAATCAGAAGCTAAATATGGATAAGTTGATTTTAAAACTAAAAAAACAAAAAAGAAAAATTGGAATATATGAAATAGATTACACAAAATGGAAAGATTTTGGCAATTGGGAAAGTTATCTAAACAATAATAAAAATTAGTTTAGATTATCACAAATGAACTCAATTTATATGGGGTTTAAATTAGAATTTAAAAAAATAAATAAATAAATAAATGAATGAAATCTTAATAATCATACCTGCTAGATCTGGCTCTAAGAGAATAAAAAACAAAAATATAAGAATAGTTAATGGAAAACCACTTATTTATTGGTCAATAAAATATGCAAAAAAATATGCAAAAAATGAAGATATCGTAGTTTCTACTGACTCAAAAATTATTGGTAAAATTGCATTAACTGAAAAGGTTAAATTTGTTAAAAGACCTAAAAAAATTTCTAAAGATAAATCAAGTGTATATTTAACAATGATACATGTTTTAAAAAAAATTGAGTCAAAAGCAAAATATAAATACGTTGCTTTACTGCAACCAACATCACCTTTAAGACCTAAAAACGTTATATATGATGGGTTAAAATTATTAAAAAAAAATACTAGGTTTCAAAATTTGGTTCATTTAGAAAAAACAAACTATCATACGGGCTCTATAGCTAAAGATAATGAATGGAAGTCAAATTATAAAAATATTATCCGTGGTCAGGAAATTTCTAATCAGTTTAGACCTTCTGGCTGTTTATTTCTTTACTCAATTAAAAATTTTGAAAATTATGATAAGTTTATAAAAAGAAAAACTTATGGTTTTTTTGATAAAAATAAATCTCAAACTGTTAATATTGATACAGAGGATGATTTCATTAAGCTTAAATTTTTAATAAAAAAAAAACATGATTTAACTAAATTATAAAAAGACTATTTTATGAAAAATTTTAGAATAATTTCAAGATTAGAAGTTAAGTCTGAATATGTAGTAAAAGGTTTACGAATGGATGGTCTTCGAAAAATAGATTTTCCAAAAAATCTAGTTAAAAATTTCGAAGAAAATTTTATAGATGAAATTTTTTATGACGATATTGTTGCTTCACTATATAATCGTCCAATTAACTATAAAATTTTAAAAAGTGTTTCGAATTTAATAAATATTCCACTTTCAGTAAGCGGAAGAGTGAAAACTATTTCTGATTATTATAAATTATTTGATTCAGGTGCAGATAAAGTGTCTGCTAACACTTCAATTTTTGAAAATTCTATCCTTTTGAATAAGGCTTCAAAAATTTTTGGAAGCCAAAGTGTTTGTTCTCATATCCAGTATAAAAATTTAGATAATGAAAAAAAAGATCCCGAGGTATTTGCTGAGTCAGGTAGAGAAAGAAAGTACAAAAAACTTTATGAATGGATTAAATTTGTTCAAGATAATGGGGCAGGTGAAATATATTTATTTTCAATAGATAACGATGGTATAGATTATGAGATTGACATTGAGATATTGGAAAAAGCAAGAAAAATTACAAATGTGCCCTTAATATATGGTGGTGGAATAAATAGTTTAGTTAAAATAAAAAAACTGATAGACATTGGTTTTGATGGAATTACTTTAAGTTCTGCTTTGTATGACAATAGTTTAGATTTAAATAAAATTAAAAAAAATTTATCCAATATGTATTCCAAAATAAATTTTAATTTAAATAATGAAACAAAATAAAAAAAATACTGTTGGTATAATACATTATGATAGTGGTAATGTAGGAAATCTTCTTAAAACTGTAAAAAAGTTTACAAAAAATGTGATTCTAGTGAAAAACAACAAAGATTTTGACAAATGTAATAAAATTATTTTGCCTGGGGTTGGATCATTCGGTATAGCAATAAATTTTCTTAAAAAAAAAGGATTGATTAAAAAACTTAAAAACCACATTTTAAGTGGTGGAGATACCTTGGGTATTTGTTTGGGAATGCAAATTTTATATAAATCTAGTCAAGAATCAAAAAATTATAAAGGAATTGGTATAATAAAAAAAGTAATTAAAAGAATTGATAATGAAAATAACCTTTCAGTTCCACATGTTGGATGGAATAAGGTAATTCTAAAAAATAAGTCTAATGATGAATTTTACAAAATTACTAAAGGTAAAAAATTTTATTATTCACATAGTTTTGCAGATAAGACTCTAAAAAAAAATAGTTATGCTTACTTCAAATATGGAAAAAGTTGCTATAATTCAGCAGTAAAATTCAAAAACTTGCTTGCCGTTCAATTTCATCCTGAGCTAAGTGGAAAAGTTGGGCTTAAAATTTTTAACTTATTTTTAAATAAATTTTAATGATTAAATCTTTGTTTGGATTGCCTACAAAAGTACAACATTGTAAAAAATGTCTTCTAACTAATCAAAAACCTTTTTCTATTAATGAAACTAAGAATTTCAAAGGTTCAAAAAAAAGCGGTTTAGAATTCAAAGATGGTTTATGTTCAGCTTGTCATTATTCAAATGCAAAAGATAATTCAGTAATTAATTGGGAAAAAAGAGAAATTTTACTAAGAAAGCTATTAGATCAGCATAGAAAAACAGATGGTAATTATGATTGTATAGTTTCCACTAGTGGAGGTAAGGATAGTTCAACTATAGCACATATTTTAAAATATAAATACCAAATGAACCCTCTAACAGTAACTTATTCCCCAATCCTTTATACAGATATTGGATTTAAAAATTTAAGGGCTATGATTAATATTGGAGGTTTTGATAATTTATTGTTTACGCCAAATGGAAAATTAACGTCTATTCTTGCAAGAGAAGCCTTTGTTAATTTACTTCATCCAATGCAACCATTTAAATTTGGAATTAAATCAATTGCTGCTAAGACAGCCTTAAGATATGGTATCAAACTTGTAATGTTTGGTGAACCATATTATGAGTATGGAAGCGCAAAACTTTCTTTAGACATAGAAAATTCAAAACCTTCTTACGATATTGATTGGTATGTAAATGATAGTGACGATATTTATTTTGGAGGTACTCATTACAAAGATATTTTAAAAAAATATCAATGGATAAAATCAAATGACTTATATCCATTTATGCCTTTAACTTCTAAAGATATAGAAAATTCAAGGTCACAATCTTTACAAGTTGAATATTTAGGCTGGTATTTAAAATGGGACCCTCAAGAAATTTATTATTATGCCTCAAAAAATAATGGTTATTTTCCAGATACCCAAAGAACAGATGGAACATATGGCAGATATGCAGCTATAGATGATAAAATGGAATGGTTACATTATTATACGCATTATATTAAGTTTGGTATTGGAAGAACTAGATTTGATGCAAGTCAAGAAATTAGAAGTGGTCATATTACAAGAGATGAAGGAATTGCATTATGTAAAAAATTTGAAGGCGAGTATCCAAAAAGATATATGAAAGATTGTTTTTCATTCATGAATTTAAGTGAGACTGAAGCACATAAAATTATCGATAAATTCAGATCTCCTCATCTTTGGAAAAAAGTTGGTAAGAGATGGGAGAGATTACAAGAACTAAAAGAAATTATTGAATAGGGTAACTTATTATTAAAATAATTTTAAAAACATGATTAATATTTTAATTGTAGGAGGAGGTAAAATAGGATCTAGGCATTTACAAGGCATTTTGTTAAGCAAAAACCAGCTTAATATAACCGTTGTAGATCCAAGCTTAGAATCGCTAAATTTATGTCAGGTTATAACTAAACAATTCAATAATATAAATATTAATAAGAAAATAACATTTAGGCAAACACTTCCAAAAAATGAAAACTTTGAAATTTGTATTATCTCAACTAATTCAGACATTAGGGCAAAAGTAACTGAAGATCTTCTTGCTAGTTGTTTAATTAGGCATATTATTTTTGAAAAAGTATTGTTTCAAAAAGAGATAGATTATCATAATATATCAAAATTAATAAAAAGTAAGAAAGTTAATGCATGGGTAAACTGCCCGTATAGAACGTTTAACTTTTATAAAGAGATAAAAAAAACTTTGAACATAAATTCCGTTATTGAAATGAATGTAAAAGGTTCTTCATGGGGCATGGCCTGTAATTCAATTCATTATATTGATTTGTTTTCTTATATTGTAGATAGTTCTGACTTGAGAGTCACAACGTTAGATTTATCAAATAATTTAATTTTTTCAAAGAGAGGAAATAAATTTAGTGAGATTAATGGTTTTATGGTTTTTAAAATTAACGATCATTTACTAAGCATAAGTTGTGATGAAAATAAAAAAAAATCTTTATCAATTAATATAAATTGTGAAAAAATAAAACATTATATAAACGAGGAAACAAATAAGTGGAAAAAAGACGTAAATGGATTAATCCAAATTCAAAATTGCTACATAGAAAAAGTAAGTGAAATGTCGGGAAAACTAGTAGATAACTTAATTGAAAATAATCAATGTGATTTAGCTTCATACGAGGAATCTTGTAAGCTTCATCTTCCTCTAATTACTCAACTTAGAATGCATTTTTCTAAAATTTTAAAAAAAGAGATAATCGAATGTCCAATTACTTAAGGAGAAAAATAATATGCTCTGGTTAGTTGGTGCAGGCAGCTTAGCTTTAGAATACGATAAAGTTTTAAAAGCTATAAATATTGAATATTGTGTAATAGGTAGAGGAAAAAAATCTGCTAAATATTTTTCATCCACATCAGGGACAAAAGTTTTTATTGGTGGTTTGTCTAAATATCTGATTTCAAGACCTTCAGTTGCTAGTAGAGCTATAGTGGCTGTTAATGTTGAAGAATTAAAGTCAACATGTATTAAATTAATTAATTATGGAATAAAAGACATTCTTTTAGAAAAACCAGGAGGAGTAAATGCAAAAGAGATAAAAGAATTATACGTCTTTGCAAGAAATAAAAAAGCAAATATTAGAATTGCTTATAATAGAAGGCATTATTCATCTGTTATTAAAGCAAAACAACTAATAAAAACTGATGGAGGTGTTCAAAGTTTTAATTTCGAGTTTACAGAGTGGACCCATAGAAGTGATAAATTCGTAAAAAATAATCGGGTTTTAAGAAACTGGTTTTTTGCAAATTCAACTCATGTTGTTGATTTAGCGTTTTATCTAGGAGGTTTGCCACAAGAAATATCTTCATTTGTATCTGATAAAATTAAATGGAAACATTCCCCGTCAGTATTTAGCGGTGCTGGCAAGACTAAAGGAGGTTCTATATTTAGTTATAATGCTCATTGGAAATCTGCAGGCAGATGGTCTATAGAGCTATTAACAGCTAAGGGTAAATACATATTGTGCCCCTTAGAGAAACTTTTCTTTCAGCCCAGAGGTTCTCTAAAAAGAAAGGAAATTAAGTTAAAATCAAAGATCGATGAACATTTTAAACCAGGATTTTACTCTCAAGTAAAAGCATTTATAGATAATAAAGATAAACATTTATTGTCATTATCCAGACACCATTCTATGTTAAAAATTTATTGTAAAATTTCTGGGCATAAATTTTAATTAAATCATTTTTATATCATGTTCAAAGATTTAATAAAAATATATCAAAAAACTATTAATGTAAATTTTCGATTTGATTTTCCTAAAAAAAAAAAAATTCTTGTTTTTGACGATGTAGGTTCAGATATATTTAAAAAAATTATAAAAAAAAATTTTAATATTTTAAAAGTACGAGATGATAGAGAAATTTATTTTTGGATTGTTTTAAAACAAATCATTTTTTTAGATTTTAAATTTTTTACGTATTGTAAAAATTATATAAATTTTACTTCACCAAAAATTGTAATTACTTTTATTGACAATAGAATTATGTTTTATGAATTAAAAAATAATTTCAGAAATATAAGATTTATTTCAGTTCAGAATGGGCATCGAACCAAAAAATATTTTAGAGATGAATTTAAACAAGTAAATAAAAAAAACTTAAATTGTGATCATTTTTTTGTATACAATAAATATTACAAAGAAAAATTTGGTAAATTTATAAAATCAAAATTTCATTTACTAGGAAATATTAAGAATAATTTTGTAAGTATTGATAATTCTAAATTTAATAATCATTTTCTATATATATCTGCATATAGAAAAAATAATAAAAAAAGAATGAAATTAGA
This sequence comes from uncultured Pelagibacteraceae bacterium, assembly GCA_902591535.1. GTDB lineage: Bacteria > Pseudomonadota > Alphaproteobacteria > Pelagibacterales > Pelagibacteraceae > Pelagibacter. Next base: position 48,655 of record CACJBA010000005.1, on the reverse strand, counting down.
AAAAAAAATATTAGGTTTAATTAATTTGTATCTCTCAAGTACTAATAGACAACTTCATATTCTCACTAGAAGCAAAAATTATTTTGAACAAAGAGAAGAGATTGAGTATTTTAAAAAAATTTATAAATCTAGTTGTGTTTTCCCAAAAACTAATAGATGGGATGAAACTTATAAAATAATTGATAGATACGAAAATATAATTTTTATATTTTCTTCTTTGGGATACGAAGCTATTGCAAGAGAAAAAAAAGTTGTAATTTTTCCAACTAAGACAGAAAATCATCTAAATGAATATATAAAATTAAATGCTTTAGAAAGAAAAAGATTGAACTTTTTTAGAGTAAATAAATTTACTTACAAAGAAACTAAAAGAGTATTTAATAATATAAGCAAATGTAGTTATAATGTTTGGAAAAAAAAATATTTTAGTGTAATTAAAGATCAGTTATATTTTGATAAAAACAATACAAAGTTTAAAAAAATTCTATCTAAAATACTTAAAAACTCAAACTAAGATTTAAATGTTTTAAATAAATACTTATGGAAACACTAAAAAAAATATTATTTATACTTTCTCCTCCTGATCGAAAAAATGTTTTTGTTTTAACAATAATGATCCTAATCATGGCGATAATAGACATGATTGGTGTAGCATCGATTTTACCTTTTATAGCGGTTCTGACAAATCCAACTTTAGTAGAAACAAACTTAATATTAAACAAAATGTTTCAAATTTCAAAAAACTTTAGTGTGGAAAATAATCAAGAATTTCTTTTTTTATTAGGAATACTTGTTTTTGTTATTTTGATAGTATCACTTATATTTAAAGCTACTACAGCTTACTTACAACTAAGGTTTGTTCAGCTGTGCGATTACAGCATAGGAAAGCGCTTAATTAAAATTTATCTTCAGCAACCTTATAGTTGGTTTTTAAATCGAAATAGTGCAGATCTTGGAAGAATGATTTTATCTCAAGTAAGCGAAGTTGTGGGAAGTGGAATTAGACCAGTTGTAGAACTGATAGCCAGAGGAGCTGTTGTATTTTTTATTGTAGCATTATTAGTTACTATTGATTTTAAACTTGCAACTATAGTCGGTTGCACACTAGGTTTTGCTTATGGCATTATATATTTATTTATACAAAATTATCTTAATAAGCTTGGAAAAAAAAGATTACAAAATAACAAATTGCGATATTTTTTTATTAATGAAGTTTTTGGTGCTGCAAAAGAAGTTAAAATAGGCAGTTTAGAAGAAATATATGTAAGTCGCTATTCTGGTGCAGCTAAAAATTTTGCATTAAGTGCTGCTACCTCAAATACTTTGAGCCAATTACCCCGTTTTGCCATTGAAGCTATTGCTTTCGCAGGCATCTTATTGTTAATTCTTTTTATGATGGCAAAAACAGGTAGTTTTAATAATGCATTACCAATTTTAAGTCTTTATGTATTTGCTGGTTACCGATTAATGCCAGCACTTCAACAAATGTACGTTTCTTTTAGCCAAATAACTTACATAGGTCCGTCACTCGACAAGATTTATGAAGACATTAAAAACCTAGAAATATCGTCATCATATCCAATTCAAAATCTTTTACCCTTTGATAAATCAATAGTCCTTAAAAATATAAGCTACAACTATCCTAATACAGCTCGAACAACATTAAAAAATATTAATTTAAGTATCTCTGCTAAAACTACAGTTGGTTTTATTGGCAAAACAGGAAGTGGCAAAACAACAACAGTTGATATTATTTTAGGATTACTTGAAGCACAAAAAGGAACTCTTGAAATTGATGGAAAAACCATAAATAAAATTAACTCAAAATCTTGGAGAAGTAATATTGGTTATGTACCACAAAATATTTTTTTATCTGACAATACGGTTGCGGCAAACATCGCTTTTGGTGTAAATCCTGAAAATATTGATTTATTAGCTGTTGAAAGAGTCTCTAAAATAGCAAATTTGCATGAATTTGTTTTAAATGAGTTACCAAATCAATATCAAACTACTATTGGTGAGCGTGGAGTCCGACTATCAGGTGGTCAACGACAACGCATAGGAATTGCTAGAGCACTGTATTCAAATCCAAAGGTTTTAATTCTAGATGAAGGAACAAGTTCGCTAGATAATGAAACCGAAAAAGTTGTAATGCAGGCGGTAAATAAGCTTAGTAAAGATATAACTATAATATTAGTTGCTCATCGCTTAAATACGGTAAAAAATTGTGACAAAATATTCAAATTTGATAAAGGAGAAATTGTAGAACAAGGAAGCTACAATAAAATAATTTTAGGTGATATAAATCATGAATAGATTTATCAGCTATTCTTAAATTTAATTTTTCAGTACAGAAAAAAATAAAATTTAAAATCAAGATTAATTTGAATTTATGATGACACAACAGCTGCTTGAAGATTTGTTATTATATAATTATAGCCCAAATCTAAATGAAAATACCTTTCTTTTTACTCATACCATCATCGCGTAAGATTTCACATTTTTGTGCAATTTTTTTCAAAACTGTGATTTGATCCTAGTTCTACATTATTTATATTACTTTTTTTACAAAAACATAAAACTTTACTCACTGGTGTATTGTCTTGAGCAAAAGTTGTTGAAATATAAATATTTTTATTTTTGGACAATATAGTTTCCCATTACCAATATATCTAAACCACAACTGTAAAAAGTTTTTAAAGCATCTTCAGGAGAACTTACGATAGGTTCCCCGTTCACATTAAAAGATGTATTTAATAAGCACGGAATTCCAGTCAATTTTCTAAATTCATTTATAAGGTCATAAAATTTTGGATTTGATATTTTATCGACAGTTTGAACTCTAGCAGACTGATCTTTATGTACTACTGCTTTAATTAAATGTTTTTTATTGTTCCTAACTTTGACAACTTTTTCCATGAACGGAATTTCATCATTTTTCTTCATCACAAAGTAATTTGAAGCCTCATTTTTCAAAACCGATGGTGCAAACGGTCTATAACTTTCTCTATATTTAACTGCATTGTTAACTTTTTCTTTACTAATATTGTATCTAGGATCAGCAATAATTGATCTGTTGCCTAGAGAACGCTGACCAAATTCCATCGCATCTTGAAACCAACCAATTAATTTTCCCTTAGCGATATAGCCGCTAATTGTTTTTGGAATATTTTTATCATATTTGTAATTAATCTTAAATTTATTTAATATACTCTTTATCTCATCATCTTTATATGATGGCCCTAAAAAGTTATGCTTTAATTCATACCTTTTTTTATTTTTTAAAATATTATTATATAAGTATAAAGCCGAACCAATAGACTGACCACTGTCGTCTGGACATGAAGAAATCCAAACATTTTTAAATGGAGTATTTTCACGTACTTTTCCATTCAATACTGAATTCATAAATGAACCACCTGAAAGGACCACGTTTTGGCTTTTTGTTCTTGAATTTAAATATTTTAGCATATGGAACATGATTTCTTCAAAAATTTCCTGCATCGCTGATGCAATTTCATAGTGCCTTTGCGTAAATTTTTCTCCTGTTTTTCTTGGGGGACCTAATGCTTTAATAAATTTTTCTGTATAAAAATTTGGCAAAACATGAATATGTTGTTTAAAATAATTTTGATCAAGGCTAAACGTTCCATCATCATTTAAAGAAACCATTTTTTTTATGATTTTATAAAATTTATTTTTTTTTGACCCATACGATGATAGTGCCATTACTTTCCATTCATCATGTTCTGGTTTGTAACCTAAGTACTCAGTAAATGTGCTATAGAAAGAACCTGTGGAGTTTGGTATTTTCATCCTATTCAATAAAGTCAGCTTATTATTCTCACCAAAAAGAAAATTTACAGTATCATCTTCTCCTGCTGAATCTGCAGTTAGTATTGCGCTTTTTTTATATGGTGACAAAAAGAAACCATTAGCTGCATGAGATAAGTGATGATTTATATAAAAAACTTTTAATTTATTTTTGCTCAGTTGAATTTCTTGTTTTGTATATTCGCTTTCACTATTATCTGGTGAAATTTTATTAATTAAATGGTCAGGTATTGAATAAAAATAATCACCTCTAAATCTTCTGTAATTAGAAAATATTGGATGAAATTTTTTAAAGTGTACGGATGGATTGTAAGAGTTAGCAATATAATCAATTTGATTGAGAGAAAGGTTTGCTTTCTTTAAACAATGTCTTATTGCATTGTGTGGAAAAGATCTTGTCATTTTTTCTCTAGTCAATCTTTCCTCTGCTATAGCGCTTACAATTTTGCCATCAACTATTAAAGCAGCCGAGGAGATATACATATCGTGATTAATACCAATTATTTTCATTATGTAATTTTTTTAATCATATTCTTTTCAATTGTTGAGTTTAGTTTAATATTTATTTTAGCTTTATAAATATCTTCAATTTTTGAATTATCTTTATAGAAATTTGAAGAAATATATACATTTTTCATTAAAGATAACTTTCTTCGTCTTTCCATTTTCTAACCCGTCTTGCTGGTATACCAAAATAGAGACTATTTGAAGAACAATTTTTATTAACGAAGGCATTGCCTCCTATAACTACTTTTTTTCCAATTTTAACTCCATGTTTTACTGAACAGTTTATTCCTAAAAAAGAGTTTTCTCCCACTTCTACATTTCCTCCAGTACAAGCTCCAGGTGCTGCGCTGGAAAAACTATGAAAATGATTATGATGATCAATAATTGCGCCTGTATAAATACATACATGTTTTGATATTCTGGTTTTATACGAAATTATTGAACCATTCAAAATTTGAGCACCTTCATCGATTTTAGCTAATGGCGAAATACTTGCTGATGGATGAATGACGATGCCCCAATTAATTTGAATTTTAAATTTTTTAATATCATCGTAAATTTTTTTTCTCTTGTAGTTATCTCCAATTGCAATTGTAAAAAATATATTCTTATTTTTTTTAAATTTTTTAAAAAAAGTATTTTCAGAACCTAAGTACTTTATTTTTTTTTTTGATAAAAAGCCCTTTTTTTTATCTAAGTATCCTATTAAATCAAATTTTTTTTGTTCTTTAACGCAGTCATATATTACTCCTGCATGTTCTCCCCCTCCTATTATTATAATTTTTTTTTTCATTTAATTTATTTTTATCGAATAATATATATATATTTTTTTGATATATTATTATATAAACTTCTTTTAATTATTCAAATTTTCATGAAATCAGAATTAGAAAAAAAAATAATTGAAAGTTCAAACGTAAAATATAGTTTATTACTTAATAAAAAAAAAATAGATAAAGTAATAAATTTAATTTTCTTAAGTATTAAAAAAAAAGGAAGAATTTTTATTAAATAAATAACAATATGCCAGGTTTTGAAATAATCAATAAAGAAGAAAAAAATGCTATATTAAATTTGTTTAAAGAAGGAGGAGTTTTATTTGCCCATGGTTGGGAAAACTTAAGAAAAAAATTTCATGTTAGAGAGTTTGAAAAAAATTTTTCAAAAAAAATGAGATGTAAACATTCTTTGGCAGTAACATCTGGAACAGCCGCTATTAAAATAGGATTAAAAGCTTTAGGAGTCAAAGCTGGTGACGAGGTAATCACTCAAAGTTTCAATTTTATAGCAACTATTGAAGCAATTTTGGATATAGGTGCGAAGCCAGTGATGGTTAATATTGATGAAAATCTTAATATGGATTTAGACGAACTAAAAAAAAAAATTACTAAAAAAACTAAAGTACTTTTACCAGTTCATATGTTGGGTAATCCTTGTGAAATGGACAAAATAATTCAAATTGCAAATAAATACAAATTAAAAATCTTAGAGGATAATTGTGAGTCCATTGGAAGTAAATATAAAAGTAAATACTTAGGAACACTAGGAGATGTAGGCGTTTTCAGTTTTGATTTTGGAAAAACTATTACTACGGGTGAAGGTGGAATGATAGTTACGAATAAAAAAAAATATTTTAAATTTTGCAATGAATATCATGATCATGGGCATCAACTTTTAAAAAAATTTAGTAGAGGTAATGATAGGGCAAAATTTCCTGGATTTAATTATAGGATGACAGAAATGCAGGGTGTAATTGGTAAAATACAACTTAAAAAATTAGATAATATTATAGTAGAAAATAAAAAGAGATATGAAGCCTTAAAAAATTTAATTTTTAAAAAATTTGATTTAAGAACTCAACCCAAGTTTAGTGAGGAATCGTATGATGTTTTGATTATAAAAAACATTAAAAATGTGAAAATAAAAAGAAAGATATTAAAGTTACTAACCCAGAACAATTTTGGTACAAAAAATTTACCTGGAGCAATTAGATGGCATTGTGCATATTATTGGGACCATGCTATTGGAAATGTATTGTCGAAAAAAAATTATAAAACAAAAACAATTTTAGAGAACTCAATTGCAATACCTATGTTGTTAAAAAAGCCTGTAAATTCTTATAAAACTCTAGGTAAATTATTATCAAAAATTTAGTGAAAATTTTGTGTTTTATCCCTGCAAGAAAAAATTCTAAAGGAATAAAAAATAAAAATTTAAGCAAAATAAAAAATAAACCACTTATTTATTATACTCTTCAAGTGGCAAGTAAACTTAAAAATGTTTATACATTTTTATCTACTGACTCTAAAAAAATAAAAAGTTATTCTAATAAATATCTAAAAAACAAAATAGACTATCTTCGTCCTTCAAAAATCTCTGGAGATAATTCCCCATTATATCTTGCAATTAAACATGGTCTGGATTGGTTAAAAAAGAACAAGTCTTTTGAATTTGATGCAATTTTAGTACTGCAACCGACTACTCCAGTTAGAAAGATAAGTAATTTGAATAAAGCTATAAAGTTTTTCAAGAAAAAAAATATCTCTTCACTTGTGTCTGTAGTACCGATGAAAGAACATCCATATGAATGTATTGAGTTAAAAAATAAAAAATGGAAATATATTAAAAAAAGTTTGAGAAAAAAAGTTATAGGAAGGCAACAATATAAAAAAAATTTTTATTTCATTGATGGAGATTTTTATTTAGTAAAAACTGATTATTATTTAAAACATAAGACTTTAACAAAAGAAAATATAACAGAATTTTATATTCAGAAAAAATGGCCAATTGATATTGATTATAAAGATGATTTAAAAGTTGCGGAAGCTTTTTTGTAATTAATAAGTTATTATGCTTTCAAGATTTTTACAAATATATTTTATATTTGACTCACTCAAAGATGGGTATGTTGGTAGTAAAATTCCTTTTTTATAAAAACTATCAGTTACGTAATTTTTTTTTTTAGCATATTTTTTATAAATTTTCTGTTTATTTAGAGGATAAAAGAAATTTCTTATTTCAATACCTGCATTATTAAGTTTTTCCTCAATAAATTTGAATTTAAAGTTTTTATTTACAATTACCGCAATTGCCCAATATGAATTTAAACTTTTTTTTTCATCTATTTGAAAATTTAAGAATTTTTTATTTTTTAAAATTTCTTTATACTGTTTTGAAATATCAATTTTCTTTTTTACTATTTTTTTATATTTTTCTAATTGCGCTAAACCAATAGCTGCTTGCATATTTGTCATTCTGTAATTAAAGCCAACTTCTTCGTGGTAATATTTTTTTTTAATAGACATTCCGTGATCTCTCAGTTTTTTAGCTCTGTCATAGTTTTTTTTATTTTTAAATAATATCATTCCTCCTTCACCAGTTGTGATTGTCTTGTTTCCAAAAAAACTAAAGATCGAACAATCTCCAAAAGTTCCAATATTTTTATTTTTAAACTTACTACCAATAGCTTCTGCACAATCTTCAATGACAAAAATTTTATGTTTTTTTGCAATTTTAGATATTTCTTCCATTTGACAAGGATTGCCGAAAATATGAACTGGAATTATAGCTTTAGTCTTTTTTGAAATATTTTTTTCAATTTCAGAACAGCTAATAGTCCATTTATACTTATCTACATCTACAACCACTGGTTTTGCTTTTGTATGTAATACAGAATTAATTACAGCTGCAAAAGTAAGGTTTGGAACTATTACCTCGTCACCTTCACCAACGCCTAAAGAAGCAAGAGCCAAATGTAATGCAGTTGTGCCGCTGGTAACAGCCAATGACCTTCTATTTGAAAATATATTTGAAAATTTTTTTTCAAAATCTAATACATAATATCCACCAGAAGAAATCCAATTATTCGAAACACAATTTAACAAGTAATTTTTTTCATTGCCTTCCAGGTATGGTTTGTAGATGGGAATTTTATGAATTTTATTATCAAAAATAAAATCAACCAATTCCTTTTTTTTATTTACAATTGGAAAAACTCTTATTTTGTGCTTAAATCTTTGAGTAATTTTAAAAATATTTTCTCTAGTTTCAAAACTATTTATTGATACAAAATTCTTATTCATCAAAATTTTGATTTTAGTGTTTAATTTTTTGTGTTTAATTAAGTATCTTCGGATATCACCATCAGTAACAACTCCCAAAATAACCTTATTTTTTGTAATAAATATACTTCCTGTCGCATTCTTATCTATATTTATCATAGCATTCTTAATTGAGCTTGAAGGGGCAATGGTCATATATTTAAAATTATTTGACATACTTATCTAATATTTTGGTTTGTTCTTTTGCTGAATCTAAATTTTTTAATTTTATTTCTAGAGAATAAAATTTTTTTTTTTTTAAATATTTTAAAAACCATGAACTTCTTTTAATAGGTTTGTTTTCGTCCTTAAAACCATTATTTTCACTTAGTTGATATCCTTTAATCCATTTATTGCATTTATAGATAAATTTTTTTTTACTAAATTTTAGTGTTTTTGCTGAAACATTTAGATGACCTACATCTAACAATAATCGAACATTTTTTGGTAAAATAGGCATAACATCATTTATTTCTTTTTCATCAACAAATAAAAATGGATTGCCATTAAATCTAAAATAATTTTGTTTAGTAAGAACGTTATTTTCAATTAGTAAGTCAACATCATACTTTTTTGCATATTTAGATAGCTTTCTGATTGAGTCTATAAAATTTTTTTTAGCAATTTCTCTAGGGGTAATTTTAAATGCTTCATTAACTTTTCCTAGACTTTTTATTTTGGGGTCAATTAAAAAACCTGCATGAAAACTATAATATTTACTTTCTAATTTTCCACAAAGTTTAATTGCATTTTTTGCGTGTTTAATACTTAAATATCTAATTTCCTTTTTATTTGATGCCAGATTTAAAACAAATGCTTTTTTGGGAACTGGAAAATAATTGTGAATTAAAAAGTTTAATTTATTTTTTTTTCTTTTCTTGATTAAAAATTGATTTATTTTTTTTTCATATGGACCAGACGATAATTCGAGATTATATATATTTAGATCTTCTAAAGCATTTATTATTGAGCTTGTAGTTTTTTTTTTTAACAGACTAGTTGATAAATAATTCACTTATATAAAATCTTTTTGTTTTATCTGAGTGTTAGCTCTCATATTTTTTTTTATTTTTTTACCTATAATTTTTGGAATAAAAAAACCTTTTAAACCATGGCCTGGTCTTTTCATAGCAATATCCTCAATTTTAATTTTATCACCACATTTAAGGTCTCTTATTAAAGTAATACTTTTTGAGGAAGTGCTTTTCATATTCTTTTCAACAGATAATAACTTATCTTGAAAATCACCGTATATTTTTTCTGCAGTTTTTAATTTTCTAACATATATTGCAAAGTTCTTTGGATTTAATGAGGCTTTATGATCTGGGCCATCCATTTTATTTGAGAGCGTTATATGTTTTTCAAAGACTCTTGCACCTGCTGCGTACGCCATAATTGCAGGTTCATAAGAAACTGTGTGGTCTGAAAAGCCAACTGGTAATTTAAAAATATTTTTAAGTTTTTTGATTCGAGCAATGTATGAATGATTTAATTCGCAAGGGTATGAGGATACACAGTGAAGCAAAGTAATATTTTTTTTTTTATATAATTTGACTGTTCTTTTTATATCTTTAAGAGTACTCATCCCTGTTGAAATTATTACTTTTTTATTAGTATTGCTTATTTTTTTATGAAGTAGGTAATCATCAATATCAGCAGAGGCAACTTTGTATCTCTTTACGTTTATTTTTTCTAGTGTATCAACGCTCTCAGGGTCATATGGAGTTGATATAAACTCAATGCTTTTTTTTTTACAATAATCTTTAATAATCATAAAATCTTTCTTTTTTAACTCAAGTTTTTTCAACATTTCATAATGGGTTTCTTTTTTTTTAGAGTTAGTGATTTGATACTTTACTTTTTTCGCTTTTTTTAAAACAAAATTATCAGTTATATAAGTTTGAAACTTTACGGCAGTTGCCCCTGATTTTTTAGCAATATTAATTAGTTTCTTAGCAAGTGACAATTTACCATTGTGATTAACTCCTATTTCTGCAATTATTTCAAGATTATTTTCTCCGCTCATAAAAATATTTATATATTATAATTTATGTAATACATAATAAAATTTTATGAAAAACTTAAAATTTGAATATGACAAAAATGGATTTTGTGTATCAAGAAGTCTATTCACAAAAAATGAAATTCTTAATCTAGACAAAAAATTGAAAGATTTTTTAAAACTTAAATCTAAAAATTTAAAAGGTAGAGATATAAATAGAACTTCAAACAACTCTATAAATACATTGCATGATATAGATAAATATGAAAATTATTTTTCCAAATTTGCTGAGAAGAAAAAAATTTTGAATTTATCTAAATTGCTTTTGAATTCCGAACCAGAATTTAGAAAATGTGAAATGTTTGCTAAACCAGCTAAGGTTGGTTTGAAGAGCCCTATGCATCAAGATAATTTTTTGTGGGCAGTTAAAAATAGTAATGGATTAACTTTTTGGGTCGCTTTAGATAAATGTGATAAGACAAATGGAGGTCTCAGTTATTACAATGGAAGCCATAAATATGGATTATTGGAGCATGAAAGTTCATTTGCTCCAGGAACTTCACAAAAAATAAAAAAAAATTTTTTAAACAAAATAAAAAAAAATTGTAAGCTAGTTACACCTAAATTAAATCCTGGTGATGTGTTAATACATCATTGTTTAATGGTACATGGAAGCAATGAAAATAAAAGCAAGAGAAGTAGAAGAGGTTTTACAATTCAGTTTAAAGATAAAAGATCTGACTATAATAAAAAGTTACTTAAAAACTATGAAAAGAAATTAAAGCTTCAAATGAAGCTAAGAAAGCAAATATAAAAAATATATATAGTTTTAGGACACCATAATTTAAAAAAAGCTAAAGTTTTTCTAATAAAAAATCCAACACTTAAATAACACTAAATAAAATCACAAAGGGTATAAATTACTTGTAGAATTATTGTTAATACTTTATGTATTTGGTATCATTTATAACTTAAAACTAATAAAAACAATTGAGTTCTTACAATCAAAAAGAAGTAATATTTCTTGTTGAATCTCCATTAACTGAAAGAAACTATAGACGGTATGGTATTCAAAATTGGATTAATCACGGTTGGAAGGTTAATGTTTTTGATGTTACAAGTTTCAATGCTCCTGAATTTTGGAAAGAGGTTAATGGAGAAAAAATAAGTTCAAATTTTAAAGGCTTGACAATTTTTAAAAGTATTGATGAAATATTATTTTCAATCAATAATCTTCAAAATGAGGTCGTATTTATAGATTTATTAGATTTCAAAAGTAATAATACAAGAATAAGAAAAATTGCTCGTGTGCATGGTGTAATATTAAAACTAAGACTTGGTAGCATCCCAAGAGGTCAAAGCAAAAAAAAAATTCTTGAATTATTTAGGGCATTTATAAATCCAGTTATTTTTGCTAATAAACTTATCTTGTTTGTTAAAAATAAAGTAATACAAATTAGAACTAAAAAATTTGATCCTGACTATATCGTAGTAGGTGGCACTAACTCGATGTCAAATATTAATAATAAAAAAACTTCAATAATTAAGGCACATAATTTTGATTATGATTACTTTATTGATTTTAAAAGCGTTAAAAAAAATATAAATCGTAAATATCTATTATTTTTAGATGAAGATGCAGCTTACCATTCAGATTATAAACGTCTAGACATTCAACCATTTGTTACAGCAAATAATTATTATCCAACTATAGATTACGGTCTTAACAAAATAGCAGAGTCATTAAAACTTGAAATTAAAATTGCAGCACACCCTAGGTCAAATTATGAAACTAAATTGGTAAAATTTAAACTTCCTACAATAAAGAATAATACTTTCGAATTAATTAAAGATGCTGATGTTATTGTGGGACATAGCAGTACCGCTTTTCAATTGGCTATACTTTTAAAAAAACCAATTATACTTGTAACAACCAATGAGATTCAGGAGAAAGACTACGCTAAACATTGGGAACAACTAATTCAAAGCTTGGCTTCAGCATTAGGTAAAAAGATAATTAATTTTAATCATATTTCAAATTTAAATAATTTTGAAAATTATTTAAATATAGATCATGAAAAATATGAAAAATATATTAACAAGTATATAAAAACAAAAGAGTCACCAGAAAAAAAACTTTGGGATATAGTAATTGAACGTATCGAAAATGATCTTTATTTAAAGAAAAAATATCAAAATAATGATAGATAATTTGTATATTTGTGATGGTGAGGATTTTAAAGATAAAATTGAATTTAAGAATAACTCAAAAGTTGTTTTTTTAGAAAAAATACAAAATGGATTTAATAATCAATTTTCAATAATTAGAGAGTTTCAACAAAAACAGAATTTTTTAAGAGAAAAATGGTTAGCTTTTCAATTAGAAGTATTTCAAAAAATAAAGCCACAGTTAGACAAAGATAAAGATTTTAGTTATCTATTATCAAATCTTTTTTTTGAGGCGGCCCCAAATAAAATAAATTCAGTTTATAAATTTTTTAAACTTTATTTAATATTAGATTTTATAAAAAAAGAAAAAATAAAAAACATTTATCTTTTAAATTCGTCTCAAGAAATTGAAAATTTTTTTAAATCTAATAAAAATATATTTAATTTCTCTATTGAAATAATAAGTTCTAAAGATGAAAAAATACGTATTAAAGATTCAATTAAGCAATTAGAACAAAAAAATCCTATTGGATCTTTGTTTAGTTGTTTATTTAGTGAATATAAAAAAAAAAAACAGAAAATATTTTCTAAAAATAGTTTATCTAGCAAAGTAGTATTTAGTTATTATTATCCAGAAGGACATTCATTTAATAATGGGTTTTCAAGTAAATATTTTGAAAAAGTATCTGAATTGTTAAATGAAAATCATTCTTGGTTATTTCAATATGTTGGAGATATATCAAAACTAGGATACGAGAATAAACAAGTCAACGCTAAGGTAAATTCTTATGGGTTTTTAGATGCTTATTTTTCTTTTAAGGATTTTTTGCATGTTATATTTAAATTTTTTAAAATTAGAAAAAAATTAAATTCAATTAAACTCAAAGATATTTTTTATTTTGAAAAAATAAATTATTTTTACTTATTCAAGAGTGATTGGCATAATTCAAATTCAATTTTACTAATAAAATTAATAATTTTTGAAAAAAAACTTTTTAATTTTTTTCTATTAAACCCGCACGTAAAAGAAGTTTTATATTTAATGGAATTTCAACCCTGGGAACAAATATTAAATAAGATTGCTCAAAATAATAGTATAAAAACAAAAGGTGTTATACATTCAATAGCAAGACAAAATGTGATGAATTATTATCATTCTAAAATAATTCATCCATATTTTTATTTACCAATTTTTGTAGGTGCAAATAGTGATTTTATTAAATCTCTTTTATTAAAAAATGGATTTAATAAAAATCAAGTATTAAAAATAGAGGCTCAAAGGTATAATTACTTGTCTGATATTTCAAAAAAAAAAACTGATAAAAAAATTAAATTAGCAAAAACAATTTTAATATTTACTTCAAATATTCTTAAAGAAACAACTGAATTACTTGAAACCCTCTCAATATCTGGTGTAACATTTGAAAAAGTTTACATAAAAGAACATCATCTTTTACCAGTAAGTTCTATAATAAAATCTTTAAAGAAATTTCCCCCTTATGAAATTCTTTCGAAAACTGCAGTAGAATCATTTGAATATTCGGATATAGTATATATAGCCAGTGGCTCATCAGTCCTGCTAGAGTCAGTTCTAAAGAATAAAGAGACTGTATCTCTTGTCTCATTAGCAGCTTTGCCAATACCGGCAGTAGAAAAAGCAACAAATTTATATTTCGCTCACGATGCGGTATCTTTATCAAAAATATTACATGAGTTAACTTCTAATTATAATAATGAAGCTATACTTAATGATCAAAAAGATTATTTATATTTAGACAAAGATTTAAAACTATGGCGTGATTTTTTGAATAAATGAAACTAATCTATATTTCTATTTAGAAAAAACTGGATTATAGTCATGATTAATTTTTAAAATAATGAAAACTGGAATTATAACTGGAACTGGCAAAGGAATAGGTTTATCTACATTAAAATTACTATTAAAAAACAAATACAAAATTATATCGATTACTAAAACTAAAACTAAAGAAGTTGATAGACTCTTTAAAGATAAAAATTTTATTAAAAACATATATCATCCCTTAGGTGATAATCTTTTAGAAGATAAAAAGTTAGTTCACGAAATATATAAAAAACATAAAATAGATTTTATGGTGTGTAATGCTGGGGTTAGGCACAGAGATTCGATCCAAAAAATGAATTTAGAAAAAAGAAGTTACACACTAAATGTTAATTTTCATTCCAATGTCGTTATTATTGAGGAGTTTCTTAAATATTTCAAAAAAAAAAAAACTTCAACAAGTATTGTTTGTATTTCATCAATTGTAGGCAACCTTGGATTTAAAGACCTATCTTCTTATGCGTCTTCTAAAATGGCACTAGAAGGTTTTTTAAAGAGTGTAGCGGTCGAATATGCTAGAAAAAACGTAAGAATTAATTTAATAGCACCTGGATTTATAAAATCTTCGTATTACAATAATTTTATAAAAAAACAAAAAAATTTAAACAAGTGGATTATAGGGAGAACTCCAATGGGAAGATGGGGGAAACCAGATGAAGTTTCAAACGTAATAGAATTTTTGATTTCTGAAAAAAGTTCCTATATTACTGGATCTACAATTTACGTAGATGGAGGATGGAACGTCTCATGAAAAAAAAAGTAGTAGCACTTATTCCTTCAAGATTAGAGTCAAAAAGATTACCTGGCAAAGCTCTATTAGATATAGATGGCTATCCAATTATAGTTCACACCGCAAAGAGAGCGATGCTCTCAAAAATGATAAATGAAGTTTATGTTTGCACAGATAGCGACGAAATAATTGAAGCATGTAAAAAATACAACATTCTTACAATAAAAACAAAAAAGAATTTTAAAAATGGTACAGAAAGAATAGCTAGTGTTGCAAAAAAATTTAAAAATTATTTAATTGTAGATGTACAAGGTGATGAGCCTTTAACTAGTCCAAAAACTATTGATAAGGTTGTCAATTTTCATTTAAAAAATAAATATAATCCAGAAATAGTTATTCCTACTCGTTTGATGTCTTACGACTCTAGTGAGACTAATGTGAGGGTTTTAAGTTCAAAAACAAATAGAATCATGTATTTATCAAGAGCGAAAATTCCTTATAATTATAAAAATTCAGTAAGTTTTGTTGATAAACATGTTTCTGTAATTACATTTTCATACAGTGGATTAATGAAATATAAAAAATTAAAACCTTCAAATTTAGAAACGATAGAAGATATAGAGCTTTTAAGAGCTCTTGAAAATGATATGAACGTATTTTCTTATAAAATAAAGGAAAAATCTTTTTCCGTTGATATTAATGATGATTATTTAAAAGCTAAAATAGCCATGAGTAATGATCCATTTAGAAAAAGATATTAATTAAAGTAATGCTATCTATACTAGAAGCAAATTATAGAGGTGAAAAATATCCTATTTACATATCTGATAATGCTATAAAGCAACTTGAAATACATCTGCGAAGTTTAAAAAATAATTATTTAATTATTTGTGATGATGTTTTTAAAGATAAAAAAAAACATCCAGATGAAAAATTTTCAAAAATCTTAAAGAATAGTAAAGTCTTATATTTTAAGTCAGGTATTAAAAACAAGACTAGCAAATATGCAGATAAGATAATCGAATTTTTTTATAAAAATAGTATTAGTAGAGATTGTGAAATAATATCTATTGGTGGAGGTGTAGTAGGGGATATAGTAGGCTTTGCGGCTTCAATTTATCATAGAGGACTAAAATTAATTCATGTGCCAACCTCTATGACAAGTATGATTGATAGTTCTATAGGAGGAAAAACGGGATTTAATAGAAATGATGTAGTAAATTTATGTGGCACATATTTTCATCCAAAAAGTAGTTTTATTGATATTAGATTTCTCAAAACATTAAATCAGAGAGATTTAATATCAGGATTAGCTGAGATAATTAAAAAAGCAATTATATTTGATGAGGAACTATTCGATTTTTTGGATAAAAATAAAGATGATATTTTGAAGTTAACACCAAAAATTATTTTTGAAACAATTGTAAAATCAGTAAAAATTAAGTTATTGATTACTACCTCAGATGAAAAAGAGAGCAATCAAAGATTATTATTGAACTATGGACATACATTTGGTCAAGCTTTGGAGGGATATTTTGGTATTAATCAAAAATTTTTAACACATGGCGAAGCAGTATCTCTTGGTATAGTCGCAGCCAGTAAATTAGTAGATCAAAAATATAATTTAAACACAGTTAAAGCAAATAAACTTTTACTTAAAAATTTTAAGTTACCAACAAATTTTTCTGATTTAAAAATTAAAAAGAAAATAAATGTTAAGAACTTAATTAAAAATCTCAATAACGACAAAAAAAGAACAATTCATGGGATGCGTTTTATTATTTCAAAAAAAAAAGGTACTGGACAAATAATTTATGAAACAGATAAAAATTTAATTAAAAAATGTTTTAAAAGCATTTTGTCTTAGAGTAATTGAGATTCATTAAAAATATTATTTATTTAGCTTAAAAATTATGAATTTTAAGATTTAGTTACAATTGCTAAGAATTTTCTTTCACTTTTTAGACAATTACTTTTAGGATCCAATCTTTTATATATTAATTTAAATTTAATTAAGTTCTCTTTATCCAATTCACAGAGAGTTTCATAGGAAGCAATCGAATGATACATTCTATCAGAGTCAATTTGATTTAAATTTTTATGAACATCATCACATACAATAATACCTTTTTCGTTTATTAGATGAAGTGCATTAATTATATCAATACAAACAATCGGGTAACCATGAGCTCCATCAATCCAGATTAAATCATACTTTTTTTTATGATTTAGTAATCTCAAAGAATTGAGTGTAAAAAATCGTATATTTTTATTTTCTGATAAAATATTGTTTCTATCTTGAATAAATTTATTAACTTTTTTTTTTCTATCGTAAAAATTTATAAAATCCTCGTTATTTTCAGGAAGGTCAATAGTGTCAATATTCGTTTGTGTAAATAATTTTGACAACAACAAAGCATTGAAACCGTCAAATGTTCCTATTTCTAATATATCAGTTATTGGATGATCTTTGTTTAATGACAAACTTGAAAAAAAAACTTCATGTTCTGAACTCATTCCTCTATTTATATCAACATTCTTAGATAATTCTTTTTTTACTAAATTTAAATTATCAAGACCTTTTTTTCTGTCCAGTCCATAATAACTAAAATAATCGTTTTGTTCCTTTTCAAATAAACTTTGATTATATTTTTTATAATTAGAATAATAATTAAATTTATAAAGTATTTTTTTTGGAACTTTATGAGGCTTAATTAAATTATTTAGAATTTTTTTTGCGAGCTCTTTTATCATTTTAAATTATGCGTGGTGAACATCCATATATTTCCCTTTATAACTAAATATAATTGGCCTAAAAAACATACAGTTTGAATTTATTGAGACTATAGGACTTGCTGTTTCTAATTTTAAAGTATTATTAGGTTTTAACTTATAGTTTCTTCTATCTATTGAAAATTTTATAAGTTTATTTGTTGGATTTGAAAAAAATAATTCATTTTTATCAAAACCTTCAAAATATTTTTGAATAGTATATGTTTGATTTTTCAAAAATGATGTTTTGACTATATTCGTTAAAACTTCACTTTTAGAATTGATATTTGAAAATTTTGCAAAAGTATTGCCATGAACAAAGGTGTATAAATTATTATTTTGAGAATAGCCAAGATAACATCTATTACTGATAATATCTTCATTTGTAATCTTCGTTTTATTTTTTGAATAGTGAAAAATATAAAATGTTCCATAATCTTCTAAATTATCTAAATATTTTGAATTAATTTCAAATTCATTTGATAGAAGTAAATTGTTCTTTTTTTCTATTTTAATTAATTTATTTGTTTTTGAATAAAAATGAAATTCAACCCAAGAGTCGTCAATTTTATAAAATAAATTTAAAATATCTGAAAATTTAAATTTAGTTCTATATCCATTATCGGTTCTCCATAGAAAAGCATCACTAACACTTCCAGGAAATTTATTTTCGTGATGTTTGTAATAAACTGGTTTAAAATTAATAGAATTTCTTATTAAAATTCCAAGATCTGTATTTGCAAGTTTTTTAACTAATGATTTCATTTATTTCTTTTTTTATATCAGTAATTTTTAAAAATTTATTTTCACTTAGAATATATTCATGAGGTGGATGAGTGTGTTCAAATGACAAAAAATTATTTTTAATTGAAACATACATTGGTATTCCTAAATATTTTTCAGTTACAAGAAATATTTCAGGTTTTATATGTTTATTATTAATTTCAATACAATTTGTATAATTTGTTTTAATTTCAAATTGTTCTTCAATTTTTTTAGTTTTATAATTCACTAGATATACTCTAAAAATATCTTCAATTGGTTCCTGAAAAATATTTTTTATAAATACATAATTTTTTTCAGCATTAGAATTTGCTATTGAAGCAATTGGGCTTACTATAGATCCTTTTTTTGTAATCATTTTGTAAGGGTATTCTGATTGATATGAAGAAAATCCACCCTGTTTTAAATATATTTTTAAATTAGCTCTGAAGGCAGGACTTGTATCAGTGAAACTATTAAAGTTTTCTAACTTTTTATTGTTAAATTTATCATAGATATTATCATCCGCTAAAAAAAAAATTTCGTTGTTCAAAATATCTTCATTCTTTAAAATGTAAAAATAATCATTAATTTTATTTTTATAAACTTCTTGTAAAACCCATTTTCCATTTTCTGGATAAGATTTAAATAACTTTACATTTGTTTTCTTAAAATTTCTATTTTGAAATGTAGGTATTTGAATTTCTGATTTCAAAAAATTATTATTAATTCCATAAAAAAAATTCATAAAAAAAACATATCATTGATTTTATTAGAGAAAAACATTTAAATATTTTTTATTAAAAAGTTTTATATATTTTAATAAATATTTTATATTTAATTGTTTAATTTTCTTTATTGCATAAGAACACTTAAAAGAATAATAACAACATAAAGTGAATTTAAAAAAATTTTATAATAAAAAAAAAATACTTATTACAGGACATACTGGCTTCAAAGGAAGTTGGTTAGTCCATTGGTTATCAAGGTATAACGTTCAAATAATGGGTATTAGTCTTGGTTATGATGAAAAATTAAGTTTGTTTAGATTTATTAACAAAAAAAAATTAATTGACAAAAGATTTGATATTGCAAATTATCAAAAATTAGAAAATAATATTTTAAAATTTAAGCCAGATATTATCTATCATTTTGCAGCACAAGCACTTGTTAAAAAATCAGTAACCAACCCCCTTGAAACATTTAGTACAAATATAATAGGAACAGCAAATATTTTAAGTTGTTTAAATAAATTGAATACAAATACAATATCAGTAATCGTGACTAGTGATAAATGTTATGAAAATTTAAAATTATTAAGAGGTTACCATGAAAATGATAGACTTGGAGGACATGACCCTTATAGTGCCTCAAAGGCAAGTGCTGAGATAGTTTTTAGCTCTTATTTTAATTCGATTTTAAAAAAAAACAAAAAAATTAAAATTGCAACGGCCAGAGCTGGTAATGTAATTGGGGGTGGTGATTGGTCGCTAAACAGATTAGTGCCTGATTGTGTTAGAGCATGGGCTTCAAATAATAAAGTCAAAATTAGAAGTCCAAATTCAACTAGACCTTGGCAACATGTTTTAGAACCATTAAGCGGTTATATTGCTTTATCTTATCACCTGAAAAAAAATAAAAATATAAATGGAGAAAGTTTTAACTTTGGACCTAAAATAAATGAAGTGGCAACTGTAAAAAAAGTTTTACAATTATCTCAAAAATATTGGAAAGATGCTAAATTTAAAATTTACAAAGAAAAATTTTTTAAAGAAGATCCTCTTTTAAGATTAAATTCCATAAAGGCTCAAAAAATTCTAAAGTGGAGAAAAATTTTAAGTTTAGATAAAACAGTTGAGTTAACAATGACCTGGTATAATGATTTTTATAAAAATAATGCTAATGTAAGTGAATTATTAAATAGAGATATTAATTATTTTTTAGAACAAGAAGGAAATTTTTTTAATGATTAATTTAAAAAAGATAAAATTTTATAAAACAAAAACAATATTAAATTCTAAAGGTAATATTATAAAATTTATGAAAAAAAGTGACAAAAATTTTCTGAATTTTGGCGAGGTGTATTTTACATGGGTTAAAAAAAATTATTTAAAAGGGTGGAAATTTCATAAAAAAATGCATATGAACTTAACGGTTCCAGTTGGCAAGATAAAATTTATTTTTTACGATAAAAAAACAAATAAGAAAATTGTATTTAATCTTAGCAACAAGAAATCAGGAACTTTATATGTTCCACCCAAAATATGGTTCGCATTTCAAAATATTGATAAAAAAAAAGATAGTTTGTTAGTTAATTTTTCTAACATTATTCATGATAAAAATGAGACAATAAATAAAGATTTTGAGGAAATATAGGTAAAGTTTAATAAATTATATATGAAAGTAGTTATTTTAGCAGGAGGAAAGGGCTCAAGAATTTCTGAATATACGAAAATTTTACCAAAACCTATGATCAAAATTGGATCAAAGCCAATTTTAGAACATATAATTAATTATTATATAAAATTTGGATTCAATGATTTTATAATAGCAAGCGGTTATAAACACAGGATAATAAAAAATTATTTTAAAAAAAAAAAAATTTCTGCAAAAATAAATGTCATTAATACTGGTATCGAAACATTAACGGGCTCAAGATTAAAAAGATTATCAAATTATTTAAAAGATACATTTATGCTAACTTATGGCGATGGGCTCTCGAATGTAAATTTAAAAAAATTATTAAATTTTCATAAAAAAAATAGAAAAAAAATTACATTAACAGCTGTTCATCCACCAGCTAGGTTTGGTGAATTGACATTATTAAATAATTTGGTTGCTCGTTTTGATGAAAAACCGCAATTACAAAAAGGCAGGATAAATGGAGGTTACTTTGTGGTTGAGCCTGAATTCTTAAAATTAATTGGAAATAAAAATGTTATGCTTGAAAGGTCTCCTTTGAAAAAAGCTGTTAAAACAAAAAATTTAGCAGCATATAAACATAATGGTTTTTGGTTTTGTATGGACACAGTAAGAGATAAAAAGGTATTAGACACTATGATAAAAACAAAAAAATCTCCATGGCTTAAATGATGCCAAGAATAGCTGTCTTTGGAGGTAACGGTTATTTAGCTTCATTAATTAAAAATCAAAATAATAAAAAAAAAAATAATTATATTTTTTTTTCAAGAAAAAAAAATGACAAGAATTATATAAATTTTTCTTCATTTAAAAAAAATTTAAATATTTTAAAAAATTATGATGTAATTATTCATCTAGCAGGACCAAATCAAAATCAATTAAAAAAAGATAAAAAATTGATACAAACAAAAAATCGAATAACATCAAGTATCTGTGATTTATGCTTGGCTAATAATATAAAGTTGATTTACTTGTCTTCAATGCAAGTTTACAAAGATTATGGAAAAAAAGATATTTTAGTTAATTCTAGAGTAAATTTAAATAATTGTTATTCAAAATTACACTATAACTCAGAAAAAATAATTTTAACAAAATTTTCTAATCATAAAAAAAACTTTACAATACTAAGAATGGGAAATGTTTTTGGATTTAATAAACTTAATAATGTAAGAGATATTGATAGTAATTTAATTCATAGTTTGTGCTTTAGCGCGTTTCAAAAAAAAAAAATTTTAATTAACAATGGTTCTATTCAAAGAACTTTTATTCCATCACAAATATTTCTTTATGTAATAAGTTCAATAATTAAGAAAAATTTATTTTATAATTCAATTGAAAATGTTTCATACAAAAATTTATATCTTAATGAAATAGCTTATATAATTCAGAACAGACTTAAATTATTATTTAAATTAAATGTACAAGTCAAAATAAAAAATTTTAAGTATTCAAAAATCTTTAAAATATATTCAAATAAATATTTGAAATTTAAATATAGCAACAAAAAGATTTACTTTGAAATTGATCAAATATTAAAATATTTCAAGAAAAATAATTAAGATTATGTATGTAAAAAATTTAACAACCAAAAAAGGCTGAATATTGAACTCAGAATCGCGACCACTTGTATCAGTTATAATACCTACATATAATCATGCTAAATTCCTAGGAAAAGCTTTGGATTCTGTTATTCATCAAACATATAGTAATTGGGAGGCAATAGTTGTTGATAATCAATCAAGCGATGAAACAAATCAAGTAATAGATAAATTTAAAGATTCCAGAATTCAATATTTTAAAATTTCTAATTATGGCATTATAGCAAAATCTAGAAATCTTGGTATTAATGTTGCTAAAGGAGAATGGATTGCTTTTTTAGACTCAGACGATTGGTGGTTAAAAGATAAACTTGAAATTTGTCTTAAAAATATAGATGAAAAGGTTGATTTTATATATCATGATTTAGAAATTAAATATGATAAATCAAAAAATTTTCTCAATAGAAAAAAAATTATAGGTCGAAAGTTAAATAAACCCATATTAAATGATCTGCTAATTGGTGAAATTGAAAAAGGAAATGCTATTGGAAATTCATCAGTTATAGTGCGAAAAGATATGCTTAATAAAATTGGTGGAATTAGTGAAGATAAAAACTTAGTTGCTTCAGAGGATTTTAACACTTGGTTACGGATTGCAGAAATAACTAATCAATTTAAATATATAAAAAGAAAACTGGGTTTTTACTTGGTTCACGAAAATAGTTCTCAAAAAAGAGATTTATCAATTCCTCATCGACATGCCGTAACAGAATTTATACAATTATTAGACAATAAACAAAAATTAGATTTAGAGGTAAAGTTGAGATATATGTCAGGCAGCTTTAATGCTTTGAATAATAATTATTCAAAAGCAAGAAAAGATTTTATCTTTGTATTAAAACATGGTGGAATTAATTTAAAAATTAGATCAATATTAAAAACTATTATTATTATTTTTAAAAAAAATGAAAAAACAAAATAATTTTACCGACATTTATAGTTATTTTATTTTACAAAAAAATATAAATGAAAAAATGATGAAAAAAATTTTCTCTTTATTAAGAGTAGATTCAACATTTATGACCACATCTTATAATAGAATGGTTGATGTCAATATAATATTAAAGAAATATATTAAGAAATATTTCTCTAAAAAAATTGTTGTATGTGATTTTGCTGTTTCATCTGGCCAATCAACATTAGAACTATTGTCTGATTTAAATAAAGACAAAATTAAAGAAATTTATGGATTTGATAAAAAGATAAATATAACGATATACCAAATTGGAAAGTTTATTTTTTTATATAGTTCAAAAAATGAACTACTCATGGTTGAATATAATAAAAAATGTTTGAGATATAGATATTTTTTTTTATTTCAATTAATGCAAAAAACCCTTCCCAGTTTGTTTAACAAAGCATATTTATTTGATTTAATTAATGTTAAATTTAAAAAATCAAAATTATTAGTTCCAAATATAAATAAAATAAATGAACTAAAATTTCATGAACAAGATATTTTTAATATTGATAAAAAATACTTTAATTTTTTTGATGTAATCCGAGTTTCAAACCTTTTAAATTATTCTTATTTTTCAGAGGATAAAATAAAAAAAGCCATTTTAAATTTAAAAAAAATTTCAAAAGAAAATTCTATTATCTTGATTAATAGAACACCAAATAACTCAAAAAAAAATACTGCAAGTTTTTTTATTAAAAAAAAAGGTAAATTTAAATTAATAGAGGATATAAATGGAGGCTCTGAAATTAAAAAACTAATGCTTTAATTTAAATTAAAATTAAATTTCTTATTAATAAAGATTAGAGAGTTATAAAAAATATGTGTGGTATTTCAGGTTTTTTACTCAAAAAATTCATCAACTTTTAATAATGTAATATTAAAAATGAATTCAAGCCTTTCTCATAGGGGCCCAGAGCGTAGTAAAGTTTGGCAAGATAAAAATTCAGGTATTATTTTTGGTCATCAAAGATTATCAATATTGGATTTAACAAAAGCAGGTGATCAACCTATGATTTCTCATTCGGGAAGATTTATCATAACATATAATGGTGAAATTTATAATCATCTAGAAATAAGGAAGGAAATTGAGGGTATTAAATCAAATATCAAATGGAAAAGTGGTACTGATACCGAAACACTATTAGAGGCAATAGAATTTTTTGGAATAAGAGAAACATTGAATAAAACTGTTGGCATGTTTGCTTTTGCAATCTGGGATAAGAAAAATCGAACATTAACTTTGGTAAGAGATCGAATGGGTGAAAAACCACTTTATTATGGATGGCAAGGAAAAGGTGTAAATAAAGTTTTTCTTTTTGGTTCTGAGCTTAAGGCATTGAAAACACATCCTGAGTTTAGGGGAGAAATTAATCGTGATGCGATTGCTCTTCAATTACGACATAATTATATTCCTGATCCCTACTCAATTTATAAAAATATTTATAAATTGTTACCTGGACATTATTTGCAACTAAAAGAAAGTGATTTAAAAAAAGGCTTACTCCCAAAAATTGTAAGTTATTGGTCGTTAATAAAATCCGCCATTGATGGAAACAAAAATCAATTGGCACTAGATGGACTTGAAATACAAAATGATCTTGAAGAAAAATTAAAATTATCTGTAAAACAACAAATGATATCTGATGTACCAACAGGAGCTTTTCTTTCTGGTGGAATAGACTCTTCTACAATTGTATCTTTGATGCAATCACAATCTAATAAGCCAATTAAAACTTTTACAATAGGTTTTAGTAAAGATGATTTTAATGAGGCTCGGTATGCAAAAAAAATAGCAAAACATCTTGGTACAGATCATACAGAACTTTATTTTTCACCCAAAACAGCCATGGAAGTAATACCTAAATTACCCAATATACATGATGAACCATTTTCAGATAATTCACAAATTCCATCATTTTTACTCTCACAACTTGCAAAAAAAAAGATAAAAGTTTCTCTTTCGGGCGATGGAGGCGATGAGTTATTCTGTGGATATAATAGATATAATTCAACAAACAATTGGTCAAATAAATTTAATATGATTCCAAGATCAGTAAGAAAAGTTTTAGCAAATGGAATTAGATCGCTATCTCAGGATAATTTGAATATGTTGTTAAATTTATTACCAAATTTAAATGAGTATGCTAGCCAAGGGTATAAAATTAAAAGTATTAATGCCCTAGAGGCAAAAACTCTATCAGATCTTTATTATGTTCTTTCATCACACTGGCAAAATCCTACAGATGCGGTAAGAAGAAGTAAAGAACCTGGAACTTTTTTAACAAAATTTAGACCAAAACTTCCAAATTTAAATAATCATCAGATAATGATGGCTTTAGATCAAATAACTTATTTGCCAAATGATATTCTTGTGAAAGTAGATAGAACCTCTATGGCGTCATCAATTGAGACTAGGGTTCCATTTCTTGACCATAGGTTAATAGAGTATTCTTGGAAAATACCTTATTCTCTAAAATTTCGAAATGGAAAAACTAAGTGGATCCTAAGAAAAATTTTAAAAAATTATGTCCCTGAAGATTTAACTGAACGACCTAAAATGGGTTTTGGAATACCCCTAAATGATTGGTTAAGAGGGCCACTTAGAGAATGGGCAGAAAATTTACTAAATGAGAAAAAATTATCAGACGAAGGGTTCTTTAACCCAAAATTAATTAGGGAAAAGTGGGAGGATTACATTTCTAATAAAAATAAATTGCTTTATGATTTATGGAATGTGTTAATGTTCCAAGCATGGAGAGACGAAAACAATTAATTAAAAACTCTTAAATTGAATTCAAAAAAAAAAATTACTTTATTTATTAGCTCATTGAGCGGCGGAGGCTCTGAAAGTGTTTGTGTAAGTATAGCTAATAGTTTTGCCAATAATAACTGGCAGGTTGATTTAGTTGTACTTAACTTGCATGAAGAAGTCTACTTAGGTCGTTTATCAGACAAGGTAAATTTAATTGTTTTAAATGTTAACCATGCACGTTATTGCGCTCTAGCTTTACTAAAATATATATATAAAAAAAAAACAAAAATAATTTTGGTATTTAATTATGAATTAGCTGTCTTATTAGTTATTTTACGTTTTATATTTCGACTAAATATTAAAATTATTTCAAGAAATATAAATACCTTGTCCATTAAAATAAAAAAATTTAGACAACAAAATTTTTGGACACGATATGTAGTAAGAAATCTGATAAAATACTTTTATCATAAGACGGATCATATTGTAAATCAATGTGACGCTATGCGCAACGATTTGATTTCATATTTTCCAAAACTTCATCGTACTTCAAGTACAATTTATAATCCATTATCTTTACATATATTAAATTATATAAAAAAAAATAATCTAAATTTTATAAAAAAAAAAGACTATTTGTTATGCGTTGGACGTTTAGAAAAACAAAAAGCATTTCATATAGCTATCGAAGTTTTTGCTGGAATAGCAAATAAATTTCCACACTTACGTCTTAAGATTGTTGGAAAAGGTAGTTTAGAAAAAGAACTTAGACAAAAAGCGCATGATTTTAATGTAGCAAGTAGAGTTGATTTTGAAGGCTTTCGTAAAGATATAATTCCATATTATTTATATGCAAATGCAACTTTGCTTACATCAATTTATGAAGGTTACCCAAATGTATTGATCGAGTCTATTGCATTGAATACCCCCGTTGTATCATTTGACTGCCCAGGTGGACCTCGTGAAATTATAAAAAATGGAGTAAATGGATATCTCGTAGAAAATCTCGACGTTAATGATTTTAAAAAAAAAATATCTAATTTACTTCAAACTAAATTTAATTTTGAAGACTTAAAGATTTCAATTAAAAAAAATGATATTAAAAAAGTTTTTAAGCAATATGAGGATATAGTTAATTTATTTATTTAGATTCAATATTTTTTTCATCTAATGAACTTTTATAATAAACAACAAATTTTAATAAAAATCCAATTACTAAAGTAATAAAAAAAATATAGTTAGTTTTAAGATCTGTTAAAATAAATAAGTATAATATATTGAATAATAAATATTCGAAAACTCTAAATGAGATTGATAAAGTTAATAATTTATAATAGTTTTTTTTATTCTTATTAAATAATTTTGCTTTGAAAAGTAGTTGGGTATTTACCATAAAAATAATGATAATGGTGATTAAAGAAGCAATTGATGGATTGAATATTTTTTCAAAAAAATAAAATAATATATTTGATATTAAAAAGCTGAGTATAGAAATTAGACCGTATTTATATAAAAATTTTATCAAATATTTTATTTTTTAATAATTGAAATTATTAATTAATGATAAGTATTTAATATTCATTTTAATTTATTAATTCTGTCAATTACAAAAAGCAATATAATGGTTAAAAAATTAAAATTAAATAAAAGAACAGTTTTATCTGTTATATCGTTAGAGTAAATATCTTTAATTAAAAAGAAAATAAAAGCAAAAAATAATGGAACAAATATAGGCAAGATTATTTTGAAAGGTTTGTAATAAAATAATAATGAAAATATTGTATATAAAAATTTAAAAAAATCTTTATACCCTAACTTAGATTTTCCCATTCTTTCTTCATATCTTATTTTGTGAAATTTTGTTTCATAATTTTCATTTAAGAAAGTAATTGTCATCGAAGTAGTAAGAGAGAATCTATCTGACATCATATGGCTATGTTTAATAAATTTATTTTTATTAAAAACTCTTAATCCAGAATTGTAGTCAATTATTTTTTCATTAAAGCAAAAATTTGTAATCATATTAATTAAAGTTTTTCCTATTATCTTTAATCTAGACGTATTTGTAGTATCTATTTTTCTTTGACCTGCAATTAAATCGTATTGAAGTTTATAGGTATTTATGAATTCGTTTGATATGTTGTTTAAATCTTCGATTTTATAGGTACGATCTAAATCTATAATTGCAATACTCTCATTTGTTGAATTATTTACGCCTTTTTTAATTGAAAAACCATATCCTCTATTTTTAAGATTATTAACTAATGAAAATTTAATTTTAAATAAAGAGTTTTCAAATTCATTTATTTTTTTTTTAAGTAAATTTAAAGAATTATCTGTTGAACAATCGTTAACAAATATTATCTCATTTATTAGATCAAAGTTGCATTTTTTTAAATCATTGAAAAAATTTTCTATCTCATCACATTCATTAAAAACAGGAATTATTAAACTAATTTTTGAATTCACAATAAATCTATAACAGTAGATATGTTATAAATCCACACTAAGCTTTATTAAAAGAATAATTCTTGTATTTTTAATACCTTTATTTAGTTATATTTAGAAAATACTTAAATTGATTATTTTATATATTAATAAAAAAATTAAGTTATAAATTTTCTGAAATCATGAAAGTTTTTAACAAAATTACAAAAATTATAATTTTTCCAGCTTATTACTTGATTCATAAAAATATAATTTTTGGATTTATTCATAAATTTTTTATTAAAGAATTTTATTATAAAACTTTTAGATTTAGTTTAAATGTAAAAAAAATATCATTATCCTCACATTCATCCTTTTTTTTTAAAACTTATGAATATAATGATAGGAAGTTAGTTGAAAATTATATCAATGCTAAAAATAAATGTATAATAATTGGCGGTGGTTTAGGTTTTATTCCTACATTGGCATTTCACAAATCTAAAAATAAAATATTAGTTTTCGAGATTAATAAATTAATTATACAGAATTTAAGAAAAAATTTGATTGATAATAATTGTAAATTTAATTTATATAATAACAATTTAGTTTTACGAAATCAAAATAAAACAAGTGAATATTTTTTAGGAAATAGTTTTTTATCTACATCTCAATATTCCAAGAAAGGTAAGTTAAAAAAAGTTGATAACATTCATATAAATAAAATAAAAGATTTTAAAAAATTTAATACATTAATTATTGATGGAGAAGGTATTGAAGAGTACTTTTTGAAAAATTTAAATCAAATAAAAAATATTCAATACATTATTTTTGAGCTTCATAATCACATGTTTGGATCAAAAAAAATAAACTCTTTTTTTTTTAATTTAAAAAAGAACAAATTTACTCTTATTGATAAATGCTTTAACTCTTATTACTTTAAAAGATATGGTTAAAAAAATTTTTAATGTGGAATTTTTTTTTTTTTAAATAAAAAAATAAAAAATATAAAAATAAAAACTAAAAATATAAAATCCGAATATATTAAATATCTAGGTTGAACACGTCCAAAAATATAAACTACAAAATGATTAGCTAATACAAATGTTGATAAAAATGTTACAAATAATGAAAAATGTGATTTATATTTAAAAAAATCAATTAAGGCTGCTATCAAAATAAAAAAAGGTATAAATACAAATAACCAAGTTGTATCGTAAAATTTTTTAAATATTTGCTTAATATATTTCCCAAAATTTGCAGAAATTAATGTAACAGAAATTTCTCTTTTTAACTTACTAACACTTGTATTTTCTTGATTAGCTAATTCAAGTAACAAACCTCCTGAATAATTTCTTATATCTGCAAGACTTTTAGCAAAATGCCCCCTGCCATCATAGTGTTCAATTAAAGATTTTTTATCATTCATTTCGATGAAAATTTTGCTTAAAGTTTTTTGTAAGTTTTCATTTTCAAATAATTTTACATCTTTTGAGTTTGAGATGTATATAGCGTCAATAAAGAGAAAGTAAGAAGGTCCTAATGAGACATATGTTAATGACTCAGTCCATTTATTATTTTCTGTTACATATTTTTTTTCATAAAAATTTTTATTTACATAAGTGTTAAGAAATATAAGTGAATTATGGACAACAAAAATTATTAAAAAACTTAATATTAGTGATTTAGCAATTTTTTTCTTAGAATTATTTAGAATAAAAATGCCTAAAAAAAGTAATAAGATTACTGGATATAAAAATATAAATTGATTTCTTGTTAGTAGTAAAGCTGAAGCAAAAATTGTACTCAAAATTAGATTTTTACTATTAAAATTGTATATTAACTTAATAACAAAACTTACAAATAAAAGAGTTAAAGCATAACAAATAGGTTCAGTTAATAAATTGTCATAAAATTCTATTATTGGTAAAAACAAAAAAAACGAAATAGTAATTTTTATTATGGTATTTAATTTAAAAATTTTTGATATTGTTTTTGCGAAATATATAATACCAAGACAAATTAACAAAGTCTGAAAAATTACAACTGATTTCAAATTTCCAAATAATTTTTGTAATATAATTAAAATTGAAGAATACATTGGTGGATCCAGTAAACTTCCATTTAAATATCGACCTGAGTCAGACCGATAAATTGGATCAGAAGAGTAATAAAGCAGAATTAATACTCCACCAAAGATCATAATTTCCATTATGTTATTTTTTAATTTCATTTTCTTGTTTTTTTGAAACGAATTATTAAGTAATTGCTATTAATTTATAAACTTAATATTATATTATTTATAATAAATTGAAATTACTAAAAAAATTAATTAATGCTAAATAAAATTTTACTTGTAATTTGGTTTATTTTAAGACCAGAATATTATTTACATTTTTTTTCATTAATTAAACGTAAATTTTTATTTAATCATGATACAATCGAAAATAGCAAAAAGGCTTTTGAATGGGCTGAGGCAAATACTATCCCATATGTTGATGCTTTAAATAAACTTGATATAAAAGGTGAGGTGGTCGGTCTAGATAATGACTCAATTATAGAGGGTCGAAAGCTTGAAGCAAGATCATCTGTAAAGATGGGAGGATCAGGCCATATTCATTTACTTTATGATTGTGTTAGATTGCTTAAGGTAGAAAATGTTATTGAAACAGGTGTAGCTTATGGGTGGTCTAGTTTAGCAATACTTAAAGCTTTATCTCAAAATGGTCTTGGAAAATTATTTAGTGTAGACATGCCATATCCTAGAAAAAAAAATGAAAATGATGTTGGTATTGTGGTACCTCAAAATTTAAGAAAATATTGGACACTTATAAGAAAACCAGATAACCCAGGCATTCTAAATGCATTGAATAAGGCTGGTGGAGAAATAGATTTATGTCATTATGACTCTGATAAATCTTGGTGGGGTAGACACTATGCTTATCCTATTTTATGGAAATCTTTGACTACAGGAGGATTGTTTATTTCTGATGATATCCAAGATAATCTTTATTTTTCTGAGTTTGTAAAAAAAAACTCCCTAAAATTTGCTGTAGTTGAATTTGAGGGAAAATTTATAGGATTAATTCGCAAAAATTAGATATTTAAGAAAGTAAATAAAAATAAAAATTAAAGTTTTTTGTAAATCTTATGGTGGATCTTATTGGTTTTTCTTCAATTGGAATAGTATCACTTTTATCAGTATTTTTAGGATTAAGATATCCAGATATTTCAAGAATTGTTTATATTGCCTTAGTTGTTAGAGTATCATTTATTTTAATTGGTCATTATATTGTTCCTTTGCCAGATAGCACCAAAGACGCAGCAGGTCTTGAGGATTTAGCATGGCAATACGGTCAAGATGGGTTTTTTAATGCTTTGAGCCTATTTCCTGGACTGAATAGTTTTTTTTACAGTTGGATTATAGGTCTACTTTATTCTTTATTTGGTAGAAGTATTTTGATGTCACAGTCATTTAGTTTACTTTTTGCAGTGGGATCTATTTTTTTAGCATGGTTTATTGCCAAAAAAATTTGGGATGAACGTATTGCAATAAAAGTTACTTGGATTGTTGCTTTATTCCCCTCTATAATTCTTTATTCAATTTTACCTTTAAGAGAAGTTTATTGTAGTTTTTTTCTTTTAGTTGCCTTGGTTGGTATATTTTATTGGGTTAGATATGGAGGTATAAAATATGTTACCTTAGCAATTTTTGGCTTTATTGCAGCAGCTTTTTTTCATGGACCTTTAATATTTGGGGGAGTCATTTTTTTATTCATTGTTTTATCTAGTTCTATAAAAAATCTATTAAAATCATTAATGAATTTACGTTTAAATTTTCAATCTTTTATTCTTGTAACATTTGTTGTAATATTTCTTTATTCTATCTTTTCAAATCAAATTTATATTCCCAAACTTGGATATTTTGAAGAATTTAACCTTGGTTATTTATTTAGTGAATCAAGAGCCAGAATGATTGGTAATGCCTCTTATAGTGAAATTTTAAGTATTAGCTATTCTTCAGGAACGATAGATATAATTTATAAAATCGCTTTAAGAGTTTTATATTTTCTCTTTTCACCATTTCCATGGGATGTTGAAAAATCAACTCATCTAATAGGAATGCTTGATGGTTTTCTATATATGTTTTTAGTCTATTTAATTTTATCAAACATAAAGATTATATGGAAAGATCCTTTTTTGAGAATAATTTTAATAATTTTGACTTTTTATTTTATTATGTTTGCAGTTGGAGTTAGTAATTTTGGAGCGGGTTTAAGACATAGAACAAAATTTGTTATTATGATGGTTTTATTGGTTAGCCCTTTTATTCCAAGTTTAGTCTTCTCAAATAAAAATAAATTAAAAAAAAATATAAAGTTTAAAAAACTTAAATGAAAATTTTACACATAATTACAGGATTGGGCGACGGTGGTGCAGAGCTAACACTTTATAAAATTTGCAAATATGACAACTATAATAAACATGTTGTTATTTCTCTTAAAGATAAAGGAAAGTATTTCTCATTATTAAAAAAATTAGGCATAGACGTTTATTGTTTAAATATGAATTTTTTTTCGATTTATAAGTTTTTTTTTCTTATAAAAAAAATTAATATTTTAAAACCTAACATTGTACAAACTTGGCTTGTCCATGCCGATTTTTTAGGAGGTATTGCTGCCCGAATAGCTGGAGTCAAGAATATTGTCTGGAATGTTCGTTATTCAAATATTGATATATTAAAATCAAAATTAACTACTATTTTGATTATAAGATTATTATCAAGGCTTTCGTATATAATACCTTTATCTATAATAATTGTTTCCAAACGAGCAAAAAAAATTTATGAAAAAAAAGGTTATGATAAAAAAAAATTAAAATTTATTCCAAACGGATATGATTTGTCAATTTTAAAAGTAAGTAAAATTCAAAAAAGATATTTTAATAAAAAAATTAATATAAATAAAAAAATACCAGTTATTGGTACTGTTGCTCGTTTTGATCCTCAAAAAGACCACTATAATTTACTTAATGCACTTTCAATAATCAGGTCTAGAAACAAAAATTTTTTTTGTATACTTGTTGGTTCTAATATTAACCAAAATAATATTGTTTTAGTAAATAAAATAAAAAAATTAAATTTGTCTAGTTGTATAAAGTTATTAGGTAGAAATGACAATATTTTACAAATAATGAATGGTTTTGATTTACATGTTTTAAGCAGTTGTTATGGTG
Source organism: uncultured Pelagibacteraceae bacterium (assembly GCA_902591535.1). GTDB lineage: Bacteria > Pseudomonadota > Alphaproteobacteria > Pelagibacterales > Pelagibacteraceae > Pelagibacter. Next base: position 14,527 of record CACJBA010000005.1, on the reverse strand, counting down.
AAGGTTTCCCTAATGTCATAGCTGAGTCAATGGCTTGTGGTACACCATGTGTTACAACAGATGTTGGTGATGCAGCTTTTATTGTTGGTAAAACAGGTTGGGTTGTGCCTCCAAAAAATCCAATTAAATTGTCTAAAGCTATCGAGCAGGCGCTTCACGAAATTGGTACCACTAAGTGGGATAAAAGGTGTGTCAAAGCTAGATTAATAATTAAGAAAAAATTTAGTATTAACAAAATGCTAAAATCTTATAATAAAGTGTGGGTTAAAGTTTACAAACAAAAAAACAAAAATATTTAATTTTAAAGTAAATTAATCTCTTTAGTATTTGTGTTTAATGTAACTTTATAATTTAAGGTTTTAACTCTATCATATGGATAAAAATATGAATAAAATTATAATCACAGGTTCAGCTGGCTTTATAGGTTCTGCACTATGTATAAAGCTATTAGAGCGTGGTGAAAGTATAATTGGTATCGATAATCATAATGATTATTATGATCCTGAGCTTAAATCGGCACGCTTAAAAAGACACCAAAAGTACTCTAGTTATCAACATTACAAGTTAGATATATGTGACCAAAGTGGTTTAGAGGAAATCTTTAGAGTCCATAAACCTAAAAAAGTTGTTAATTTAGCAGCTCAAGCGGGCGTTAGATATTCCATGGAAAATCCGCTTGCTTATATAAATACTAATATACTTGGTTTTGCAAATATTTTAGAAAATTGTCGTCATTATAATATTGAGCATTTAGTTTATGCAAGTACATCAAGTGTTTATGGAGCAAATACTAAAATGCCTTTTTCAGAACACGATAGTGTCAATCATCCTTTATCAGTTTATGCAGCTTCAAAAAAATCTAATGAATTAATGGCACATACATACAGTTATCTCTATAAATTACCAACAACTGGACTAAGATTTTTTACTGTCTATGGTCCTTGGGGAAGACCAGATATGGCATTGTTTAAATTTACAAAAAAAATTATTGAGGGGGAACCCATAGATGTATTCAATCATGGTAAACATACAAGAGATTTCACTTATATCGATGATATTGTTGATGGTGTTATTAAAGCTCTTGATAAACAATCTTTAAGTAATATCGAATGGAACAGCAATCAACCAGATCCAGCAACTAGCAGCGCACCTTGGAATATATACAATATTGGTAATAATAAACCAGTTCAACTTATGGACTATATTGATGCGTTAGAAAAAACATTAGGTAAAAAAGCAAATATTAAATTTTTATCTTTACAGCCTGGTGATGTACCAGACACATATGCTGATATAAGCAATTTAAAAGAAAAATTTAATTACAAACCCTCAACCTCAGTGATTAATGGAGTTTCAAATTTTGTTAAGTGGTATAGGGATTTTTATAAAACATGATTAATAAAATTGAAAATCTTAAAATAGCTATTATTGGTCTTGGTTATGTAGGTTTACCGCTTGCATTAGAATTTTCAAAAAAAAAAACTGTCATTGGTTTTGATATTGATGAGGACAGAATAAGTGAATTAAAATCTGGAATAGATAAAAATTTAGAATTTGATAAAAATGATTTACAACGTACACAGAATTTAGAGTTGACTAACAATACAGATGATCTTAAATCTGTAAATTGTTTTATAATAACTGTACCAACTCCTATTGACGTTTCTAAAAAACCTGATTTAAAACCATTATTTCAAGCAAGTAAAACAATTGGAAAATTACTTAAAAAAAGTGATTTAATTATATATGAGTCTACTGTTTATCCTGGTTGTATCGAGGAAGAATGTGTACCAATACTCGAAAAATTTTCTAATTTAAATTTTAATCAAGACTTTTTTTGTGGTTATAGTCCTGAGAGAGTAAATCCAGGAGATAAAAAACATACTATTTCAAAAATTAAAAAAGTTACATCTGGGTCAACACCTGAAATAGCAGATTTAATCGATAATTTGTACAAAAGTATTATTACAGCAGGGACTCATAAAGCCCCCAGTATCAAAGTTGCAGAGGCGGCGAAAGTAATAGAAAATACACAGCGTGATTTAAATATTGCATTAATTAATGAACTGTCAATACTTTTTAATAAACTTAATATAGATACACAAGAAGTTTTAGATGCAGCAGAAAGTAAGTGGAATTTTTTACCTTTTAAACCAGGATTAGTAGGCGGTCACTGCATTGGAGTAGATCCTTACTATCTTACACACAAAGCAAATAGTATTGGTTATAAAGCAAAGATCATATTAGCAGGTAGAGAGCTAAATGATAAAATGGGAGAGCATGTTGCGTCACAATTAGTTTCTTCAATGAAAAAAAAAGAAATTGAAATAAAAAATTCTAGAATTTTAATCATGGGATTAACTTTTAAAGAAAATTGTGCAGATATTAGAAACTCTGGGGTAAAAATTCTTTTCAATAGTCTAAAAAAACATAATTGTATTTTAGATCTTTATGATCCTTGGGCAAATTCAAATGATATAAAAACAGTTTATGATATTGATCCAATTCGTACATTAAAAGAAAATACTTATGATGGTTTATTAATTACGGTAGCTCATGATAAATTCAAAAGTTTAGGGGAAAATTATATTAGGAATTTATGTAAAGAAAATAGTGTCATCTATGATTTAAAAAATCTATTTAAATCTAATAAAATAGATTTACGGTTATGATCATAGGTAATATAGATAATTTTTTATGAAAAATTTAGATAAAGACACAGTAAAAAGTTTTAGTGATCAATGGATTCGCTATGATCAAACTGGAATGGATGATAACGAGGCAAAAAAAATATTTAAAAATTATTTTTCTATTTTTCCATGGAAGAGAATTTCGAAATCATCAGAAGGTTTTGATATGGGATGTGGCACTGGTAGGTGGGCAAAATTTATTGCACCAAAAGTTGGTAAGCTTCATTGTGTAGATCCATCTAATGCAATATATGTTGCAAAAAAAAAACTTAAAAAATTTAAGAATGTAAAGTATCACCAAAAATCATTAGATAGCAGTGGTTTGAGAAATAACTCACAGGATTTTGGATATATGTTGGGCGTTTTACATTATGTTCCAAATGCAAAAGCAGCAATTAAATCATGTGTAAAATTATTGAAACCTGGGGCACCAATATTACTTTATATTTATTATGCACTTGATAACCGACCTTTATGGTTCAAATATTTATGGAATTTATCTAATTTATTGAGACTAGTTATCTCAAAAATGCCAAAGTTTTTTAACTTTTTAGTATGTGATCTTATTGCACTATTGATTTATTTTCCATTAGCCAAGTTATCCCTAATTTTTGAAAATATTGGTTTTAATTTTAAAAATTTTCCACTTCGTTTTTACAGAAGATCAAGTTTTTATGTTATGCGAACAGACTCTAGAGATAGATTTGGAACTCCTTTCGAAAAACGATATTCCAAAACTGATATAAATAAAATGATGAAAGAGTCTGGGTTGGAAAAAATTCAATTTAAAAATTCAGTCCCATTTTGGACTGTAATTGGGTACAAAAAAAAATAAAAATCATTTTTGATACCTAATTCAATATTTTATAATATATCCGTGATTATTAAATAAATTAAATAAAAATAATCTGTAGTTGTTAATGTATAATATTGTATATTTATTTAAAATCTATCTACAGCAAAAATTCAGAGGGGGTAATTATAAAAATCTTAATTCTTATAAATGATTTAAATTTTTTTTGCACTCATCGTTTGCCAATTGCTGAGGCTGCAAAAGTTGAGGGTTTTGATGTAGTTATAGGATACGGTGAATCTGGTGGTGCTGATTTAGAGGCGTTAAAACAAAAAGGTTTTAGTTTAAATCATATTCCTATGCAACGTGGCAATATAAACTTATTTAAAGATTTAATTACACTTTTTAAAATTTGGATTTTTTTTAGGAAAGAAAAACCTGACATTGTTCATTTAGTTACTATTAAGCCCTATCTTTATGGTGGAATTATCTCACGCTTAATTTCTGTGCCATGTTTGGTTTCAGCTGTTTCTGGACTTGGAACTTTATTTATCAGCGATAATTTGAAGAGTAAACTTTTACGTTTACTTCTTTATCCAATTTATAAGTTTGCTTTTAATCATTTTAACCAAAAAATTATTGTTCAAAATAAAGATGATTTGAGATTGTTAGAGGAATGGGGAGTTCTAAATTTACAAAAAGTAAAATTGATAAAAGGCTCTGGTGTAAAATTAGAAAATTTTGTAAATTTGAACGAACCAGATGGAGTACCCACAATATGTTTTGCAGCCCGTTTATTACGAGATAAAGGTGTATATGAATATATTAAAGCAGCAAAGGCAATTAAAGAAAAAGGAATTCAAGCTAGATTTTTGTTGGCAGGAGATATAGATATTAGTAATCCAACAGGTTTAAAACTTGAAGATCTGAATATAATTAAGAAAGAGGGTTATGTTGAGATTTTGGGATACCACAAAGATATTCCTAAATTATATAATCAGTCTCATATAGTATGTTTGCCATCATATAGAGAAGGTCTTCCTAAAGGACTTATAGAGGCTGCAGCTGCAAGTCGAGCAGTGGTAACAACCGATGTTCCTGGTTGTCGTGATGTCATTATACCAAATAAAACTGGTCTAATAGTTCCCGTTAAAAATTCAGAAAAATTAGCTAATGCAATTCATTGGTTAATCGATCACCCTAAAGAAAGGGTAGCTATGGGTAGAGCAGGAAGAGAATTGGCTGAAAAAGAGTTTCCAATTGAAAGAATTGTTCAACACCACCTAAGTATATATAAAAATTTAATTAAAAATAAATCATAAGTCTTAAATCTGACTTAATAAATAAAAAAAATCTATATTTGAAAAAATTAATTTTCAATTCTTATTTTAACTGAATATTTATATCTTAAAATTAAAAAAATTATAAAAAAGCAAATAAATAAAATTAGAGAGCATAATGGATTTATCATTAAAAAACTAAAATAACCAAATAAAAAGAGAATTACATTCAATAATGACATAATAGAATTCGTAATAAATACAGAATTTGTTTTTTTAAATAAAATATGATGAAGATGATCTTGTCCTGCTTTAAAAGGGTTTTGATTATTTTTTAACCTAATTAGATTAATAGATAAAAATTCATAAACAAAAATTACAACAGACCAGGCAAGCAAAATAGAATGGACTAACTTTTCTTTAGCTAAATATATTAAAACAAAAGATATTATAAACCCCAAAAATAAACTGCCATTATCACCTAGAAATAGTTTTGGAAGTTTAAAAAGAGAAAAATTAAAACATAAAAAAACTAATAATGGTATTAGTATAATTGTTAAAAATAATTCTAAATTTGTATCCTTAACTAAAAACATCAAAATAGCCAAAACAGAAATTGTTGCAGAAGCTAATGTACCATCTATTCCATCAAAATAATTAAATGCATTAATTAAAAATAATACAGAAAATAGAGTAAAAGGTATCGCAAAAGTTCCAAGTATTAATTTAAAATAATAATAATCCCCAATGTGAGTTAAATTAAAATTTTCAAAAATAATTAAATAAATAATCGGAAAAATTTGTAAGCTTAATTTGCCACCTGTATTTAAGTGAAATTTGTCGTCAATTAAACCCACTATCGATATTAAAAAGCCAAATGATAATATTAAGCCCAAGCTTTTATCAAAAATATCTATAGCTTGAAGTGTGAATAATAAAATTACACTTATAGTAATTCCACCAGTAAATGCAGTAGGCTCTGAGTGAATTTTTCTTTTATTAGGAATATCTACTAATCTTAATTTATATGATATTTTTGCAAATATAAAAAACGCTATTAAACTTAATATAATATAGATTAAATAATTATAGATCATAAAAATTTATATTCGATTTAAAGTTTTTTTGTACCCAATTTACTATCAATTTTGTAATAATATATTAAATAAACTTAAATTAAATATTAAAAAATTCCGTAATGAATTTTGAGTCTACCAACGAAAAAATTATATTCTATAAAATTCCAGTTATTTTATTTTGCCTAATTCCTTTTTTTCTTATAACAGGTCCTTTTTTAAGTGATTTATCAGTATCTCTTATTGGCCTTCTATATATTGCACATTGTATTAAAAAAAAAAATTTTTCTTATTTTAACAATAGGTACTTTTATTTTTTTTTAATCTTTTGGATTTATTTAATATTTAATAGCTTAATAAATAATTTTTACTTAGATAGCTTAAAAATCTCTTTTTTTTATTTTAGATATGCATTCTTTGTAGTTGCTATAGTTGCTTTACTTGATGTTGAAGATAGTTTTATTAAATATTTTTTTTATTGTATTTTTTTTTGTTTTTTAGTTTTAATACTAGATGGTTTCTACCAATATTTTTTTGGCGAAAATATTTTAGGATGGAAGACATATGATAGAGTATCAAGTTTTTTCGGTGAAGAAAAAATTTTAGGAAGTTATTTAAGTAGGTTGTGGCCAATATTTTTTGGTTTATATATATTTATATTCCAAAAAAAAAATTATTTGTTTCCATTGTTTATTTTAATTTTTATTTTGTCTGAAGCTTTAATTTTTTTGAGTGGAGATCGAACTGCATTCTTTAATATAAATTTATCTGCTATTTTTGTTATTTTGTTTTCTAGCAAACTAGCAAAGCTAAGGCTTTTTACCCTTTTATCAAGTATAGCCATACTAGTAATTATAAGTTTGATTAATCCAACAGCAAAAGAAAGAGTGATAGATAAAACTTTTGATCAAATGAATTTAATTGATGAAAAGAAAAAAAACCAAGAAGGTTTATATATTTTTTCTAAAGAACATACCCATCATTATATAACCGCGTATAGAATGTATTTAGACAATAAAATTTTAGGAGTAGGTGTTAAAAATTTTAGAAAATTTTGCAGTGATGAAAGGTATATAGAAAGTCAACTGTCTTGTGCTTCTCATCCTCACAATACTTACCTACAAATATTAAGTGAAATTGGAATTATTGGATTTTTATTTTTACTAATTGTAATTTTTTATTTTTTTATAAGTATAATTAAACATTTAAAGCTTAGATTTAAAGGAAAATATTTTTTTAATGATTTTGAAATTTGTATTTTGTCAGGAATAATAATTTATTTATGGCCAATTATTCCAACAGGGAGTGTTTTTAACAATTGGTTAAATATATTGATGATTTTAAATTTACCTTTTTTAATATGGAGTAGAAAGTCAATAAATACATAGATATTGTTATTATATTTATTATTTTTTTATTCTTTACTAATTAAATTTTTTTAAGTAAAAGGCTTTGCCTGGTGATTATTGCGAAAGTGTAATACCCGATCCCATTCCGAACTCGGAAGTCAAGCCTTTCAGCGCCAATGGTACTTTGTCTTAAGACATGGAAGAGTAGGACATTGCCAGGCTAAAAAAAATTTATGAAAATTAAAAGTTCTTTAAAATCAATTAAAAAAAGAGATCTCAATTCAAAATTGGTGAGAAGAAGAGGACGTGTGTACGTTATAAATAAAACAAATCCAAAATTCAAAGCAAGACAAAAGTAATTTTATGGATAATCAGGACCATAAAAATACATGGAATAATTTTACTAAATTTGTGCTGTGGGGAACTGTCGCTGTGATTACAGTTTTAGTTCTTATGGCATTGTTCTTGTTATAAACTTTTCTTATATGAGAATTGGTTCTATTTTAGAAAATCAAGCATTTGAAAAAAGAATTTCTGTAACACCAGAAATAGTAAAAAAATATACATCTCTAGGATTTGAAATACTTTTAAGCGAAAATTATGGCCTTCATCTCGGAATAAAAGATGAACAATATATAGAATTGGGTGCGAAAATTTCTAAAGATGAAATTGAAGTTTTAAATTCCTCAGACATAATAGTTCAACTTGGAATATTGACGGATGATAAGATTTCAAACATTAGAGAAAATCAAACATTAATAGGTGTTTTAAATCCTTATGAAAATAGAGAAAAACTACAATCTTTAGCAAAAAAAAAAATTAATCTTTTTTCTTTAGAATTACTTCCAAGAATTACAAGAGCGCAATCTATGGATATTCTTTCCTCTCAAGCTAATTTAGCTGGGTATAAAGCAGTTATTGAGTCTTTTGCAAATTTTGAAAAGGCTATACCAATGATGATGACAGCGGCTGGCACTGTACCCGCTGCAAAGGTTTTAGTTGTTGGTGCAGGTGTTGCTGGTCTTCAAGCAATAGCAACAGCAAAGAGGATGGGAGCAATTGTTTTTGCTACTGATGTTAGAATGGCTTCAAAAGAGCAAGTCGAGAGTTTAGGTGGCAAGTTTCTTTCTGTAGAGGGTTCAGAAAATTTAGAGACAGAAGGAGGGTATGCAAAAGAGGCTTCAGATGATTTTAAAAAAAAACAAGAGGAATTGTTATCTGAGACTTTAAAAAAAATTGATATTGTAATTTGTACAGCTTTAATACCAGGAAAAAAGGCACCTTTAATAATTAAAGAAAATATGGTGAATAACATGCAAGCTGGATCAGTAATATATGATTTAGCTGCAATTCAAGGAGGCAATACTGCATTTACTGAGGTTGATAAAATTGTTGTAAATAATGGTGTCAGAATAATGGGTGAAAGTAATATTCTTAATAAGTTACCAATTTCTGCTTCAAGTTTATATGCAAAAAATCTTTTTAATTTTGTTGATAATTTATTTGATAAAGAAAATAAAAAGATAAATATTAATTTAGAAGATGAAATTATAGAAAAAACATTAATAAAATAAGTTATGGAAATAGACCCTTTAATATTTAGACTAAGTATATTTATCCTATCAATATTTGTAGGATATTATGTTGTTTGGAGCGTTACCCCATCTTTACATACTCCTTTAATGTCTGTTACAAATGCAATATCCTCAGTTATTATTGTTGGTGCAATCATTGCAGGTTTATCTGGAAATTCTGAAAGTGTTTTTAATACCTCAAGTATTTTTGGTTTTTTAGCAATAGCTTTAGCTGCTATTAATATTTTTGGCGGATTCCTTGTAACTCAAAGAATGTTAGCAATGTATAAAAAAAAGAAAAAGGATAAATGATGATTTCAGCAAATTTATCCGCAATATTTTATTTAGTTTCAGGCGTTTTGTTTATCCTTGCATTAAGAGGATTGTCGTCACCTGAAACATCAAGACAAGGTAATTTGTTTGGTATTTTAGGAATGGTTATAGCTATAACAGTAACATTTCTATCTACAGGTAATTTTTCTACTGGATTTATATTTGTATTAATATTTATTTTAGTAGGCGGTTCAATTGGTGCGTTTATTGCTTATAGAATACCAATGACAGCAATGCCAGAATTGGTTGCTGGATTTCATAGTTTGGTTGGACTTGCTGCAGTCTTTGTTGCAATTTCTGCTTTTTTAAACCCTGAAGCATTTAATCTTGGATCACCAGGTAATATAAAACTTGGAAGTTTAATAGAGATGTCCATAGGTGCTGCGGTTGGAGCTATAACATTTTCTGGCTCAGTAATTGCCTTCTTAAAATTACAAGGCATAATGTCTGGTTCACCAATTACATTCAAAGGCCAACATCCTCTAAATGCAATAATTTTAATTTCAATAGTTGTTATAATTTATTTACTATGTTCATCTCAATCATCTAATTTATTTTGGATATTATTAGCAGTTTCTTTCTTAATTGGTTTTCTTTTAATTATTCCAATCGGTGGAGCGGATATGCCGGTAGTTATTTCAATGCTTAATTCATATTCTGGTTGGGCTGCTGCAGGAATCGGATTTACATTAGAAAATACAGCTTTGATTATTACCGGAGCTCTTGTCGGATCTTCGGGAGCAATTTTATCATATATAATGTGCAAAGGCATGAATCGCTCTTTCTTTAATGTAATTTTAGGTGGTTTTGGAGCAACCGATGATACAACTAGTAGTTCAATTAAAGAACAGCGACCAGTAAAAAGTGGAAATGCAGATGACGCTGCTTTTTTAATGAAGAACGCTTCATCAGTTATAATTGTTCCTGGGTATGGAATGGCTGTTGCTCAGGCCCAACACGCTCTTAGAGAAATGGTAGATACTTTGAAAAAAAACGATATCAAAGTTTCTTATGCCATTCATCCTGTTGCAGGAAGAATGCCTGGACATATGAATGTTTTATTAGCAGAGGCCAATGTTCCATATGATGAAGTATTTGAATTAGAAGAGATTAATAACGACTTTGCAAATGCAGATGTAGCATTTGTCATAGGTGCTAATGATGTAACAAACCCTGTTGCAAAAACAGATCCACAGAGTCCGATATATGGAATGCCAGTTTTAGATGTTGAAAAATGCAAATCTGTTTTATTTGTAAAAAGAAGTTTATCGCCTGGTTATGCGGGAATTGATAATGACCTATTTTATAAAGAAAATACTTTGATGTTGTTTGCTGATGCGAAAAAAATGACTGAAGACATTACTAAGAATTTATAGATAAAATGAGTACTAAAATTTTTTGTGACATTGCAGATTTGGCAACAATTAAAAAATTTAATAAGAAAAAAATTGTAAAAGGTTTCACGACTAACCCAAGCTTAATGAGAAAAGCAGGTGCTAAAGATTATAAATCTTACTCAAAAGAAATACTCAAAACCTGTAAAAACAAACCCATCTCCTTTGAAGTATTTGCTGATAATCATAAATCAATGATTGAGCAAGGAAAAACAATAAGTTCTTGGGGTAAAAATGTTTATGTAAAGGTGCCAGTCGTAAATTCAAAGAATATTTTTTCAGCAAAAGTAATTAAAGAACTTAATAGTCAGAATATTAAATTAAATATCACTGCTGTTTATACAGCAAGACAAACTGAAAAGATTTTAAAATTAATTAACAAAAAAACAAAAGTAATTATTTCAATTTTTGCAGGTAGAGCAGGCGATACTGGTAAAGATCCAGTTCCAGAATTTATTAAAAGTATTAAAATGGCTCGAAGGTTTAAAAATGTTGAAATATTATGGGCAAGTGTTCGTGAGCCTTATAATTATTTACAAGCCAAACAATTGGGTTGTCAAATTATAACAGTCCCACCAGCAATTATAGAAAAAATAGAAAAATTTGGAAAATCATTTAATGAACTTACAAAAGAAACAGTAAAAGCCTTTTTAGTTGATAGTAATAAATCTAAATTTAAGATTTAAGGGTCGATTTACCCCTTGCACTCAAGATATTCGCTATTTTAACCCCAGAATACAATCTAGTTAATTGAAAAAAAATAGTTATTGTTTTAAAATTTTTATTATTTTTTGTTTTTCATTAAATATTTTTTCGTGAAATTTATAGTTTTGTAAAGATTTACCGAAGTCTGTTTTTAAAAATTTATAAAACACATCAAAACTACTAAGATTTGATTTAAATATTTTTGAACGATTCTTATACAAAGAATTTTGATTAAAATTAAAAATAAAATTATTTTTATTACAGAAAATTTGCATATTTCTTTGAGTTTTTTTTGTAGTATTAATGTTTATAAAAATTTCAAACCTTGAGTATTTATATTTTATAACAATTGTTTGATTATATAAATTATTTTTTTTGTTAATTAAATTTTTTTGAATTTCTAATTTATTAAATTTTTTAAAAAATAATAAAATCAGTGACAGTGGATGATCAAGCCAATCTTCAGCAAAATCATATTTTTTTTTATAATAAATTTTTCTTTTTGAATAGTTCAGGACAATTTTATTAATATTATTTTTTTTGGTATAATTTTTTATTTTATCTATAAGTGGATTAAATGTATCAATATAATTTACGATAAGTGATTTGTTTTTATATATTTTTTTTAAAGATAAAAGTTGTATTTTTTTTTTAACAATTGGTTTTTCAACAATTACTTTTTTAAAAGATTCAAATTTTTTTAAATACTCAAAATGGCTATCTACAGGAGTGCATATATGTACCGAGTATATTTTATTGAGAATTTTTTTTAAATCACTTTTATCAATTATTTTTCCATTTGGGTAAATATAATTATGACGGGTTTTAATTATAATTTTAGATAGTTTTTTTTTGCTTTTTAAATACTTTAGATTTTTTTTTGACCATTTGCCAAAACCCACTATAAGATGGTAGTTCATAAATGAAAAAGTTGTCTATAATAATTCCTGTTTATAACGAATTTAATACAGTGTCTATTGTTTTGCATAAACTAAAAAAACTTAAATTATATGAAAATTATTCAAGTCAATTATTAGTAGTAGATGATAATTCAAATGATGGATCAAAAGAATTGTTAAAAAAGTTAGAAACTAGTGAAATTTTCAAAAGTGATATTTTTATTTATAAAAATAAAAATTTAGGAAAAGGAGATTCCCAAAAAATAGCAATACCACTTTGTGATGGTGATTTTACAGTAATTCAAGATGCTGATCTTGAATATAATATTGAAAATATAAATTCTTTACTAGAGCTAGCTGTAAAAAATAATCATGATGCTGTTTTAGGATACAGAAAACTAAAAGAGACAAAAATCTATAGTGCATATTTTATATTTCATAAAATTGCAGTTCTTAGTTTAAGTTTTCTAACTAATATTCTTTACTTTACCAGATTAAAAGATGTATGCACTTGTTATCGATTAATTAAAACACCAATCTTGCAAAGTTTAAAGATAAATGGAGAAAGATTCGAGTATGATTTTAGTATGATAAATCAATTAATTAAGAGAACTAAAAATATTGGACAAATAGAAATTGATTATAGTAATAGATCATTTGCAGAAGGAAAAAAGAACACCTGGATAGTTGGAATTTATGCACTTAAAAGGATCATATTAGATAGAATTTTTAATTAATAATTTTCAATTTTGGAAAAGGTATAATTATTTTGTAATTTCTATCTTTAATGTTTTGTTTAAGTTTTTTTATAATGGGAGACGAAAAATTCCATGCTAAAATAATAATAAAATCAAAATCTATTTTCATTAATTGATTAAAATTAATTATTTTTATATTTTTACCAGGTGTGAATTTGTTTTGTTTAAGATCATTGTCATCAACAATTAGCTTTATGTTTTTTTTTCCTAAGTTAAAAACATGACAAAATGTAGTCACTTTTGCAGGAGCACCATACCCAACAATAATTTTGTTTTTACTCAAATTTTTATCAATTAATTTTTTTATTTTTTTTTTTTGATTAATTATTCTTTTAAAGAAATCTAAATATTTTTTTTCATTAAACAATCCATAATTTTTTTCTATTTGTAACTGTTTTTTTATTTTTTTTTTTTTAACAGGCATAGATCCTTTATGTGTAACAAAAACTCTAATCGAACCTCCTTGAGCTTCTACTAAATCAAAATCAATTACTTCTAAGTTAATTGAATTAAAAAAATTAATTAGAGGTTTTAATGAATGATATGACATGTGTTCATGGTAAATTGTATCAAAAGTAAGTTTTTTAATAACATCAAGTAAATAAGATACTTCAAAAATAAATAATCCATCTTCTGAAAGTATATTTTTAACTCCTAGAGCAAAATCTTTTAAATTCGGCACATGTGCAAATACATTGTTTGCAGTAATAATTTTAAAACTTTTATATTTTTTTTTGAATTTAAAACTATTTTTATAATTAAAAAATTCTGTATTAATATCAATTTTCTTCTTTTTATTTAAATGTCTTAAATTTTTTGCAGGCTCAATACCTACTACATTGTTAAATTTATCTTTTTTAAAAAAATTTAAAAAAGTACCATCGTTACAAGCGATGTCTAAAATCTTATCCTTTTTTTTGTTAATTTTTTTTATTTTTTTTATTTTTTTAAAATAATTTTCAAAATGTTTTTTTAAAACTGGAGAAGTTCCACTTACATACATGTAGTCTTCAAAAAGCAATGAAGGATTAACCAAGTGCTGTAATTGAAGATGTTTACAATCTTTACATAAAATACATTTTAACGGATAATGCCTTTCATAATTATTTGGAAATTTTACATATGAATTTGCCAGGGGTGTTTTTTTAAAATTTAAAACTTTTTTAAGCTTTTTGCTTTCACATAAAACACATTTTTTTCTTTGGATAAAATTTTTATTCAATTTAGAATCTTTTAGTATGATCCATGAAATCTATTCTTACCGTGTCTTCTTCATAAGTTTTTTGATCCCTAGGATTTTTGCTCATAACCAAAATTTCAGTTTCTTTGGTATAAAGCATAGCATGATCTATCATTGGCCCTGTAAAAAGTAACTCATTTACTTTTACAATTTTTTTTTTAATTTTTTCATTAGAATTTGTTCTTCTAAAATAATATTCAAATTCACCTTTAATCACGTATATAAAGTGCCAATCTTTTTTATGGTAATGATTTGCCCTCCATTGATCTGGTTTTGTATAAATTAATGAAGCACTTTTCATATTTAAATCACATAACGGTTGGATAAAACCTCTTTTATCTTCAAATTTATTTTTGAGATCCACGATATCCACATTTAAATATTCTTTTTTAAAATCATCACTCATTAAATTATCTCCTTAAAAATACATTCTAAT
>CACJBA010000004.1 GCA_902591535.1 uncultured Pelagibacteraceae bacterium | reverse complement strand
ATAGTTATTGCCCATGCCCTTGTAGCTCAGCTGGTAGAGCAATTGATTTGTAATCAATAGGTCCGCGGTTCGAATCCGTGCGGGGGCACCATCACTAAATAAGATCAACTTATGTTTTTCTCATATTTATACATTATCAAGCTAACAATCTAAATTTTTAGAAGGGACTTAATCAATTAAATTTGAATTTTTTATATTTTTTTTTAAAACCATTTAGTAATAATTCATAACCAGAGAAACAAAGCGGAATAATAAATATTAATCCATAAAAAACTGGTTTTTGGTCACCTCTTATTAGGTATGGAAGAAGCATAACGCTTGTTAACAAATAAGAAGATATAAGAAAAAATTTGAATTTAGTAAATTTTGTTTTTAATAAATCTATAAACAAACCTAAGTATATAAAAATCATCATTCCAACTGCAAAAAAATTATATTTAAAAGATAAATATGGATTAATCCAAGTTAGTAACATAAACAATCTAGTTGCATATACTTTAATAGAATAAAAAGGATTATCTAGTAATGCACAAAAATGATTATTAATAGAATTGAATTCGTTAATTGAACATTTTTCAAATGTTTTTATTGCTCTATCGTCAATTGTTATGAAATCAAAGCCATTTCTAATTAGGTCGGTTTGAAAATAAATAACAGAGAAAGGTTCAAGAGTAACTGCAAAGTGACTTAAATAAACAAAATATAATATGAAAAAAATTAATAAGAATGAAGAACTAAGAAAAGACTTATTTTTTTCAACTAAATAAAATTGATAGAATAACATCATAAAAGCAGTAAAAAAAACTTTTCCATCAACCTTTAATGTAAAAAATAAAGATATAAAGAAAAGTATTTTATATATTATTCCTTGTTTATATTTTGATAAGAAAAAAAAGGAAATCATAAACAAGCCAATTGTAATACCTGCATGATTTAATACATGAACCCAGAAAACCAAAAAAGGATTACATACAATAAAAATTGTAGATAGAGTCGAGGTTAATTTAGAAAAATTAAAATTTATGAGTGATTTATAAAATAAGAAAGATGATAGATAATAAATTACATATTGCGCTTCCACATAATGATTAATTAAATTAAGTTTTTCTAAAGTTCTGATAAATAAAGTATATGTAAAAAATAAATGCCAAGCAGTTTTTCGTCCACTAACTTCACCTTCAAAAAAACTTAAATGATTTAAATATCTTCCAGAATCATAACCAGTAGCAAGTAAATTAGGATCATGTCGATTATAAAAATAGGTTGATGAAATATAATATAGGAAAAAATAACAAAAAATTAAAATTATTTTTTTTTGAGTGTCATTAAGATTTATATAATTCATATTTATCGTTGTATTTTTTTTATATTTGATATTACATAATTCACACGAACATTGAATATATTATATCAAGTGAAGTGAATATATTGTATTTAACATTTATATAATTTATGCAGCAAAGTAAAACTCAAATAGGATTTTTAGGTTTAATTGAAAAATATGTAAGAAAATTTGTTCCCGTTTATTATTTTATAAGATCTATAGCCATTAAGTTTGACATTTTTGAGGAAGATTTCAAAATCTTAAAAAAAATTTATAATGATAAAAAAATAAATATTATTGATATCGGTGCTAGTGATGGAATTTCAGCAAATTTTTTTATTAAAAATTTGCATGTTAAAAACATTTATTGTTTTGAGCCTCATTTTTTATTAATCAAAAAGTTAAAAAAATTAAAAAAAAAATATCCTAATATAAAGATTTTTAAATTTGGAATTAGTTCATCTAATGAAAATATTAAGGTTTATATTCCGAAAATATTTTTTTTTGGTAAACCTTTATATTTATATACTTATACCTTTTACAATTTAAGTGAATTAAGAAAACAAATAAAATTGGATTTTTTAAATCATAAAAAAATAATTATTGAAAAAAAAATCCTAAAACTTAAAAAATTTAGAATGATAAATGATAATATTCATCTAATAAAAATTGATGTTAATGGATATGAATTTGAAATAGTTAAAAGCCTTAAGAAACAAATTATCAAGAATTTCCCTTTAATGGTTATTGAAAATAATAAAAAGATAAACGAAATTAGTAAGTATTTAAGTAAATACGGTTATAAAAAATATTATAATAATAATGGAAAATTAGAAAAATATAAAAATCAAAAAGTATTAGATATTTTTTTTATAGTCAAAAAATGAAATTATTAATTATACCGACATTAAATGAAAGAAAAAATATAACTTTGCTATTTAATAAAATAAAAAAAATTGACCAAAAGCTTAATATTCTTTTTGTTGACGATAATTCAACAGACGGAACTAGAGAAGAAATTTTATACTTAAAGAAAAAAAATAAAACAATCTCCTATATTTTTAGACCAAAAAAATTAGGTATTGGTTCTGCTCATAAAGATGGATTAAAATTTGCATATAAAAAAAAATATAAAACAATTTTAACTATGGATGCAGATGGTACACACAATCCTAAATATATAAAAACATTTCTTAAATATTCTTCAAGGTTTGATTTAATTTCAACTAATAGATTTGAACAAAAAAACTCTTTAGTTGAATGGCCAGTTGGAAGAAGGTTCCTCACAAAAGTCAGATACTACTTAATTAATATTCTTTTAAACATTAATTATGACTCATCAGGAGCTTATAGGTGTTACAATACAAAAAATATTAAATTAAATGATATTTTAGGCGCAAAAAATAATGGATATTCTTTTTTTTGGGAAAGTTTATATTTATTAGATAAAAAAAAATATTCAATTAAAGAAATACCAATTTATTTACCTTATAGGAAAGTTGGCAGTTCTAAAATGACAACGAGAGATATTATTGGATCTCTTTTATACTTGTTAAAATATTCTGTAAAAAATTTAATTCATTAAACTATTTCTATTTCTGGCAAAGGAAATATTAGCTTTCCACCATTATCTAAAAATTTTTTTTCTTTCTTTATTATATGATCTTTAAAATGCCAAGGTAAAACTAAAAGATAATCTGGTTTGTTTTTTTTTAAATATTTTTCAGAAACAATTTTAATCTTAGAACCTGGTGTATATCTATTATATTTAAAGCTATTAACATCTATAATACAATCCAGTATACTTTTGTTGATTTTACAGTATTGTAAAATAACATTACCTTTTGTTGATGCACCGTAACCATAAATTTTTTTTCCTTGTGATTTAATTTTTTTTAATAAATCATTTAATAAAAATTTATGTTTCTTACATTTATTAAAAAAATTTTTTTGAGTTTTTAAATTATTAAATCCATTAAATTTTTCTCTTAAAAGCAACCATTTTATTAAAGCTTTATTCTCGTTATATTTTGATTTCTTTTTGACAACATCCAATGAAATACTTCCGCCATTAATTTGATTAAATGATATATTTATAATTTTTAAATCTGCTAAATCCATTAAATATTTTAATGATTTTACTGAATAATACTCTAGATGTTCATGGCAGATAGTATCATAAGAACTATTGCTAATCATTGAAGGCATATAACTCATCTCGATGTGCCATATGCCATTATCAGATAAAACATTTTTAATGTCATTAGCAAATTTTAATGGATCTGGAAGATCATAAAACATTGCAATTGAAGTAATTAATTTAAATTTTCGATTTTTAAATTTTTCAGCTGAAAAAAAGTCGGCTATAAGCTTAATATCGTTTCTATAATGATTTTTAAATTTCTTTATAGTTGGATCACAACCAAATAATTTTAAATCTTTTTTAAAAAAACTCAAAAATGTTCCATCATTACTTCCTATGTCTAAAATAGAATTTCCTTTTTTTAATTTATAAGTATCTATCAAATATTTTGATTTTAATTTTAAATGAAATTCCATTGCCTTGTTTAACGATGACATATAACCATAATTTTTTCCATACATTAGATTTGGATCAAAATTATTTTCCAGTTGTAAAAGACTACATTTCTTACATCGAATAAGTCCCAACTTTCCTTTTGGAACTTTATCTTTAATAGAATTAGGAAAAATACCAGTAAAGTACATTGAACCTAAATTATATACTTTCTCTAATTTTTTCGATTTACAGATTCTGCAAAATTTGATTTTCAATTTAATGTCTTTATAAAAGTTAAATATACTAATTTAAATTAAATGACAATTGAATAAAAATATTCTTATAACTGGAGCTAATGGTCAGGATGGAAAAATTATTTCACGAAAGCTATGTAATAGAAAATTAAATTTACTATTACTTGACAAGAAATTTGAAAAAAAAATTAAAAAAAAAAATATTAAATATTTTAAATTTGACATTGGAAATAAAAAAAAATTAAAAAAATTAATTGTATCTAATAAAATAGATATAGTACTAAATCTAGCTTCAAATAATCCTAATTACGGTCAAAATAGTTATCTAAAACATTATTTAGAAAATATAAATAATATGAAAAACTTAATTGATAATTTAATAAGATATAAAAATAATATTAAATTTATTTCTTGTGGCTCATCTAGAATTTTTAAAAAGAAAAAAGGATTGGTAAATGAAGATTCAAATATTACAATAAATGACTTTTATAGTAAATTTAGAATTCAAACAAATAATTATTTAATTAAAACTAAAAAAAATAATAATAATTTTGATTTTACAAATGTTGTTTTATTTAATCATGATTCATTATTTAGAAGTAAAAGATTTCTAATACCAAGGACAATAATTGCACTAATTTCTAATAATCAAAAATTTTTAAACCAAATTATTAAAGAAAATATTGTAATGGATTACAGTCATGCTGAAGATATATGTAATGCTTTAATAAAAATCATATTTTATAAAAAAAAAATAAAAAATATTATTTTAAGTTCTGGTAAAAAAACCTACATTAATGATATTATAAAATTTCTAGTCAAAAAAAATAATTTAAAACTTAATTTAAATTATGAAAATATAAGAAAAGGACACTGTATTGTTGGAAATAATCGATACGCAATAAAAACTTTGGGGTGGAAAATAAAAAAAAATATTTTTTTAGCTTCACAAGAAATTTTTAAAAAATATAAAAAGATATATTAATCATACAAATTTTTGGAAATTTATAATTTTGATTTCTATTTTAATTTCAATTTAAAAACAACAAAAGCTTTAATACATAATTTGAGCATATTTAAAAAATAAAAAAATCTTTTTTTCATTTTCGTTTCACCAGTTAATCTTTCATAATATCTTACAGGTAGATCTATAAGCTTCAGTCCAAAAAATGAAGAAGAAAACAAAATATTAAAATCTCCCCAAAAATCATTTAAATTATTATCTGCTCTGAACTCCTCAAAAATTTCCCAATCCTTCGTTCTAAAACATTTTGTACCACAAAGTGTATCACTTACTTTTGAAGATATTATAAAAGATATTAATAAAGAAAAAAATTTATTTCCAAAAATATTCAAAAATCTCATTGAGTTTTTTTCTAAACTGTAAATTAATCTAGATCCATTTATAACATCACCATTACCTATAGAAATTGAGGAATAAAACAAATTTAAATCCTTCATTTTTACAGTTAAATCTGCATCTAATATTGTAGAAAAAAAACCTTCTGAATTTTTTACACCAATATCAACTGCTCTTGATTTACCTTGTCCCGGACCGTCAAAAACTTTTATTTTATAGTTTGGATTATTTTTAATTTCTTGGTTAATTTTATTTTTAGTTAAATCACTACTTTTATCATCAACAAAAACTAGTTCAAAAGGGAATGTGATATCAGATTTTGCATCATCAACTATTTTTTTAATATTATCTTCTTCATTTTTACAAGGGATAATTATTGACATCATTTTATTAGATTTAAAGTTTCTAGTTTTTTTTCGTAGATAAAAAACATTAGCAAAACTAAAAAAAGATAAAAATGGTAAAAGGCTAATAATAACAGTTAGTAATTTTGTTAGAAAAGGTATTTTAAAGGGTAAAGAAATATCCTTTAAAACTCTTGAAATTTCAAAATTTGTACAATTTAGAAATATATTTAACTTTGTGTTTGAAAAAAAAAGTGATTTATCAAAGTTTTTAATCAAACCTAAAACAGAAAATAAACTAAATATATATTTCCATGAACCATTAAAATAATTTAATATTAATTTACAATCCTGATCGATAAGCTTGTCAATTTTATCCAAAAAGCTTATCAAATTCACAAAATTATTAAGTGGAACAAGAATAATTATGAATTTTTTACTTTTAATTAATTCCTCTGTTTCCTCAAAAAAAAATTTTTTTATAGTTTTTTCATTATCTAAAAAAATTACCTGATTATTATCGTGGTAAATTTTCGGGATTTTATTTTTAATTGATTTAATTAATGTGTCTTCCCATTTTCTTCGTAAAAAACTTTTATTCGTAGTCTCAAAAATTAATTGTTCTATCATTATTATTGATTAATTCTTTTATAATTTTTTTTATATCATAATATTGCTTCCAATTAGGGTAATCTTTTTTAAATTTTGAATTGTTTGTAATCCACCAAATGTGATCACCAACTCTAGCTTTGTTAATGAATTTTAATCTAGCTTTAATTTTAGTGAGACTTTCAATCAATTTCACAGCTTCCAAAATTGAACAATTAGAAAACCTGGAACCACCTATATTATAGACAACACCTTTTTTAGGTTTTTTATAAAATTCCCAAAAGGCATTAACTAAATCTGTGGAATGTAAATTGTCTCTAACTTGTTTTCCTTTAAAACCAAAAATTTTATAAACTTTTTTATTTAAAATAGTTTTTACTAAATATGATAAAAAACCATGTAATTCAGCACCTCTATGTAAAGAGCCCGTCAAGCAGCCGCCTCTGAAACAAACGGTTTTCATTCCGAAGTTATTTCCATATTCTTGAACCAAAATGTCTGCTGATAGTTTTGAACTTCCAAAAAAACTATGGATGCATCCATCTAGTTTTAAGTTTTCACTAATTCCCTTATAATATTTATTTTTTTTACTCAATTCATACCTAGTTTTTTTCTCTAAAAAGGAAAAATTATTTGGATTGTCTCCATATACTTTATTAGTTGAAAGAAATATAAATACTGATTTATCACAAAATTTTTTAGTCAACTCCAATAAATTAAAGGTAGATCTAGCATTTATATCAAAATCAAGCATTGGATTTTTATAAGCCCAATCGTGCGATGGTTGGGCAGCACAATGAACAACCAGTTTAATTCTTTTTTTATATTTTTTAAAAATAAATGATAATTTCTTATAATCTCTAATATCTAGGTTATAATGATTATAATTTTTAATTTTTTTTAAACTTTGCTTAATCTTATTTGTTGATGCAGTTTTTCCAAAAAAAAATTTTCTAAAATTATTATCTATACCAATTACTTCAAATTTTTTTCTAAGAAAAAAATTTGATACTTCAGAGCCAATTAAACCAGAGGAACCAGTGATTAGACAAATAGGTTTTTTTTTCATTTTTATAAGAATAGGAAATTTCGTAACATAAAATTTAAGTTATAAATAGTTTTAATTTTAAACAGATTATTGTCAGTTTGAATTTAATCAAAATATTTCAAAGATTTACTATTTGGTTTGAATCTATTTTTCCATACAACGTGATCTTGATCGAATGGTAAAATGTAGGGTAATTTTATCGTATTCAATAATAAAAGAAAAATTAAAACCACTGTGGTTATGAACTTTTTTGGGTTCGCTATTAGAAAAGAATTCAAAATATAAAATAAACAAATTAAAAAATAATCACCACCCATATACATATGTCTTGTACTTTTTTGAGTCATATAAAGTTGTATAAAAGATAAAGAAATTGTTAATAAAGAGAATAATAATATATCTTTTTTTATCTGACTTTTTTCTCTTTTTAAAAAAATAAACAAACCTAGAAATATAAAAATTGTAAGTAAATTATAATACTTGATAAAAATTAATAAAAAATTCTTTAAGCTCGTAAATAATTGTATAAAAATACCCTCGAAATTAAAATTTACTAAATCATTAAAAAACCATGATACCATAGATGTGTGACCTGGAACATTTCCAAGTATTGTTGCTGAATAAAATTCTAAATTTTTAGTTTTAAGAATTAAAAGCCAAATTATAAGCGGTATTAGATGTATTAGAATTGACTGTATTACTATAAAATATTTTTTTTTAATCAATAAGAAAATTAAAATAGCAATATAATATGAATATACGCTTTTAATTAAAACCAATAAGCCAAATATAATTGAAAATAAAAAAACATTAAAAAAATTTTCTTTATTTAAAATATTTAGAGCCAAATAAGTAATTATTATTGGCGTTAATAAAAGCATATTATTCGTATGGATTTCTGCAAAATGTCTGATTGTTATGTAGTTCAAGAGAAAAATTATTACGCCAATTTTTGAAATATTTTCTGAAAAAAATATTTTTAAAATTTTGTAAAGTAGAATTGTACTCACATAATGAAGAATAAAATTTACTAATACATATGATCCAGCTGTAAAATAAACAATTGGTAAATTGATTAAGTTAAAATTTAGAAAATAAAATAAATGTCCAAAAATATATGCTAAAAATGGTAATCCTGGCCTTTCTAATCTTGTGGGATCTCTCTCAAAATATTCAAAGAAACCAGTTGATGATAAGATTTCTACTGGAACATCCCTATTATATTGCCATAAAAAAGGAAAATTTTCGAATACTTTATAAAGTACTTCGTCTGGAAAAGGATTAAGCCATGCTATGTTTGCTGATATCAAAAAACTAAAAATTGAAAATAAAATTAAAAAATAATGATCTTTAATTTCAATTTTATTATTTATGATAAAATTATCTTTCTGTGACATTAAAAATTTTAATAATATTTAAATCTGAATTCATTAAATTTAGCTTGTTTCTTTTCTTATTTGCTCAATTTTTATTTTTTTTTGTAAACTTCTATTTTTGTCATAAAGAAGATTAAACTTAATCTTATTGTTAGTTTTAACAGTGATTGATTTAGCATTTCTTACTTCTAAATTATCTGCAACTGCACTTATAGGTCTTTTAGATGGATTTAAATTTTTGATAATAATTTTTAATTTATCATTAACAATCTTGCCCTTCCATCTTCTTGGTCTAAAAGCACTTATTGGTGATATAGACAATTTTTTTGAATGAAGACTTAAAATTGGGCCATGAACAGAAAGATTATAAGCTGTACTTCCTGCAGGAGTTGATATTAAAACACCATCTGAAACTAATTTCTTAATTATCTGGTTCGATCCTTGTTTGATTGATAATGATGCGGCTTGTCTGCTTTGTCTAAGAACAGATACCTCATTAATTGCAATAGATCTCTTGATTTGATTATTTTTATTTTTAACTATCATTTCTAATGGCGAAATTGAAACTAAATTTGATTTTGATAGGTTTTTTAATATATCTTTTGAGGAAAATTTGTTCATAAGGAAACCATAATTACCAGAATTAATCCCATAAAAATATTTTTTTGAATCCTTATTTTTCTTAAGTGTCTGAAGCATAAAACCATCGCCACCGATAACAATTATAAGATTTTCTTTTTTGAAATTGTTAGATTTTATTTTTTTTAATAATAAATTTTTAATCTTAAAAGATTTTTTATTTTTATCTGAAATTATTTGAAGTTTACTCATTTAGTGGTGCCCTCGGCCAGACTCGAACTGGCACTCCGCAAGCGGCAAGGATTTTAAGTCCTTTGTGTCTACCAATTTCACCACGAGGGCATTAATGAATTTCATTGTTGTATATTCAATTTATTTATAACTCAACTATATTAAATTGTATTGATAATCTCTAGCCTCTACTACCTCTTTTGGTAAATTAAGGTCTACATCCTCTAATTTAATTATTTCATCCTTACTAATATCTTTTTTTAATATAGCATTATCGGTAAGACCTAACGGCAATATTTTTTCTTTTTTTGATTTTTCTGAAGTTATCAATCTACCTCTTGCACAAAATCCACCCTCGCCGTCAAGTTTTTCACCTTTTTTCAAATCCTTTTTTGCAATACTAGCAACTTCGGCATTGTAATTTTTTGTAAAACCAGTTGCTCTATTATCTAAAGCTATAGAGTATATGGATTGAGCGAGTTCTAATCCTATATAATGATATGGCCTCCAGATAGCAGAATAATTGCCCGAAGAATCTGTAACCATTCCATAATCTTTAAAACAATTTTTTACGTATTCATTCTTTGCTTTTAAGACAATGTAAACACCCCATCTTAAATCATTTTCAATATCTTTTTTTTCTAAATCGATACTTGATATTACCTCTACCTGCCCTACACTATCAATTAATCCTCCGTCTTTTTTTGGAATCATTTTCTTAGCAATATCGTAAACACCAACTGGAGGAAAGGTTAAGCCATTGGTCGGACATTTAAGATTTGCAGCGTTACTTACTGCGCACATTTCTATAGCTGATTTATCTCCACACAAAAAACTATTAAACATTTTAGGGTTCATACCAGAATCATTCTCTGCTCTCTCTTTAGTTAAACCATAATGCCCCCAAACTGTATCGGGTGTAGAATATTCAAATGTTGGATGATACTTGGTACCTTTTCCTGCACAAATAACCTCAAACCCATTTAATCTTGCCCACTCAATTTGTTCTAAAATTAATGAAGGTTGATCACCATAAGCCATTGAACAAATAACATTATTTTTTTTAGCTAGATCTGAAAGATATTTTCCACATGTAATATCAGCTTCAACATTCACCAAAATTATATTCTTTTTATTTTTTAATATTTTATCTGCATGCACTGTCCCTATAATTGGATTTCCAGTAGCTTCTATAAAAATTTCAATATCTCTAGCTAAAATTTCATCTAATGAGTTTGAAAAATTAATTTGTTCTATGCTTTCAGCACTTAGGCCGCTATTTAAACAATTTTTTTTAGCTTGGTTAATATTAATATCAACAATGCTATCAATTTGTATTTTGTTTAAATGATTATACTGCGCCAAAAACATGCTAACAAATTTTCCACATCCAATAAAAGCTATTTTAATTGGATCAACTCTAGTCTCTAATTTTGTATGTAAAAACATTTTGAATTAGTTTTGTAACGCTTTAATTAAAAACTTTTTATCAAGTTTACAATCTCGATATCCCTTTTTTACAACATTTAAATATCTTTCAGTTGGAAATTTGAATGGAGATTTTTTAACCATTGTATAAGTCATCACTTTCTTTCCATAATAATAAAAATAATGTTTTTTATATAGGATTGGAAAATCTTCATATACATCTAATTTTTTTTCATCACTTTTAGAAATTTCAAATAATGCACCTGGCACAATAGAATTTTTTTTTGGTTCAATATCAGCAGCTCTATATTTACTTCTAAAGGTTAGTTTAAAATCTTTTAAATTTATTTTTTTCAAAAAAATACTATCCTTACATCTGCGTTTCATCTGAAAATGATGAAGATTACTGCCATAAGCAAAATACAACATTATCTATCCACTACTTCGATTTTTTTTTCATTAATAAATTTTAAAATTTGAGAATTACAATCATCAATTTTATTTTGATCTTCTGATCTAATTACAATTGATACACCTAATTTACCTGCGTGAAAAAATGGATAACTTCCTATTTCAACATCTTGATTATCATCTTGAACTTTTGTTAAAGAACTGGCTATTTCACTTTCAACGGTTCTTAAACTTATAGTCAGACTTTTAATGGGTTCTCCACCTACTATTCTGTTAGTTAATCCACCCAACATTGACTTCAAAATAGATGGAACTCCTGGTAAAGAAAAAACATTTTCAACATTAAAACCTGGGGCACCACTTGTTGGATTTAAAATCAAATTTGCATTCTCTGGCATCCATGCCATTTTTTGTCTACCCTCATTAAATTTGCCTGGTTCGTAATAAGCTTCTAAAATTTTAAATGCTTCTTTGTGTGCTTCATATTTTATTCCAAAAGCCTTTGATACAGACTGAGCTGTAATATCGTCGTGCGTTGGACCAATACCACCAGTTGTAAAAACATAATCATATCTTGATCTAAGAAAATTGAGTGTTTCTACAATTGTACTTTCAACATCTGGAATTACCCTAACCTCTCCAACGCTTACACCAATAGAATTTAACCAGGTAGCAATAGTAGATGTATTTGTATCTTGAGTTCTGCCGGATAAGATTTCGTTCCCTATTATTAAAATTGATGCATTAACTTTTGCTTTTTTATTCATATGAAATATATAATTTAGAAATGGAATTTACCAAGTCTTTACTAAAAGGCAAACTAATGAAACGTTATAAAAGGTTTTTTACTGATGTAAAACTTAGAAATGAAATTGTCACAGCTCACTGTCCAAATACAGGATCAATGAAAGGATTATTAGATGAAAATAATGAAGTTTATTTACTTCCAAACGATGACCCCAAAAGAAAGCTAAAATATGGCTTAGAGATTATTAAATCTAGAAAAAATTTAGTTGGTGTAAATACTCATATGGCTAATAGAATAGTCGAACATGGACTTAAAAATAATCTAATTAAAGAACTTAAAAATATTGAAAAAATAAAGCCAGAGGTTTTCTTTAATAAGGATACAAGATTTGATTTTTTATTAGAGAAAAATGGTAAAAAAAGCTTTGTTGAGGTCAAAAATGTTACTTTATTTAGAAATAAGGACACTGCTGAATTTCCAGATGCACCAACCGCTAGAGGAATTAAGCATTTATTAACCCTTATTGATGCCATAAAAAAAAGTTATAAAACATACTTAATATTTTTAGTACAAATTCAAAACATGAAATATTTCAAAATAGCTAAAGATATTGATAAAGAATATTATAAAAATTATTTAATAGCCAAAAAAGCTGGCGTAAATTTTTTGGCTTATAGATGCAATATAAGTTCTAAAAAAATATTTATAGATAAAAAACTAAAAATTATAGATGAGTGATTTTAAAGAAAAATTTGAAAAAATGAGAATTGCTGGAAATTTAGCATCAAGAACTTTAGATATGTTAACTGAAAATATAAAAGAAGGTGTCACTACTGATTACATAGATAAGTTAGGTTACGAATTTATAAAAGATAATGGTGGACACTCTGCACCACTTTACTATAGGGGATTTACAAAATCTTTATGTACTTCATTAAATCATGTTATATGTCATGGAATACCATCTGATAGAATTTTACAAGAAGGTGACGCAGTAAATGTTGATGTAACAGCAATTGTTGACGAACACTATGGAGATACAAGTAGAATGTTTTGTATTGGAAAAACACCAGTAAAGTTAAACAATCTTATAGACGCTACTTACGAAGCTATGATGAGAGCTATTAAAATTTTAAAACCTGGAATTAAGTTAGGAGATATAGGTTATGAAATTCAATCATTTGTAGAAGATAAGGGCTTTTCTGTTGTAAGAGATTTTTGTGGTCATGGGATCAGTACAACATTTCATGAACCACCTAATATCCTGCATTATGGTAATAAAAATTCAGGCATGGAGTTGAAGCCTGGAATGACATTTACTATAGAGCCAATGATAAACTCAGGTAAATATGATGTTAAAATGTTAAATGATGGCTGGACAGCTGTTACAAAAGACAAATCTTTATCTGCACAATTTGAACATACGTTAGGAATTACTGAAAATGGTTATGAAATCTTTACAGAATCTGCTAAAGGTTATTTAAAGCCTCCATATTTATAATTAATGATTAAAAGATACTCGCGAAAAGAATTAACTGATATTTGGTCAGAGGAGAATAAGTACAAAATCTGGCTCGATGTTGAAGTTGCGGCTGCTGAAGCTATGGAAAAACTTGGTCAAATCCCTAGAGGAGTTGCTTCAGTTGTAAGAAAAAAAGCAAAAATTAATGTAAAGAGAATTCACAAAATTGAAGCTGAGGTTAAACATGATGTCATTGCGTTTCTCACCTCAATAACAGAAAAAGCTGGTATTAAAGCAAGATATCTACATCAAGGTATGACTTCATCTGATGTTTTGGACACCAGTTTTAATATTCAGCTAGTCCAATCAGGTAAAATAATCTTAAAAGATATAGATCAAATTCTAAAAGTTTTAAAAAAACAGGCAAAAAAATATAAATTTACACCCTGTATGGGCAGGAGCCATGGTATCCATGCTGAGCCAATTACATTTGGTTTAAAATTAGCCTCATTCTATGAGGAATTCAAAAGAAACAAGATGAGATTAAAAAATGCTATAGATGAAGTGTCAACTTGTGCGATTTCTGGTGCAGTTGGTACGTTTGCAAATATTAATCCAAATGTTGAAAAACATGTTGCAAAAAAATTAGGTTTAAAAGTTGAACCAATTTCTACTCAAGTAATACCAAGAGACAGACATGCATTTTATTTTTCTGTTTTGGGAATTATTGCAGGATCAATTGAGAGAGTAGCAGTTGAAATTAGACACCTACAAAGAACTGAAGTTTATGAGTTACAAGAATATTTCTCTAAAAATCAAAAAGGCTCGTCTGCGATGCCTCATAAAAAAAATCCTATCTTAAGTGAGAATTTAACTGGTTTAGCTAGAATGGTTAGAAGCTCAGTAATCCCAGCCCTTGAAAATATTGCTCTTTGGCATGAAAGAGATATTTCTCACTCTAGCGTTGAAAGAAATATTGGACCAGATGCTAATATTACAACTGATTTTGCGATAGTAAGACTAACAAATATTCTAGACAACATGATTGTGTATCCAAAAAAAATGCTAGAAAATTTAAACCTAACAAGAGGTTTAATTTTTTCACAAGAGGTTATGTTAGAGTTAACTAAAACTGGATTAAGTAGAGAAAAATCTTACAAAATGGTACAATCTTATGCAAAAAAATGTTTTGCAGAGAATTTAAACCTTATTGATGTCATTTCATCTGATAAATATGTAATCAGTAAAATTTCACCAAAAAAACTAAAGTCTATATTTAATTATTCTAAACACTTTAAAAATGTGAATTTTATCTTTAGAAGAGTTTTTAAATAATGAAAAAGGGTAAAAAACTATACGAAGGTAAAGCTAAAATCATTTATGCAACAAATGATAAAAACCTAGTTATCCAATACTTTAAAGATGATGCAACTGCATTCAATAATCAAAAAAAAACTACAATTGAGGGTAAAGGTGTTCTAAATAATAGAATTTCTGAACATATACTCTCAAATTTATCTGAAGTTGGAATTAAAAATCATTTAGTAAAAAGGATTAATATGAGAGAACAACTAGTTAAGCTAGTTGATATAATACCAATAGAATTTATAGTAAGAAATATTGCAACTGGATCATTAACTAAAAGATTGGGTATCGAGGAAGGAACTGTCCTTGAACGACCATTAATAGAATACTGTCTGAAAGATGATAAGCTTGGAGATCCAGTAATAAGTCGAGAGCATATATTAACTTTTAATTGGCTGAATGTAATTCAGCTTGATTGGATAGATAAAAATCTATCTAGATTAAATGATTTTTTATTAGGAATGTTTAGAGGTGTCGGAATAAAATTAGTAGATTTTAAAGTTGAATTTGGCCTCACTCATGAAAGTGAAAAAACTCAAATTTTATTAGCTGATGAGATAAGCCCTGATACATGTAGATTATGGGATACTTTAACAGATAAAAAACTTGATAAAGACAGATTTAGAAAAGATTTAGGTGATCTAATTCCTGCGTATACTGAAGTTGCAAAAAGACTTGGGATACTTCATGAACAATCAAATGTTTCTGCTGTTAATGTCACCCAGCTTTCATCAGTAAAAAGAAAGAAAAAATGAAAATTTCTGTAATTATAACTTTAAAAAAAGAAGTTCTCGATCCACAAGGAAAAGTAATTCATCAAACTTTGGATGGAATGGGTTTCAATGATATTAATGAAGTTAGACAAGGTAAATATTTTGAAATAGATACAAAAGAAACTAATAATGATAAAGCAAAAGCAAAAGTTGAAGAAATGTGTAAAAAACTTTTGGCAAATCTTGTAATTGAAGATTACAAAATTATTGATTCAAAGTAATTAATGAAATCATCAGTTATTACTTTTCCTGGTTCAAATTGTGACAGAGATATGGATGTCGCTTTGAGGAAATTTGGATTTAAAAATAAAATGGTTTGGCATTCAGATGCTGAGTTACCAAAAAGTGATCTAGTTGTATTGCCAGGTGGGTTTTCATACGGTGATTACTTGAGATGTGGAAGTATGGCATCTAAATCAAAAATAATGCAGTCTGTAATTAATTTTGCAAATTCCGGTGGTATGGTTATGGGTATCTGTAATGGATTTCAAATATTAGTTGAAACTGGTTTAGTTCCAGGTGTTTTACTTAGAAATAAATATTTAGAATTTATTTGTAAAAATGTATTTGTAAAAATTAAAAACAAAAAAAATACTTACTTTGAAAATATAGATACTGATGTTCTGGAATTTCACATTGCTCATAATGAAGGAAATTATTTTTGTACTAGGGATCAATTAAAGGAAATTGAAGACAATGAACAAGTTGCAATTAACTATTGTGATAAAAATGGAAATATAGAAGAACAATTTAATCCAAATGGATCTATAAAAAATATTGCTGGTATATTTAATAAAGAAAAAAATGTTTTAGGAATGATGCCACACCCTGAAAGAATGATTGATAATTATTTATCAGGTGAAGATGGGTCTCTTTTTTTTAGTAATTTAATTAGTAATTTAAAATGATAGTAAACGAACAATTAGCTATTGATCATGGTTTAAAAAAAGATGAATACGTTAAAATATGTGAATTATTAAAAAGAACACCAAATATTACTGAACTTGGTATCTTCTCTGCGATGTGGAATGAGCATTGCTCTTATAAATCCTCAAGACTTCACTTAAAAAAACTTCCTACTAAAGGTAAAAAGGTTATCCAAGGGCCAGGGGAAAATGCTGGTATTATTGATATTGAAGATAACGATGCTATTGTTTTTAAAATAGAAAGTCATAACCATCCCTCATTTATTGAACCCTATCAAGGAGCAGCGACTGGTGTAGGTGGTATTATGCGAGACGTTTTCACTATGGGTGCAAGGCCAATAGCGAATTTAAACTCCATTCATTTTGGCTCCCCTCAAAATAAAAAAACTAAAAATTTATTAAGAGGTGTTGTTCATGGAATTGGAGGATATGGAAATTGCATGGGTGTTCCAACTATTGCCGGTCAAACAAGTTTTGATAGTTCGTACAATGGAAACATACTTGTAAACGCAATGACATTAGGTCTGGTCAAAAAAGATAAAATCTTTTATTCAAAAGCAGCTGGTTTAAATAAACCTGTTATTTATGTTGGTTCAAAAACGGGTAGAGATGGAATTCATGGGGCAAGTATGGCTTCAGCAAGTTTTGACGACAAAATAGAAGAAAAAAAACCTACAGTTCAAGTTGGAGATCCTTTTACAGAGAAACTTTTGCTCGAGGCTTGCTTAGAATTAATGGCTGGGGACTCTATTATTGCTATCCAAGATATGGGTGCTGCTGGTTTAACATCGTCAAGTATTGAAATGGCATCAAAAGGAAAGCTTGGAATTGAAATCAATTTAAACAAAGTGCCATGCAGAGAAACTAAAATGACACCATATGAAATAATGCTTTCTGAAAGCCAGGAGAGGATGCTTATCGTTTTAGAAAACGGTAAAGAAGAACAAGCTAAAAAAATATTTGATAAATGGAATTTAGATTTTGCCGTGATTGGAAAAACAACTAACACAAAAAAAATTCAGCTTTATTTTGATGAAGCAAAAGTAGCAGACATTCCAGTTAATACATTAGTTGAAAATTCACCTATGTACGATCGTAAATGGAAAAAATCAAAACTTCCTAAAAAAAATAAAATTAAAAAAGAAGATCTTAAAAATTTTAAAATAATTGATGTATTAAAAAAAGTTTTATCAGATCCAAATATTTGCAGTAAAGAATGGATTTGGCAACAATATGATCATACAGTAATGGGGGATACTATACAAAAACCAGGTGGTGACGCGGGTGTTGTGAGAGTTCATGGAACAAATAAAGCGGTCGCAACAACTGTAGATTCATCTGCTATTTATTGTTGGGCTCATCCCCTCACTGGAGGAAAACAAGTTGTGTGTGAGAGCTTTAGAAATCTAATTTCTGTTGGAGCAAAGCCTATAGCTATCACTAACTGCTTGAATTTTGGAAGTCCAGAAAATGAAGAAAATATGGGTGAATTTGTTGAATGTGTTCAGGGTATTGGAGAAGCAAGTGATTATTTGAAATTTCCTGTAGTTTCAGGAAACGTGTCTTTTTATAATCAAACTAAAAATGAGGGTGTAAAACCCACCCCAGCTATTGGTGGAGTTGGTTTAATTAAAGACTATAAAAAAATGATCTCTATGGATTTTAAAGAAGTGAATAACATTGTTATGGTTATTGGAAAAACAGAGGGTCATTTAGACCAAAGTTTATTTGCAAGAAGTGTCTTAGATGAAAAAAGTGGTCCACCTCCTGAAATAAATCTTTTTAATGAAAAAAATAATGGTGAAACTTTACTAAAACTTATCGAAAATAATCTAATCAAAAGTGCTCATGATGTATCATTGGGCGGTATTATTACTGCAGTTTCAAAAATGTGTATTAAAGGAAACCTGGGAATTAATTTAAATAAACCCAAGTATTTAATTAATGAAATGGAGTATTTTTTTGCTGAAGATCAAGGAAGATACATAATTGAGGTTAGCAAAAAAGATTTGAAAAAAGTAACTGATATATTAAATAAAAATGCAGTCCATTATGACGAACTTGGCATAATTAACGAAAATGAGCTATATATTGATCAAAAGACAAAAGTTGCAATTGACGTATTAAAAAGTTCTAATACAAAATGGCTTAGTGAATACATGAGTAAATAATGGCAATGGATTTAAAAGAAATTGAGAGTTTAATAAAAGAAGCAATGCCTGATGCAATTGTTGAAATTCAAGACTTGGCTGGTGATGGCAATCATTATTCAGCAACTGTAATCTCATCTCAATTTTCTGGAAAAAATAAAATCGAACAACATAAAATGGTATATAATTCTCTAAAAGGACGTATGGGAAACGAATTACATGCCCTAGCAATTAAAACAAAGGAGCAATAATGGATGAAAATACAAAAAATACAATTCAAAATCATATAGATAATAATGAAGTATGTTTATTTATGAAAGGAACACCTGATGCTCCTCAGTGTGGATTTTCAATGGCTGTTTCTAATATGTTAAAAGTTCTCGAAGTAAATTTTAAAGGTGTAAATGTTTTAGAAGATCAAAACATGAGAGAAGGGATAAAAGTTTATAGCGATTGGCCAACTATCCCTCAATTATACATTAAAAAGGAATTTGTTGGCGGTTGCGATATCGTAAAAGAAATGTATGCAAATGGAGAACTTAAAAAGATTCTTGAAGACAAAGGAATAAATTTTAAAAAAAATTAATAAATTTAAAAAAACAATATTAACAAAATCAATATAATTAAAATTAATAAGGAAATAATTTTATTTCTTCTTATAAAATGACTGAGGTATTTTTTTATTATTAGATAAAAATATGACTTTTTTGCCTCAACAGTGAAATTTCTAAACTCATAATTTATTTCATTTTCCCAATGGAGCTCTAAAACTAAACTGCTTCTAAAATTTTTTCTTAATGTTTCAAACAAAACGCCATGAGTAATAAATGGTTCTATTAACTCTTTTTTCTTTTCAACTAATAAAATTTTTTCAACATCATCAAATTTAAACATCCATTTATGATCTTCACTACTATTTTTTGACAGCACAAGATTATCTTCTAAAACTGATGGTAGTTCAATATAACCTTGTTTTGATATTCTTTTAAGCTCACTTATAAAAAATGATACATCATCAATATGCTCTATTACATGACTGGCATAAACAAAATCAAATTCATTATCTTTGAATGGAAGAGTTTTATTTTTAATTAAAATAAATTCTTTATTTTTTTCTTGATAAAATTTTGAAAAATCTTCAATATCTGCAGCTGTTTGTGCGTATTCAACTGCTGCTAAATTACATCCTATGTCTAAAATTTTCCAATTATTTTGATTTTTTTTTAAGATTTTAAGAACATGCTCCTTAGATGTTCTTTGTATCATTTGCTATCTTGAATAATACTCGATAACTAAATTAGGTTCCATGATTACTGGATAAGGAACTTCTTCAAATTTAGGAGTTCTTACAAATTTAAATTTTTTATTTTTTTCATCTAATTGGATATATTCTGGTGTTTCTCTTTCTTTATTTGCTAATGCAATATCAATTATTGCCAATTGTTTTGATTTTTCTCTTACTTCAACTGTATCTTCTTCTTTTACCAAATAACTTCCAATGTTTACTTTTTTACCATTTACTCTCACATGGCCATGATTAATTAATTGTCTTGCTGAAAAAATAGTAGTTGCGAATTTCGCTCTGTAAATTACTGCATCTAATCTTCTTTCTAAAAGACCAATTAAGTTTTCGCCTGTATCCCCTTTTAGCATCACTGCTTTTTTGTAAATATTTCTAAATTGCTTTTCGTTAATATTACCATAATAAGCTTTTAATTTTTGTTTTGCTTGTAATTGAATTCCATAATCTGATGGTTTGGTAGTTTTTGTCTGACCATGTTGGCCGGGACCATAAGCTCTAGTATTAAAAGGACTTTTGGGTCTGCCCCACAGGTTTACTTTTAATCTTCTATCTACTTTATGTTTAGAGTTTAATCTTTTTGTCATTTAATAGTGGGCTTTATAAACTTACTCGTAATTTTGTCAATCAACGTTTTTTACCTAAACTTGCAAATACACCTGATAAAATACGTGTTTCTTTTGTTGATAGCTCCATCCTGTAAAAAATATTTCTCAAATTTTCGAGCATAATTGGTTTTTTTTCTTTCGATTTAAAAAAATTAACCTCTTCAAGATTATTAATACAAAGATTTGCCATTGATATTATTTCTTTTTTGGAGGCTGATTTAACTTTATTTGATTTCTTAAAGTATGATTTTTTAGAATTAATTATACTTGATACATATTGAGCAATTATTATTAGACTATGAGATAAATTTAATGATTTAAAATCAGGATTAGTTGGAATTTGTAGAGTATAATTTGCATAACTTATTTCATTATTAGATAATCCAGATGCTTCTGAACCAAATAAGAAACCTACTTTTTTTTTATAATTAATTTTTTTTAAATCTTCTAACTGAATATGTTTTACATTTTTATTTCTAAATCTTGCGGATGTTGCAATTACAATATCAATATTTTTTAAGGACTTCTCTATAGTATCAAAATATTTTGTTTTTTTAATTATATTTTTTGCTCCTACTGAAGTTGCCAAAATTTTATCATTTGGAAATATTGGTTTAGGATCAATAACAATCAGTTTATTAAAATTAAAATTTTTCATTCCCCTTGCACATGCTCCTATATTTTCTGAGAGTTGGGGTTTGTGTAAAATGAAAGAAATATTATTAACAGACATTAATCTATGCCATGATTTCTGTTATAATTGGAAATAGCTGATGGTTTAATATCATTTAAATATTTTGGATCTACTGTCCAAATAGAAACTTTTAATGGATAACATTTTGCAACATCAGATGAATGTTCAGATCCACAATCACCTCCTGGACAAGCAGAAAGAGCACCCAATAAATCTGTTTCAGCAAAAAACTCTAAATAATCACCAGGTCTTACTGGACTTGCTTTCATAAAATATTGTTTAGTATCATTAGTAAATCCAGTTAGCATAAAAACATTTAATACATCATGAACTATTTTTTCTGCGTGGTCCAACTGAACATTTTTTTCTTTAACTAAAGCTCTTGTTAAATTTGAATGACAACAATAATGGTAATCTTTATTGCTCAGAAGTTTTGATGTGTAAGGATCACATCTTGTACCAATTACATCATGAACCGACCCTCCGTCTTTATCATAATCATACCAATCTAATGTATCCCAGGTAATTGTTGCTAAAGATCTAAGATATGGAAAACTACTAAACATTTTATCTCCAACAGAAAGATGAGTTCCATAGAGTGCTCTTGTTTTTCCTGAGTAAAATTTTTCCTCTAAATTATTTAAATTAAATAAATTTAAATCACCTACTTGAGGTCCCTCTACACTTTCAATTCTAAAAAACTCACCAAATTTGACTTCGAACGTTTTTGCGTCTCTTGGAGGAATTATGACTTCCTCTTTTTTAAGTAAGTGTTCTCGAGCAGCATGTAAAATACTTAAATTTTTTTCTTCAATATTGGCATTTGGATAACAAACTATTGGTTTTGCTCCTATTCTATCTTTTAGA
The DNA here is from genome assembly GCA_902591535.1 of uncultured Pelagibacteraceae bacterium. Taxonomy (GTDB): domain Bacteria; phylum Pseudomonadota; class Alphaproteobacteria; order Pelagibacterales; family Pelagibacteraceae; genus Pelagibacter. Next base: position 54,799 of record CACJBA010000004.1, on the reverse strand, counting down.
TCAGATGGTTTTTCTGAAAATTTTTTAATTTTCATTCTTACGAACTTCCAGGAGCTTTATCTTTAAATAACTTATAATCTAAACTATCAACAAGAGCTTTGAAAGATGCATCAATGATATTTGGTGATACTCCAATGGTAAACCAATTAATACCCTTTGAATCTGTACTTTCAATACTAACTCTTGTTACAGCTTCTGTACCAGTGTTTAAAATTCTAACTTTGTAATCAACTAGTCTTAAATCTTTTAAATATTCTGAATATTTAGCAAGCTTATTAACATTCTTTCTAATTGCATTGTCTAGAGCATTAACAGGTCCATTTCCTTGTCCTTCACACAAAATTTTATCTCCATCTACTTCTAATTGAGCTTTTGCATATGAAACTATTTCTCCTGCATTATCTTTCTTTACTGAAACATCATATTCATTAATAGAAATATATCTTGGTATCTCCCCCATTAACCTTCGAGCTAACAACTCAAAGGATGCATCAGCACCATCATAACTATAACCAATAAATTCTCGATCTTTCACTTCATCTAAAAGTTTTTTAATTTTTGGATCACTTTTCTCAACTTTAATTCCTATTAAATTCAATCTCGACATTATATTAGATTGTCCCGATTGATCAGAAACTACTATATTTCTAGAGTTTCCAACTTCTTCTGGATTTATGTGCTCATAAGTTTTAGGATCTTTTTGAACAGCTGAAACATGCATTCCGCCCTTGTGAGAAAAAGCAGAAGCTCCAACATAAGGTAAATGTTTATTGGGTTTTCTATTTAATATCTCATCTAATAATCTTGAGCATTGAGTTAAGTTTTTTAAATTTTCTCTTTTAATACTTAATTCAAACTTTTCTGAAAAATCTTTCTTTAAAAAAAATGAGGGAATTAATGACATTAAATTAGCATTTCCACATCTTTCCCCCAAACCATTGATAGTACCCTGGACTTGTCTAACACCTGCTTGAACTGCTGCAAGACTATTGGCAACTGCATTTTCTGTATCATTATGAGCATGTATTCCTAAATTTTTTCCTGGAATTTGCTTACTTACTTTAGATACAATCTCTGTTACCTCGTGTGGAAGTGTACCGCCGTTAGTATCACATAATACAATCCATCTAGCACCATTATCAAAAGCAGCTTTTAAACATGACATTGCATATTCTGGATTAGCTTTATATCCATCAAAAAAATGTTCAGCATCAAACATGAACTCTTTTCCAGATTTAACGATATGTTTTGTGCTTTCACTTATATTCATTAAATTCTGCTCATTACTTATTCCTAATGCGACATCTACTTGAAAATCCCATGATTTTCCAAAAAGACAAACAGAAGTGCTTTTTGAGTTAATTAATGATGAGAGCATGGGGTCATTTTCTGCACTATGCTCTGATTTTTTAGTCATTCCAAATGCGGTTAATTTCGCTGATTTGAAGTTATGATCTTTATTGAAAAACTCAGTATCGGTTGGATTTGCACCTGGCCAACCTCCTTCAACATAATCAACGCCCAATTTATCTAAGGCTGATGAGATTTTTTCTTTATCATCAATTGAAAAATCTACACCTTGAGTTTGCGCACCATCACGTAATGTCGTGTCAAATATATAAAGCTGTTCTTTGCTCATTTAAATTTCCAAGTCGTTTTACCATCTTTATCCTCTATTAAAACACCTTTGTCTAAAAGCTCATTTCTAATTTTATCAGCTTCTTCGTAATTTTTGTTCTCTCTAGCCTTATTTCTTTCCTGAATTTTTTGTAAAATTTCTTTTTCAGAAATTAAAGCTTTGTTAATTTTAAATTTAAGCCAATTTTCCTTACTTTCATTTAATATTCCTACAAATTGACAAGCAGAAACAAATAAAGATTTATCTTCATCGTTACCTTTTTGAGCTTTGTCATATAATTGGTGTAAATTAGCAATATATCCAGGAGTGTTTAAATCATCATAAAGTGGCTGAAGAATTTCATCAGAAACTTTATAATTGTTTTCAATATCTAAATATGAATTGTACCATTTATTTATCGTGTTTTCACAGTCGTTCAGAAGTTTGTCATTCCAATCTAATGGTTGTTTATAATGCGCACTCAGTAAAGCTAATCTCAAAACTTGACCACTTATCTTATTTCTAAAATCTTTTATTTTTAAAATATTTCCCTGAGACTTAGCCATCTTTTCATTAGACATAGTGATGAATGCATTATGCATCCAAAATTTTGCAAATATTTTTGTATCATTTGCGCATCTTGATTGAGCTATTTCATTTTCATGATGAGGAAATAACAAATCTATACCACCTCCGTGAACATCGAACTCATCTCCTAAAAATTTCTTTGACATCGCTGAGCACTCCAGATGCCATCCTGGCCTTCCATTTCCCCATGGAGACTCCCATGATGGTTCATCATCTTCTGATGGTTTCCATAAAACAAAATCTTCTGAATTTTTTTTATTTTCACTTACTTCTACTCTTGATCCAGCAATAAGTTCTTCTAATTTTTTATTTGATAGTTGACCATAATCTTTGAATTTTTTAACCTCAAAATAAACATGCTTATTATTTTCATAAGCAAATCCTTTTTTTATTAATTCAGAAATCATTTCAATCATCAAATCTATATTTTCAGTTGCTTTAGGTTGATGGGTTGGCTCTTCACAATTTAAGTATTTACAATCTTCACTAAAACTTTTAGTTACTTTGCTTGTTAATTCTGAAATTGAAATGTTATTTTCTTTTGAAGATTTAATAATTTTATCATCAATATCTGTAATATTTCGCACATAAGTGACTTTAGGATAATTTTTTTTAAAAATTTTAAACAGAATATCAAATACAACTATTGGTCTTGCGTTCCCAATATGAGGATCATCGTAAACAGTTGGACCACACACATACATTCTAATGTTGCTTTTATCTAGTGGTACAAACTTCTCTTTTTTATTTGATAGATTGTTTGTTAAAAAAATATCTTTACTCATTATTTTAGGAATATACTTAAAAAATAGATTTGTGAATCTATTTGATTAATTTGGAATTTTGCATACTGGAATTGGCTCCATTTTATGCAAATTTTGTTTTCTAATATTTTCGTATTTAGCTCGATTGGCAGAATTAGGGTTATCCATAGCTTCTTCTAATTCTTCATATTTTAGTCCAAGTTGACCTTCATCAGTTCTTCCATCGTCCCATAAACCATCTGTAGGGGCCGCATCTATAATTTCTTTTAAAATTCCAAGCTCTTTTCCAAGCTCCCAAACTTCAGTTTTATTGCAATCAGCTATAGGAGATATATCTACCCCACCATCTCCATATTTTGTGTAAAACCCAACACCAAAATCTTCAACTTTATTTCCTGTCCCAACTACTATTCCTTTATTCGCTGCAGCAACTTGATAAAGTGTTGTCATTCTTAATCTAGCTCTTGAATTCGCCATTCCATGTTCATTATTAAAATTTGATAAACTGGAACTAAAAGCCAAAAATAACTCATCTAAATTGATAGTATGTGCCTCAACATTTTTAAAATTTTTAACTAACCACTCTTGATGTTTTAAGCTTAAATCATGTTGATGTGATTTCTGTTTGATTGGCATTGACAAAACAATAGTTTTTAAACCTGTCATTGCGCTTAATGTGCTAGATACAGATGAGTCTATACCTCCAGAAATTCCTATAACCAATGACTCTGCCTTGCTTGGCATATTATTTACATAATCTTTAATCCAATTAGAAATAAAATTTACTTTTTCTGAAGCATTCATGGTTTTAAAGTATTAGATATTTAAAATTTTACAATGTCTTAAGATGCCGCTCTATCTGCATTTTTAGAATAGGAGCTATTCTTTTTAATCTCATCTGAGATCAAGAAAGCCAATTCTAAAGCCTGGTTAGCATTAAGTCTTGGATCACAATGAGTATGATATCTAGAAGATAAATCTTTTTCAGATATTTTTTGAGCGCCACCAATACATTCCGTAACATTTTGACCTGTAAGCTCAATATGAAGACCACCAGCATAACTTCCCTCGCTATGATGGCATGCAAATACATTTTTAACTTCTTTAAGCACGCTATTGAATGGTCTAGTTTTAAATCCTGTTGCAGCTTGAATTGTATTTCCATGACATGGATCACATGACCAAATTACGTTCAAACCTTCTTTTTTAATTGATCTAATTAATTTTGGTAAAAATTTTGAAACATTATCTGCACCAAATCTTGAAATTAGTGTAATTTTACCTTTTTCATTTTTTGGATTAATTCTATTACATAAATTAATTAAATCATCAGGTTTTAAAGTTGGTCCACATTTAATTCCAATTGGATTTTCTATTCCTCTACAAAATTCAACATGGCCACCATCTAATTGTCTAGTTCTATCACCTATCCATACAAAATGTGCCGAAGTGTCATGATTTTCTCCAGTAGTTGAGTCTATTCTTGTCATTCTTTCTTCAAATGGCAATAGAAGAGCTTCATGAGATGTCCAAAAGTTTACAGTCTTTAATCTTCTATTAAAATCTGAATTAATTCCACAAGCATCCATAAATGATAATGCGTCAGATATCCTATCTTCCAAATCTTTAAATCTTTTTAATTCAGGTGAATTCTTGATAAATCCTAGATTCCAATAATGAACATTTTTTAAATCAGCAAAACCACCATGACAAAAGGCTCTTATAAGATTAAGTGTTGCAGCAGATTGAGAATAAGCTTTAAATAATCTTTTAGGGTCTGGAACTCTTGCTTTTTCAGTAAATTCCATTCCATTTATATTGTCTCCTAAATAACTTGGAAGCTCTACTCCATTTTTTATTTCAACAGGAGAACTTCTTGGTTTTGAGAATTGTCCAGCTATTCTTCCAACTTTAACTACTGGTAAGGAAGCTGAGTAAGTTAAAACTAATGACATTTGAAGCAACAGTTTAAATGTATCTCTTATATTATCTGGGTTAAATTCTGCAAAACTTTCTGCACAGTCTCCTCCTTGAAGTAAAAATGCTTTTCCATCTACGACTTGTGATAGTTGATCTTTTAAATGCCTTGTCTCTCCAGCAAAGACTAAAGGAGGGAATGTCTCAATCTTATTTAAAACCTTATCCAGTTCTTTTTTGTCCGGATATTCAGGAATGTGTTTGACAGGATATTTCCTCCAACTATTTTTTTTCCAAATTTTCATATTCAACCTGTAAGTGTTTTAACAGAGTTTAAAGTTTATTCAACAGTGACAGATTTAGCCAAATTTCTTGGCTTATCAATATCATAACCTTTTTTGAGAGCAGAATAATATGCAAGTTTTTGTAATGGTATTGTTAAAAGAAATGGCAATAGGTCATCATTTGTATTTTCAACTTCAATTGTTTCCCAAATATTTTCTGAAACAACTTCATCTGTACTTTTATTTGTTATTAATAATACCTTAGCGCCTCTTGCAATAACTTCCTGCATATTCGAAATTGTTTTTTTATAATAACTATCTCTAGGTGCTAATACTACCACGGGCATACCTTCTTCAATTAAAGCTAATGGTCCATGTTTCATCTCACCTGCAGGATATCCTTCTGCATGAACATAGGAAAGCTCTTTAAGTTTTAATGCACCTTCTAAGGCTATTGGATATGAATAACCTCTCCCTAAAAACATTGAACCTTTTGCTTTATTAAATGTTGAGGATATTGCCTGGATATCATTATCATGTAATAAAGTTTTTTCAATTAAACCTGGCAAATCTTTTAGGTCTTTAATTTTTTCTTGATATTCATTTTTTTCAATTTCATTTCTTAATGAGCCAAGTTTTAAAGCTAATATATATAAAACAAGAATTTGTCCTAAGAATGCTTTAGTCGAAGCAACTCCTATTTCAGGACCACAATGAATTGGTAACACAAAATTAGAATCTCTTGCAATAGAGCTCTCAATAACGTTTACAACGGCACATGTTTTCATATTATTTTTGTTACAAAGATCTAAAGCTGCATAAGTATCAGCAGTTTCGCCTGATTGTGAAACAAAAATATACAAATTATTTTTTTTAAACCTATTTTTTCTGTATCTAAACTCTGATGCTATATCTATATTTACATCTAAAGTTGTAAGTTCTTCAAACCAATATTTTGCCATCAAACAAGAATGGTATGCAGTACCACATCCCACTAAAGTTATTGATTTAATATCTTCAATTTTCCATGGAAAATTGAATATACTTATATCTGTATTTACATTATCTACATATTCTTTAATTCCAGTTTTAATTGTTGTTGGTTGTTCTTCAATTTCTTTTGCCATGAAATGTTTAAAATCACCCTTATCATAAGTGGCTTCATCTGATGATAGTTCTAATATTTTTTTATTAACTTTTTTACCTTCTTCGTTAAAAAAAAGAACTTGATCTTTTTTAACAATACAAAATTCACCATCGTCAAGATAAGTAATTTTATTTGTCATAGATTTTAAAGCATAAGAGTCTGATCCTAAATAGTTTTCATTTGGACCATAACCAACAGCTAAAGGTGATCCCCTTCTAGCACCAACTATTAAGTCTGGTATATCTTTAAAAACAATTCCAAGAGCAAAGCTACCATGAAGTTGTTTTAATGTTTTTGTTATAGCTTCTTCTAGTCCTGATGTTTTCAAATGATCAGTTATCAAATGAACAATTACTTCTGTATCTGTTTGAGATTTAAAGTTATGACCTTTATTTATTAAATGTTTTTTTAATATTGTTGAATTTTCAATAATTCCATTATGAACCACTGAAACGTTGTGAGAGGAATGTGGATGTGCATTCAAACTGTTTGGAATGCCATGAGTAGCCCATCTTACGTGTCCTATACCAATATTTCCTCTCAAATTTTTCAAATTAAAATTATTTTCTAAATTATCTACTCTACCCTCAGATTTTACTTCATTAATTTCACCGTCTGAAAGTGTGGCAATACCAGCAGAGTCATACCCTCTGTATTCTAATTTTTTTAATGAATTAATTATATTTACTGAAACAGGTTTGTTGCTAGATATTCCAATAATTCCACACATAAATTATTTTTTCTTTCTTTTATAATTCTTAATCTCTAATTGTGGCGATCTTGTTAATGCTAAAGATTTTTTTTTAACATTCTTTGTTATTACCGATCCGGCTCCAACAATACTGTTTTCATTTATAGTAATTGGGGCAACCAATGAAGAATTTGAACCTATAAATGCTTTATCTTTAATTCTTGTCTTATTCTTATTAACTCCGTCATAATTACAAGTAATGGTGCCTGCTCCTATATTTACTGATTTTCCAATTATTGTATCTCCTACATAAGATAAATGGTTTACTTTTGATTTATTTCCTAAGGTGCTTTTTTTAATTTCAACAAAATTTCCTACTTTAGATCCTGATTTTAAAATTGTGTTAGGTCTAATTCTAGCATAGGGACCAATTTCAACTTTGCTTTCAATTGTACAAGATTCTAAATGTGAAAAAGATTTTATAGTTACATTGTTACCAATTTTAACCTTAGAACCTATAACAACATATGGTTCTATAGTTACCTTCTTTCCGATCTTCGTGTCTTTTGAAAAAAAAATAGTTTCAGGACCAACCATCTTTACCCCTAATTTTATAAATTTTTTTCTAAGTTTATTTTGATTTATAACTTCCATTTATTATTGATTTACATTAAGTATATGTCTTGATTAATTCACAATTTATTTCTTTAAAATACTTTTAAAATGAAACAAAAATTTACAGTTTTATTTGATTTAGATGGAACATTGGTAGATACAGCTCCAGATTTAATGCTAGCTCATAACCATGTAATGAAAAAATTTGGATATCCGACAAAATCACTTGATGATTTAAAAAGCTCAGTTGGACAAGGTGCTGGAGCTATGATTGGTAGGTCTATATGGAGCCAGGCAAAAAAAGAACTAACATCAATTAATGAAAAAATTAAAAGTGATATGACAGATGAGTTTATATCCTTTTATGGAAAAAATATTTTAAATGAAAGTACTCTACTTAATGGAGTAAAAGAATTTTTGAATTGGTGTAAAAAAGAAAGTATTTCAATGGCGGTATGTACAAATAAAACAGAACATCTTGCAGTTGACCTATTAAAGAAAATTGGAATATATGATTATTTTGAATATGTTGCTGGATACAATACATTTGAATACTGTAAGCCAGATCCAAGACATATAACTACAATAATTGAAATTTTAAATGGTGACAAAAATAGATCAATTATGGTTGGTGACAGCGAGTCGGATGCTAATGCAGCTAAAGCTGCAGAAATTCCAATGATTTTATTGGAAGATGGTTATACAGAAAAAAATGTTGATGAAATTTATCATAATCACTTGATAAAAGACTTTGTGGGTATTGAGAAAATAATATCTAAATATCTTTAATATTGATTAATTTTTTATAGCTATTAAAACAAAATCTTTATTAGGAGGTATTTTGTTAATACATAAAGTCAAAGTTTACCCATCAAAAATTAATCTTCCAAAGAAGAAACAGCTTGCGTGGAAAATAGCAGAGATAGCAAGTGATAATGCTAAATTAAACAAAGACGCAATAGAAATGGTAATAAATAGAATAATCGACAATGCTTCAGTGGCTATTGCATCATTAAATAGAAAACCAGTTATATCTTCTAGAGAGATGGCTTTAAAACATTCTAGAAAAAAAGGAGCAACTTTATTTGGAGTAAATTCTAAATTTAAATTTGATTGTGAATGGGCAGCTTGGTCAAATGGGACAGCTGTAAGAGAGCTTGATTTTCATGATACATTTCTAGCAGCAGATTATAGTCATCCGGGAGATAACATTCCTCCATTAATAAGTGTTGCCCAACAAAATAATAAAAATGGTTTAGATTTGTTAAGAGGAATTATTACTGCTTATGAGGTTCAAGTGAATTTGGTAAAAGGTATTTGTTTGCACAAACATAAAGTAGATCATATTGCTCACTTAGGACCAAGCGTTGCTGCTGGATTAGGTGCAATGTTAAAATTAAATACGGAAACTATTTATCAGGCAGTTCAACAAGCTCTTCATACAACTATATCAACTAGACAATCTAGAAAAGGAGAAATTTCAAGTTGGAAAGCTTATGCTCCTGCCCACGCTGGTAAACTTGCAATTGAGGCTGTAGATAGAGCAATGAGAGGTGAAGGAGCCCCAAGTCCTATCTATGAAGGTGAAGATAGTGTAATAGCTCGAATTCTAAATGGTAAAAAAGCAACTTACAAAGTTCCTTTGCCAAAAAAAGGTGAAAGTAAAAAAGCTATTTTAGAGACGTATACAAAAGAATATTCTGCTGAATATCAATCACAAGCATTAATTGATTTAGCAAAAAAATTAAAAACTAAAATTCCAAATTTAAACGCTATTAAAAAAATTGATATTTTCACAAGTCATCATACACATTATGTAATTGGAACGGGAGCTAATGATCCTCAAAAAATGGACCCCAATGCTAGCAGAGAAACTTTAGATCACTCTATTATGTATATTTTTGCAGTAGCCTTAGAAGATGGAGATTGGCATCATGTAAAATCTTACACTAAAGCCAGAGCTAATAGGAAAAGTACTATAAAGATTTGGAGATCCATAAAAACTTATGAAGACAAAAAATGGACTAAGAAGTATCATGATCCTAATCCAAAAAAAAAATCATTTGGTGCAAAAGTTATTGTAACGATGAACAATGGAAAAAAAATTAAAGAAGAACTCGATAGAGCAGATGCACATCCTTACGGAGCAAGACCATTTAAAAGGAAAAACTATATTAATAAATTTCTAATTTTAACTGAGAGTATTCTTAGTAAAAAAGAAAGTGATAGGTTTTTAAAAAACGTTCAAAATCTAAAAAGTTTGAAATCTGGGCAACTGGATAAGTTGAACATAGAAGTAGGAAAAAATAAATTAAAACGAAATATCAAAAAGGGAATTTTTTAATGCACTTTGTTGAGAAAGAACCAGTTCAAAAGAGAATAGATTTTAGCGAAAAGCTAAAATCAAATAAAATTTTAAGAGTGCCTGGTGCTTATAATCCACTAACTGCAAAATTAATAGAAGAAATTGGTTATGATGCGGTTTATGTATCTGGGGGTGTGATGGCTAATGATCTTGGCTTTCCTGATATAGGTTTAACTACATTGCAAGATGTAAGTACAAGATCATATTTAATTTCAAGAGTAACAAATTTACCAACTATTGTTGATATAGATACTGGCTTCAAATCATGCAAAGAAACAATAGAAACATTTGAGCAGTTTGGAATTACCGGTGTTCATTTAGAAGATCAAATAGAGAGAAAAAGATGTGGACATCTTGATAACAAAGAACTTATTTCAACAGATGCTATGGTAAAAAAAATTAAAGAATGTGTAAGTTCTAAAAATGATCAAAACTTTAAAATTATTGCACGTTCAGACGCAAAAAGTGTCGAGGGGATTGATAAAATGATCGACAGATGCAAAGCCTATGTAGATGCTGGCGCTGAAATTATATTTCCTGAAGCATTGGAACATGAAAAAGACTTTGAAAAAGTTCGAAAAGAACTATCATGCTATCTCTTAGCAAACATGACAGAATTTGGTAAGTCTAAGTTATTCAGCTATAAAGAATTGGAAAATTTAGGTTATAATATTGTTATTTATCCAGTAACCACTCAAAGATTAGCTATGAAAAATGTAGAGGATGGATTGAGAGACATTTATGCAAATGGACATCAGAACAACATAATTGATAAAATGCAAACTAGAAAAAGATTGTATGAACTAGTTGATTATGAAAAGTATAATTCATTAGATGAAAAAATTTATAATTTTAGTACTGAAGGACATGAATAATGAGTGATGATATCAAAAAAGGTTTATTGGGCATCGTTGTAGATGAAACTGAAGTTTCAAAAGTAATGCCTGAAATTAACTCTCTAACTTATAGAGGTTATGCTGCTCAAGATTTATGTGAATATTGCAGATTTGAAGAGGTGGCTTATTTAATTTTAAATAGAGATTTGCCTAATTCTATAGAGCTTAGACAATTTGAAAAAGAAGAGAAAAATAATAGAGAGCTTACAAAGAATTTGTACGAAATTATTAGACATATGCCTAAAAAATCTCATCCTATGGATGTTGCAAGGACAGCAGTAAGTGTAATGGGATTAGAAGACAAAGAAACAACAGACTCTTCACCTGAAGCTAATATGAGAAAAGCTTTAAGAATTTTTGCAAAAACACCTACTGCCTTAGCTGCTTTTTATAGAATTAGAAAAGGAAAAAAAATTATTAAACCAAAAAAAGAATTGTCTTTTTCAGAAAACTTTTTCTATATGTGTTTTGGGAAAGTCCCACAAAAAGAAATAGTGAAAGCTTTTGATGTTTCTTTAATTTTATATGCTGAACATAGCTTCAATGTTTCAACATTTACAGCAAGAACAATCACAAGTAGTTTATCAGACATCCATGGAGCAATTACTGGAGCAATAGCAAGTTTAAAAGGTCCATTACATGGAGGTGCTAATGAAGAAGTAATGCACATGATGAACAAAATCAAAAAGCCAGAAAATGCACTAAAATGGATCAATAATGCTCTTAAAAATAAAGAAGTAGTTATGGGGTTTGGTCATAGAGTTTATAAATCAGGAGACTCTAGAGTTCCAACCATGAGAAAGTATTTTGGTAAAGTTGCTAAACTTAAAAAGGATAAAAAATTTGAGAAAATTTACGATATTGTTGAAAAAGTAATGATTAATAAGAAGAATATTCATCCAAATGTAGATTATCCAACCGGGCCTACTTATCATTTAATGGGATTTGATACAGATTTTTTTACACCAATATTTGTTATATCTAGAATCACTGGTTGGTCTGCTCATATTATGGAACAGCATACAGCTAATAAACTTATTAGACCTTTAGCAAGCTACAAAGGTAGCAAGCATCGAAAAGTGATGCAATTAAATCAAAGATAATTTTTAAAAATTAACTAAATGCCTCTGCCCAGGTACCTTGAGTTGAAGCTTTAGAATACTCTGTTGCACGCCCTTCAAAAAAGTTCATGTGTTCAACCGCATTAAGCATCGTATCTAACCAAGTTAAAGGATTTTTATCAATATCATAAATTGGTTCTAATCCTAATTGAACCAATCTTCTATTACCAATAAATCTAATATAATCCTTAACTTCTTGAGCTGTTAAACCTTCCATTGGACCCATTTCAAATGCCAAGTCAATAAAAGCATCTTCATGCTCAATTATAGTTCTGCAAGCTTCATAAAGTTCTTTTTTTAATTTTGGTGTCCAGATTTCTGGATTTTCATTTATGAATTCTTTAAAAATTCTAATCATAGAATTACAATGAAGAGTTTCATCTCTAACTGACCAAGTAACAATTTGGCCCATACCTTTCATTTTATTACGTCTTGGAAAATTTAATAAAATCGCAAAACTTGCAAACAGCTGTAATCCTTCTGTGAATGCACTAAAGACTGCAACTGTTTTTGCAATATCTTCTTTTGAATTTACGTTAAAGTCTTGCATGTAATCATATTTGTCTTTCATCTCTTTATATTTCATAAAAGCTGAGTATTCAGATTCAGGCATTCCTATCGTATCTAATAAATGAGAGTAAGCTGCAACATGTACTGTTTCCATTGCAGCAAAAGCTGTCATCATCATTAAAACTTCAGTAGGTTTAAATACAGTTGTATAATGTCTTAAGTAACAGTTATTAACTTCGACGTCTGCTTGAGTAAAAAATCTAAAAATTTGAGTTAATAAATTCTTTTCAGGTTGTGACAAGTTTTTTTGCCAATCTCTTACGTCATCTCCCAAAGGAACTTCTTCTGGTAGCCAATGAATTCTTTGTTGTGTTAGCCACGCATCATAACACCATGGATATCTAAAAGGTTTGTAAACAGGATTTTCAACTAACAATCCCATTTTTTTTGGTTGTATAATTTTTTTTTCAGTTTGTATAATTTCTGAATTTATTTTTTCGGCTACTGACATGATAAACACTCCTCATATTCTGGTTCTTCAGTTTTGGTTGATTTGTTTTTATAAACGTTAGCCATAATATCAGTTGATTTAGCATCATTAATATTTTCGGCTCTTTGAATTGATTTTGATCTACAGTAGTAAAGACTCTTTAGGCCTTTCTTCCATGCATCAAAATGAATTTTGTGCAATTCTTTTTTATGAACATCCGCTGGCAAAAATAAATTTACAGATTGAGCTTGAGAAATATAAGAGGTTCTATCTCCGCTAAGTTCAATTATCCAGTTTTGATTAAGTTCAAACGCAGTTTTGAAAACATCTTTTTCTAACTCAGTTAAAAAATCTAAATGACTAACTGATCCTTGATTTGTAGTAATAGTAGACCATGTTTCATCGTCATTTTTACCGTGGCTTTCTAATATTTCCTCTAAATATCTATTTCTAACATTAAATGAACCCGATAAAGTTTTATGTGTGTAACTATTTGCTGCAATAGGCTCTACCCCTGGAGATGCTCCGCCACAAATAATTGAGATTGAAGCTGTTGGAGCTATTGCTGTTTTATTTGAAAATCTTTCTTGATAACCATATTCAGCCGCATCTGGACAAGCTCCTCTTTCTTCTGCTAAGTCTTTAGATGCTTGATTAACTTTTTCATCAATATTTTTAAATATTTTTTTATTCCATGATTTAGCCATCACAGATTCTAAAGGAATTCTATTTTTTTGTAAAAAAGAGTGAAAACCCATTACACCCAAACCAACACTTCTTTCTCTTTCCGCTGAATATTTTGCATCTCTAAATTGATCAGGGGCTTTGTTAATAAAATCAGATAATACATTATCTAAAAATCTCATTACATCACCGATCATATCTGGATCATCTTTCCACTCATCATACTTTTCTAAATTTAAAGATGATAAACAACAAACTGCAGTTCTATCTCTTCCGTCTTTATCAATTCCTGTTGGCAAAGTTATTTCACTACATAAATTAGAAGTCTTAACAGTAAGGTTTGCTAATTTATGATGCTGAGGAATTTGCCTATTAACTGTATCAATATAAATTATATATGGCTCACCAGTTTCTATTCTAGCTGTTAATAATCTAATCCATAAATTTCTTGCTGAAATTGTTTGTTGAACAGTTCCATCAGCTGGACTTTTTAGAGCCCATTGTTCGTCAGTTTCAACAGCTCTCATGAATGCATCAGAAACTAAAACTCCATGATGTAAATTTAAAGCTTTTCTATTTGGATCTCCTCCAGTAGGTCTTCTCATTTCTATAAACTCTTCAATTTCTGGATGATCAATTGGAAGATAACAAGCAGCAGATCCTCTTCTTAATGAACCTTGGCTAATTGCCATTGTTAATGAGTCCATGACTTTTATAAAAGGAATTATTCCTGAAGTTTTTCCAACTTTACCAATTTTTTCTCCTATGGATCTTAAGTTACCCCAATAACTTCCAATACCACCACCTTTTGCTGCAAGCCAAACATTTTCACTCCAAAGATCTAAAATTCCACCTAAACTATCTGATGCTTCATTTAAAAAACATGAAATTGGCAATCCTCTTTTTGTTCCACCATTTGACAACACTGGAGTAGCTGGCATGAACCAAAGATTACTAATATAGTTATAAATTCTTTGAGCATGTAAGTTATCGTCAGAGTATGTGCTAGCAACTCTTGCAAATAAGTCTTGATAAGATTCATTTGGACCAAGGTATCTATCCTTCAAAGTTGCTTTACCAAAATCAGTAAGATTTGCATCCCTAGATCGATCGATCTTGATTATAATTCCTTTATCATTTTGAAAAAGTTCAGTTTCATTGTTTAGAGAAAAAAGATCTGGTCTATTTCCTTTTGAAACTTCTTTAACTTGAGGGCTGTATTCAGAGACAGCTTGTTTGAGTGCTTGAGAAAGAATCTTATTCATAAATAGTTAATATATTTTGTTATTAGTACGAAAACAACTATATGTTGTAGGCGCTTTGACTAAATATACTATATAAACATTTAATCAATGGAACATTTATAGAACGCGACAATATAATATTCAATAAAAAAATAAAAATTTTTTCAAGAAATTAACATAAAAGAGTAAGTAAATAGCAAATGAATCAAAAGATAAAAATAGATCCTTATGGCTTTAGGGAATATGACGCTCGATGGTTGTATGAAAAAGATATAAACCAAGAGGGTATAGAGAATCTTGGTAAAGGTTTAGGAACGCAAGTAAAGAATCACACTAAAAAAAACAGCCCAAGAATTATAGTTGGTCATGATTACAGATCTTATAGTGAAGAAATAAAAACAGCTCTTAAAAAAGGATTAATATCAACTGGGTGTAATATTGAAGACTTAGGTTTGTCATTATCTCCAATGGTTTATTTTGCTCAGTTTAAATTGGATGCTGATGCAGTTGCAATGGTGACAGCAAGTCATAACGAAAATGGTTGGACAGGTGTCAAAATGGGTATCAAAAAGGGACTGACTCATGCAGGTGAAGAGATGAAAGAGTTAAAAGATATAACTTTAAATCAAAAATTTACAGAGGGTAAAGGTACTGAGACACAAATAGAAAATTTTCAGAAAATTTATAAAGAAGATTTAATTCAGAAAAATAAAATAAAAAAAAAAATTAAAGCTGTAGTTGCATGTGGTAATGGTACTGCTGGAGCATTTGCCCCTGATATCTTGAGAGGTATTGGCTGTGATGTTATTGAGCTAGATTGCAACTTGGATTGGACTTTTCCAAAATACAACCCAAATCCAGAAGATATGGAGATGCTTCATGAAATTGCAAAAACTGTAAAAGAGAATAATGCTGATGTAGGTTTTGGGTTTGATGGAGATGGGGATCGAGTTGGAGTTATTGATGACAATGGAAATGAAATTTTTTCAGACAAAATTGGACTTTTAATAGCTAGGGACTTGTCAAAAAAGCATAAAAACTCAAAATTTGTAGTAGATGTAAAATCAACAGGACTTTTCTCAAAAGATAAAGTTTTATTAGAAAATAATTGTGAAACTATTTATTGGAAAACTGGTCATTCACACATAAAAAGGAAAGTGAATACTGAAAAAGCTTTAGCAGGATTTGAAAAAAGTGGTCATTTCTTTTTTAATAAACCATTAGGTTTTGGTTATGACGATGGTATCAATTCTGCAATTCATATATGTCATTTATTAGATAATAGTCACAAAAAAATGAGTAAAATTGTTAGCGAGATACCTGTTACTTATCAATCACCAACCATGGCTCCATATTGCAAAGATGAGGAAAAATATGAAGTAGTTGAACAAATGGTGAAGCAAATTAAAAATATTAAAAATAATAAGACTAAAATTGATGAACAGGAAATAGATAATATTTTAACTGTAAATGGGGTTAGATTTTCATTTGAGGATGGCTCATGGGGTTTAATTAGAGCTTCCTCAAATAAACCTTCATTGGTAATTGTAACTGAAAGCACAACATCGGATAAAAGAAAGAAAAAAATCTTTGATTTTATTGATGATTTACTTCAAAAAACTGGAAAGATCGGTGAATACGATCAAAAAATTAAATAGTTAATAACTCATATTTTCAACTAAGAAGTGTTCATAAAAATTTAAAGAATCACTTAATCTAAATTAGTGAGGTGATGGAGGGAGACTGAAGTCACCTCTTTTTATTTAATCTTTCCTTAACTTTTTCTAAAACTTTAACTAAAGCTGATTTTGAGTATTTTTTACCCTTAACAACCCAAACTGATAAAGGCCAAGAACTATCTTTTTTACTTCTAGCTATAATATGAATGTGTAATTGAGGTACTAAATTTCCTATTTTTTCTATATTAATCTTACTTGTTTTAAATATCTTCTTCATAATTTTACTGACATAGACGATCTCTTTCATCAGCAAAACTTGATCTTTAGAATTAAGATCACTTATATCGGTAATATTTTTTCTTTTAGGAATTAAAATAATCCACGGAAATTTAGAATTATCATTTAGCCTAACTAAGCATAATTTTAATTCTGTAACATGATATGATGATTTCAAAAATTTTTGATCAATTTTAAAAATCATTTTTTATAACTTTATATATTCATAGAAAAATTTAATTGAAACCACTAAAAGAAAAATTCCAAAAAACTTACTAATTTTATTTTTATCTATACTATGAACTGTTTTAGCTCCAATTCTAGCCATGAATGTTGTTATTGGTATAAAAATTAAGAAAGCAGGAATGTTTATAAAACCAATACTTAGTGGAAGGTTAGAATTTAAATAATTTCCTGAGACTAGAAAACCTGCTGCTCCAAATAACGCAATTAAAAAACCAATAGCTGCTGCACTTCCGATAGCTTTGTTTATAGAATAACCAAAAAACTTAAGAATAGGAACATTCATAACTGCGCCTCCTATTCCCATAGGTGCAGATATAAACCCAACAAGTAAACCAAGTATAACTTTCAAATGTAACTTCATTTCAACAATGATATTTTGCTCCTTTTCTTTTATTAAAAGTAAGTAAATTCCTAAAAATAAAATCATTATAGAAAAAAATAAAACTAATGATTTGGTTTTTAATGAAGCTGCAAAAATAGTTCCCAAGATAACACCCAACACTACGAATAAACCGTAGTTTTTAACAATGTCAAAATCAACAGCTTTAAATTTATTGTGAGTTAATACTGAAACAGTAGATGTAGGTATTATTATTGCAAAAGAAGTCCCCACAGCAAGGTGCATTACATATACTGGGTCTATTTCTAATGAACCAAAAATAAAATATAAAAAAGGAACTGTTATTAAACCACCCCCTATGCCAAAAAGACCTGCAACAAATCCTACTGGAATAGCTGTTAAAGCCATAAGTAAAATAATATAACTATATTCGTTTGCTAAAATAGAATTAAGCAGACTGCCCTACTCTTGTATCGACATTATTATATTTAATTTTATCCATAATATGATCAATTTTTTTTACATCCGCATCTCTTACACACATATTTTCACTTAAATATCTTTTCCAATAACTTGCACCTGTTTGACCATGAAATAAGCCTAAAGTATGTCTCATAATTTGATTTAATCTAGTGCCTTTTTTTAATTCATCTTTTATGTATGGAATAAGTTGTTCAATTACGTCTTGTCGACTTGGAACATTTTCATTTTTAAATATTTCTCTTTCAATATCTGCAAGTAAATATGGAGTATGATAAGCTGCTCTTCCTATCATTACACCATCAGTTTTTTCTAAATGGGGTTTAATTTCATCAACTGATGTTATTCCTCCATTAATAACTATTTCTTCATCAGGAAAATCTTTTTTTAATTTATAAACATATTCATATTTTAAAGGTGGAATATTTAAATTTTGTTTAGGAGTAAATTTACCTAACATTGCTTTTCTTGCGTGAATAATAAAAGTTTTAACTCCAGTTGCTTTTAAAGTAGAAATGAAATTATTTAAATTTTCATAATCTTCAACATCGTCATAACCAATTCTCGTTTTAATAGTTACTGGCAATTTGGTAACCGATTGCATTTTGCTTAAACAATCTGCAACTAAATTTGGCTCCCTCATTAAGCATGCACCAAATCTATTTTTTTCAACTTTTTTACTAGGACACCCTAAATTTAAGTTTATTTCGTCATAACCATAATCTTCTCCGACTTTTGTTGCTTCAGCTAGAAGTTTTGGTGAAGAACCACCTAATTGAAGAGCCACTGGTTTTTCATTAATATTAAACTCAAGTAATTTTTTTTTATCCCCCCTATTAATTGCTTCATCTACAATCATTTCAGTATAAAGCAGGGTATTTTTAGATATTAATCTTAAAAAAAATCGCTCATGGCGATCTGTGCAATCCATCATAGGAGCAACTGATACTTTCCTATTCATAATACAACTTTATATTATTTTTTTATGAGTTTGAAGCTTCAGTATCATCTGAAGTTAGATCTGCGTCTTGATTTTCAGATTCTGATACTTCGTCTAATGAAACTTCGCCTTGTTCATTCATGGTTTCTTCACCAATAGAATTGTCAACATCTGCAGTAGCAGTTTCAGATAACTCTGCTAAATCTTCTTTTGTTACTTGTATTTTTTCAGGTGTTTTTCTGGCTCTTTTGGATGGTAAAATTGGTGTACCGCTTTTTGAAATTTCACCTTTGTATAAATTTTCAAAATCATCACCTATTTCTTCATCATCTTCAGCGCTATCATCAACTTGTTCAACATGTTTTCTAAGTTTATAAACAGCACTTTCGGTTAAATCTGAAACTTTAATTTTTTCTTCAGCAATTTCTCTTAAAGAAATAACAGTGTTTTTATCGTTATCTCTATCTATTGTTGGTTCAATACCTGCATTAAGTTGAGTAGCTCTTTCTTTAGCAACTAGTACTAACTCGTAAGGACTCTCTACTTTATCTATACAGTCTTCTACAGTAACTCTTGCCATGCGCAGTATCTATACAGTGAGATTTAAAAAATCAAGACCTATTTTATGTATATTGTGGATTTAACTTATTTTTAACGGAATAAAGAAGAATTATTGAGCAAAAAATGTATACCCCGGATACGACAGCTATATTTTCAATTGTAAACCCTATATCAATCAAAACTCCAAACAAAGCGGTTCCAAAGGCAGTTGCAAATACCATTAGTGCAGTTGTCAAAGCTTTAATAGATCCAATAAACTTAACACCATAAATCTCAGCCCAAGTTGAGGAACCAAGAACATTTGCCAAACCATTAGTCACCCCTAACAACCCAAAAAATACAAATGATGAAAATGGTGCATCAAAATAATAAAGAACTGCAGTTGCAAAAAAAAGTGGGATATTCATATAAATTAGTAATTTTCTGCTAGTAAATTTATCAATTAAAAATCCAGAGATAAAAAGAGTAATTACTGATAAAATTGAATAAGCCATAAATGATTGAGCAATTACGTAAGGTCCCCATTCTTTGGAGGAAGAAATAAATGATTGATAAACGAAAGACCCTGTTGCAATCCATGGCATTGCTAACATAGTCATGCATATTATATAAAACCTATAATCTTTTAATACTTCTATTCTCTTCCATTGTTTAATTTCTTGATTGTTTCCTTCAA
The DNA here is from genome assembly GCA_902591535.1 of uncultured Pelagibacteraceae bacterium. Lineage (GTDB taxonomy): Bacteria > Pseudomonadota > Alphaproteobacteria > Pelagibacterales > Pelagibacteraceae > Pelagibacter. The sequence continues at coordinate 34,667 of CACJBA010000004.1, read as the reverse complement.
TTTTAGATTCCTCTCTAGTATCAAGTTTTACTTCTTTTACTAAAACGAAACTTGCAAGAGGTAAAACAAGTATAACTAAAATAGAAATTGAAACCCAAATATCTCTCCATTCAATAAAAGTTAGTAAAAAAACAATCAGAACTGGCATTATAAATTCAGCTAATGATAATCCTAACCAACCTGTACTCAAAGCTCTGCCCCTATTTTTTTCAAAAAAACGAGATATAGTTGTCGTTGCGGTATGACTAGATAACCCTTGTCCAGCTAAACGCATTAAAAAAATTCCTATAAATAAAAAAATAACAGATGAAATTTTTGAAAATATAAAACAAGAAGCTGATAGAAAAATTATTACGTAAGATGCAAATTTTAATATATTTACATCATCAATCTTTTTTCCAATCCAGACTAAAACTACACTGCTTAATAAAGTTGCTGATGCATAAATTGAGCCAAATTGTCCATGTGTAATTGATAAAGCATCTCTGATACTAGAATTAAACAAACCAAGAAAAAAACTCTGTCCAAAGCTTGAAAAAAATGTAAAAATAAATCCAAATACAATTACTTTTAAACTTAAACTTTTAAACATAGATAAAAATTATGACTTGTAATGTTGCTTTCATAGGTCTTGGGGTTATGGGCTACCCAATGGCTGGTTATATATCAAAAGCCGGACACAATGTAACTGTTTTTAATAGAACAAAATCAAAAGCTGAAAAATGGATTTCAGAATATAAAGGTAAAATGGCGAATACACCTGCCGAGGCAGCAGATGGTGCTGATTTTATTTTTACATGTGTTGGAAATGACGATGATTTAAGAGAAGTAGCAACAGGTGAAAACGGATTATTCAAAACAGCAAAAGCTGGATCAATTTTTATTGATAACTCAACTGTATCTGCTGAGGTTTCTAGACAATTAAATAAAGAAGCAAATGATAAAGGATTTAGTTTTTTAGATGCACCTATTTCTGGAGGACAAGCTGGTGCTGAAGGCGGAATACTAACAGTTATGGTGGGCGGTGATGAAGAAGTTTTTAAAAAGGCTGAGCCTGTAATTGATTGTTATAGCAAAAAGGTAAAGCTAATTGGTCCATGTGGTAGTGGACAACTTACAAAAATGATGAATCAAATGTGTATTGCTGGAACAGTACAAGGTTTATCTGAGGCAATTAACTTTGGAATAAATGCAGGACTAGATATGGATAAAGTTATGGAAACAATATCTAAAGGTGCAGCTCAATCATGGCAAATGGAAAATAGATATCGAACTATGACGGATGATAAATTTGATTATGGTTTTGCAATAGATTGGATGAGAAAAGATTTAGCAATTGTAATTGAAGAAGCGAAAAGAAATGGTTCACCGGTTCCAATTACTGAAATTATTGATGGCTATTATGCTGAGGTTCAAAAGATGGGTGGAAATCGTTGGGATAGCTCAGGCTTAATTGCTAGATTAAAGAAGAAAAAATAATATTTGTGACGAATACAGTTCCTTATTACGAGGACTTTAAAGAGATCAAAAAGAAGATTTGGTCAATGTTAGATAATGCAGTGACCAATAGAAGCTCCCCATTTAGAATACCAGTATTTATCTGTGGTGATCAGAATGATTTAGATGGAAGAATTGTAGTTCTTAGAAAATCTGATCAATCTAATCATCTAGTTCAATACCATAGCGATATACGCTCAGATAAAATTGAAAAATTAAAAGCTAATAAAAATGCTGCTCTGTTATTTTATGATAAGGATGAAAAAATACAGGTCAGATTAAAAGTTGAATGCATCATTAATCATAAAAATGAAATAACTGAAGAGTCTTGGTCTAAAACACAGCATATATCTAGAAAATGTTATTTGGTTGATAATGGTCCAGGAACGAAGTCTGAAGTCCCAACGTCTGGTTTAAAACCAGAGCTAGATAATTTTGATTATACAAAAGAACAAAGTGAAGAAGGTTATAAAAACTTTACAGTTATTCAGTGTAAAATTAAATCTATAGAATGGCTTTATTTAGCAGCTAAAGGCCATCGAAGAGCAAAGTTTGATTTGGAAAATAATAAAGATAATTGGCTAGTCCCATAAATGATTACTGGATACATATTTACAGCTTTTTTAATTATTTTAGGATTAGCTGTAATGAGATTTGGTAGTATTCATGTAAAAAAATTTAAAGAAGGAAAAACAAAAATTAAAACAAAGCTAAGCGGGCAAATTTCTTTTTTAATTCTATTTTTAATAATAATTGGATTAATAGTTTATTCTGTTAATGACTTGCTTTTTACCTAAATTAGTTTTTTTTAGAAATTATTAAACTCTTTATACCTATTATAGGTGCACCAAGTTCTTTTCTTTTTAATTTTTTTTAATTTTTTATGAGAATATCTATCCCTCCATTCATAATTACTATCAGGAGAAATGCCTCGACTAACCTCTGCGGCCATTGCACATTTTAAGTATACGGGATTAAATGGCGTACTAGAAGTTGGTTCTAAAAATACTGAGTCTTTAAAATCAGGACAAGTAGGATCTTTATGATTATACAATGAACCTAACTTGTATTTATCACCTCCATCCGGGCCTCCGATTATAGTTCCAGTTTTATGTCCATTTTTATTTCCTCTTGTACACGCCCATGCAAATCCGTTTACATGCATTAGCTCATGTAAGGTAATTAAAATTCTTTTTTTTGTAGTTGGGTTATGTTTACTTTTTAAAAAAATATATCCATGGTGTACACTTCCTTGGCCACCATCTCTATGCCCTACATCTACCCATGCAAAATACAATTTATTTGGACTGTTAAATCCTAATTTTGTTAAATAAGCGTCAGGATAGTTCATTCCATAATTTCCTTTATATTGTTTATCAAACCTAACAAAAGAAATATCCATTTTTCCATCTTCCCTCATGTCATATCTAAATTTTTGCTTACCTTTTGTCATTTCAAACATTTTTTCATTAGCCTCTAATAATTCCTTCTCCATTTTTCCATTGATATCCCATTCTCTATCCTCGCTATCTTTGTTTAAGAGATAAATAAAATGAACTTGAGGTTCATCAGTAACATCTGGTTGATCTTCAAAATATCTTCCACCTTTTTCATCTGATGCAAAAACGGCATTTGAAAATAGGGAAAAAACTATTATTAATATTTTAATCATTTAGAAATGTTTTTATCATTTAAGCCTACCATCGCTTTTCCTGGGGAAAAAGTGTAATCATTATCATCCATTAATTTACCATTTTTCATATTATATAATTTCCAATTAAATTTTATGCTGCTATTTTGTTTTTTTCCTAATTTTAAAATTGTTAATTCAATTTTTCTAGGTTTACCTCCAGAAGATCCTTCAAAAGACCTGGTTTCTCCTTCTTTCCAAACACCTAAAGGAAATTTACATCCATTTACAATTATTCTTCCACCACGCCTACTATCCCAAACTCTCCCAATACATTGTCCATCATTAGTAACAGTAAAAAGTTGGGTTTTTACTCCACTTTGACTTTTTCTTGTTCTTTTATAAACTTTTACTAATTTTCCAGTTTGAGGATTTTTCCAATCTTCAGGACCTACTATTTTTTTTCTTTTCTTTTCTCCAAAGAGCAAATTAGCTTTTGTAAATTTAATTTCAGTATCATCACGAATTTCTCCACCTGTAAATAATTCAAGTGGTATAAATCTTTCTGAGGCTAAAGATAAATTTGTAATTAATATAAAAGAAAATATAAAAATTAATTTTTTCATACACCTTTTATAATTATATTTGTTCCCTCTGAATTATCTAATCTTATTTGTTTTATTGGTTTGTACTCTTCAGAATTATACCACTCCAAAGCCCTCGCATAACTTGGAAATTTTAAAATGATTATTCTTGGAAAATTTGTCTCACCATCAAAAATTTGAAATTCGCCAGCTCTTACCAAAAATTCTCCACCAAATTTTTTTACAATTGGATTAACTTTTTCAACATACTCTTTATAATTTTCAGGATTGGTTACTTTTAATTGAGCTATTACATATCCTGCGGACATTCTTTTCTCCTTTAAAAAATTGATTTAGAATATTTTTTCCAATTATCTTGATAATGTTTTGTATTTTCAAAAATTGCTTTCTTTTCTTCTTCTGTAACTTCCCTTATTACTTTTCCAGGCGAACCCATCACTAAAGAGTTATCTGGTATAACTTTATTTTCTGTAATTAAAGCTTTTGCACCAATGATACAATTCTTGCCAATATTTGCTTTATTTAAAATCACAGCTCCAATTCCAATCAAGCTGCCATCTCCAATAGTACATCCATGAAGCATAACTAAATGCCCAATTGTTACATTTTTTCCAACTTTTAGTGGGCAGCCTGGATCTGTATGCAAAACACTTCCATCTTGCACATTAGAGCCTTCTCCAATATGGATATTTTCAATATCTCCTCTAAGTACAGCGTTAAACCAAATACTTGTATTTTTATCTAGAGTAACATCTCCTATTATTGTTGCACTAGGAGCTACCCAATTTTCGCCAGAGTTTTTTGGTTTTTTATCTTTTAAATCATAAAACATAATCTATATATTTTACATTATGCCTATACAAACTCCAATATGTGATTTCGGTCTAAAAGCTGTTCCATTTGAATTAAAATCTACTGATAACAAAATTATATCATTAAATGATATCAAAGGTGAAAACGGAACTTTAATTATGTTTATCTGCAATCATTGTCCATATGTAAAAGCGATAACAAAAGAATTAGTCGAAGATTGTAATGAATTAAAAAAAATTGGAATTAATACTGTTGCAATATGCTCAAATGATTTTGTTAAATATCCAGAAGACTCTTTTGATAATATGATTAAATTTTCAAATGAAAATAATTTTAATTTTCCATATTTACATGACGAAACTCAAGAAATTGCTAAGGCTTATGATGCAGTTTGTACTCCAGATTTCTTTGGTTATAACAAAAACTTAGAGCTTCAATACAGAGGAAGGCTTAGAGAACTTAAGAGCTTTGTTCCTGTTAAAGATGGCGAAAGTGATCTTTTGATGGCCATGAAACAAGTTGCAGAAACACAAAAAGGTCCTGAAGATCAAATACCAAGTGCAGGCTGTGGTATTAAATGGAAGTATGATTAATGTATCTAATTGTATCTAGATCATACCCACCCGAGCTAGGTGGTATGCAGAGTTTAATGTGGGGTTTATCTAGGGAATTATCAAAAAACTTTATGATTAAAGTTTTTGCTGATCACATTGAAGGTCACAAAGAATTTGATGAGCAAGCTTCATTTTCAATTGAAAGAGTTGGTGGAATTAAATTACTTAGAAAATATAGAAAAGCTCAATTAATTAATGAATTTATTAAAGAAAACAAAATAGAAGGGATAATTGCTGATCATTGGAAAAGCTTAGAGCTTATCAAAACATCTGAGAAAAAATATTGTTTAATTCATAGTAAAGAAATAAATCATCCAAAAGGATCAGGACAAAATAAAAGAGTTGTAAATGTTTTAAATAATGTTGAAAAAGTAATAGCAAATTCTGAATATACAAAAAACTTAGCAATAGAAAATGGAGTTAATGAAAATAAAATTATTGTAATCAATCCAGGTATAGATCCAGTTAAAAAAATTGATAAAAAAACTTTAGATAAAGTTGCAAGCTTACTTAAGGTTAAAACACCAAGATTAATTACCGTTTCAAGATTTGATAAAAGAAAAAATCATGAAAAAGTAATTATGGCACTCAGAAATTTAAAACAAATTTATCCAAATATTGTCTACATTTGTGTTGGTTATGGTGAAGAAGAGGAAAATATAAAGAAATTAGTCATAGAACTAGATTTAGGAGCTCAAGTAATGTTTTTCAAAGATATAAGTAATGATTTAAAAAATGCTTTAGTTGCTAAATCAGATATTTTTGTAATGCCTTCAATAATTTATAAAAAATCTGTTGAGGGTTTTGGAATTGCTTATGTTGAAGCAGCTCAATACGGAATACCTTCACTTGGTGGAAAAGATGGCGGTGCAGCAGATGCAATTGACCATGAAAAAACTGGCTTAATATGTGATGGTAACAATCTAGATGATATTTATTCTTCTATTAACACAATGTTGGAAAATAAAAAATATGTAGAATATGGAAAAAACGCAAAAGAATTTGTTTATAAATTCCAATGGTCTAAAATAATTGAAGAATACAAAAAGATATTAAATTGATTTTAAAACTTGTTTCGCAGCTCTTTCACCACTTAGATCTGCTCCATGACATGTTGCATAAACTCCTGTCGTTGCTTCACCAGCAAAGAATAATTTGTTTGCGACTGGTATTTTTAATATTTTTCTTAAGTGAGATTTTCCAGGTTTGGCACTTGAATAAGATCCAAGTGTAAATGGGTTTTTTCCCCATGCTGTTACATGTGCTTTTATGAAATATTGATCAATTTTAGACCCAAATGCTGAACGAAGCCTATTTAATACAAAATCAATAGAAGCCTCTTTACCCTCAGCCTCTAAATGCTGAGCAAATTTTCCTCCTACATCAAAATATGAAATATTAGTTCCTGAAATTTTAAGCGTTGCACAAGAACCAGCAGGAGATCCGTTTATTGTATTTTCAATTTTATTTACAAAATATGTATCATCTTTCACTTTGTATTCTTTATAAAAATCATCTTTTAACTGGAATGTAATGTGATTGTAAGTTCCTAATCTTATGCCATCAAATGCCTCATATTTTTCTAGGGGCAGTGCAGGACTAAATTTTATTTTTCCAGCATTTAATACTGCTACTGAAACTGTTACCACACATGTTTTTGCGCTTATAGTTCCTTGATTTGTCTCTATTTGCACACCTTTACCGCCCCATTTAATTTCGTTTACCAAAGTTTTTAATTTAACCGGTACATCTCTTCTGTAATAAGCAAGTAAAGTTCCATATCCCTCTTTTACATATCCATCTCCCTTACCTTGATGTGTCGAATTAGTATGACTATCGTTTAGAGTATAATCATCAAAGTCCACAGCTGGCTGACACGGACCAAGCAATTGATGGACAGAATGAAACCATTTATTCTTTTTCCATTTTTCTGGAATTTGGCTCATAAAAGGCTCATCCTTTGATGGAATATCATTTTTTTTCCATTGTTTCTTTTCAACCTTTGAATACAGTGAACCAAGCTTAAAGCCCTTAATTTTCTTTTCTCCATCATAAATCATCAAAGGCTCTTTATCTTTGTAGATATTAAATTTATCTTTATGTTTTTTGCCAAATTCTGCTATTTGGTTTTTACTAAATCCATGTAACCAGTGAGCACCCATATCATATGGAACGCCAAAAATAGAATTGTCAGTGTAGCATCTTCCACCTTTTCTACTCATTGCTTCAATACATAGTACAGATTTGCCCGATGCCATTAAATTTGAAGTTGCAGCTAATCCAGATGCTCCAGCACCAATTACTACAACGTCGTAATTATTTTGAGCGAGGGATATTTTAGGTAGGCTTAATAATGCTAATGACGATAAAGATGTTTTTAGAAATTTTCTTCTATTTATCATTTTTTAGAAAATGTCTTATAAATATGCCATAATACAATTATCATTGTAGTCGCAAGTATACAGGCTGTTAAAGTTCTATCCCATAAAAATTCCCAAGAACCATTACTTAATAACAAAGATCTTCTTAAATTTTCCTCCATCAGTCCACCAAGGACAAATGCTAATATAAGAGGAGGCATTGGAAAGTCGTACAGTCGTAAAAATGTTGCAACTACAGCAATTCCAATCATTAAATAAATATCAAAATTATTAAATGACATTACATAAATTCCTGTAACAGAGAAGAATAAGATTAAAGGGATTAAGTAATTTTTAGGAACTGCAAGAATTCTAGCAATATAAGGAATGAGCGGTAAATTTAATATTAATAATATTACCATTCCAATGTACATTGACATAATTATTGACCAAAAAATTTCTGGATTAGTCATATAAAGTCTAGGACCAGGCTGAACTCCAAAACCCAATAAAGCTCCTAGCATGACAGCTGTGGTTCCGCTTCCAGGAATACCTAATGTAAGCATTGGAACAAATGATCCTGAACAAGCTGCATTATTGGCAGTTTCTGGTGCAGATAAACCATTTACACTTCCTTTACCAAATTTTTCTTTCTCTTCATCGCTGACTACATTTCTTTCCATTCCATAAGCTAAAAAAGATGCAATTGTTGCACCAGCGCCTGGTAATACACCAATTAAAAAACCAATTATGGATGATCTTGGGATTGTTTTGTACATTTTTGTTCGCTCTTCTTTGTTAATCTTGATTGAGCCTAATTCTGTTAAAGAAACTTGTTTTGCTGCACTAGTAGGATCATTTCTTTTTAAAATAATTGTTAAGGCTTCACTCATTGCAAATGTTGCCATCACAACAAGAACAAAACTTATACCATCTGTTAAGTTCATATTATCAAATGTAAATCTTGTAATATCAGATAAACTATCTTGACCAACAGATGCTAACATCAAGCCAAGTACTACCATCATCATCGCCTTTAAAAACTGACCTTTGGATGAAAAAGCAGCAATCGCTGTCAAACCTAAAATCATTAAAGCAAAATAATCTGGCGATCTAAAAGATAAACTTACTTTTGATAAACTTGGTGCCATAAACAATAAATAAATTGCAGACAATGTTCCTCCTGCAAACGAACTCCATGCAGCAATTGCTAAAGCTTTACCGGCTTTACCTTGTTGTGCCATTGGATATCCATCAAATGAAGTTGCAACAGTTCCTGGCACACCTGGTGCATTTAATAATATAGAAGATGTAGATCCGCCAAAGACTGCTCCATAATAAACACCTGCCATTAAAATCAATCCTGTTGCAGGATCAAAACCATAAGTAATGGGTATCATTAAAGCGATAGCAGTCATTGGACCAAGGCCTGGTAACATTCCTATAATTGTTCCAAAGAAACAACCAACCATAACCATTAAAATATTTTGAATTGTAAGTGCTGTTGTTAATCCAATTAATATTCCTTCAATCATCCCATAACTCCAATTGATTTTAAAAATGGATCCCTCAAATAAATATCAAGAATACCATGAAGGAGATACATAAAAGCAGCTACAAATGGAAATGATAATAAAAACATTAAAATCCACCTTCGTTCTCCTAAAAAATAATATGAAGCAAATAAAAATAAAGAAGTGGTTAAAAAATAACCAACTTTTAAAATTGTAGCTCCATAAATAATTGCAATAAGTATAAGAATACCTGTTTTTTTATACTCTAAGTTTTTATGATCAACTTTAATAGTATTTGGGTCTGGTAAAATAAGTTTTAGTCCAGAAAAAAATAATCCTGCATAACCTAAGTAAATTGGAAAAGTTCTGGCGTTAAATGGTGCATTTTCATCAAATGCAAAAACTTGAATTTGATAGGCAGTATATAAATAAAATGCTGAAAAAATAAAAAAGAGCAGTGATATAATTTTTGTAGTATTTATATTCACTGCTCTAATTTCAAATAATCCTTAGGATTATATTACTCCTAGTTTTTTCATAAGAGCTGTCATTTCTTGAGTTTGTTTTTCTAGGAAAGAAACAAACTTACCTTCCGGATTATAAATATTAACCCAAGCATTTCTTGCTCTAACAGTTTCCCATTCAGGAGTTTTTTGTACATCGCCAAGCATTTTTGCAATAGCTGATCTATCAGCATTACTCATACCTGGAGGGCCAAAGAAACCTCTCCAGTTAACGAATTGTACATCGTATCCTTGTTCTTTAAGAGTTGGTGCATCCGGTGCATCAGAAACTCTTGAAGGAGCAGTGATCCCAATAATTCTTACTTGGTCTCTTGCACCCATCAATTCACCTAAACCTGTTGAGATGATTTGAGTTTCTCCAGATAAAAGTCCAGCTAATGCCTTACCACCAGCATCATATGGAATGTACTGAACTGCATTTGGATCTGCACCTGCTGCTTGGAAAGCTAAAGCGCCAATTAAATGGTCCATGCTTCCTCTTACTGATCCACCAGCCATTTTAACTGAGCTTGGATCTTTTTTATACGCATCAACTACATCTTTAAAATTTTTAAAAGATGAACTTTTAGCAACTGCAATAGCTCCGTAATCACCGATTACTCCAGCAATTGGCACAACATCTTTATAAGATAAAGTTCCACTACCTTTTACATATCCTTTGTGTCTAGTAATTGATCTTAATACCAATGGTGTAGATTGAACTAAAACTGTATTAGCAGGTTTAGTGTTAATCATGTAAGCTAAAGCTTTACCACCACCACCACCTGACATATTTTCAAATGATGCGCCACTTAACATTCCAGCTTTAGTCAAAGCTTCTCCAGTACCTCTAGCAGTTCCATCCCAACCACCACCAGCACCACCACCGATAACAAAGTGCAATTTATCAATTGCCACTGAGCTACTAGTTGTTGCTGAGAATAATAGGATCGCTGAGAATAATACTGAAACTATTTTTTTTAAGTTTTTCATTATTTATCCCTCTCTAATTTAAAAAAGATAGTTAATTATAGTCTTTATGTTTATGCAACCTGAAATTAAGTAACACAACTTTTAATTGAAAATATTTAAACAAAAATAATATTAACAAAATGTGTCGTTTCATTTTTTTAACTAAAAATAAATTCACTTTCTGCACTAACACATTTTTTCTTATCTTTTGAATAGTTGATGATAGAAGCATAATGAATGATCAAACAACATATTGAAACTTATCTTGAAAGTTCAAAACAACTTTTTTCAAAAAAGTTTATCTCAGTAATTATAATTTCAATACCAAGTGCAATTGTTGCAGATTACTTCAATATACCACTCGCGTGGATGTTGGGGCCAATGATTGTTACATCTATAGCGGCTTTAGCTGGCCTAAAAATAAAGATGCCAAAATTAGCCCTAAGTTCAATTTTGATTATTTTAGGTTTGCATATTGGTAATTACATTGATCAAAATTTATTTAATCAAATGATCAATTGGGTTTGGACTTCTTTTATTATGTTAATTTACATAATAGTTTGCATTCTAATTGTTTCCAAATATCTCCAAAAATTTTCTGGATATGGTGAAAAAGCATCAATATTTTCAGCTGCTCCAGGAGCTTTAGGCCCTTTAATGATTTTGGCAGAGCATGAAAAAACTGACCTGTCTCAAGTCGCAACTTCACATTTGATACGATTAATTATAATTATAACTGTTATTCCATTTATTATTGTGAACAACACTGGTTCTGAGGAGCTACTTTTAGAAAAATTCGACTACATGGGTCAAAATCATATGCATCTAATATTACTTATAATTGCATCCTTATTTTTCATTTTTATTTTTGATAAAATTAAAATTCCAGCTGCTTTACTATCTGGAACATTATTTGCTAGTGGATTGATGCAAATAACAAATATTGCTTCATATAAGTTGCCAGATGCTACGATTAATTTTTGCCTTCTAATTTTAGGGGCTTCTGTAGGTTGTAGATTTGCTGATAAAACTGTGAAAGAAATAGCCAACAATTCACTTCATAGTATAGTTGCTACAAGTATATTAGTGATATTAGGTTTGATTGCAGCTTATGTTGCAACGTTCTTTGTTGATACAAATATCTTAACATTAATATTATCATTTAGCCCTGGTGGAATTTATGAGGTAGCTGTTATAGCTATTGCTTTTGATTTAGATCCTGACTTTGTTGCTTTTCATCATATAATTAGATTACTTTTTATTCTTTTAACTGTTCCTATATTTTTAAGAATATTAGAGAAGTTAAGAAATAATCTCTGATAATTTTTCAAAGACTTTTTCGGCTGAAAGTTTTGATAACTCTGGCGATTGTATTGCTTTAAAGTTTTCTCTTTCAATACTAACTTTAAAAGGAGTTGTATGAGATCCAAATAAAGCGACTCCTTTTGCACCCAAATGTGCAGTCATATGAGCTGGTCCAGTATCATTTGCTATAACAAATGAACTATCTTTAATCAAAGATGATAATTGTGATATATCTAGAGCTTTACCATTATCTAATATGCAGAGTGCATTAATATTTGATGCATCTTTTATTTCATCTGGCCCTGGTGCAGTTACTACTTTAAATTTATTATCTAATTTTTCAGTAATTATAGAAATTAAATCATTATAATACGGCCATTTCTTTGATGTTAAGTGGGGTGAACAAAAAGGAAAAAGGAGTATGTATTTTTCCAATTGATAATAATTTTTTATTTGGGATATGTCTGATGAACTCCAGGAAAAATCTGGGCTCATAGTATGGTTAGTATTTATACCAGAACTTTTTAGTTGATGATCAAATCTAGATAAAACAGAGTCTTTGTCAAAATCTCCTTTGCTAGTTCCCTTGGGTAATGTGGTTTCAGTAGATGACCATATCTCTTTGGAGGCTTTGGGAAATAAAATTTTTTTATAAAAAGCTGTTCGGCTTGAATTCTGTAAATCATAAACCTTCGAAAAATTATATTTTTTAATACTTTTCATTAATGAATATAAATAAATAAGATTTAGTCTTGATAACCTCTTATCTAAAATAACATTTGAAATATGTGGATTTTTTTTAAATAAATCAAAATATGGTTTTGTTGTTAGTAGATGAACTTGGTCATCTTTGTGACTGATAGAAATATCTTGAATTGCCCCACAAGCTTGAGCTATATCACCTAATGAACCATGTTTAATGATTAAAATATTCGACATATTTATAACAACTTAACATACTATGAAATTATATGAATAAAATTCTAGTTGAAGTGTCAGTTGGAGAACTTTTGGATAAAATATCCATTCTAGAAATTAAGAAAGATAGAATTAAAGATTCTAATAAACTTAAATTTATAAATGAAGAATATGAAGTTTTAAAAAATGAGTTTGAGAAAAATATTCAAATAGATGAAAAACTAGCAAAATTTTTTACAGCTTTAAAAAATGTAAATTCAAAACTGTGGATCATTGAAGACGAAAAAAGAAAATGTGAAAAAGAGTCAGATTTTGGAGAAAATTTTATAAGATTATCTAGAGACGTACATTTTCTAAACGATACAAGAGCTAAAATTAAATTAGATATAAACAATCATACTGGGTCAAAAATTAAAGAGATTAAAGAATATACTAGTTACTAAAAACTCTAGGAAACCAATCATCTCTCATTAAATCTCCTGTTTTTAAATTAATTCCATCAAATGGTGGTGAGGTTGGACCTCCTCTATCAATATACTTAACATCGTCACCAATAAATCTCATCGAAAATGCCCTTCGAGATTTTAAGGTATTGTTTCCAGTTGAACCGTGTACAATTTTAAAATTAAATAGGACGGCATCACCTAAAGTTAATTCGGGTATAAAAATATTTTTTTCAAATTCTTTTGATGAAGGTAAATCCATAAAAGAACTATCGTCATTATACCAAGATTTATTGTTGGACCATTTTGTGGGTCTAATTAGCTTTTGCCATTTATGAGAACCTAAGATTAATTTAAGATTATTTTTCTGGTCTACTTCATCTAACGGTATCCAAAAACTTCCTGTATCATTGCCATCAACACAGTAATAAGGCATATCTTGATGCCAAGGAGTTTCTTTATATGTTCCTGGATCCTTAATAAAAATATGTTCATGAAAAATTTGTGCAGATCTAGAATTGGTTGCTTCAGTAAATATTTGAGCTCCAAGTGAATTGTATATACAATCTTTAAATTCCTCTATTCTTTCCCAATTACAATAATCTTCGAAAAATCTTCCTTTATTGTCATTAACATTTTCTCTTCCATGTTTGCTCGGATTTTCTAAAACTTTTTGAAATCCTATTCTGAGAGGCTCAATCCAATCTTTAAAAATTTCTTTAACAATTATTACTCCATTAGTTTGATAGTCTTTAATCTGCTTTTCAGATAAATGCATTTTTATTATTGAAAACTATATTTTTTTTCTAAGTATTTAATTACATTATGAATGATAAAAGTCATAAACAAATAAATTCCACCAGCTACAATAAATACTTCTATTGGCTTAAATGTTGTTGAAATAATATATTTAGCAACTCCAGTTAGATCCATTAAAGTTACTGTACTAGCTAAAGAAGTCCCCTTCATCATTAATATTATTTCATTTCCATATGCTGGCAGAGATTGTCTAATAGCGATTGGAATTTGAATCTTATAAAAGATTATTTTATTTGATATTCCTAAGCTTTTTCCTGCTTCAACAATCCCTGGTTTTATGGTCTGAAATGCTGATCTTAAAATCTCAGATGTATATGCTCCAGTATTCAAAGTAAAAGCTATTATTGCACACCAATAAGGTTCTTTTAGAATTACCCATAAAAAAGTCGTCCTTAAGTATTCAATCTGACCTAATCCAAAATAAATTATAAAAATTTGAACAAGCAATGGTGTTCCTCTAAAAACATAAGAGTAACCATAAGCAAATTTATTAATAAATTTATTTTTATTTAATCTTAAAATTGCAAAGAAAAGACCCAAAAATAATCCAAAAAATAAGGATGCGGACAAAAGCTTTAATGTGATAGCAGTAGCAGCCAAAAGTTTAGGAAAACTAGTTATCATTAAATCAAAATCCATTAATACCCCCTGCTATACCTGGCTTCTAATTTATTAATTAGTTTCATACTCACGTAAGTAAGTAACAAATAAAGAACAGCTGCAAATGAATAAAAAAACAAAGGATCTCTTGTAGATCCTGCTGCAATATATGATTGTCTCATTATTTCAACTAATCCTGTAACTGAAATAAGGGAAGTATCTTTTAATGTTATTTGCCAAACATTGCTCAAATTTGGAATAGCTAATCTTAACATTTGAGGTAGAATTATTTTATAAAATTGTACAAATTTATTTACACCTAAAACCTTAGCAGCTTCAAACTGACCTTTGTCTATTGATTGAATTGCACCTCTGAAAACTTCTGTTGAATAAGCACCCGAAATTATTCCAATTGCAACTGCTCCTGTTATGAATGCGTTAATTTCAATATATTCGTAATAACCAAAAATTGACGCAACATACATAATTGCACCACTTCCTCCAAAAAAGAAGAGATAAATTACCAAAAGTTCAGGAACACCTCTAATTACTGTTGTATAAAAGTTTCCAATTAAATTTAAAAATTTATGTTTTGATAATTTGAGAGGTGTAAATATTAATGCAAAAAAAAATCCAATAAACATTGCTGTAACTGATACAGCTATAGTCATTAAGGTGGCATAAAATAATTCGTCACCCCAACCTGATTTGCCAAATGCTAGAAGCTCCATATAGATTGGCGACTATATATTATAGTCGCCAAATCTGAAATATATTACATAGAAACGTCGTCTTTAAACCATTTGATAGCTAGTTTACTAATAATTCCTTTTTTTCTAGCTTTATCAATTGCTTTATTAAAGTCTTTTAGAAGTTTGGCATCTCTTTTACCGATCGCATCATCTCCACCTTGTCTAATACCAACGCCAACACCACCACCAAAAGCACCACCAGATAAATTAGGTCCTACGGTAACAACTGCTTTTCCAGATGCCTCTGCATAATCTATAAATGAAGCTTTAGCAGCTAACGCTACATCACATCTTCCAGATGATAGATCCAAGTTTACTTCATCTTGAGTTTTGTAAGTTCTAACATTTACACTTCCTACATCACCAGACTCTAAAAAATTTTGGTGAATTGTTCCTGTTTGAGTACAAACAGTTTTACCAGATAATGAAGCTGTAATTGTTTTTAGTGCTTTTTTAACATCTGAAGAACTTCTGTCTAAATTTATTGCGGCAGGAGTATCCATACCTTCAAGACTTGATCCCTTCATTACAGCAAGGGTAGCTGGTTCAGTTGCATAACCTTGTGAAAAAGTAATAGTTTTTTGTCTCTCAGCAGTAATAGACATTCCAGCCATAATTGCATCAAACTTTCTCATTAATAAAGCAGGAATCATTCCATCCCAATCTTGTTCAACAATAGTACATTCATGTTTCATAATTGCACAAAGTTCTTGAGCAAGCTCAACCTCAAAACCAATTAGATTGCCTGAAGCATCTTTTGAATTCCACGGAGGGTAAGCGCCTTCAGTTCCAATTCTTATTTTGTCAGCGTAAACATTTCCAATGACTAATAAAGAAGCAAGAACAGTTAAAATAGTTTTTTTAAATATATTCATTATTATCTCCTTAAATAAGAGACAATTATTTCACAATTTTAAATAATAAAAAAGAAAAATTAATGATTTATTGATGAAGAGAAATTCCAAGAACAATCAAAACTTGGTATGTAAACTCTCGATAATTTTGCGTTACCAAAGTTTTGGTTAAAAACATTAAGCCAATTTTCAACCTGATGTGGTTTTTTGTCCTGACTTCCTACTTGGGCTGTTATAACACCTTTTGGTTTTAAAATTCTAACAAGGGAGTCCATATTTTTAGCTGCTAGATCTATACAGAACTGATCATCATTTAGATCAACAAAAATGTGATCATAACTGTCATCACTTACTGATTTAATACTTTCAAATGCATCGCCCCAAACACATTTAACTGAATTTTTTTCAGTTGCTTTCTTTCCAATATCACCAAGATGTTTATTACAAACATCTACTACTTCTGGATCAAGCTCATACCAATCAATAAAATTAAATTTTTTAGAAATACACTCTCTTGCTACTCCACCATCACCACCACCAATAATAGCAGCTCTATCATTATCTTGATTTAAATTTAAACCAGAGCCTACAAATGTTGAGCTATATAAATGTTCGTCTGTTGCTGCAACTTGAATTTCACCATCAATAAATAAAGATTTTCCAAACTGTTCTAAATCTAAAATTTCAATATGCTGACCAACTTTAGATTTAAAATCCTCTAATACATCATTTACAACATAAGACTTTTGTAGTCCTGGTGAGCTATAAATATCGTGATACAAAGATTTTGTATCTCTATTAAATTCTTTTTTGACTATTCTTTTATGTTCAAATTCTTTTTTTATAATATCAATCGCAACTGAAGGACTTATTTTTCCACATGTAAAAAAATCAAAACTAATAATTCCTTTTTCTGGAAATGTATGAAAACTAATATGACTTTCGGCCAACAATGCCAATATTGTAAATCCTTGAGGTTCAAATTTATATTTTGATATATTTAGAATTGTTACTTTTGCGGCTTTTGCAATTTCATGAATTACTTTTTCAAATACAGATGGATCGTATTCTTTTGTGGTGCCGATAATGTCTAGAGTTATATGCTCTCCAACTTTAGTCATTAGTTATCCTTTTTTATAATTCTTTGCCTTGGATAAAACTTTTTTCATTTCTTTAACTGAAAGAATCTTAGGCTTACCCAGTTTAAGGCTCGTTATATACTGAAGTGATAGATTTTCAACCTCTTCGGCTAATTCAAAAGCTTTTGATAAATTTGTTTCAAATGCAATCTGTCCGTGATTTGAAATTAAACAAGCTTTACGACCTTTTAATGCTTTCAAAATATTTTTTGATAAATCTCTGGTTCCAAAAGTTGCATATTTTGCACATTTGATGTCATGCCCTCCTGCCATAGCTACCATATAATGAAATGCTGGAATTCCTCTCTTGTGGGTAGAAACTGCTGTTGCATTTATTGAATGAGCATGAACAATTGCTTCAGCGTCTTTTTTATTCTTGTAAATATCTTGATGAAATCGCCATTCTGAGGATGGAATACCTTTTTCTTTATTAAATCTTCCTTCTAAGGACACAAAAACAATATCTTTATTTTTTAAGGAAGAATATTTTTTTCCAGATGGTGTAATAAAAAAACCATCCTTATATCTGACAGATATATTTCCAGACCTAAGAGCAGATAACTTTGTGCTATTAAGCATTTTTGAATATTTGATTATTTCAGCCTTTATTTTGCTCATTAAAAACATCTTGATTTTAACTTAATTTAAGATGAGACTATAGAAAATTTAAAATGGCTGATACAATAAAATATTTCTTAGAAGAGAGCAAAATGCCAAAGACTTGGTATAACATTGCTGCTGATTTACCAAAACCTATGGAACCTCCGCTACATCCAGGTACTTTAAAACCGATTGGACCAGATGATCTAGCGCCTTTATTTCCAATGGCTTTAATTGGTCAAGAAGTTTCTCAGGATAGAGAAATAGAAATACCTGAGCCAGTTAGAGAAATTTATAAACAGTGGAGACCATCGCCATTATACAGAGCAAGAAAATTAGAAAAACATTTAGATACGCCAGCAAAAATTTATTACAAATATGAGGGTGTTAGTCCGTCTGGTAGTCACAAACCTAACACAGCTGTAGCACAAGCATTTTATAATAAAGAAGAAGGTACAAAAAAAATAACTACAGAAACTGGTGCTGGTCAATGGGGAACCTCGTTAGCATTTGCATGTAAATTATTTGGAATTGAGTTAGATGTTTATATGGTAAAAGTAAGTTTTGAACAAAAACCATATAGAAAACTTGTTATGCAAACTTATGGAGCAAGATGTGTTGCAAGTCCATCGAATGAAACGGATAGTGGTAAAGCAATAATAGCAAAAGATCCAAATAATACAGGAAGTTTAGGTATAGCAATTTCAGAGGCGGTTGAAATGGCTGCAAAAAATCCTGATACAAAATATGCATTAGGAAGTGTTTTAAATCATGTTTTAATGCACCAAACTATTGTTGGAAATGAAGCGTTACTTCAAATGGAAATGGCAGATGATTATCCAGACATTTTAGTTGGATGTACAGGTGGTGGAAGTAATTTTTCAGGATTAGCAAATCCTTTCTTAGGAAAAAATTTTAGAGAAGGAAAAAAAACAAGAGTTATTGCATGTGAGCCTAAATCTTGTCCTACATTAACTGAAGGAAAATATGTTTATGATTTTGGTGATACTGGTAAATTAACACCATTAGTAAAAATGCATACACTTGGATCCCAATTTATTCCTCCAGCTACACATTCAGGAGGTTTAAGGTATCATGGAATGGCTCCATTGGTTAGTCACCTAAAAGAAATTAATGCTCTAGAAGCAAAAGCATATGGTCAAAAAGAATGTTTCGAAGCAGGAGTAAATTTTGCAAGAACAGAAGGTATAGTTCCTGCACCAGAAGCAACACATGCTGTTAAAGGTGCAATTGATGCAGCATTAGAATGTAAAAAAAATGGTGAAACAAAAACAATATTATTTAATTTATGTGGTCATGGTCATTTTGATATGAAAGCATATGGAGATTACTTTGAGGGAAATCTAGCAGAAGATAAATTTGATAAAGGAAGTATGGATAAAGCATTAGAAGACCTTCCAAAAATTGCCTAATTAATAATTTGAGTCTAATAAATCCATTTAAAGCTTTACGGCCAATCCAAAAAATAGCTCGTAGAATTTCAACTCCAAATCCAAAATATTTTAATAGTTTAAAATCTTATCAAAAGTTTGGTTATCTGAAGATTTTAACCAGTAAAAATCTAGTTCAATCTAAAAAATATTTTGCAAATATGAAGAAGAAAAAATTAATAACTAAAGATGCTTCGGATTGTTATTATATTTACAAAATATCTGATAAAAACCACCAACAAATTGGGATACTGGGTAAAATAGATTTAAATAATTATGACAACAAAAATATTTTAGGCCATGAAGAAACGTTTAAAAAAAGAGTTTTTGAAAGAAAGAGACAGATATTAAATATTTCAACGCAAGTAGGTCCAATTTATACTGCTTATAAGTACAATAATAACCTTCAAAATTTCTTAATTAAAATTACAAAATCAAAGCCAATTTATTCATTTAAATCATTAGACAAATTTAATCATCAAGTATGGATTGTTGATAGAGAAAAAAATTTAAAAACTTTAAAAAATTTTATTAAAAAAATTAACAAAATATACATTTGTGATGGTCATCATAGAATACAAGGAATGCTTAAAAGTAATAAAAAAATATCTCCCATGATTATTGCTTTTCCTCATAATCAAATAAAAATTTTAGATTATAATAGAGTATTAAAAAGTAATTTAAGTAGCGAAAAAATTATTAGTATTATCAGTAAAAATTTTAAAATTAAAAAAATTAAAAATAACTCAAAAAATTTAAAAAAAGGTGTTTTAGAAATGTATATGAGTAATCAGTGGTATTTACTTAAGCTAATCCAAAAAAATAAAATATTAGATGTTACTATTCTTCATGAGAATATTATTAGTAAAATTAAAGCTACTAAAATTGATTTTATTTCAGGGATTAATGGTTCAAATCGTCTTAAAAAATTAGTAAATTCTAAAAAGTTTAATATAGCTTTTAAACTTTGCCCTACAAATATTTCAAGTGTTATGAGGATTGCAGATAAAAAAAGATTTATGCCCCCAAAATCTACCTGGTTTCATCCAAAACCTTTAGATGGGTTAATTTGTTCTGAATTATAACACAAATTTCATCTTCCCTATTTTTTGACCCACAGAATTTTTTAGTTCGCTAGATTTAATTTTTGCTAATTCATTTTCATCAATAATATTTAATTCAGATATTAATCCCGCTATTGCGGTTTCAGCTGCCCTTGCCGCTCCGTCTAAAATTTTAACTACTAATGCGGATTTAATTTCAGGTATTAGTGCCAAAAATACTCCTTCAGCACCGTTTTTAAAGAATATTTTTTTTTTAGAAAGTTTGGTTAAGATGCAATTAACACTATTTGTACCTCCAGTTATTTCTGGAAAATTAACACATGAGTTGAAAATTTTTTTTGCTATATCTGTATTTTCATTTAATATTTTAGCATCTGTTAATCGAGACGCTGCTAATGCAAATTTTTTTAAAGGCATCAAGGGGTTTGGAAGAGTACAACCGTCAATTCCAATATTTTTTATCTTATAATCTGATAAATCCTCAATTAATTTAATTAAATCCTTTTGTAAAGGATGTGTTTTTTCATGGTACTTTTCTAAAGTTAAATCTTTATGTTTACATACTGCAAGGTGTCCGCAATGTTTTCCCGAACAATTATGATAAATTCTTCTTTTATTTTTATTCTCTAATTTTTCTCTAAATTTATCCTCTAAATTCCATGGCCAGTCATGACCACAAGAAAGATTTTCCTCACTAATATTAATTTTTTTTAACCAATTAGAAATTATTTCTTTATGAAATTTTTCTGCATGATGTGATGCTGTGGTAATTGCAATTTGTTCTTCACTGAGACTCATAGAATCTGCTATACCGTCTTTATAAAGATTTAGGGTTTGAATTGGTTTTAATGCAGATCTGGGGTAAATATTTAAGTCTGAATTACCCCACTCTTTTAAAATATTTCCTGATGAATTAATTAATACTGCTACACCTTGATGAAAACTTTCTATTTCACCACTTCTAGTAACTTCAACCATTTTTAAAGATTCCATATCTACTTATTAAATAATTTTTTTAAACCTTCGGTTGATGCTTCGCAAATTCCTTTTTCTGTAATTAAATTAGTAACGTATTTTGCTGGTGTCACATCAAATGCTAAATTCATTGCTTTACTTTTGCTAGGATAAATTAAAAGTTTCTTAATTTCATCATTTTCATCAATTCCCTCTACATGAGATAATTCTTCAGAGTTTCTTTCCTCAATAGGAATATCTTTTGCATTTTTAATGTCCCAATCAATAGTTGAGCTTGGAAGTGCTACATAAAAAGGAACATTGTTGTCATGTGCGGCTAAAGCTTTTAGATACGTTCCAATTTTATTACAAACATCTCCATTGGATAAAGTTCTATCAGTACCAACAATGCACATATCAACCTCACCTCTTTGCATTAAAATTCCACCTGTATTATCAGCAATAATAGTGTTTGGAATTTCTTCTTCATTTAGTTCGTATGATGTTAAATTTGCACCTTGATTTCTTGGTCTTGTTTCATCAACCCATACATGAACTGGAATTCCTTTTTTATGAGCATGATAAATTGGTGAAGTTGCTGTTCCCCAATTAATGGTTGCTAACCAACCAGCATTACAATGAGTTAAAATATTTACAGTATCCTTTTTTTTATTATAAATTTCCTCAATTATTCTTAATCCATTAATACCTATATTCTCACAAAACTTTTCATCTTCATCACATATTTCTTTAGCTTCATTTAAAGCTATGTCTAAAATTTGGTCACTATTAATGCCAGATAATTTTTTCATCATACGATCTACGGCCCATTTTAGATTTATGGCAGTGGGTCTAGATTGAACTAATTCTTCTGAATTTTTTTTTATAAATTCAAAATCATTTCTTTCTTGAATTGCCAAAACGATTCCATAAGCGGCTGTTCCACCAATTAATGGAGCACCCCTAACTTCCATTACTTTAATAGCATTAATAGCATCTTTTACTGTTTTAAGTTCTTTAATAATGAAACGATGTGGAAGTTTAGTTTGATCAATTATTTTAACTACTTTACCTTCGTACCATATGGTTCGATATTCTTTTCCTTCTATTCTCATATTAATAAATTTTATTTAAATATTTAATTATCTCTTTGCTTCTGGGATCCTCGTCTGCAAAACATTTTGTTAAAGTAATTCCATGATATCCACCATAAATTATTTTGCCTTTACATTTTGTGTCACTCACATCGACAAATTTTACATTTTCTGAGTCAGATAAAAATTTTGAAGTTCTTGGATTTTCGTATTTATCTTTTGTATGACTAAAAACTAATACATTTTCTAATTTTTCTACTTTGATTAATGATATTTTATATTTTCTCCAATTTATCCAACCATTGTGAGGATTTTTGGCTTTAGCAAATTTTCCAGAACGTGCTGGATGAAATGCTATTACCCCATCAATTTCTGATGGAAAATTTGATTTTAGAATAAGTGAGTCCCATCCTCCTGCTGAATGACCTGAAAGAATTATATTATTAAAACCTAGTTCTTTAAATTCATCAACTTTTAATTTTATTACCTTCCTCTTCATAGGACTATTCCATTTATTTATTAATAAAACTCCATTCTTATCTTTAAGATTAAGAACACTTTTTATATCTTGATTATTTGCATCATAAGTATCCCAGAATAAATCATTTTCATTTTGTGTCCATCCTCTAGCTCCAGAACACAATTGATAAGTTTTAATTGTAAAGTCTTTAATTTTAATACCATCTAATTGGTAAACTGTTGGTGGTATTTGAAACCATTTGTTCTTGCATCCTTGTAATTTTCTTCCACCAGAACCATGCGTATAAATTAATATAATTGTTTTTTCTTTATCAATATTTTCATCTAGTTTGTAATTATTACCTTGGCTGTCGACAAAAGAATTTAATTTGGAAAGTTTTTTTAAATCTTTTTCAAATCTTTTATCTGCATATGAATTAGTATTTATTATTAAAAATATAATTAAAATTAATATTTGTTTCATTTATTGAGAACTCTACCAGCGACAGTCCTGAGTTTATCTATTGTTTTTTGAGTTCTTTTCTCAGGTGCCGTTATAATTGCTACATCTAAACAATTGTTTGTTGGATCATTGGGATCAATATGATCCTCAAAATTATCAATTAAATTTTTTATCATAACTTTTGCTTTTTCAGCATTTCCTAACAAAACTTTTATTACTTGTTGAACATCAACGTTTTCATAATCTGGGTGCCAACAATCAAAATCTGTAACCATTGAAACTGAGGCATATCTAATTTCTGCCTCTCTTGCGAGTTTTGCTTCAGGCATGTTAGTCATTCCAATTACATCTGCTTTCCAAGATCTATATAAATTAGATTCTGCTAATGTAGAAAATTGCGGACCTTCCATTACAACGTATGTTCCATTTCTTTGATAATCTATTTTAGATTTTTTGATTGCATCCTCACACGCATTCATCAGTCCATTAGAAGTAGGATGTGCCATAGATACGTGTGCAACAATTTCATCATCAAAAAAAGTTTTAATTCTCGCAAAAGTTCTATCAATAAATTGATCAACAATTACAAATTTTCCTGGAGGTAGATCTTCTTTTAAAGAACCGACCGCTGAAACTGAAACAATATCTGTTACACCTAATTGTTTAAGAGCATCTATATTAGCTCTAAAGTTAATATTAGATGGAGAGATAAAGTGACCTCTTCCATGTCTTGGTAAGAAGTAAACTTCTTTATTGTTATAATTAGTTTTTAAAATTTGATCTGAAGGTTTTCCCCAAGGAGTATCAATATCTAGTAATTCTCTTGATTTAAACTCCTCTACATCATAAAGACCACTACCACCAATTATTGCCAATTTATTAGTTGTCATAATTTAAAATATATTTATTTATACTTTTATATTTAACTATTATGAACTTAAAAGATTTTATCAGATCAATTCCAGACTATCCAAAAAAAGGTATTTTATTCAGGGATATTACAACTTTAATTAAAAATGAAAATGCATTTATAGAATGTATTAATCAAATTATTGAAAGATCAAAAAAATATAACTTTACTAAAATAGCGGCGATAGAATCTAGAGGATTTGTTTTTGCATCAGCAGTTTCTTATTTGTTAAAAAAACCATTTATTATGCTTAGAAAAAAAAACAAACTTCCTGCTGATGTTCATTCAGTTGATTTTGAGTTAGAATACGGAACAGCCACGATAGAGGTGCATAAAGACTCTATTAATGAAAAAGACAACATTCTTATTATTGATGATCTGATCGCTACAGGAGGCACTGCTGAAGCAGCTGCAAAATTAGTTGAAATTTCAAAAGGGAAAGTTGCGGCATTTGTCTTTGTAATAAACCTATTTGACCTTGGAGGATCAGATAATTTAATCAAAAAAAATTATAAAGTTGAGAATCTAATTGATTTTCCAGGACATTAGATCTGCTCAAAAAACTTATCCACAGGCAAGATATTGATTTGAAATTAATTATGATGCCTATAACTTACTGAATTAATGAGAATTGAAGAAGAGCTAAAACTAGATTATTCAGATGTCTTATTTAGACCTAAAAGATCAACGCTTAAAAGCCGTAAAGACGTAAATTTATTAAGAACATACAGATTCAAATATAGTAAAAATGAATGGTCAGGTATTCCCATTATGGCAGCTAATATGGATGGTGTTGGAGAACTTAGTATTGCTGAAAAATTAAATGAACACGGCATGATAACTTGTTTAACTAAACAACATGATGTGAAAAAAATTAAACAAAATAAAAATATAAAAAAAATGTATTCAAATATTGCTTTAAGTGTTGGTATCAAAAAAGAAGATTTTGATAATTTAGATAAAGTTTTAAAGGAATTTAGTTTTTTTAAATTTATATGTATAGATGTGGCTAACGGCTACTCAGAACATTTTACCAACTTTGTAAAATCCGTTAGAGACAAATATCCAACAAAAACAATAATTGCAGGAAATGTTGTAACTGCTGATATGACACAGGAATTAGTTCTAAGCGGTGCTGACATTGTTAAAGTTGGTATTGGCCCTGGAAGTGTTTGTACAACAAGAATTCAAACAGGTGTTGGCTATCCTCAACTCAGTGCGGTTATAGAATGCGCTGACGCTGCTCATGGACTTGGCGCACACGTAATTGCAGACGGTGGGTGTACATGTCCCGGTGACGTCGCTAAGGCTTTTGGAGGTGGTGCGGATTTTGTAATGTTAGGAGGAATGCTTGCAGGACATGATGAAGGCAAAGGCAAAGTAGTAAAAATTAATGGAAATAAATTTATTGAATTCTATGGTTCAAGTTCTGAAGTTGCCAATAAAAAGCACTATGGTGGCCTGTCCTCTTATAGAAGCAGCGAAGGCAGAAAAGTGAGAGTTAAGTATAGAGGAAAAATTAATGATACTATTTTAAACCTTCTTGGAGGTGTAAGAAGTAGTTGTACATACGTAGGTGCTCCATCATTAAAACAACTTAGTAAATGTACAACTTTTGTAAGAGTATCAAGTCAATTCAATGATAGTTTAATTAAATAATAATTTAATAAAAATTATTCAAACTTAAAATCTTTAATATTTGTTGTTTCGTATTTCTCAAAAGGCATATGTATCCAAGGTGAGTCTTCTAAATAATTAACGCAGTAATCTGGTTTAAATTTTGATGTTGATTTATGCCAAATAACAGCTGTCTTTATTTTTTCTTCTAAATAAAATCCATAAAAATGCTCTAACCATTTAATACTTTTAATTAAAGTTTTCCCAGAGTCAGCTAAATCATCAACCAATAAAACATGTGAACCTAGATTTGGAGTCGTTTTTGCTAAGTCTCTTGAAAAAGTAAATTGACCTTGTTGATTTTTAATATCATCACTATCACCATGATAAGACTCAACAGATAAGATGGCTAAAGGAACATTGAAAAGCCTACTAAAAACATCTCCAACTCTTAATCCACCTTTCGCAATACAAATAATTTGATTAAATTTACAATTATCTTTGTAAATTTGTTTTGCCAAACTTTCTATCTTCTTGTGATAATCATCCCAGGTAATATAGATATCATTCATAATTTTTGGTAGCGGGAAGTGGGATCGAACCACTGACCTCGGGCTTATGAGTCCCGCGCTCTAACCAACTGAGCTACCCCGCCTAATTTAAAATTCTACTTTTATTATAATTTTGTATTATTTCAATAAACTTTTAATATGGTATCTTTTGCTAATTTAAATCTAAATTATAAAGTAACCAGTTAAAGCAATAATAATTGATAACAAACAAAAAGATATAAGAAATTTTTTTCTAAAGGATTTTTTTTTATCTAGTCTTACTCTATTAAGTAAAATGTTAACATTGGTTGTTTTATAATTTTCTGAATAAAAATTTTGTTTATCCTCAAAATCTTTTTCAGGTAAAGAAATATCTTGATCGTTTTTTTTCACAATCTTATTAAAACAGTAGTTGTCTATAAAAGCAAATTTAAATTAATTATTTTTGAAATTAGTTTGCTTCAAAGGTTTAAGAATTAATTCTGCAGAATACCTGTTTTTTTCTATTTCAATATAAAGATTACCATTAAGAAGATTATTTTCAGAATATTCGTTATTTACATAACCAAAGGCTAGATTCTTTTTGTAATTAAAAGAATAGTTTCCTGAGGTTGTTCTACCTATTATCTTATCCTCAAAATAAATTGGCTCATCATGAAGTATCAAAGGTTTACCAGGCTTATTTTCCTTTAGAACAAACATAGCAAATCTTTTCATTAACTTTTGTTTTTTGATTTTTTCCAAAGCTTCTTTACCAATAAAATTTACATCCTTTTTTTTACTGATAGTAAAAGAGAGACCTGCTTCAAATTGATTTTCTTCCGGCGAAATATCATGACCCCAATGTAAAAATCCACTTTCCATTCTCATGGTATCTAAAGCATGCATTCCACAATTAGATAAATTAAATTTTTTTCCTTTTTCTATTATTTTTTCATAAATATTTTTTGCATCAGATGTCTTAACATAAAGTTCATACCCCAACTCCCCTACATATGATAAACGCTGAGTCCAAATTTTTATATTTTCTATATCTATAAATTTTGAGGTACCAAATTTAAAATTCTCATTTCTAAAATCATCATTGCTTAACTCATTCATTAATAATCTACTTTTTGGTCCAAATATTCCAAATACACAATAATCATCTGTGACATCTTTGAGTTCTAAGCCGTCTGATAAGTTTTTGTTTATATGGAATTTATCCCTTTCTCTTGTTACTGCTGAACTTATTATTCTAAAATGATTATGATCAAGACAAACAACAGTTAAATCCGTTTCTATACCGCCATCATTGTTTAACATGTGTGTATAAGTACATTTGCCAATTTCATTTTTTATATTAGCTGTGCATATTTTTTGGAGTTCTTCATGTGCTTTATCAGAGTTTAATTCAAATTTTGAAAAAGGAGTGAGATCAAATAAACCTACATTCTTTATAGTGTTGCTTGTTTCAAATTCTACAGACGGATACCAGTTTTGATAATTATAACTATATTCATACTCAGCTTTTTCACCATCCAAAGAAAACCACATAGGCCTCTCATAACCAGCCGAAACACCAAAACATGCACCAAAACTTTTTAAAGAGTCATGGTAAGGTAATTTTTTTACATTTCTTGATGTTTTATGTTGTTTATAAGGCCAATGCATTCCATATAAATCTCCGAGTGACTCCGTAATTCGATCTTTGATAAAACCTAAATCAGAATGAAATTTTTGGAATCTTTTAATATCATAATTAAAAATATCTTCATTTATATGTCCAGTCATTAACCACTCTGCAGTTATTTTTCCAACTCCACCTCCACTTCCAATTCCAATGCTATTAAGTCCACAACTTACAAATAAATTTTTAATCTCAGGAACTTCTCCTAACAAAGTATTAGTATCTGGTGTAAAAGATTCTGGGCCAGCGAAAAATTTTCTTATTCCAATAGTCTCTAAAATTGGAAATCTTTTCATAGATTTTTCTAAATACGGCTCAAAATGTTCAAAATTTTCTGGAAATTCTCCATATGAAAAATCTTCAGGAACTTTATTTGTTTTATTAAATGCAGGAATTGATTTACCCTCAAATATTCCAATCAAAAGTTTTCCAGCATCTTCTTTAAAATAGGTGCTGCTATCAAAATCTCTTATAACAGGTAAAGTTGCTGAAAGATTTTCAATAGGTTCTGTAATTACATAAAAATGTTCAGCAGGATACAATGGAATGCTTACTCCAATTTTTTCACCAATTTGCCTTGACCACATACCTGTCGCAAGAACAACATATTCACATTCAATAATTTTACCAGCAACTTTTACTCCTTGAACTCTTCCATTTTTTGTTAAAATATTTTCTACTGGTGATTGTTCAAAAATTTTCGCACCTCCTTTCCTTGCGGCTTTTGCAAGCATATGGGTAACTCCACTTGGATCTGCCGCACCATCGCCCGGCATTAAAACTCCACCTTTTAAATCCTCTGTATGCATAATTGGATAATTTTTTTTAATATCTTCTTTATCTAGAATTTTTATATCTATATCGTAAAGTTGGGCTGTTGTTGCTTGTCTTTTTAGTTCCTGCCATCTTGCTTCTGTTTGAGCTATAGATAGCGCTCCGTTTATTCTTAGACCAGCTGAATGATCAACCTCTTCTTCTAATGTTTTATATAAATCTAATGTATATTTTCTTATCTTTGTAACTGCAGCTGTTGGACCTAATTGACTAACTAAACCTGCTGCATGCCAAGTTGTGCCTGATGTTAATCGATCTCTTTCAAATAAAACGACATCACTCAATCCAAATTTTGTTAAATGATAAGCTACAGAACAGCCGATAACACCACCTCCTATAACTATAACTTTAGCAGATGACGGAAAGTTAGAGTTTTTCATAATTTTTCAATAATTTTTCAATAATTTTTAACACATCAACAATAGTAAACAATTCTTTTTAAAATATCGTTTTAAATTTTTATGTTTTTTTATTTGTAATTGATATAAACATTAAATTATGAAGAAGGCTCTTATTACAGGTATTACAGGTCAAGATGGATATTATCTTACAAAATTTTTACTTAAAAAAGGATACCAAGTTCATGGAATAAAAAGAAGAACGTCCTTGATTAATACACAAAGAATAGATGAATTTTTTAATAATAAAAACTTACATGATAAAGATTTTACTCTTTATCATGGTGATATGACTGATAGCTCTAGTTTGATTGGTATTTTAAATAAAGTTAAACCAAATGAGATTTATAATTTAGCAGCACAAAGCCATGTTAAAGTTTCATTTGAAATTCCAGAATACACAGCTAATTCAGATGCAATTGGAGTTTTAAGACTTCTTGAGGCTGTAAAATCAGCAAATTTAATTAATAAAACAAAAATTTATCAAGCTTCTACCTCAGAACTTTATGGAAAAGTTAGAGAAACACCTCAAAACGAAAAAACACCTTTTTATCCTAGAAGTCCTTATGCTATAGCAAAGTTATATGCTTACTGGATTATTGTAAATTATAGAGAAGCATATAATTTCTTTGCTTGTAATGGTATTCTTTTTAATCACGAGTCACCTTTAAGGGGAGAAACATTTGTTACAAGAAAAATCACAATAGGTTTATCAAAAATTAAATTAGGTTTACAAAAACATTTAACATTAGGAAATTTGGATGCAAAAAGAGATTGGGGACATGCTTCTGATTACGCTGAGGCAATGTGGAAAATGATGCAGCTAAAAAAACCTGATGATTTTGTTATTTCCACAGGAAAACAGTTTAGTGTTAGGGAATTTGTTAATACCGCTGCAAAAAATTTAGGAATAAATATAAAATGGGTTGGTAAAGGTTTTAATGAAAAAGGAATAGATAGAGTAACTGGAAAAGTAATTATTAAAGTTGCAAAGAAATATTTTAGACCAACTGAAGTTGATAATCTTTTAGGAGATTGTTCTAAAGCAAAGAAAATTCTAAAATGGAAACCAAAAATCACTTTTAATCAATTGGTAAAAGAAATGATAAATAGTGACTTTAATGAACAAAAAAAAATTATTATCGTAAATAAATGAAGAAAATTTTTGTTGCAGGCCATAAAGGTATGGTTGGATCAGCGATATTAAGAATTATTTCAAAAAATAATAAAATTATTATAGTAGATAAAAATAAAATAAATCTTTTAAATTTCAATCAAACATACAATTTTTTTAAAAAACATAAATTTGATCAAGTATATATATGTGCTGCAAGAGCTGGTGGAATCTTGGCTAATTATAAATTTCCAGCTGATTTCATTTATGAAAATTTACAAATTCAAAATAACTGTATTGTTTCAGCTTTTAAAACTAAAGTAAAAAGATTACTGTTTCTTGGTTCATCTTGTATTTATCCCAAAGATGCTTTAGCTCCAATTAAAGAAAAAAAATTATTGACTGGAAAGCTTGAAAAAACAAATGAAGCCTATGCAATTGCTAAAATTGCTGGAATTAAAATGTGTGAAAGTTTTAATAATCAATATAATACTGATTATAGAGCTGTCATGCCTACTAATTTATATGGGCCTAATGACAATTATGACATTCATAATAGTCATGTTTTGGCATCATTAATAACAAAAATTTTATTTGCTAAAAAAAAAAATAAAAAGATAGTTAGAATTTGGGGCAATGGAAAAGCTAAAAGAGAATTTCTACATGTTGATGATTTAGCAAAAGCTTGTTTAAAAGTAATGAGTATTTCAAAAAAAAAATATCGTGAAACATGTGGTAACAAAAATCAATTCATTAATGTTGGGTACAGCAAAGAAATAAGTATTAAAGATTTAGCTATTTTAATTTCTAATATAGCTAATTACAAAGGTAAATTTGAATATGATAAAACAAAGCCAAATGGTACTATGCGAAAACTAATAGACTCCTCAAAAATAAATTCTTTAAATTGGCAGCCTAAAATTTCACTTAAATCAGGAATAAAATTAATCATAAATGAATTAGTTTCTAATGAATAATATTCTTCTCACGGGTGGTGCTGGATACATAGGTAGTCATGTATCAGAACTACTGATTAAAAAAAAATCGAACAGAGTATTTATTTTAGATAACCTTTCAACTGGTCATAAAATTTTAATAAATAAAAAATCTATTTTTTTTAAAGGAGATATCAATGATAGAAAATTAATTAACAAAATCATAAATAAATACAAAATCGATACAATTATTCATCTAGCAGCAACATTAAACGTTAGCGAGGCAGAAAAAAATAAAAAAAAATATTATAAAAATAATATCATAGGTACCAAAAACCTAATTTTATCTTGTAAAAATACAAAAGTTAAAAATTTTATTTTTTCTTCTTCTTGTTCTATTTACGGAAATGTAAGAGGAAATGTCGACGAGAAAAAAAAATTAAATCCGAGAGGATATTATGCTTATACAAAATTAAAAGGCGAAGAATTAATTAAAAAATATTCTAAAAAATTAAAATATAATTTTGGTATATTTAGATATTTTAATGTTGCTGGAGCTAGTCCGTCTGGAAAAATTGGTGAAATAGAAACTTCACATGGCCATTTAGTAAAAAATATTGCAATACAATCAATAAGAAAAAAACCAAAAATAAATATTTATGGAAATAATTATCCTACTAAGGACGGGACATGTATTCGAGATTATATACATGTTAGTGACTTAGCAGAAATTCATATAAAAGGTCTTGATTATCTTAATAGTAATAAAAAATCATTTATTTTAAATTGTGGTTATGGAAGAGGATATTCGGTTTTACAAATTGTAAATGTACTTAAAAAAATAAACAAAAAACTCAAAATTAATTTTATGGAAAGACGCCTTGGTGACATTGCTCAAATATATTCAAACACAAAAAAATTTAAAAAAATGTTAAAATGGAAACCTAAATATAACGATATTAATAAAATTATTAAAAGCGCAATAATTTGGGAAAGAAAATTATGAAAAACCTTTAATTGAAAATTGCTTTTTCAGGCTCTACAAAATCATGACCAAAAACTTCAGCAACCGCCTTATAGGTTACTTGCCCTTTATGAACATTTAACCCTGACAAAAAATTTTTATCTTCACTAAGTGCTTTTTGATAACCTTTATTAGCAAGTTTAACCAAAAAAGGTAAAGTTGCATTATTTAGCGCCAAGGTAGATGTTCTTGGTACTCCTCCGGGCATATTAGCAACGCAGTAATGAACTACATTATCAACAATATAAGTTGGATTGCTATGCGTTGTAGGTTTACTTGTCTCTACACATCCTCCTTGATCTATCGCAACATCAACTATAACAGAGCCTCTTTTCATTAATTTAATCATATCTTTAGTTACCAATTTTGGTGCCTCTGCACCTGGAATTAATACACCACCAACTAATAAATCAGCTTCTGAAACTAATATATTTAAATCTGTATTGTCACTTTGTTCAGGAATTATTTTATCTCCAAACATTTCAACTAATTGATTTAATCTTGCTTCAGACTTGTCTATGATATGAACTTTAGCCTGCATACCTGTTGCAATGACAGCAGCATTCTCCCCAACAACGCCTCCACCCAATATAACCACAGTTCCACCTGTTACTCCTGGTGCACCCCCTAAAAGTAAACCCCTTCCTCTTTGATTTTTTTCTAGACAATGTGCGCCAGCTTGAACGGACATTCTGCCGGCAACAGCGCTCATTGGAGCAAGCAAAGGTAATCTTCCATTGTCATCAGTAACTGTCTCATAAGCAATATTTATACTTTTAGACTTTATTAATCCTTCTGTTAATTCTTTTGCAGCAGCTAAGTGAAGATAAGTATAAATAATTTGATTTTCTCTTATCATATCAACCTCAACTTTTTGAGGCTCTTTAACTTTAACAATTATTTCAGCATCATTAAAAATGTCTGCCGCATTATTGGCAATTTTTGCTCCAGCTTTTAAATATTGATTATTCTCAAAACCAGCCTCATAACCTCCGTTATTTTCAACTAGAACCTCATGGCCTTCAGAAACTAAAGTTTTTACACTATCAGGTGTTAAACCAATTCTATTCTCTTGTGGTTTTATCTCTTTTGGAACTCCAATTTTCATAAACGAAAATCAATTCTTTTTACTTTTTGAATAATTAGTAATTCCAGTTCTAAGTTTGTCTATTATTTCATCAATATGTTTTTTTTCACAAATAAACATCGGCGCAATAATTAAACAATCACCTGTAGCTTTGAAATTTACTCCAGCTTCATAACAATGTTTAAAACATGTAAATCCTGCAGCACCTGGTTTTTTATCCATCACCATATCAATTCCACCCATCATTCCGTATCCTCTAATGTTATCAACAACATCAATGTCTTTTAACGACATTAAACCTTCTTGGAAATAGGGTGCTAAATTTTTAGCTCTATTAAAAATATCATCTTTTTCAATTATATCTTGTACAGCTAAACCTGCAGCTACAGATATTGGTATACCTGAATAAGTATATCCATGAAATAATTCTATTGTCCCTTTAGGTGCATTTTGAGCAATTGCATCATAAATTTCTTCTTTACAAGCAACAACTCCAAGTGGGCTTATGCCATTTGTAGTAGCTTTTGCCATAGTCATCATATCTGGTGTCACACCATACTCTTGTGATGCAAACGGAGAACCTGTTCTTCCCCAACCTGTTATCACTTCGTCAAAAATTAAAAGTATTCCGTGTTTATCACAAATTTCTCTTAATCTTTGTAAGTATCCCTTTGGAGGAACTAATGTTCCCGTTGATCCAGCAATTGGCTCAACGATACATGCTGCAATATTTTCCGCTCCAAAGTTCGTACAAATTCTCTCTAAATCTTCTGCTAGCTCAACTCCTGTTTCTGGTTGACCACTAATAAATTTATGTTCTGGTAAATGTGTATGTCTCATGTGAACTACACCTGGCATTAATACACTTGCAAAAGTCTTAACATTATTAACCATGCCGCCAACTGAAGTAGCGCCAATATTCATTCCATGATAACCTCTTTCCCTACCAACAAATCTGAATCTTTGACTGTCTCCTCTTGCTCTATGATAAGCGATAGCAATTTTAATTGCAGTTTCGACAGCAGTAGAACCACAAATAGTATAAAACATTCTATTTAGATTACCTGGGGTATGTTTTGAAATTCTTGTGGCTAATTCAAAAGAT
>CACJBA010000003.1 GCA_902591535.1 uncultured Pelagibacteraceae bacterium | reverse complement strand
GTTCAGCAAACATGAGACAGATAATTCATAAAAAAGTAAAAGATGAATTTTTAGATAAAATTATTAAAAAAGTTAAAAAATTAAAAGTAGGAGATCCATTAGATCTAAAATCGAATATGGGATCTATGATTTCGAAAGGACATTTACAAACTGTTGATGGATACATCCAAAAAGGAATAGATGAAGGGGCAAAACTTTTATCAGGAGGAGTTTCAGATAATAAGCAAAAAGGTTTTTATGCAAAGCCAACTTTATTTGATGGATTAAAAGAAAATATGACCATCGCTCAAGAAGAAATATTTGGACCAGTACTCGGTGTTTTAACAGTTAAAAATGATGAAGAAGCCTTGAAAATTGCTAGTAATTCTAAATACGGATTACACGCAAGTGTATTTACTCAAGACATAAACAGAGCATTTCATTTGGCTAAAAGCTTGCCTTGTGGAACTGTGTCAGTAAATACTTTTTCTGAAGGAGATATCAAAACTCCTTTTGGAGGATATAAGCAATCTGGTTCTCTAAGTAGGGATCAAGGTACTGAAGCTTTAAATTCGTTTCTTCAAACAAAAACAATCTGGATAAGTCATAATTAATTGATGATTAAATCATACAAGATAAGTGTGCCTAAAAGCACACTTAATAATATCTTTAAAAAAGTAAAAAACTATCCTTGGAAGATGATTGAAAATGTAAATGGATGGGAATATGGAACTAATTATGATTTTCTGAAAAAAATATCTCGATATTGGGTTTCAAGATATAATTGGAAGAAGTTTGAAAACAAAATTAACTCTTTTAAAAATTATAAGACCAAAGTTGATGGCATAAATTTACATTTTATAAAAGAAACAAGTAAAAATCCTAAATCCAGACCGATATTACTTTTACATGGGTGGCCAGGTAGCGTAATTGAATTTTTTGACATTATTCCAAGACTTGCCCATCCAGAAAAATTTGGTGGAAAAATTGAAGATGGGTTTGATGTAATTGTTCCATCTTTACCTGGATTTGGATTTTCAACACCAATAAAGAGAGCCTTGGGACCAAGAAAGATTGGCAAAATACTAAATAAATTTATGGTCAAAAATTTAGGTTATAAAAATTATGTTGTACAGGGTGGAGATTGGGGGGCAACAGTTGCATCATGGATTGGTTTTGATAGTGCAAAAAATTGTAAAGGAATTCATATTAATTGCTTGCCGATTAGACATCCAAGAGGACCAAAAAATATTAATGAAAAAAACTGGGAAAAAAAATTTAATTTTGATCAAATAACACAAGAAGGATACAGAACCCAACAGGCTACAAAACCTCAAACTTTATCTTATGCAATGATAGACAGTCCTGTAGGAACAGCTGCATGGATTTTAGAAAAATTTCATGGCTGGTCAGATCTGAGGTCAGGTAATATAGAAAAAACATATTCAAAAGATGAATTAATATCTAATATAATGATCTATATAGTAACCAAAAGTTTTAACACGTCTGCTTGGATATATTTTGGAAGAAGAAAAGAAGGTGGACGATCTTTTCCAAAAAATTTTAAAAAAATAAAAGTCCCTACCGCAATAGCAGAATTTCCAAAGGAAATGCTTGGGTGGCCCCCAAAATCTTACGTAAATAGAATTTTTAAGATAAAAAGATGGAAAAAATTCTCTAGAGGTGGTCATTTTGCGGCTTTAGAGGTTCCAAATTTATTATTAAATGATATTAAAACTTTTTTTAATAAAGATTTAAAAATATTCAAATAAGTGAAAACACCTCTACTAAAAAAACAAATTATTAAGATTTTTCAAAAATATGGTTTAAATAAAGATCATGCTTTGATCTCAGCAAATGCCTTAATCAATGCTGAATTAGTTGGTGCATATGGGCATGGTTTATCGAGACTTAAAATGTACTGTGATAGAATTTCAAAAAAAGTAATTAATTCAAAGCCAAAAATTAAAATTAAAAAAATTTCTCCTTCTATTTCTCACATTGATGCAAATAATAGCATTGGCTTTGTCGCTGCCGATCTGGGAATTAAAACTGCAATCAAACATGCTCGAAAAACTGGAATAGGAATGGTAGCAGTTAAAAATAGTGGTCATTATGGTTTGTCAGGTTATTACGCTGAGCAAGCAGTAAAAAAAAATTTAATCACAATGATTTTTACAAATGCTCCTCCAGCTGTTGCTCCTCATGGTGCTTTAAAATCTTTGTTTGGAACAAATCCAATATGTTTTGGAACCCCTACTGGTTCTAAAATCCCTTTTATATTAGATACATCAATTTCAGTTATTAATAGAGGAAAAATTAGAGTTGCAGCAAGAAATAATCAAAAAATTCCTGAAGGTGTTGCTTTAGATAAATTTGGTAAACCTACAACAGATGCAAAAAAAGCTTTGGCTGGAGTTCAATTACCAATTGCAGGTTTTAGAGGTTCAGGTCTTGCTTGGATGGTTGATATTTTAAGTGGAGTTTTAACTGGTGGAAATCACGCTGGTAGAGTCAAAGATCCATTTGATGATTTTTCAGGTCCACAAAATATTGGTCACTTATTTATAACTTTTAAATCAAATTTATTTCAAAAAAATTATAGTAAAAGAATAAAAGATAATATTAAAACAATTAAAAAACTTCCTAAGATTAAAGGTATTAAAGAGATAATGTATCCAGGACAAAATAAATTTAATCGGTATAAAAATAATTTAAAAAAAGAAATTTCTATATCGGAAATTATAAAGAAAGATTTAAAAACTTTAATAAGTTAACAGTGTCAGAGCACCCAAAGAGACTACAACTGAAGATAAAATTATAGTTCTTTTAACTTTTTCTTTTTTTTTTTCTTCCAAAAGTCTTTGCTTTAGAACACCCACATCCACTCTTTTTGGAGTTTTAGAAACATATGAGGGGGTCTCAATAATCTCGGATGTTCTATTAAAGCTTTCTGTACTCATTTTTATTTTATAGCTAAGATTTAATCATTGTTAGTTGATCTTTTACATACTAGAGTTGTCCAAAATGGGTTGACACATTATTTGATATTGTTCATATTGGGTTTTTTTTAAAAACATGAATACTTTACCTAGTATATCTGAGCACATTGATGAGAAGATAATCAATAAAGTAATTCAAGATAACTTTGCCGCACTAGCACCCTGTTATTTTACTTTAACAAGTAATTGGTTTGTCAGGGCCTATGATCATTGGAAAGACATAGATAAGTTTGTCATCATTATATATTTGATACATCAGGACCTTGTTTATTTCAGACAAAATGGCTTAAAAATTAACTACGAAACTTTTTACGAAAAAAAATCAATTGAAATTAGTAAAATTAACATTTCAGATATCTCAAAAGATCTAAGAGTTCCAAAAGAAAGTATTAGAAGAAAAGTTTTAGAATTAGAAAAACAAAAAGTAATTAAAAAAACTGGTAAAAAAATTTTTATTGTTAGAGATACTCTTTACTCAGCTAAAGCGGTCGAAACACTTGCAGAAGTTGCAAATATATTACATGAATTTAATAAAATTTTAAAAAAAGAAAAACTAGTAAATGAAGTTTATTCTGTTAATGAAATAATATTATCGATAAAAGAAAATTTTTCCTACTGCATGTATCAGTTTAATAAATTTTGGTTTGCTTATCTAAATAGATGGAGAGAAGAGCTAAAAGATTTAGAAAGTTTGGGTATTGGTATGGTTGTAATAATAAACGCAGTTAAAAATAAAGATTTTACTCCAAAAAAAAATATTCGTTCATACCATAAAGAACTAATGGGCTCTGATAATAGAGGTGTAAATGCCATGTCAATTTCTGAGATAACTGGCATTCCAAGACCTACAGTTGTGAGAAAACTAAAATATTTAATTGATAAAAAATATCTTCATATAAATGACAAAAAATTAATTTCATTCGATGCTAAAGATAGTGCTTTTATAACAACTAAGGGAATGGTGAATAAAAATATGATTAGCTTGAGTCATTTTATTTATAAAGTTTTTAATCAGATAAGAATAATAAATTCTTAATTAGATTTTTTTAAAATATAAATAAAAATAAATCCAGTTATATACATGATAAGAGCATAAGCACCTGTTGGTATGGCGTATAATATATCAGTACCAAATATTTGTGTAGAGACGAATAATGCTAAAGTACCATTCTGCAATCCACATTCTAATGCAATACACTTCATTTGTTTAATTCCTGAAGTAAAAGCTTTTGCGATATAGTAAGCAATAACCATCATCGATACATTTAAAATTAAAGCAATTAAACCTGCTTGCATTATGAAGCTTATAATATTTTCTCTTTCTTCATAAAAAGCGGCAATAAAGAAAATTATAAATAATACAATGTTAAGTTTATTAAATATCTCAACTTTAGAAGATATAAAATTTTCAGCAAATTTTCTGATAATCATTCCTAAAATTACAGGCACTGTTACTACTAAAAACATTTTTAAAGCTATTCCTGTCATTGAAATATTTTGACTAACTTCTGTTACACCAAGTAAATCTGCAGATGTAAAGATTATTAGAGGAACTGTGATAATGCTAATTAAACTAATTACTGCAGTCAAAGAAATTGATAATGCAACATCTCCATCAGCAAACTTTGTCATAACATTTGATGTTACCCCTCCTGGTGCTGCAGCTATAATCATTACCCCAATTGCTATTTCAGGTGGTGTTCTTAAAATGATGATTAGTAAATATGCTACTATTGGAAGAATTATTAATTGAGAAATAAACCCAACAAAAAAATCTTTTGGTGCTTTAAATACTCTCGTAAAATCATCAAGCTTTAGACCTAAACCTAAGCCTAACATAATTAAAGCCAATATGATTGGCGCTATCTTTGTAACAACTTCCAAAGTCTTACCCCTTTAAAAAAAAATTATACATTATTTTTAATTTAATGAGCAAAATAAATTTTAAACCTGTAAGTGAATTTTGTAATAAAACAGTAACAATTTATTAGAAAACATATTAACTTTCTAAACAATATAACTTTAGAGAGAGGATATAATGAAAAATCTTATAAAAATAGCATCTATTGTCCTTCTTTTTTCAATCACTTTGTTTGGCTTAACTAACAAAGCTTCTGCAGCAAAATTAACTTTATATTGCAGTGTAGAAATTGACGTTTGTGAAATGCTTGAACAAGCTTATGAAAAAGAAACAGGTACAAAAGTTGCAATGACAAGAGCAAGTAGTGGAGAAACATTTGCTAAAATTAAAGCAGAGGGATCTAATCCAAAAGGAGATGTTTGGTTTGGTGGAACAGGTGATCCACACTTAACAGCGGCTCAGGAAAATTTAACTGAGAAATATAAATCAAAACATTTTGATGATTTATTACCTGCAGCACAAAACCAAGCTAAAAATGCTGATTATAAATCTGTAGGGATTTATGTTGGTGCATTAGGTTTTGGATACAACAAAGATCTTTTAGCTAAAAAAGGCCTTCCAGCTCCAAAATCATGGATGGACTTAACAAAACCTATTTATAAAGGTGAAATCCAAGTAGCAAATCCTAACTCATCTGGAACTGCTTACACAACTTTAGCTACAATTCTTCAAATTTTTGGAGAAGATAAAGGTTGGGATTACATGAAAAAACTTCATGCAAATATAAATACTTACACAAAATCTGGTTCTGCTCCAATTAAAGCGACTGGAAGAGGTGAAAACTTAATTGGTATTTGTTTCCAACATGATGGTGTTAAACAAACTAAAAAAGGTTTACCTGTTGTAACAGTATCTCCAGCCGAAGGAACTGGTTATGAAGTTGGATCAATGAGTATTATTGCTGGTGCAAGAAATATGAAGGAAGCTAAGAAGTTTTATGACTGGGCATTAAGTCCTGCAATACAAACTATGGTTTTCACTTCAGGAAAATCTTTGCAAGTACCATCAAATACTA
Organism: uncultured Pelagibacteraceae bacterium; assembly: GCA_902591535.1. Classification (GTDB taxonomy): domain Bacteria; phylum Pseudomonadota; class Alphaproteobacteria; order Pelagibacterales; family Pelagibacteraceae; genus Pelagibacter. Next base: position 105,161 of record CACJBA010000003.1, on the reverse strand, counting down.
AAGCAAAAGCTGATCCTGATGCTCCAGATTTATCTACAATTAACTTAATTGATTACAATTTTAAAGTTTATGGAGATAAAAGTACTAGAGCAAGCCTGTTATCCAAGTGGGATAACGATGTATCTGTAATTCCTAGATAATTTTAGGAATTAATGAGAGGGCTCGTTATCTGTTGGATGCTCATAGGAGGATTGGGCTTCCTAGTCTTTCCATGGTATGTAACAGGTGACGGGTTCTTCTCAATAAACTGGATATTAGAATATTCTTTAGAGGACTACGGTTCTGTATTACCTCAAGTATTTATAAATAAAAAATATTGGCTTTTACCAATATTACTTCCTCTAATTTTTCCTTTAGCAACATTTAAATTAAATCAGAACAATCCGATATATTCTAAAATTTTCTTATACTCAGGGTTACTTGGTTTTTTTTACTTTTTTCTTCAAGGATTTTCTATTGGTATTAGAGGATGGAATTTTGAAATTTTTCAATCTATTTTTGGTGATGTAGAAAATCAATTTGGTGTTGGTTCAGGTGCAGTTTTAACTTGTTGTACATTTGTATTTTATATCACTCATGGTCTTTCAGCACGTGGATGGTTGAATGGGGATAATTTTATAGTTGGAAGTATAGGTAGTATTATAATTTTAGTTTCAACTTTTGTATTTTTTCCAATTTTCAGAATGTTTGCAGTTGCTTTTAAAGGAACTGAAGGTGGATATGAAATAAGTAATTTTTCAGACAAAATATTTAATAAAGGAATTTGGGGGCTGGATTGCCTTTATAGTGATTATGCTTGTGGTGTTTTTTGGAATACCGTTACTATGGGTACACTCACTGCGTTTTCATCAACAATTTTGGGGTTAGCTTTTGCTTTATTAGTTGCAAGAACCAGTTTCAGATTTAAAAAAACAATTAGAGTATTATCTGTATTACCAATAATTACTCCACCATTTGTAATTGGATTAGCGATAATAATTTTATTTGGAAGAACTGGTGTTGTGAGTTCGTTTCTTGAATGGGGATTTGACATTGAACCTTCTAGATGGATTTATGGTTTACCAGGAATATGGTTCGCCCAAACACTTGCATTTACCCCTATTGCATTTTTAGTTTTAATTGGTGTTGTTGAAAGTGTCAGTCCATCGATGGAGGAAGCATCTCAAACATTAAGGGCTTCTAAATGGCAAGTTTTTAAAACAGTTACCTTGCCATTAATGAGACCTGGAATAGCAAATGCGTTTCTACTTGGTTTTATAGAAAGTTTAGCAGACTTTGGTAACCCTTTAGTACTAGGAGCAGAATACGATGTATTATCTACAGAAATATTTTTTGCAATTGTTGGCGCACAGTACGATGAAACTAAAGCAGCAATATTAGCTATGATTTTATTATCAGTTGTTCTAGTAGTATTTTATTTACAAAACCAATGGTTGGGAAAAAAATCCTATATTTCAATTTCAGGTAAAGGAGATAGTGGTGTTCATCCAGAACTTCCAAATAAAACAAAATGGATAATTTATTCAACCGTGCTTCCGTGGGCTTTATTGACATTTATAATTTATGTAATGATCATGTTCGGCGGATTTGTAGAAATGTGGGGTGTTGATCATAGCTTTACATTAAGACATTATATTGAAGCTTTTAGTGTTGATTGGGTTAAAGAGAGAGGATTGTTATGGACTGGAACTGCTTGGAATTCATTTAATACTACATTTACTATAGCTCTTATTTCTTCTCTACCAACCGCTGCAATAGGAATTTTAACTGCATATCTTCTAACAAGACACAAATTCAAAGGAAAAAATGCTTTTGAATTTGGTACTATGTTGAGTTTTGCAATACCTGGTAGTGTTATCGGTGTAAGTTACGTTTTTGCTTTTAATGTTCCTCCTCTTGAAATAACAGGAACTGGAATAATCTTAGTAATTGCATTTGTATTTAGAAATATGCCTGTTGGAGTTAGAGCAGGAATAGCTGCTATGAACCAGCTTGATCCACACTTAGATGAAGCTTCATCAACTTTAAACGCTTCTAGCGCCCAAACATTTAGAAACATAATTCTTCCATTATTAAAACCTGCAATTACGGCATCTTTAGTTTTTAGTTTTGTAAGAGCTATGACTGCAATTAGTGCGGTTATCTTCTTGGTAAGTGCAAATTATGACTTGGCTGTTTCATACATACTGGGACGATTAGAAAATAATGACTACGGCCTTGCAATAGTGTATTCATCTGCATTAATTGTAGTAATGTTGATTACAATTACTTTGATGCAATTAATAATAGGGAAACGTAAATTAGGAAGAAGAGATCAGGCCGCTGGAATTTTACAAGGAAACTTTGGATAATGAAAAAAGCAGAAGTAAAGTTTGAAAATATAACTAAAAAATTTAATGAAACTACAGCGGTAGATAATGTTAGCTGTAAATTTGAAGCTGGAACCTTAACTACTTTGCTTGGTCCATCTGGTTGTGGAAAAACTACTTCATTAAGAATTATTGCAGGTCTCGAAAGAGCTACAAGTGGTAAAATATTAGTAGATGATGAAGACGTAACATTATTGCCAGCAACTGACAGAGATGTATCAATGGTATTTCAGTCTTATGCTTTATTTCCACATATGAGTGTTATTGAAAACGTCTCATACGGATTGAAAATGATCAATGTGAATAAGGAAGAATATATTCAAAAATCTTTAGAAACTCTAAAATTAGTAAATTTAGAGGGGTATGAAAATAGAATGCCTTCAGAACTATCTGGTGGACAGCAACAAAGGGTTGCGGTTGCAAGAGCAATTGTGTTGGAACCAAAAGTATTGCTATTCGATGAACCTCTTTCAAATTTAGATGCAAAATTAAGAAGACAGGTCCGAGAAGATATAAGAGAAATACAACAAAAACTTGGGGTAACAACAATTTATGTTACTCATGATCAAGAAGAGGCTTTAGCTATATCAGATAAAGTAATAGTGATGAATAATGCAGTGATTGCTCAAGAAGGTAGTCCAAAAGATCTTTATAATTATCCACAAAATAAATTTGTAGCTAATTTTATAGGTGATGCAAATGTTTTAAAAGCAGAAATTTTAGACAAACATTCAAATTCTTATAATTTAAAAATAGCTGAAATGAAAATTAAAGTACAAAGTGATAAAAATTTAGAAAAGAATGTATCTGTAGCGCTTAGACCTGAAAAAATTTCAATTAATAAAGATAAAAAAGAAAATTCTATTCATGCAACTGTAAATAATGCTTCATTTGTAGGAAGTAGCTATCAATACATATTAAATTCAGAAGCTGGAAAACTATTTGTAATTTCTGGAGAAACAAATGACATATTTAAAGTTGGAGAAGAAGTCTTTTTAAGTATAAATGACCAAGAAGTAAAAATTCTTAACGATTAAATATTATGCTATCAAGTAAAGAAATTATATGCCCAAATAATCTTCTGGATCTAGCTCATAAGAAAAAAGGTGTTAAGGTTGCAGTTGTAAATGCTGGTAAACCTTTGCCAATGTTATCAGTTCAAGATGCAGTTAATGAAAATTTAATTGAACCTATTTTTATTGGTCATGAAGTAGAAATTCAAAAATGTGCTGAAGATATTGGATGGGATATTTCTAAGTATGAACTCATTCATGAACCTGTAGAAAACGACACAGCTAAAATTGCAGCTAAACTTGCAAGCGAAGATAAAGTTAAGATAATTGTAAAAGGACACATTCATACAGATGTTCTAATGAAAGAAGTTTTAAAGCGTGAATATAATTTGTTAGGTAAAACAAGACTAAGTCATATTTGGCACATGACTATTGATAAAGATGACAAGCCATTAATTATTACTGATGGAGCATTAAATGTTCTACCAAATGTTAAAACAAAAATGCATATTCTTAAAAATGTAGTTAATTTTTCAAATAGAATAGGAATAGAAAGACCAAAAATATCAGTCTTATCTGCAACTGAAGAAGTTTTGGAAAGTGTACCAAGTTCCATTGAAGCTGCAGAAATTACAAAACTAGCTAAAGATGAAAATTTAAATGCCGATGTTTTTGGTCCTTTAGCATTTGATAATAGTATTTCAAAAAAATCTGCTGGCATTAAAGGAATTAAAAATATAGTTGCTGGAGAAGCAGATGTTTTATTAGTACCAAGTGTTGAAACAGGTAATGCTTTAGTTAAAATGCTTATATATTTTAGTGGCGCGTGTGCCGCAGGTGTAGTAGTTGGGGGAAAAGTTCCTGTGGTTATCACCAGTAGATCTGACGAAGCACAAGCAAGACTAGCTTCTATTGCTGCAGCTGTAGTTGCTTTGGACTAAATGATTCATTGAATTTTAAATTAAATTCATTTAAATAAATCAAATTTTTAAAAGGAGAGAAATGGCAATTACATATTTAAAAAAATCACCAAAAACATCATCAACAGACGACAACAAAACAAGAGAAATTGTTGAAAATATTCTAAAGGATATTGAAACTAGTAAAGAGGAAGGCTGTAAAGAACTCTCAAAAAAATTTGATAAATATGAAGGTGATGTAATTGTTTCAAAAGAAAAAATTGAAGAAATTAAGAAAAATTTAGACCAAAAAACTAAAGATGATATTCAGTTTTCTCATGAAAGAGTTAGAAAATTTGCTGAAGCTCAATTAAAAAACTATGGTCAAGACTTTGAGGTTGAATTATCTAAAGGTTTGTTTGCTGGACAAAAACTTATACCTGTAAATACAGCTGGTTGTTACGTGCCCGCTGGAAGATATGCACATATAGCCTCTGCTGTGATGAGTGTAACAACTGCAAAAGTTGCAGGTGTAAAAAATATTTTAGTTTGTAGTTCACCTAAACCTGGTATCGGAGTTCATCCATCTATTGTTTATACAGCTGACTTATGTGGAGCTGATGTAATAATGAATTTGGGTGGTGTACAAGCTATAGCAGCAATGACAAATGGATTATTTGGTAATGCACCTGCAGATATATTAGTTGGACCTGGAAACCAATTTGTTGCTGAAGCAAAAAGAATATTATTTGGAAAAGTTGGTATAGATTTATTTGCTGGACCAACAGAAATTGCAGTTATTGCAGATGAAACAGCGGATCCTGAAATGGTAGCATATGATTTAGTTGGACAAGCTGAGCATGGGTATAACTCACCTGCTTGGTTATTTACCAAAAGTAAAAAAGTTGCTGATTATGTTATGCAAAGAGTTCCTGAGTTAATTGCTGATCTACCAGATCTTCCAAAAGAAAATTCAGGTGCAGCTTGGAGAGATTACGGTGAAGTAATCCTTTGTGATACTGATGAAGAAATTGCAAAAGTAAGTGATGAATATGCACCAGAACATTTAGAGGTTCAGACAAAAAATTTGCAATGGTACCACGACCGATTAAAGAATTATGGATCTTTATTTATTGGCGAAGAAACAACAGTTGCATATGGAGATAAATGTTCAGGTACAAACCATATTTTACCAACTAAAGGTGCTGGTAGATATACTGGTGGTTTATTTGTTGGAAAATTTATTAAAACCCTAAGTTTTCAAAGAATGACCAAAGAATCCACTAAGGAAGTTGGCGCTGCTTGTGCGAGAATTTCTAGATACGAAGGAATGGAAGCACATGCTAGAACTGGTGATGTAAGATTAAGAAAATATGGATTTTCAAACTAATAAAATAAAAGATTAGTTTTTGTTTAATTTTAAATCCAAATAAAGAGCTGCAGTCCAAGAAAAATTATTTGCGCCCATTGGTTGTCCATTTTTACAACTGTAATACTCATGAAATCCTTTTTTCTCAATAATTTGTATTGTTTTCTTTTTAACCTTTTTAGATAATAAATTATCTTTATTTTTTAATCCTTTATAAATAAACCAATTACAGTTTATCCAGACTGGTCCTCTCCAGTATCTCTTTTCTTCAAAACTTTTATGATTTGGCTTAATTGATGAAAAAAAATATTTATCTTTATAATTATGTTTTTTTAAATCTTTAATTAGTTTTCTATTAATTTTGTCATCATCAAAATCAGCAAATAGTAGAAAATAATTAGTAATCGATGGAATATAAATTTTTTTTTTATTTTTTAAATCTTTTGAAAAAAAGGTTTTTTTCCTTTTATCATATAATTTTAAGAAATTGTTTTTTGTAAGTTTTATATATTTATTTATTTTAGATTTATCTAAATTAAATTTATCTAATAGATAAACTAGGTCTTTATTTGCTTTCAAAAAAATAGAGTTGAAACCAACATCGACAACATTAAAAAAAGATGATTTATAAGCTTTCTTTGGATTGTACTTAATTGATCTTAAATTATTTTTAATTGTAACATACCTATCATAATCTATATTATGTGGTCTATGATCAGGATTTATCACTTTGTTGTCAGCTCTTTTGTATTTTAAATTTTTTTCAATTTTTACTTTCTCCATTGGGTCATCCCATATTGGAGAATTATCGTATCCACTTTCCCAAGGATGTAAGATTGAGACTAATCCTGTTTTTTTAGGGTCCCTAAATTTAATGAACCATTCATGATATTTTTTTATTTTTTTTATAATTTTTTTTATATTTAAGAGCTGAGATTTATTAATTTTATTTTTATCTAAAATTTCTTTTAAAATTGTTGCTAATATAGGTGGTTGGGTTATTCCTGAAGAATGAATTTTATTACCACAATTCCATGCAGTATAATTTGGATAATAATTTGTATTTGTGTCATGAAATAAAATATGTGGAACCATTCCATCTTTCCACTGTCCATCTAATAATGTGTTAATTTCTTTTAATGCAAAATTTAAATTAAAATAAGAATATCCAAGAGCAATAAAACCTGAGTCCCAATTCCACTGTGCAGGGTAAAGTTTATTGTTTGTTGGTAAAGTGTACCCTCTTCTTCTATTACCAAGTAAAGTTTTTTTTGCTTTATTTATTAAATGCTTCATTAGCCTTTTACACTTCCTGCAGTAAGACCACTGACTAAATATTTTTCAAAATAAACAAATATAAATAATACAGGTAGTGTGACTATAACTGATCCAGCCATTAAATATTGCCTCGGAGTTTCAGCATCTCCACTTAGATATTGTATAGCCCTTGATAATGTAAATGAATTAGGGTTGTCCAAAAACATTAAAGAAAATAAAAATTCGTTCCAAGCAATCATAAATACATATAATGCTACTGATGAAATAGCTGGAATACTCAAAGGAATTATGATTTTTGTTATTATACCAAACCAGCTTAATTTATCTAAAATTGCAGCCTCTTCTAGTTCTTTTGGAATACTTTTAAAATACCCTTGCAACATATAAATTGCGACCGGAAGTGTTGTTGCGGTATATACTATTAGCAAACCTTCTATTGAGTTTCTTAAACCTAATTGACTAAAAATTGTGTATAATGGAATCACGAGCACTATTGCAGGAAACATATAAATTATAAGTATAGAAGTTGACAAAAAAGTTTTTCCGAAAAAATTTAATCTAGCGACTGCATAAGCTGCAGGGATTGCAAATAGAAGAGTGATTATTACAGTACCAACAGAAACAATTGTGCTAGTTAAAATATATTTACCAAATTTATAAGATTTAAAAATTACAAAATAAGATTTAAATAAGTCTTTTAAATCTTGACTAAAGTTTATACTAAAATCTAGTGGATTAACCAATAATGCAATCTGGGTTTTAAAACTTGTAACCAACATCATGTAAAAAGGAAATAATATTACAAATGAAAAGAATAAAATTCCAAATAAAGTCAAAAAGTCAAATAGAATTACTTGAGTTGAGTGCTCCTCTTTAAGAGTGACATAATTATATTTAGTAATTTTACTATTAAAAAAATAGAGTATTAAAAATACTCCAATATTATACCACAAAGGTAGTTTTTGTATTAAGTAGCCATCACAAAGAACAAATATCAATGAAAAAATAATCGATTTATAAATATTTTTAATTTTATTACCTACACTTATGTGAGCTAATGATATTAAAAATCCAAAAATAAATAGCACTTCAATGTTAAAGCTATTTATATTTAGACCTTGTAGTGTTGCTAATATTTTCCAGATTGAAATTAGAGATATTAAAAAAAATGCGGATATTAATGAAAATATAATTGTATTTTTAGTTCTCATCTACCCTCTTTCCTAAAAGTTTAAAATAAAAAAACATAAACATTAGAAGTAATACAACAATTACTATAGAAACTGCTGAACCCATTCCAATATCAGATATTGCAAAACCTTGTTGGTAAACATTTATTGGTAAAGTTCTTGTGCCAGATGCACCTCCAGTAAGTAAAAAGACATCCTCAAATTTATTAAAATTCCATATAAACCTGATCATGAACAAAATCGATATTACTGCTGTAATTTGAGGCAGAGTAATTTTAAAAAATTTTTGAAATGGACTTGCTCCATCAACATCTGCAGCTTCATATAGTTCTTTTGGAATAGCTTGTAATCTTGCAAGTATAAATAAAAAAGCTAATGGAAAATATCTCCAAATCTCAAACATAATTACTGTTGTAAGTGCTAATCTTAACTTAAAATCAAAACCCAAAATATTTAATTCAATATATTTTTGTCCAAGTAAATTAATTGGGGTTTCTATAATTTGATAATTTAACAATAAGCTATTTAACGTACCGCTATTTGGGTCTAGAAGAAGCTCCCATGTGTAAGCTAAAGCTACAACTGGAGCAACATAAGGAAAAAGTAAAACACTTCTCATAAATGTTCTTCCATAAAATTTTTGATTTACCATTTGAGCAGTTAAAATTCCAAATATAATTGAGCCAACAGTACCAAAAAATGTATAATAAAATGTTGTTAGAAGTAGATCTAAAAATTCATTTTCGAACAAAACTTTCTTAAAATTTTTTAAAGTAAAATTTGTATTAAGTAGTATGTTATCTGAGGTACCTTTTAATTTAGGTTTTATCGATTTTAGAGATTTCTTGTCTATTTGAGACCCATCATTTGTTTCAAATACTACTTTAAAATTTTCTCTATATTTTGCTGGCCAATTACCAAATTTGCACTTTAAAGTGCTATTTTTAAAGTTACATCTTGGGTCTAATTCTTCAATTTCGAAATTTTTTGGAAATTTATCTCTAAATGAAACATCTCTTATTTCTTGAAGTAAAGAGCTATTTCTTAATTTATATAAAATTTTTATTTTTGATGGTTCTTCTGAAATAGATTTAACAATTTTTTTTGCTCTTGGCTCAGGGATTCTAATATCTTTTAGTTCAACTTCCTTAAAACTAATCCAAATGTTTGCAAAAATTGGAAATAAAATAATTGCAAAAACTACAGCAACTGCAGGTAATGTTAAAATATATGCAGTTTTCTTTTCAGTATTTGCTAAAGTATCGTTCATAAAAAAAGCGGATAATTAATATTATCCGCTTTTTTAATTAATTTAAATTATTAGAATTTAGCTAATTGGTCATTAATCATATCTACAGCTTGATCAATACCAATTTGGTCATCAACATAAAGTCTAGTGATTCTATTTATAAATTGAGCATTTATAACTTTTGATGCTCTAGATAGTTCACCTTCTTTTACGCCCCATCTATTTGCCTTATCTAAACCAGCTACAATATTATTTATAACATCTGGTGAATAAAGATCTGACAATGCAGCTTTTCTATCTACTCCAACTGGAAGTTTACTCCAAGCTTTTGTGAAAGCTTCAGGATCGCTCGCATTTCCTCTTCTAACTGGGAATTTACCTTCTGGAGCTATTGATAACGTACTTGTATAACCTTCATCCATAGAATACATGACAAATTGTTTAGCTTCATCAGTATCAGCGTCAGCAGTTATTCCAAAGTATCTTATATCAGCCCATGCTGCTCCTTTTGAATTATTAGGTCCACTAAAATTAGTAATAAAACCAGTTTTAGAAGCTAGCTCTGGTGATGTTGGATCACTGTTTATTGTTGGTGGTGCTGAGTCTCTTAAACCAGCAAGCTCATCCATAATAAATGGTGACCAAATTATCATTGGAGTTTTACCTGCAAAATATAATTCTCTAGATTGTTTCCAGTACAATTCACCTGGAGGACTAGCCTTTGCAATTACTTTATAAAACTCTAAAGCGTTTTTAAGTTTTTTACCCTGTTTTTTAATTCCACCTTTTTTAACAATATTAACACCATTTGCTAAAAGAACATGTTCTAAAACCTGACTCATAAAGTTTTCATCAGTCTTAGTAGCAGCAACGAAACCAAACATGTCATTTGATGATAACGCTTTTACAGCTGCTTCAATGTTTGCATAGCTTGTAGGTGGCTCTAATCCTGCAGCTTCAAATAGGTCCTTTCTGTAAACAACCATCTGCGTCCATCCATCGACAGGAACAGCCGCAATCTTTGAACCTGATTTCGCCATTTTAAGAGCACCTGGTGCAAAAGTTTTTTTACCAAGATCTTTAACAACATCGTTATTGGCATCTACATCTAAAATTCCTGCTTCAGCCCATGGCAATACATATTGTAGAGTGTGGTAAATCACATCTGGCAAATCACCTGCAGCCGCTGCTGCTGTAGCTCTTGTACCAAGATCTTTTTCCTCTATTGGAATAACTTCAACCTTAATCCCAGTTTTTGCTTCAAAAGCTTTAGCCATTTCCTCCTGCTTTGCCATTCGGGCAGGTTGAACTTCTGTAGTCCAAAACTTAATATCTGCGTAAACAACATTTGTAATAAAAAAACCTATTACGCAGAATAATTTAATAATATTCTTCATTGACCCTCCTATAATAATCTAATCAATATTATTTAATGTTAAGCTTATTATAATGCTTCTAAATTACGTACCGTTTACTTTTTGATATCAGTTATGCAAAAACCTCATAATAAAAAGGATTTAAATATGTGATTTTTTAATAATTGATCAATTTTTAGTTGTATTAAGATTTTAATCTTTTGCCACTCTCATCAAATATGAATATATCTTTTAAATCGAAACCTATTGAATTGCTTATTTCAACATTACTTGGAATCTTTGCGCTTAACTGATAATCATCCTTTTTCATATAAGCAATTTTTTCATTCCCTAAATTTTCAATTAATTCAATTTCAGGATTAAAAGTAAATTGAGTCTTTTGATTTGCTTTCAAATGTTCTGGTCTTATGCCCACAAAATGTTTAGATTTTTTTAATTTTAAACTATCAAAAACTGTCTCATTCCCTAATAACTTAATTGAGTTGTCAGAAATCACATCTTTTTCATTAATTTCTAGTATATTCATCTTTGGTGTGCCAATAAATTGAGCTACAAAAATATTAGCTGGGTCATTATAAATCTCTTCTGGGGTACCTACTTGTTCAATATTTCCTTGATTTAAAATAACAATTCTATCTGCTAATGTCATCGCTTCTACTTGATCATGAGTGACATAAATCATATTAGTTTTAATTTGATTATGTAATTTTGAAATTTCAACTCTCATTTCTGCTCTTAATGCTGCATCTAAATTTGAAAGAGGTTCATCAAAAAGGAATATTTTTGGATTCCTCGTAATAGCTCTTCCTATAGCCACCCTTTGTCGTTGTCCTCCAGATAATTGTTTTGGCTTCCTCTCTAAAAGTTCCTCAATTTTAAGAATTTTTGCAGCCTGCATAACTTTCGTATTAATTTCTTCTTTAGGCCTTTTTTCAATTTTCAAACCAAATGACATATTTTCATAAACATTCATATGTGGATAAAGCGCGTAAGATTGAAAAACCATCGCAGTTTGACGCTTTGATGGATGAAGATCATTTATTTTTTGGTCATTAATAAAAATTTCACCCTCATCGATTTTTTCTAACCCTGCAATCATTCTTAATAAAGTTGATTTTCCACATCCTGATGGTCCAACCAAAACAAGAAATTCATCCTCTTTTCCTAAAAGATTAAAATCTGTAATTATTTTATTTGTTCCAAACGATTTGTGTACTCCAGTGAATTTAATATTTGCCATCTTAAATTTTTATGTCCTCAAGAACATCCACTCCAATTTGTTTTAATATATGAACTATATCAATTGGTACCCAATTTTCACGAATTTTTCCTTCATCATGATGATAAAAATCCATAACTCTCATGGTTACTTTTTGATTATCAGATTTATAACCTAACCAATCGTCTGTTCCGTAGATAGCTTGAATACTATTCCAGCCAGCTGTTAATGAAAATTTTCCATCTCCAAGCTCACAATAATGACCAAGTTTCCAATAATTTCTTTCTTTAAATGTTTTTCTAAAAGGTAATTGGTGATTATCTACAAATCCTTCTAATGTTCTTGCGGTACCAATTCCGCTTGGTCCATACCAAATCATTTTTTCATGCCAATAATCACTCTGAGGATGATTAATTAATTTTTCCTTAAGATCTTTGTCAGAAGAAACATCTAACTCAGGTTTTATATTTAAGCTTCTCTGCATAATTAGCGATTGTTCTAAACTGGCTTTCGAATTTTCCATATCTTTTTCAAAAAAATTTACACCATCTGTATTAATTGGACTCAACCAATTACCTTCCGAGCCTCTTGAAGTATAAATTGGATTTACTCCAGTTTGAATTAATAGATCTATTAAATCTATTAAAATATAACTCTCAACAATTTTGTTATTCTTAAGTTCATGAATTTCACAACATTTCAAATTGACCATTTTGTTGTTTGGCTTAATCCCCAACCAAGACTTTTTAAATACTCCAGATAAAGAAGAAATGGATCCTATTTGAATTTTATCTCTAAAAGCCCCACTAATTATTAGCTGTTCTCTTCTTTCAAGATCTGGAAATGAATTTAACAGAGGTTTCCAAAACTTTTCCTTAAAATCACCAATTCCAACAAATTCATTTAATGGATAAAAACAATTTACATTAACATTGTTAGAAAATGCATCTTCAAGATTTAGATCAAGTTTAGAGGTACCATCAGTAACTATAGTATTTAAGTATTTTCTAACAACTTGTTTATAATTATAATTTTCTTCTGGAGTTATAACTATTTTTTCTACGTTCTCCTGACCTTTAAGACCTGTATCAAATTGTTCTATTTGCATAAATTTTTTGTTAGATAAATTTAGTATCACAAAATATACTTTAAAAAAATATGAATAATCGATTGGCTAAATTTGATGAGCTTGTTCCAAGTACCTTACCATTTGTTGAGGGTAAGCTTGAAGGTCACAAAGAAAGAAAAAATTATTCTATTGTAGGCCCTGGTGTCGCAGAGGACAGTAAACAATTTGTTAAAATAGCAATGCCACATAGTTTTAATCTAGGTGCAGTATCCGCAATGCCAAAAAATGGTTCTGGTTTACACAGCCATACAACCGCAGAAGTATTTATAATATATTCTGGTAAGTGGAGGTTTTATTGGGGTGCAGAAGGTACAGATGAAACAATTTTAAGTGCAGGTGATATTATTTCTATGCCAACTAATATGTTTAGAGGGTTTGAAAACGCAGGTGACGAAGAGGGATTAATTTTTGTTGTATTAGGTGGAGATGATCCAGGAATAATCACATGGGTGCCTAGTGTACTGGAAAAAGCTAAACTAACAGGTATGGCTCTTTTAAATGATAATTCTTTAATAGATTTATCTAAAAATGAAATTCCCAAAGACAAATCACTCTTAGATCCAATTTCTTCTGATGAAATAAATAAATTTGATAATTACAAATTAAATGAACTTGAGAAATTTATTTGTAGATTTTCTAATAGAGTTAATTATGAAAACAAAATAGATGATAACTTCCATTTAACTCAAGTATTAGGTAATAATTTTCAAGATAAAAATTTTAATCCTATTATAAATCAAAACACAGGTTTTAATTTATCAATTTTAAAATCAAAAACAGGTAAAATAGAAAATTTAAAATTTTCGAAACCAAGTATATTATTTTCACAAGAGGGAAACTGGAAAATAAAAATTGACGATTTTGAATTAAATTTAAATTCTAAAGATACTATTTCTATTCCACTTAATTCAAAGGTAAGTATTGAAATTAATGAAGAAGAAGAAGGTTTATTAAACTGCGTAACACAAATCTAATGAAAGGATTTGATAAAAAATATAGAAGTTTTCCTGAATACATACTCAAAATTACTAAACAAATTTGGGAAGGAAAAGACGTTAACTCTATAGCTAAATTTTATACTGATGATATTCCTGTAAGATCTCCTTTTGGTGTCACGTATGGGAATAAACCAGTTATAGATGCTACATTTGCAACTTTAAAAGAATTTCCAAACCGACAATTATTAGGGGAAGATGTTATTTGGAATGGAGATGATGAAGTTGGTTATCATTCCTCACATAGAATTCTAAGCAAAGGTACACACCTTGGAGATGGTTCTTATGGTAAACCAACAGGTAAAGATATTTATTATAGAGTTATTGCTGATTGTGCTTGCAAAAATAATCAAGTTTATGATGAATGGATAGTAAGAGATCAAGGAGCAATGGTGAGACAATTAGGCTTCTCTCCTAAGGAATTTGCACAAAAAATAATTGATAACGAAGGTGGAATAGAAAAAGCCTCTAAAGTATTCAATTATAACTCTGACATGAGGTCAGATTATAAACCAGTTACTGTATTAGTCGATACCGTTGGAAGTAAATATTCAAATATTCTAAGAAAAATTTTCACGGACAATTATGATTTTTATGATTATGCAAGAGCTTCGAGTATTTACTGGCCTGGAAATAGAATTGGCCATGGAAGAGAAGATGTTGAAAAATTCTGGAAATCGTTAAAGGAAGCTTTTAGCGATTTTAAATTTTCGATTGAACATGTGGGATATTTGGAAGAGGAAAATAAAAATCCTAAAGCAACTATAAGATGGTTTTTAACCGCAAATCATTCAAAAGAATCTGCAGAATTTGAAAAACCTACAAATAAAAATATTTTTATAATGGGTATTAATCATGCAGAATTAAGTGAGGGAGATGTTATAAGAGAATGGGTTTTATTTGATGAGGTTGCAATATGGAAACAAATTTTAATGAAATAATTTATGAGTAGAATTAAAACAACTCATGTAGGAAGTTTACCTAGATCTAATGAATTATCAGATCTTTTATTTAAAAAAGATAAAAAAGAAAAAATTGATTTAAGAAAGTTTGATGAGGTAGTAAATAGGAATGTCAATGAAGTTGTAAAAAAACAAATTGATGTAGGTATTGATTATATTAGTGATGGAGAAATGTCGAAAATAAGTTATGCAACTTATGTTAAAGATAGAATTGATGGATTTTCTGGAGAAAGTGAAAGAAAAGCACCCAAGGATTTAGACGACTTTCCATCTTTCAAAGAAAGAATTGCAAGAACAGGTGGAACTCCTACTTACACAAGACCATGTTGCACTAGTGAACTTAAAATTAAAGATAAATCATCTCTAACGAAAGATATTGAAAATTTTAAAGAGGCATTAATTAAAAATAATCACAAAACAGCTTTTATGAATGCAGCATCGCCAGGTGTAATATCAGCATTCCTACCTAATAAATTTTATAAAGATGATGATGAATATTTAGAAAATTTATCTAATTTGATGAAAGAAGAATATGAAGAAATTACAAACAGTGGAATCAAATTACAGTTAGATTGTCCTGATCTAGCTTTAGCAAGGCATATGACCTTTAAAGATTTGAGTGAAAAAGAATTTTTAATTAGAGCAGAAAAACAAATAGAATGTTTAAATGATGCTATCAAAAATATTGATAGTTCAAAAATAAGACTCCATATTTGTTGGGGTAATTATGAAGGCCCTCATTTGCACGATATTCCTTTAAAGAAAATAATGCCAATTGCATTTAAAGCTAATGTACAAACCTATCTAATTGAGTCATCCAATCCAAGACATTCTCATGAATGGCAAATATTTGAAAATTTAAAAGTTCCAAGTGACAAAATAATAGCCCCAGGTGTTATAGACTCTACCACTAATTTTGTAGAACATCCCGAAGTTGTAAAGAATAGAATTTTAACCTTTTCTAAAGTTATTGATGCAGAACAATTATTAGCTGGAACAGACTGTGGATTTAGTACCTTTGCTGGCTTTGGCAATGTAGATGAAAATATAGTTTATAAAAAACTTGAGTCTCTTGTAAAGGGCTCGGAGCTTGCGTCAAAAGTGATTTAATTATCACTTTTATTCCATTTCAGGAGTGGATATAGTTTTCTAACTTATATTATAATTTAACTAACAAAATAGAGAGAAAACATATGAGAAAAATACTAGTTACTTTATTGTTTCTACTTTTTGGAACATCTGCATTTGCAGATTGTAACATTAAGAGTGGTTCAATAAATATTCTGGCTAATGATTTTCCTGCATTAAGAACTTTCGTTGAAACTTCTAAACAATGTAAAGGAAGTGCTGATTTTAAAGTGACTCACTCATCTGAGCATAATAAAATAGCAGTGCCAGCTTTAACTGCAAATCCATCTGAGTTTTCAGCAAGAATTGCAGCAAATAGTTCTATCGTTCCTTTGATGAACCAAGATTTAATTAGACCATTAGATGATCTTGTTAAAAAATATGGAAAAGGAATTCAAGACTCTCAACTAATTACAATTGATGGAAAAGTAATGGCTGTAGCATTTATGGCTAACACTCAACACTTGTACTACAGAGAAGACGTTTTGAAAGATCTTGGTATAGCTATTCCAAAAACATACGAGGAAGTAGTTGCAGCATCTGAAAAAATTAGAGCTTCAGGAAAAATGCAATATCCTTATGCAGCTGCATATAAAGCTGGTTGGAATTTAGCAGAAGAATTTGTGAACATGTTTATTGGTCACGGTGGTGAATTCTTTAAATCTGGAAGCGCACAACCAAACATTAATAATGCTAAAGGTGTTGCTACTTTAAATATGCTAAAAAAATTATCTGAATTGAGTAATCCTGATTACTTAACACATGATAGTGAAGCAATTAAAGTGGAATGGGAATCTGGAAATGTTGCATTGATGACACTATGGGCATCTAGATCGGGAACTCTTCTCGATGATGAAGGAGATGCTAAAATAACTGCAGCAACAAAATTAACTGGACCAGCAACAGTAGGTGGAGGAAGTATCCCGGCTGCTACATTATGGTGGGATGGTTTTACACTTGCAAAAAATAGATCTGATGCAGATGCAGAAGCAACATTTAGAGCTTTAGCGCATGCAGCATCAAACAAAAAAATGGTTGCTGACGCTGCTGATCAAGCTGTATGGTTAGTTGAAGGATTTGTACCTGGACCAAAATCTATTGGTGTAATCGAAGCTGTAAAAATGGGAGCAAAACCATATCCAATGTTACCACAAATGGGTTTAATGCATGGTGCATTAGGAAGTGAGATTGTTGAGTTTTTACAAGGTAAAGAGTCAGCTGAACAAGCATTGAAAGATGTTGAGGCTGCTTACATTAGTAAAGCTAAAGAACAAGGCTTTCTATAAAATCTAAACTTATAAGTGGGGATTTATTCCCCACTTAATCAATATTTAAATGCCTAATAAAACTTTTTTTTGGTTTTTTTTACCAACAGGTTTAGCAATGATCCTGTTTATTGGGCTTCCGATAATATCAACTGGAATTCAATCTTTTTATGCACAACATGATCAAGTAGTAAAGGAGGTTAAAAAATGTGATCCTTTTGGATGTACTGTTTCAATTGTGGTTGACAATGAGGAGACCTCTAAAATAAGAGAGGCAAAGCCTCTTGGAAAATTTAATGGTTTCGGAACTTATACTGACCGAAATCATTTAGCAGTTGAAGAAATAAAAAAATTTTGGGATGAAACTGAAAATTTTGGTGCTTTTGTAGACCAGGTAACCAACCTACCCTTTTATAAGGCTCTAATATTTACTTTAACTTATTGTTTATTTGTGACTCCAAATGTTCTGCTATTAGGATTTGTTATTGCATTAAGTTTAAATGCAGTTGCTAGAAAAATTAGAGGACCTTTAATTTTTGGTACAATTTTACCAATGATTGTTACACCATTGGTTGGATCATTAGTATTATTTTGGATGATAGATTCACAAGGAATTATTGGAGCAAATATACAAAATTTGATGAATGATCCATATTTATCCCTTAAATCCTCGAAAACATTAACGTGGATAACAATTATTATTTATGGGATATGGCATCACTCTCCTTTTGCTTTTGTTGTTTTTTATGCTGCACTTCAAACAGTACCTCAAGAACCTATTGAAGCAGCAATTATAGATGGGGCCTCAAGATTTCAAAGAATTAAACACATAGTTTTACCACATATTTACCCTGTGGTTACATTTGTTGCTTTAATTTCTTTAATGGACAACTTTAGAGTATTTGAACCCATTATAGGATTTAGTGCTGAAGGAAGTGCGCAGTCTTTATCTTGGTTAATATATGATAATTTAGTTAACGAGGAAGTAATATTGTTTGGTTCTGCTGCGGCTACTTCAATGATGACTATTATTGGTATAGCTATTCTGCTAGCACCAGTTTTAATAAGAACTTGGAAAGAATTTAAAACAGCGAGATAATTATGGATTATGGATTAGATACAAAATCAGCTCGTTTAAAAACTTTTAATACTATTTTTATTATCACTTGGTTGTTAATTGCTTGCTTTCCTTTTATTTGGACTTTTTGGGGATCATTTAAAGTAAGAGCTGATTTCTTTTCTAGATCTGATTGGTGGTATGCTATATCAGCATTTAATACCTTAATTGAAACAGGTGGAAAATTTACAACAAATGCCTACACACAGGCTTGGACTGAAGGTGAGTTTTGGAAAGCATCAAAAAATACAATTATAGTTACTGTTTTTGTTGTTAGTATTTCTCTATTTTTAGGAACATTGGGTGCATATGCCCTTTCAAGATCGACGGAAAAATATGCATTTTGGATTTTGATGGCGGCTTTAATTTTTAGAGCTATGCCACATATAACTTTAGTCTCAGGTTATCTTTTTCCTTTCTTTGAACTGCAGATCTGGGGAATTCTTCCAACTACAATTGTTGTTTTGGTTGCAATAAATCAGCCTTTTACACTATGGTTACTCTATTCCTTTTTCAAAACGGTTCCTAAAGAACTTGATGAAAGTGCTTTAATAGATGGTTGTTCATATTTCCAAGCTTTTAGGCATATCATTATGCCTGTGATGTGGCCTGGAGTAATTACAGCAGGATTATTTAGTCTAATGTTAGCTTACAATGATTTTACAGTAACTGCATTACTTCTTAATCAAGAAAATCATACAATGGTTCCAAAAATACAAAGTTATTTAGGTACAAATCAACATGAAGGTAATTTAATGTGGGCAGTCTCCGCAGTTGTATCTGCTACTGCACCTTTATTTATGCTTGTTATGTTTTTCCAAAGACAGGTTATTAGTGGTTTGACAGCTGGAGCAGTAAAAGGTTGAAATATTATAAAGCATTACTTTTTGGTTCTATTGGATCAATTGTTGAAACTTCAGAAATTCAAAGAAAGTCATTCAATGAAGCATTCAAACAATATGGACTCGAATGGAATTGGACTAAACATGAGTATCAAAATTTATTAAGCAAATCTGGAGGCAAAGGTAGAATATCAAGATATGCAAAAAAGAAAAAAAAAGTTGTAGACTCAGCATATTTAAGAAATTTAAAAACTAAAATATTTAATAATTATCTTAAAAAAAATCATCTTAAATTAAGGCCAGGTGTAAAAAATTTAATTGCTATATGCAAAAAAAATAAAATTAAAATTGCATTTGTTTCATCTACATCTTCAAACAATATAAATGCAATTTTATATTCTTTGAGAAATTCGATTAATACAAGAGATTTTAACTTTATAGGAAATGCAAAATTAGTAAAAAGATTAAAACCCAACCCAGATATATACTTATTGTCACTTAAAAAACTAAAGCTTAAAGCAAATGATTGTGTGGCCATTGAAGATACTCAAGAAAGTCTAAATTCAGCTAGGCGAGCTAAAATAAAATGTATAATTTTTCCTGGAAAATTTCATTCCTCAAAAAAATTTATTGGTGCTTATAAAAAAGTTTATAGACTTAATAAAAATATTATTTTGAAATAAATTCTTTTACTAAATTATTAAATTCATCAGGCTGTTCTAAGTGAACATTATGAGCACAATTTTTAAAAATTTTTATACGACTATTTTTTATGTTTCTATTTAATGTATCGACTTGATCAAAATTATAAGAGGTGTCTTTATCGCCCCATATAATAAGGGTTTCATTTTTTATATTTTTTAGATTATCTATCCCTCTCCAACTTTTCATTGCTAGTAATGCATTGTCAGCAGTTTCTAGTGAAACATTTTTAACTGCATTTTCACAAAGAAAATAATTTTTATCCTTATCGCCTTTTACAAACCACTTAGGTGGTACTCTAGAAAAAGAGATTTGAGCACCTTCTTTCTTAAGTTTTTCTCTTGTTTCATCCATAGTTTCAAATCTTCCCGGGATATCGCCAATTGATCCTGTCGCGAAACAAATTAATTTGTTAACTCTATCTCCAATCAATTTTGTAATTTCTTGAACTATCATTCCGCCCATTGAATGACCAATTAAATTGAATTTATCTATCTTTTTTTCATCTAATACATTTATAATTTTTTTTGCCATTTTAGTAATAGAGTCTAAAGATTTTACATTATGACTTTCACCAAAACCTGGTAGAGCCGGGATAATTACACGGTAATCTTTTGAAAAAAATTCTTTTTGAAAAGTCCACATTTCAGATGAACCTAGATAACCATGAACAAAAACAAAAGGAAACCCTTCGCCTATATCATCTACATAAATATCGCTCATAACATTTCCTTAATAATAAATAAAATTAATATAGACATAAAACATATAATAAAAATATTTATTACTTTCCAAATTTTTTTACTTTTAGCATACTTCGATAAATAATTAGATAAATATCCTAAAGTAAAAAAAAATAAAAATGAAGCAATAGCCGCACCAATACCAAAAGATATTTTCTGATTTAATAGATAATTTTTAGAAAAATTTCCTAGAAAAAAAACTGTATCTGAATAGACATGTGGATTAAGATAAGTAAATCCAAGTGTTTTAATAATTATATTTGTTTTTGAAATACTCGTTAAATCATTATGAAAATGAATATCTGAATAGTGAGTTTTAATTTTTATATAAATAAAATGCAGTAAAAATATTACAAGAAGTATATTAAAAATTAATTCTACTGTTTGATTAAAATATTGATTAAAATAATGAAAAAGAAAGATACCTAAAAATATTAAGATTAAATCAGATAAAGAACAGATTAGACAAATGAGGAATACATATTGTTTTTTTAATCCTTGCTCAATTACAAAAATATTTTGTGCTCCTAAAGCTAAAATTAAACTTAATCCTGTAAAAAAACCTAATAAAGCATATTCCATTAAGAATAGTTAAACTCTTTTCTTACCTTGAACAACCCTATCAAGAATAAGAGCTACAAATAATATAGCTACACCAGCTAGAATTCCTTGACCAACATTAGCATACTGAAGTGCTTCTAAAACATCTTGTCCAAGACCCTTTGCGCCAATTAATGATGCAACAACTACCATAGCTAAACTTAGCATTACAGTTTGGTTTACACCTGCCAATATAGAAGGAGTTGCTAATGGCAAATCTACTTTACGTAATAAATACCATTTAGATGCTCCGTAAGCAATTGCAGCTTCTCTAATTGTTTCAGGCACACCTCTTAATCCTAGAACTGTTAATCTAACAACAGGTGTCCCTCCAAAAATCATTGTAATAATTACTGCTGCAACTTTTCCTGTACCAAAGAATGCTATTACTGGAATCATGAAGACAAAGGCTGGCATTGTTTGCATGAAATCCATTATTGGTCTTATCATTGAGTAAAATCTCTGACGCCTTGCACAAAAAATTCCAAGTGGAATACCTATTACAATACTTAATACTGCAGCTGTTCCAAGGAGAGCCAAAGTAGTCATTGCTTTTACCCAAAAACCTAAAAATCCCATGTAACATAAAAATCCAGCTGAATAAATTGCAGCCCTTGGGCCTGCAGCTAGTCCAGTTAAAGTTACTATAGTTGTAATGATTACTATCCATGGAGTTTTTACAAATAGTAATTCTAAGAAATCTAATACAGATCTAATTCCAATAGTAATTGCTGTAAAAAGTGCATCCCCTTTTAAAACTGCGTAATCAAAAATAGTTTCTACCCATTTAATTGATGTTAGTCTTATGTCTGGATGAGTTGGAAAATCATCCATAATAGTAATAACACCTGGAAAACTATAATGAACAACAGAGAAAAATATAATTACTGCTGCAAATATTGTGCTTGAAATAAAGTTCTTAGTTTGCATTCCTGGTCTGATTGTCTTGTCTGATAACCATTCAGAGTATCTTTTTTCTAAAATGGAATTAGCTAAAATTCCCTGAATAATTTTAATTAAAATTAGTAAAGCAATACCGAAAATTGTAATCCAAATAGCAGATGCTTCAATTCGAGCAACTTCATCAATATATCCCTGCATTGCATCCTCTAAAGATTTAATATTCCGTTTATAAACATCAACTTTATCTGGGTTATTAGTAATAGCTGCTTCAAGCTGCTTGTTTCTAAATGCAATTGTAGATTCAACTTGTTTTATTTTTTCAACAGCCTCTTTAGTAATATTTCCAAACAAACCTCTTATAATTTGTACTACCGAAAAAGTTTCAATTATCAAAAAAGCTAAAGCCCAATTCCATATATTTCTCATGCCAAACCATATTGGACCTAGAATTCCTGCATAAATATTAAATGAAAATGAGAACGAAGGTTTGCTTCCAATTTTTTGAAATTCCTTAATATAGTATTCTGGATTTGATTTAACAAAGTCAGTTATCAATTCAGATCTAGATGGGTTAATTATTTGTTTATTCTCCATCCCCACCCTCTATCACAGCTCTTAAAAGATCTGACTGAGTAATCACACCAATATTTTTTTGTTCATTATTTTTAACAATCAATGCTTTCTGATTAGATTTTGAAACTTCAATTAATTTACTTAATAATTCATTTTCACCTACACTTTGTAAATTTTCATCTAGTTTTCCATTGGTACTCTCATAATCTTGAATTGTTTGCATTATTGTTTTTGCTTGAACAACTTTAAGTCTAGAAATTCCTTTTACAAAATCTGCAACATATTCATCAGCAGGACTAACGACAATTTGTTCAGGAGTTCCAATTTGTATTACCTTACCATCTCTCATGATTGCAATTCTATGTCCTACTCTTACGGCCTCATCTAAATCATGAGTTATAAAGACAGTGGTCTTTTTCATTTGTTTTGAAAGCTTGATAAATTCTGATTGAAGTTGCCTTCTAATTAGTGGATCCAATGCACTAAAAGGTTCATCCATTAAAAGAAACTCTGGATCTGCCGCAAGTGCTCTTGCAAGTCCTACTCTTTGTTGCATACCTCCTGACAATTCATGAGCAAATTTGTTTCCCCATCCTTGCAACTCCACAATTTCTAAAATTTTATTCGCTGCATCTAGACGGTCATTTTTACTAACCCCTCTTATCTCTAGAGGCATTGCAATATTATCTACTACAGATCTATGAGGCATTAAGGCAAAGTTTTGAAAAACCATACCTATTTTTTTGTTTCTTAATTCCTGTAAATGATCTCTATCTAGCTGCATTACATCTTGATCATTGATTAAAATTTTCCCAGATGTAGGTTCTAATAGCCTATTTATATGTCTGACTAGTGTAGATTTTCCGCTACCTGAAAGACCCATTACACAAAATATTTCACCTTGATTAACATCAAATGAAACATCTGAAACACCAATGACTGAATTATATTCTTCTAAAGCTTCTGTTTTTGAAATTCCTTTGTTTTGGATTGCATCTAACGCTTCAGGAGAAGTATTACCAAATACTTTCCAAACATTTTGAATTTTTATAGCTGAACTCGATGAATCCATTTTTTTCTTTTAATATAGGAAAATATACTCGGCAACATTTAATCGCCGAGTATAAATTTTGATTTAGATTATAGTCCTAACCAACCGTCTACAGTTGATTTATTTGCTTCCATCCAAGCTCTTGCGACATCAGCTGGATCTTTTTTCTCAACTGAAACTGCATAAGCCATTGCAGAAACATCATCAGCTGTTAATTGAAAATTCTTAAAGAATTCTACAATAGCTGGTGATTGACTCTCTAAAGAAGTTGCCCAACCGATTTGAATTTGCTTAAGAGCATCTTTTGATGCAACATAAGATTTCTTATACCAGTCAGCATCTGCTTTAGGTTGAATCATTTTATATTTTGCAGGATCGTATTTTGGTTCTGTTAACATTACTACGTCAGCCATTCCCCATATTGCATGAGGTTTGTAGCAATAGAATGCATAACCTTCACCTTTTTTAATTGAGTCTAGTACTCTTGCATTTTTAACTGCTTCAGCAGCTCTAACTGCTTCGATACCAGCATCATATAAACCATAGTCTCTTAATTTAACTTGGTTCACATTTGCAGAAGCCCAACCATCAGCACCAATCCAAAACTCACCTTTACCATTTCCATCGCTATCCATAGCTTTAACAACTTCAGGTCTTGCTAAGTCTTCAATTGCTGTAATATTCATTTTTTTAGCAAACTGTTGGGAAACACAGTAACCTTGGTTTCCTTCATAAGGTTTGCTACTTAATTTTAAAGTTCCTTTTGGAACCAAATCATTTGTATAAGCTTCTTGGTTTGGTAACCAAATATCAGGGTGTACATCGATTTCACCTTTTCCTCTATCAATTGCTGCATAAATTGCAGTATTGTTTCCTGGAACAAGCTCAGCTTCTCCACCCATTTTATCTGTAACAACTGCAGCTAATAAATTTGCAATAGCTGTTGCACCTGTCCAACCTGGATCACCAATTTTAACTTTTTCTGCTTGTGCAGAGAACATTGCTAAAATTGAGATTAATCCAGCTACAAGTGTAGTTTTAATTATTCGCATTTTATCTCCTTTTAAATTTAAATAATGAACTTAACGCGAATTCAGATCGTGTGTCAAAGAAAATAGATGTGTAATTAATGCAATATAGATTAGAATAATTGTAAAGAATTAATCTGGATTTGAAGTAAGAGTTTTTATTTCTAAAATATTTTCATTAGGATCTTTTACAAAAAAAGTCTCCTGCTCATACTTTGTTCCTTTAAATCTCAAATAAGGTTCGTCATAATATTTGGTACCACTATCTTTTAACCTCTGTTTAAGTGCATCAAAGTCTTTTCTAGATAAATGAACTCCAAAATGAGGAACTGATACATTGCCCATATCAACATCATGTCTTTCACTATCTAATTTGTGTTCACTTTTGTGAAGAGTTAATTCATTGCCCCAAAAATCAACATCTGCCCATTCTTGAGCGGAGTTATCTAATCTACAGCCTAAAGTCTCACTATAAAATTTTTTTGCTACCTCTAAATCTCCACAAGGTATGGCTAAATGAAAACAATTAGTATTCTTATACATTTCGACCCTCTTTAAATTGCGTGTTTAGATACTATATAAGGCATATAATTTTTTAATCAACAATTAGTAAATTAACAAAAAATGAGTGATTTTTTACAATCCATAATTGATAGAGATCCTGCTGCAAGATCTAAATTAAGTTTAATATTAACTTATCCCGGAGTAAAAGCAGTATTCTTTCATAGAATAGCTAATTTTTTTAGTACTGCAAAATTTTATTTGATTGCTAGAATCATTTCTCAATTATCAAGGTTCTTAACTGGAATTGAAATTCATCCAAATGCAAAAATTGGAAAAAATTTGTTTATTGACCATGGTATGGGAGTCGTAATCGGTGAGACATCAGAGATCGGTGATAATGTAACTATTTATCACATGGTTACACTAGGTGGAATTGCTCCAAGTATAAATTCAAATGATCAGCGAAATACTAAAAGACATCCTACCATAAGAGAAGATGTGGTAATTGGATCAGGAGCACAAGTGTTAGGACCAGTTGTAGTAGGTAAAGGTGCAAGAATTGGAGCAAATGCAGTAATAACAAAAGATGTTCCAGAAAATGCTGTAATGGTTGGAATTCCAGCAAGAAATGTTGGGATTGCTGATAGTGAATTTAAACCTTATGGTATCACACCTGATAGTGATAAAAAATCAGACAATGAATAATACACAAACTGATTTCATCTCAGGAATAGGAAACACTCCTCTAATCAAATTAAGAGCTGCTTCTGAAATTACTGGATGTAATATTTATGGAAAAGCAGAATTTTTAAATCCTGGTGGATCAGTCAAAGATAGAGCTGCTCTTGCTTTAATCAAAGATGCACAAGATAAAAAATTAATTTCTAAAGGTGGTACTGTTGTTGAAGGAACAGCAGGCAACACAGGAATTGGTTTAGGTCTTTTAGGTAATTCTTTAGGTTACAAAACAATCATTGTGATGAATGACAATCAAACTCAGGAAAAAAAAGATTTATTAATAAATCTTGGAGCTGAATTAAAATTAGTTCCACCTAAACCTTATAAAGACGACAATAACTTTGTTAAAGTAGCAGCTAGACTTGCTGATGAATTAAGACCAACAAATAATAATGGAGTTATTTGGGCAAATCAGTTTGATAATACAGCTAATGCCAAAGGTCATTACGAAGGTACAGGTCAGGAAATTTGGGAACAGACTGATGGTAAAGTTGATGGCTTTGTATGCTCTTCAGGTACTGGAGGAACAATTTCGGGGGTAAGTAATGCTCTTAAAGAAAAGAATAAAGATATAAAAATTTATTTATCTGATCCAAAAGGCTCCGCGCTCTATAATTATGTTAAAAATGGTGAACTAAAATCAGAAGGTGGATCTATTACAGAAGGAATTGGATCAAGTAGGGTTACAGCTAACTTTGCTGAAGCTAAAATTGATGATGCTTATTCAATTGATGATCATGAAGCTTTACCAATACTTTATGATTTAATTAAAAATGAAGGTTTGAGTCTAGGTACTAGTTGTGGAATAAATATAGCTGGAGCAATTAGGATGGGTAAAGAATTAGGCCCTGGAAAAACTATAGTAACCATTCTTTGTGATAGAAGTGATAAGTATGCAACTAAAATGTTTAATAAAAAATTCTTAGAAGAAAAAGGTCTTCCAGTACCTAATTGGTTTTAAGCGTAAATTTTATCTGCTAATCCGTAACAAAGAATAGCGCTTAAAATAAAAAAGATAAAAGGTGCAATTATTCCTTCGTTACTAGTTTTTTCATTTATTCCAGTTTTATCAATTTTAATTGAATAAAAATTTGTCAGAAAAACACAAGCATGAATAATTACTAATAAAGTAAAGAAAGCCCAAGTTCCTTCTGCACCGTTAGGTCTTATGAACATTATATAAAGTGCCATTATTACCCAACCAATCATTAACGCGCCGGCAAATCTAACAATAATTGCAGCACTATGATCTATATTAAACTTATCCATGAATGTTTTTGTTCCAACAATTGTTTGAAAACAATAAACAGCTATTCCAATGAAATGTGCAAGAAACACTACTAAATAAAATATTCCATTAAACTTTTCAATCATAGGTTCAAGTTACCAAAATTTAAAAAAAATTAATAGCTTTAAACAACGTTTTTATTACTCAAAATATGCATAACTGTTAAGTGATTTAAACACAAGAATAAGTATACTTAATATATAAAAATCTGACCCTATAGTTAAAAAAATAAATAACAATAGGAGTAGTATGAAAAAAATAATATTATCATTAATTTTTACATTAATGTCTTCAACAACATTTGCAGAATCAGGGAAATTTAATGCTGCTGGAGCAGGATCATGGTCATTAAATGCGATGGATGCTGGAAACGGAAACATGAGTATTACTTACGATGGTAATGCTGGACTAATGGATAAAGAACCTGGAAGTATTTTTGATAAATCTACTATGCATTGTATTGGTGGACTAACATTGGTATCTGGAAAGTTTGATGATGAAACAGGTATGTGTACATTTTATTTAATGGATGGAGAAAAAGTTTACATGAATTACAAAGGCAAAGGAACTGGTGGTCAAGGTGGAACTGGTACTTTTATTATTATTGGTGGAACTGGAAAATATGAAAATATTTCTGGAAGCGGTTTCTCAAGTAGACAAAATATAAGAGGTAAAGCTGGTATGGCTCACTCAATGAATCAAATGAGTGGGGAGTACACTTATTAAAAAGGAAAATAAAATAAAAAAAAGGAGTTAAAAATGAAAGATATATTGGTAGTAGGAAAGTTAAAAGAAGGAGCATTTGAAAAGTTTATGGGCTTTATGCAATCAGATGAAGGTATGGCTGAAAGAAAAAAAGTTGCAGATGTTACAAAAACAATAGCTAGTGTTTCACCTGATAAATCAACAGTAATGTTTAAAATTGTAGTTCATGACATGGCAGCACTTCATTCATTTATGGATGGATCAAATCCAGTTTCAAAACCTGTATTTGATGAAGTAATGACTGGTTATGAAATTTACGAGTTAGCTAAAGTATAGTTGAAAACTGAGGCTACACATACTGACTGATCTCTGCTAGAGTTAGTAACTAAATTATTGGTAACAAGGAGGAAAAATGGCTGGAATAGAAGTAAAAAGTTTTGATAAAGCAGATGAAGTAAATGATAATTTTAATAATGCTAAAATTGAAGCGGTCAAAGTTGGAAATCAAAGATTGATGAAACTTACTTTGCAACCTGGTTGGCAATGGTCAAAAGATATAAAGCCAACAGTTGGTGGTGACAGTTGTCAAGCTACACATCTTGGTATAATTATCTCAGGTGCTGTTTGTGCAAAACATAATGATGGAACTGAACTAACTTATAAAGCTGGTGATGCATATTCAATACAACCAGGTCATGATGGATGGGTTGTTGGAGATAAACCGGCAGTAGTATATGAATTTCATGGAATGTGGGGTGAATAATGTCTAAATTTTATGTAATTGGAAAAGCAAGTCCTGAGTTATTAAAAAAAATGCATGCTGACCCTGCTGCAGATAGAGGTGCAGTGATGAAATCCATGTGTGATAGCTTAGGAGTTAAAGCAATAAGTTATGAGTGGTTAAGAGGACGTTTTGATGTTCTTTTCTGTGTTGAGGGGGACTATGAAAGTGTTCTTGCAATGAAAGTAACTGTTCTAAATAGCGGAATGATGTCAGATCTGATGGTTCATGAAGTATTTGACTACAACAGCGCATTTAAAAAAGCTTCTGATGCATCAAAAAGTTACAAGAAGCCAGGTGAATAATGTCAGCTGGTTATGCAATATTTAATATCAATGTTACTAATCCAGAAAATTACAAACATTATATTGAACAAGTTGTAACAGTGGCTGAAAAGTTTGGAGCAGAATACATTGTAAGAGGAGGCGAAAATCAAGTGATAGAAGGAACTTGGCAACATCCAAGAACTGTAGTGATGAAATTTCCCTCATATGAAAAAGCTTTGGAATGGTATAACTCAGAAGAATATCAACCAATTAAACAAATTCGATTAGATAACGCTGAAACTAATGGGATAATAATAAAAGGAGCATAAAAAATATGTCTATATTAGAAAAATATAGTGCTGCATTAAAAAATAAAGATGAAGCTACAATGAATGATCTGTTGCATGATGATTTTAAATTCACGATGCATAAATCAGGAAATGTTTTAACTAAAGTTGATGTTATTAAATGGGCTATGAGCGGTGACATTAATCAAGATAAGGCAAGAATTGTTTATGAAAATGATGAAGTTGGAATTCACCATGCATTTGTAACATTTAATGATGGAAATGTTGAGGCTGTAATGGCAGTTTACAAATATGACAATGGGAAAATTGTCAGTTTAGAAACTGGTGCTACTCCAATGCCAAAATAATTATATAAATTTGGCAAGATTTCATTTATGATAATTAAATGAGTCTTGTCACTTCATATTTATTTCTAGGTATAGCTGTTTTCTTAGGAGTTACCTCAAACAGTTTTGCTAAAAGTGCTGAAGGATTTACCCTTATATTTCCAAGTATAATTACAGCAATCACAATTGTTTTATGTATGTATGCTCTTTCATTGGTAATGAAGAATATTCCAATGGGTATTACATATGCCTCATTTGCAGGACTTACTATAATTGCAACAGTCATTGTTGGTGTAATTAAATATAATCAAGTACCTAATTTATACTCAATGATCGGTCTGGCATTGATTATTATTGGAGTTTTAATGGTAAACTTATTAGGAAATAAATAATTGTGAAACCTTTATTTGGATACTTATTTCTAGCAAATGGTATCATTTTTGGAATTGCCTCTAATAGTTTAGCTAAAATTTCTGAAGGTTTTACAAAATTAACTCCATCAATTTTGTGTATATTATTTATGTGCATCACAATGTTTTCGATTGCAAAAGCAATGTCAGCACTTCCAGTTGGTTTTGCCTATTCTACTTATAGTGGTTTAACCGTTACTGGTGTCGTACTTTTTGCAGTATTAAGATTCAACCAGGTTCCAAATATTTATGGAACTATAGGAATTATTTTAATTGTCATTGGTGTGGTAATGGTAAATTACCTAGGACGACTAAATTGATATTTTTTTAAAATTTCAGGAAGCTCGTGAATTCCATCATTATCTAAAGGTAGCTCAAACTCATCTACAACATTTTTGATATCTAGAGGTGAATATAAGTGTGGATACATATCCCCATTTGAAGCCTGTTCCCAAAGTAAATGCTCAAGTTTAAAAGCGTTAACTTTTAATAAAATAAGGTTTTCTTTATTTGGGTAATACTTTTTGAGAGTTTCTGGTACCTGATCTTCCTCAGAGAAGTGAATATACCCATCTTTTTTGTCATTATCAGATCCATTGTAAGTTCCAGTTTGCTTAGCATTTTGCCATTCCTCTTTTTCAATAATTTTAAAAACAAATTCTAGATTCATATTACCAAGAAGAGTTTGGGCCTTTTAGGAATTCAATTTCTTCCTCGGTAGCTTCTCTACCTAAGATTTCATTTCTATGTGGATAACGATGAAACTGTCTAATTACTTTTGTATGATCTTGCCAAAACTTTTTGATTTTATTGTATCCTTCGTGTTCCCTTAAATATTTACTCAATAAATAGTAAGCCATTTCATGGTCACTTATTTCTTCACTATGAATTAGTGGTAACAACATAAATAATCTTTGATTAACATTCATTGCTTCTAAATACCCTGAATAAACTGCATCATTTACTATTAATCTAGTTTTATGATCTTGTGCATATGCTTTTTTATCATTTCTAAACATATTCCTTGAAAACTGATCAAATAGAATAACTAAAGCTAAACAACTCATTGGGTTATCTTGCCAATCATCATACTCATTTTTTGATGCAACTTCATAATCCTTTAAAAATTTATCTCTAATTTTTTGATCAAATTTTTCATCTTTTTTGAATCGCATCTCGGAGGGAGTTTCTTTAAACCAAAAATCTAAAATTTCTTGGGCTTTATCAGGTATCATTTAGCTAAAGGTTTTAATAATTTTAAAACTTTTTTATGATTACTTATATTATTTGAAACAATAATATTTCCACCTACCACCGGGTTTTTATTTCCCCAAGTTGTTACAATTGCTCCACTAGCTCTTACAATTGGCATAATAGGATGAATATCCCAAATCTTATTTGCACATTGCGCAACTATTTCAAGTCTACCTTCAGCTAGTTGGCAGTATGTCAAAGCATCAAAACATGGAAATTGCATTCGTTTTATAAACTTACTTATTTTTGATTGTTGTTTTAAAGTTAAAGTATTATGAAATGCAGCAGCTAATTTTGCATTTGTAAAATTTACTTTAGTATTTACCTTTAATTTTCTTTTTTTATTATTTTCAAAAACATAAGCAGAATTTTTATTAATATTTAAATAGTATTTTTTCATTTTTGGAAAGTTAGCCAAACCTAAAATAGGCTCTCCATTATAATTTAAAGAAATTAAATTACTCCAACTTGGATTTCCAACAACATAGGATCTAGTTCCGTCAATTGGATCAATTACCCAAGAAAATAGACTTTTAGAATTTTTGTGACCATACTCTTCACCTATAATTTGATGATCTGGGAATTTTTTTGAAATTTTGGATCTTATAAACTTTTCAAAAGCTTTATCTGATGTGGTCACCGGGTCATATCCCTTGCCTTTGAGCTTATTAGTTATCTTAAAAGGTTTATCTAGTTTGCTGTAATAAAATCTCGTTAAATCTTTTGCTAATTGATTTAAAAAGTTAGCATATATGGGATATTTTTTTGTATCAAAATTTTTCACAAAGAACTCTTACTATTTAATTTATATTGATTAAAGTTAAATTTTAAATAATCCTTAGTAAATAAGTATGAAAATTGAACTCAATCAAAATAAAGTATTTTTTAATAATGGGTCAGAAAAAAAAGAAATCCACCCATTCTGGCTTAGAGAAAGGGCAAATGGTGAAGAATATCTTGATAAAGGAACACAACAAAGACTTTTTGATCCAACTTTTCTTAGCAAGGATATCTCAATAAATAAAGCTAATATCAATGAAAAATATTTAGAAATTGATTTTAATGATGGTGTTAATTCAAAACTAGAAATTGATAAAATTACATTAGAGTTTTCTAAAGAAGATACAGTTGTTAAATCAATTGAAAAAATTAAATGGGACTCTTCATTAAAAGATATTAAAAATTATAAATTTCAAGAAAACTTTCACGAAAGTAAAGAAATGCATGATTTGCTTGTATCTTTTTATAAATATGGATTTGTTGTTATTAAAAATATACCAGTCAGTAAAAATTATATTGTAGAATTTGCAAATTCTATAGGAAGTGTACGAAGAACTAATTTCGGTGAATATTTTGATGTAAAATCTAAACCAGATCCTAACGACCTGGCGTATACATCTCTTGCTTTAGCTCCGCATACAGATAATCCATATAGAAACCCTGTTCCATGTATTCAGCTTTTACATTGTATTGAGAGTAAAGTTTCAGGAGGTTTATCAACTTTAGTCGATGGATATACCGTGACAGAGGATCTTAAAATTAAATATCCAGAATTTTATAAGATTTTAACTGAGGTAAAAGTTAGATTTAAGTTTATTGATAAAGAGGTTATTTTGGAAAATATTTCTCCACTAATTGAACTTAATGAGAATAAAAGTTTTAAGCAAGTGAGGTTTAGTCCTAGACTAGATTACGTACCAATTTTAGATAAAGATAAATTAGACTTATACTATCAGGCAAGAAAAAAACTTTCTGAAATGTATAATTCTGAGCATTACAGAATTGAATTTAAACTTGAACCAAAAGATTTAATGATGATGGATAATCACAGACTGCTTCACGGACGAACAGCTTATGAGACAAAAGAAGGCGAAAGATTTTTACAAGGCTGTTATATTGATTATGATAGTACCGAAGGTAAGCTAAGACACCTAAAGAGAAAATTTAATCTTTAAATAAATTTTCGATTTGAGTTTCAGCTTCTTTGATAGATTTTTCATAATCAAGTGCCATTTGATCTGCGCTAATAATATCTA
Source organism: uncultured Pelagibacteraceae bacterium (assembly GCA_902591535.1). Classification (GTDB taxonomy): domain Bacteria; phylum Pseudomonadota; class Alphaproteobacteria; order Pelagibacterales; family Pelagibacteraceae; genus Pelagibacter. Next base: position 71,545 of record CACJBA010000003.1, on the reverse strand, counting down.
CTTTCTCTATACCAAAAAAATTAAGAATAAATTTTAGCCAAGGTGTTAAAAAATCTTCTGAACTATTCAACTTTGTTCCACCAGAAGTGATAACTAGATAAGCATGTTTATTTTTTAATAACCCTTCTCTCCTACCATTAGGTTTGAATCTAAAAGTTTCACCTATTCGAGCAGCTAAATCTGACCAAGCTTTTAAGGTTGCTGGAGGACCGTAATTATAAATTGGAGCTGAAATTATAATCACATCGCTTTCTTTTAATTCTTTCACTAGCTTATTAGAAAGTTCGAACATTTTTTTATGTTCCTCTGTTTGATCTTTTTCATCTATATTCATTCCAGATTCTGTTAGCCCGCTTACAAAAAGCATTTCATCGTCTAAATCTCTATAAATTACTTCATCACCTGGCTTTTTAACTTTATCTAATAACTTTTTTGCTAAAGCTCTAGAAGTTGAGCCTTTTTTTCGAGCGCTAGAGTCTATTTGGTAAATTTTCATCAATACCTTTTACCCGAATTTTTGCATAAAGGGAAAGATTTCAATTATATAAAAACCAATTGCTTGCAATTGATTGGTTAAAATTAAGATACCTGTAACTAATAAGGTTATTCCTCCAATTTTTGATATTAAATTAATATTTTTTTTAAAATTTTTAGAAAATAGCAAAAATTTCTGAATTAAATATCCAGATAAAACAAATGGAATTGCAAGACCTAATGAATAACAAATCAATAATATAATTGCTCTTGATAGGGTTTCTTCAATAGATGCCAAAGCTAAAATTGAACCTAGAATTGGACCTATGCATGGTGTCCACCCAAAACCAAAGGCAAGACCAATCACATATGGAAAAAGAATATTTCTGGATTCTTTTGCATCGAATCTTTTTTCAAAGTTTAGATATGGAATATTAATTACTCCAATCAATTGAAGAGAGAAAATAATTATAATTATTCCTGCTACAACTCTTAAAACATCAGAGTTTTGTAAAAAAGCTTGTCCAAGAAATGATGCTGAGGCTCCTAAAATAACAAACACAGTTGAAAAGCCCAAACAAAATAAAACTAGAGGAAAAAAGTTTATTTTTTTTTGATTTAAAATTTCTTGTAACGACTGACCAGATATATATGAGATATAACCTGGAATTAAAGGTAAAACACATGGAGATAAAAAACTTATAAGTCCTGCTCCAAAAGCAATTAGGTATTCAAACATTTATCCAGTATTTTTCATCGCCGCAGAAATACCTGCAATCGAGGTCATTAAAGCATCTTCAAGGAATTTTTTATCTGAACTTTTATATTTTTTACTTGTTAATTTATTCATCACATTAGCCTGAAGTATATTTAACATTTCTGTATAATTATTTCTTATAAATAACGATTTTCTAAATTGTTTTCTTTCTTTTATCACTTCCTTTGGAGTAATTTTATTATGCAATTTGACCAGTGCTTCAAATTGAAATCTTAATTTCTTACCAATTCTTTTTAATGAAGCATCAGCTAAATTATTTTCGTATATAACTGATATTTCTGGATCTACCTTAGAAATAACCATGTCTAAAATATCCATAGTTGATACAAAATAAGGCCAATTTCTTTCCATATCTGTCATTGTTTTTTTAAACTTTTTAATAGATCCATATCTCAATGCCTCAGTTGTCCCAAGCCACGCAGGTAACATTAATCTAATTTGCGTCCAAGCAAATACCCAGGGGATAGCTCTTAAACTTTGAATGTTATCAACATTCTTTCTTTTGGTCGGTCTTGAACCAATTGCAAGTTTTCCAAGTGATTTATGAGGTGTAACAATTTTAAAATAACGAATAAAATCTTCACTTTGGTTTAAATATTTTCTATATGAGGATGTAGAAATTTCTGACATTTTTTCAATTAATTCACGCCACTTGGTTTTTGATTTTGGTGGTGGATTTAAAGAAGCATCCATTACAGAACCAATATAACTACAGAGGTTATATTCGGCTAAAGGTTTGTAACCATACTTTTGTTGTATTACCTCTCCTTGATCAGTAATTCTAATTTTTCCATTAACAGTTCCAGAAGGTTGTGATTTTAAGGTTGCCTGAATTGGACCACCTCCTCTACCTGGAGAACCTCCTCTACCGTGAAAAAATACAAGATCTATATTGTATTTCTTTGCTAAATTTCTAAGCTCTTCTTGAAGTTTGTATTGATGCCAGCTGGCAGATAACTTACCAGCATCTTTGCTAGAATCTGAGTAGCCAATCATCACTTCTTGTTTTGAATTAATCATTTTTCTGTACCAAGGGAGTTTGAATAAATTAGCCATAACTCCATTAGCATTCTTTAAATCATCTAAAGTTTCGAAAAGTGGAACGACTCTTATTAAATTTTTAATTTTTGCCTGCATTTGCAAAAAATAAACAGACAATATGTCAGATGCTGTGGATGTCATTGATATAACATAAGCACCTAAACATTCATCTGGAGTTTTGGATATTTCTTTAAAAGTATTCCAAACTTCTTTATTTTCTTTGTTGTTTATTTTTAATTTATCAACAAATAATTTTTTTTGTTTTATTGTTTTGTTTAATAATTTTATTTTTTCCACTTCACTTAAAGAAAAGAATTTAATATTTTTTTTCTTTCTAAAAATTTCATTTAAAAGTTTTCCATGCCTATCAGCTTCTTGTCTAATATCTAATCTTGCTAGATTAATTCCAAAACATCTAACTCTTCTCATTAAATCTAACAAATCTGCATTTGCGATATGTTCACCTCGGTTCACTTTTAATGAATTTCTTACTTCTCTTAATGGTAGCGTAATTTCTTTTTTATTTTGAATTAATTTTTTTTCATCTAGCGCTGTGTTGTTATTTAAATGACTTTCGATTAATTGATGGGTTAATCTTACTTTATCCCTAATTGGTCTTAAGTAAACTCTATAAGGTTCAAAACTATTTCCTGTTGCTCTTTTAATCTTTAATGAGCATTCTTTCATTGATAAATCTTGAATCAATTGTGTGAGTTCTTTTTCATATAATTTTGCAGCTTGCCATCTAGAAAATAATATTACTTTTTTTGTAACTTCAGCTGTTACATTGGGATTCCCATCTCTATCTCCACCCATCCAGGATCCAAATTGAATTGGATTGAAATCACGAGGCAGATCTTTCTTTAAATTTTTTCTGAATATGTCGTTAAGTCTTTTGTAAACTTTAGGAATGGTGTCCCATAGACTATCCTCTATAACAGCTAAACCCCACCTTGCTTCATCTAATGGAGATGGTTTAGTCCTTTTTAGTTCATCTGTTTTCCATATGATTGCAATTTCTGAATAAAGCTTTCTATCTAATTCTATTATTTTTGATGGATATTTTTTATAAAGATGTCTTTGCTCCATAATTTCAATTAAATTGGCATATTTTTGGATTAAGGTTCTCCTTTTTACCTCAGTAGGATGGGCAGTAAGGACAATGCCTATATCAAGTTTTGTTGCTTGTTCGTAAATTTTTTTATCTGAAATTTTTCTGTTTTTAAATAAACCTTCAATTATATCTTCTATGAAAAGATTTTGGTTTTTGCTTTTAAAATATGGATTTTCAAACTCATTTAACTTTCTAGATGCATCTAGTGACTCAGCTAAATTCATTAAATTTAAAATATGTGAAAATGCTCTTGTTAATTTACAAGTATTGTTTGGAGAAAGTTTTTTTACTTCTTTCGAAATTTTTGAAAATATTCTAGTTTTATTTTTATCTGAAAGTGTGTTTTTTGATAATAATCTAAATTTCTCTACAATTTCAAAAAAAACTAAACCCTCCTGGTCTTTAATTACTCTTCCAAGAAAAGTTCCTAATAATCTAATATCTTCCCTTAGAAGCTTTGTTGGTATTCGTTCATAGTAAAGATCTCTTTTTTTCATTACTTAAAATAAATTTTTTTTGTAAAACTCCTCTTGTATTTGTTTTTACACTAAAAAAGAATCCAGAATATCTAAAATTTCGCAAATCTGCTTTGCTCATACCTTTTGTAGCTGTTGAAATATAAAGTTCTTTAGTATTTTTACCTCCAAATGCACAATTAGTTATATTTTTTGCTGGAAACTGAATTCTGTGAATTAATTTTGCTTTTTGATTAAATACGGAAACACATGCACCATTGAAATGAGCTACCCATAAATTTTTATTTTTATCTAAGGTCATACCATCTGGCGATCCTTCTTCAGGTGATAATTTTTTAAATATTTTTTTACTTACTATTTTATTGTTTTTATTTATCTTAATTTTATAGATAATTTTTTTTGGGCTATCTGTGTGATAAAAATTATGGTGATCGATAAATGCTGGTCCGTTAGTAATTCTATAATTTTTATCTACTTTAATTAATTTAAAATTTTTATCTAATTTATACAAAGATCCTTTTTCAATTTTTCTCTCCAGGTTATCCATGGTACCAAACCAAAGATTTCCAGCAGGATCAGTTTTTCCATCATTAATTCTATTTAGCTTCAAGTTAGGTTCTATCTTTATTGATTTTAAAATTTTTTTTGATTTTAAATTTTGAATTCTTAATTCTCCCTGGAGACCTAAAATAAAAATATAATCTTTGATATGAGCTATAAAACCAATTTCTTTATTTACTTTAAATATTTTCTTTTTTTTATTTTTAATATTGAAAGAGAAAATTTTCTTTTTTTTAATATCTACAAAATAAATTGAGCTATGTTCACTAACCCATAATGTTCCTTCACCTAAAGTACATCTTATTTTCCAAAGAGGTTTTGGTTCAGAGGTTTTTATTTTATTCATTTACCTCAAACTCCTTTATAAAATTTTCATCAGGATTAATGCCAATACCTATATTCTCAGTTACTGATGCAAAACCGTTATTGTTTTTAACTTGGTCTAAAATTGAAAATTCTTCCTTTGGCAAATCTGTGATAAAAATATTTTTTTCAGTTGTATCAAACTCGAGCATAGATTTTGATGGAAATAAGCCACCAGGCATATCTGGCTGAGCTGTTAACAAATGAAGGTTGACTGCAATACTAATTGCAGAGCCCCATACATGATTAATTACCGGTATAAAATTAGCTTGTGCTAATGCTGCAACTTTTAAATACTCAGTAATTCCTCCAAGTCCACAAACCTCTGGTTGAGCTATATCTATGCATTTATTTGATATTAGTTTATTCCAGCCATATTTAGTAAATTCAGCTTCTCCACCTGCAATACTAGTATTTATTTTTTGTTTTAATTCTCTATAACCTTCATAATCTTCAGGCGCAACGGGTTCTTCAAACCAATAAATACCTAGTTCATCCAAACCTTTTCCAACATAAAGAGCATCTTTCAAATTATAAGCATGATTTGCATCAACCATTAATTTAAAATCTTTTCCAATAGAGTCTCGTACAGCTTGAACCAATTTTAAATCCTCTTTTGGACCTAATCCAACTTTCATTTTCATGGCTTTAAAATTTTTTGATTTTATTTGCTTAGATTCTTCTTTGAACAAGTCGATCAATTCATCAGCAGATTTTTTTTGTAACATCATTCCATATCCATAAACTGGAACATCATTATTACATTTGCCGCCAAGAAGCTGATAGAGAGGAGCGCTTGTTTTCTTTCCAAGAATATCCCATAAAGCTATATCAATACCTGACAAAGCTTGTATTGGCATACCTTTTTGACCACTATCTCTTAAAAGATTATAAACTTTTTGCCAAATATGCTCTTTATTTAAAGGATCTTCGCCTAAAATTAGGGGCTGTATAACCTTCTCAACAATAAACTTATTCGCTAGTGCAATATTGCCTGGGCCAAAACACTCTCCCCAACCAGTAATCCCATCATCAGTTTGAACCTCTACTAGGTGGGCTGTACGATGCTTATAATATTGTTGTGAGTACCCAAGTTCTTTTTCTAACTCATATCTAAGTACATGACTTTTAATAGAAGTTATCTTCACAATAATTACAAAGCTACTACTTTTGAGTTTTGCTCTCCTAAATTTTCAATAGATAACTTCATAGTATCACCAGTTTTTAAAAACTGCTGAGGTTTCATGCCCATGCCTACACCAGGAGGTGTTCCGGTCGTAATTATATCTCCTGCTTGAAGAGACATATATTTACTCAAATAAGATACTATAACATCAACGTTAAATATCATTGTGCTTGTATTTCCTGTTTGCATTCTTTTTCCATTAACATCTAAACTCATCTTTAAGTTGTTAACGTCTGCAATTTCATCCTTAGTAACTAAATGCGGACCAACAGGGCCATACGTGTCATGAGATTTCCCTTTAACCCACTGTCCCATTTTTTCAAGTTGCCATTCACGTTCACTTACATCATTTACTAAACAATAACCTAAAATATGGTCTTGTGATTGATTTTCTTTAATATGTTTAGCTTCTTTACCTATTACAATACCAAGCTCTACTTCCCAGTCTAATTTTTTTGATCCTGAAACAATTTCAACATCATCGTTAGGTCCAACTATGCAGCTAGTTGCCTTCATAAACACTATTGGTTCTTTAGGAATATCAGCTCCAACTTCAGCTGCATGATCTGAATAATTAAGACCTATAGCTATAAACTTACCTGGGTTAGTTATACACGAACCTATTCTTTCATTTGAAGATAATTCAGGTAAATTCGATAAATCAGCACTTTGTAGCTTTGCAAAAGTCTCGAAGTTTAAAAAATCAGGATTTAAATCTTTAACATGAGAACTTATATCCCTAATTTTACCATCCTTATCCACAATAGCTGGTTTTTCTTTTCCTTTTTCACCCACTCTTAATAGTTTCATTATTTCTCCTTTTATATTTAAATTGTCATTCCACCATCAACAGAAAATGTATTGCCTGTTGTAAATGTCGATTCATCTCCAGCTAAATAAATAGCCATAGATGCAATTTCTTCAGCTGTTCCTAATCTCCCCATGGGCTGTCTTGCTATAAAATCTTTCTTTGCTTGAACAGGATCTGGACTTTGATTCACTCTTTCTTGCCAGGAAGGAGAGAAAACAGTTCCAGGCGCTATTGCATTGCATCTGATATTTTGCTTAACAAAATCTGAAGCAATTGATTTTGTTAAACCAATAATTGCTGCCTTTGATGCACCGTAAACAAATCGATTTGGTAAACCTTTTAAACTAGAAGCTATTGAAGAAATATTAATTATACTTCCTCCATTTTGCTTGATCATTAAAGGCAAGATTGCTCTACACATAAAATACATAGATTTAATATTTACATCAAATGAAAAGTCCCAATCTTTTTCTTCACAATCAAGGATAGTTCCGTGATGGACAAAACCAACTGCATTAAACAAAACATCAACTTTATCTAAGGATTTTGTAAATTCTGATATTGCTTTGTTATCTGTTGAGTCTAGCTTTTGTACTTTTATTTTAGGATATTCTTTGTTTAAATCACCCAGAGTTTTATCATTTAAATCTGTTGCGATTACATGAGCGCCCTCTTTATGAAATGCAATTGCTGTTGCCTTACCGATTCCTTGACCAGCTGCTGTAACAACAATTTGTTTTCCTTCTAATCTACCACTCATTTTTTATTTATCCTTTCAATTTCATTATAAAGTGAACTATGGTCAGTATTTCCATGACCATTATCGACTAAAGTTTTATACATTTCTTTTACCAAATTTGAAATAGGTAAATGTGTATTATATGAATTTGCACACTCTAAAATGTTATTCATATCTTTTAAATGAGTCGATGTTTTACCTTTTGGACTAAAATCTTTATCAATCATTCTTTTTCCATGTGTTTGTAATATTTTACTATCTGCCCAACCTCCGGTTAGAGCTTTAATTAGTTTGATTGGATCTGCACCTGCTTTTTCACATAAAGTTATTGCCTCTGCAACTGCTCCAATTGTAACCCCTACAACAATTTGATTTGCTAACTTTGAAACTTGGCCACTACCAGTGGGTCCTACTAATGTTGGGTTTCCCATAGCTTTTAAAATATTAAGAGAATTGTCAAAAACACTTTGGTCACCACCAACCATAATAGCTAAAGAAGCTTCTTCAGCTCCAATAGTTCCTCCAGAAACAGGTGCATCTAAATAATTTATTTTTTTTAATTTTAAAATATCTCCATATTTTTTTGCAGTAGTTGGTTTAATTGAACTCATGTCGATAACTGTTGAATTAAATTTTAAATTATCTAAAAAATCTGAATTGCTCATTATTGCATCAATAGCAACATCATCTGTTAACATTGTAATTATAAAATCATTATCTTTAACTACTTCACTTAAGTTTTTTGTTACCTCTGCGCCAAGCTCTTTTAAAGGTTCAGCTTTTTTTGTAGAACGATTGTAAGCTTTTAATTTAAATCCTGCTTTTAATAAATTTTTAGCCATTGGTAGACCCATAAGGCCTGTTCCAATAAAGCCTATTTTATTCATGGTTTTGGTTTAAATTCGTGGAAATTTTGTGTCATTGCCTCTGGAAAAAACATTACACAAGCTAAAACAATTAATTGAATTACTATAAATGGAGCAAAACCTCTAAAAATATCTGTTAATGAAATATGTGGAGGCGCAACTGATTTTAAATAGAAAGCTGCAGGTCCAAATGGTGGGCTTAAAAATGAAACCTGCATGTTTACACAAAATAAAATTCCAAACCATATTGGATCAAATCCAAGAGCTAAAACTATTGGTAAAAATACTGGCATCGCTAATAATACGATTCCAACCCAATCCATAAATGCTCCCATTATTAAAAACATTATTTGCATCATGAAAATTAAATACATTGGTTTTAGATCATAAGCTAAAATTGTTTCAGCTACATAAGTTGGTCCTCCTGCAAGAGAGTAGGCCCCAGCTAAAACTGTAGCACCAAAAGTAATTGTTAAAATAGTTCCTGAGGCTTTAAAAGTTCTTACCAATGCATCTTTAAATAAAAACCAAGTAAGTTCTCGTCTAGCAAAAATAATGATTAAGGTTGCAACAACTCCCATTCCAGCAGCTTCGGTAATTCCAGTCATACCAGAATAAATTGAACCTAAAACTATTATTACTATACCAATTGGCGGTAAAAGACCTGGGAGGTATGACATTTTTTCTTTTAAAGTTAAAGCTGGCTCATCACTTAAAGGAGCAAGATGTGGTTGCAATCTTGTTCGAATAAGAATGTAGGTAATTATTAAACCTGAAATCATTAAACCTGGAACAATAGCTTCTTGAAATAACATTGTGATTGAAGTTTCTGTTGTTAATCCGTAAATAATTAAAACAATCGATGGAGGTATCATTGTGCCTAAAGAGCCTGATGCACAAATAATACCAATAGACATATCTTGATCATATTTTAATCTCAACATCTGAGGTAGCGCAATCAATCCTAATAAAACTATTTCTCCTCCAATAATTCCACTCATAGCAGCCATGATTGTTGCCATGATCGCAGTTACTACTCCTACCCCACCTCTAGTTTTTCTTAGCCAAGCATTTAAAGCATCATATAAATCTCTAGCTATATTTGAGCGCTCAAGTAAGGAGGCCATAAATATAAATAAAGGAACTGATAAAAAGGAATAAGTTACAACAAGTGAATAATATCTTGAAAGTAAAATACCTAATGCATGCTCACCAATATACAAAAATACTAGTACTGCACCCATAAAACCTGAAGCAAAACCCATCGGAACACCAATTGATATTAGTGCTAATAATCCAACAATAAGTATTATCGAGAGTGTACCTATCTCAAATTCCATCTTATTTTAAATCTTTGGCAGGTTGGTATTGTTTTTCTTTAGGATTTTTCCAGTCAATAATTAGGTTATTCACCGATTGAAGAGCGATAAGAAATATACAAATTAATGTTAGTGGTTTCATAGTTGCAGGAATTGGTGGATCCCAATAAGTTGCAAATCTTTCCCAATTTATAAATGATCTGTATGCATCTTCCATACCACCATAAATTACTGCTGCAGCAAAAGTAACAATTATAAGGGTACTAATTAAATCAAAAATTCGTTGTGTGGGTCTACTTACATAATCATATAATAATACTATTCTAATATGGCTTCTTAGTCTTGTTGCGTATATTCCTCCAACCAAATAACAAACACCCGCTAACCACAAACATAATTCATTAGCCCATAATGTTGGTTTAAACAAAACATATCTCATAAAAATTTCATACATCATCACAATCACTATAATGGGGATTAGGTATTTAATTGTGTGACTTAAAAATAGGGAAATTCTATCAATCCAATTTATTGGAAAATCGTCTTTACTTGCAACTTTTTCACTTTGCTCTTTTAATTGTTTATCTTGTAAATCCTTGTCACGCATAGCTAAAAAATTTTATTGATAAGAAGGGCCTTTTCAGGCCCTTCAAATTTTTTGGAACTCTTAATTACATAATACCATTAGCTTTCATATAAGCAGTATGTATCTTAATAAGCTCAGCTGCCTCTGGAGATTTTTTCTTCCATTCTTCCCAAGCTCCTAAAGCAGCTTGTCTGAATTTAAGTCTATCTTCTCTAGACCAATCATGAAGAGTAACTCCCATCTCATTTAAAGCTTTTACAGCTTCAGCGTTTTTTCTTTCAACTAAACTAGTAATAGTTCTACCAGCAATTTCTATTCCAGCTTTCATCGCTCCTCTTTCGTGAGGTTTTAACTTGTTCCAAACTTTAGTGTTACAAGCTAAGTGGTCAGCTGGCATAGAGTGGAAACCTGGATATGTAGCATATTTGTTTTGCTCATAGTGTCCACCTGCATAGTTAGTTGCTAAAGATGAATAATCAGCACCATCGATAAGACCAGTTTGTAAAGCTGTAGGAACTTCACCAAAGTCCATAACAATTGGCTTAGCACCTAATGCTGTAAAGATCATACTTTCCATTCCTGGAGGTGATCTGAATTTAAAGTCTTTCAATGAGGCAACATCTGGAATCGGTCTGCTAGATATTAAAGACTCATGTCCTGGTATCCACCAACCAATTAAAGTCATTCCATATTTGTTATAAAGTGCATCAACTGCTTCTTGAGCTCCTGGGAATTTCAAGAAATCATATTGTTGATATGGGTTATCGTATCCTCCCATTACATCGCCTGCGAATTGGAATGCTGCATTTTTACCAGTTTGGTAACCTGCACCAGTCATATCACAATCAATAATTCCAGTTTGTGCAGAGTTAAATACCTCAGCAGATTTACCAGTTACTGATGATGAGTAGAACATTTGTATTTTTAAGCTTCCGCCAGAAAACTCTTCCACGTTTTTAGCGAATTGAGCCGCAACTTCACCATTTGGTGAACTAGCAGTAAAGTGTGTTTCAATCTTTAAAGTCTTTGCATTTGCAGAGCCAAATAAAGCAACTGAAACAATAGCTACTGCTGCTATAGTTTTAGATATAAGTTTAAACATTATCTTCCTCTCGTTTATGTTTTTTTGAAAGTTAATCATAAAAGATTTTTGAGATCAACGGATTCATTTAACTTATATATAGAAATTATATATATTCTCTAAACACACAACTTGAAGTTGCTTAAACTACTTCTGAAATAAGAGGTTTTTTGTTGAAATAGCAATAAATATTATCTACTGCCATCATGCTCATGGCCAATCTTGTCTCATGTGTTGCACTTCCGATGTGAGGTAGGACAAAACAATTATCTAATTTTAAATATCTTTTATCTAAGTTTGGTTCATTATTAAAAACATCTAAACCTGCTGCATAAATTTTTTTATTTTCTAGTGCATCTATCAATGCATCGTCATCAATAGTTGATCCTCTTGAAGTATTAATAACTACAGCATGCTTTGGTAGCAAACTTATTGTTGATTCATTAAGGATGTTTTTTGTTTCAGCTGTTGCAGGTGTGTGAATACTTAAAAAATCACACTCTGGTAGCATTGTATTTATATCAGAATAATACTTTGCACCATCCTCTAGATCATCAGAAAGTTTGTTTCTATTGTAATAAATAATCTTCATACCAAATGCCTTAGCAGATTTTGCAGCCATTCTACCGATACGACCCATACCAATGATACCTAAGGTTTTCCCTGTTACAGAATTTCCAATCATAAATTTAGTAAGGTCTGGTTTTTGATTTTTCCAATCATCAGCTCTAACTAAGTTATAAGCTTCACCGATTCTTCTGGATGCAGCTAATATTAAAAGGATTGTAGTTTCTGCAACTGCTTCATTTAATACATTTGGAGTATTTGTTACTTTAATTTTTTTTTCTTCAGCAGATTTAATTGAAATATTGTCATAGCCAACACCAACTTGAGCTATGATTTTTAATTTACCATTTAAATTATTAAAAAAATTTTCACTGATTTTATCAAATCCTGTTGAAATCATTCCATCATAATCATTAACAATTTTTATTAATTCGCTTTCTGGAATGGGTTCGTCTTTTGGATTAAGCGTTGCTTCAAATTCTTTTTGAAGTTTTTCTTCTGCTAAATCTGAGATTTTTCTAGAAACTAATATTTTTGGCCTCATATTAATGAGAATCTCTTGGTAAGCCTTTGGTATGTGATATGTCTAAATATTTACCTCGAGAATTAATACATGCACCATCATCCAATTGACCAACAGTATTTCTAAATATTTCCTGCCAAGGAGTTTGATTATTTGGTTTAAATACTTTTTTGTTTTTTCTTCGTTTTTTAAATTCAGCTTGAGAAATCAATAAATCAACTCTTCTCTTATTTAAGTCTATTTTTATTTTATCGTAAGTTTTAACAATGCCTAGATCTCCGCCTACCGCTGATTCTGGTGAAACATGAAGTATTGACGGGCTTTCTGATGTACCGCTCTGTCTTCCATCTCCCAAAGTTGGTAAATGTCTAATTCCTTTTTTTAATAATCTGTCTGGTGGTTGCATGTTAACCACTTCAGCTGATCCAGGATAACCAACAGGTCCACAGCCTCTAATAATCAATAGTGAGTTTTCATCTATTTTTAACTTCTTATCATTAAGTCTTTTATGATAATCCTCAGGACCTTCAAAAACTATAGCTTTACATTCAAAAACATTTGGGTGTTTAGGATTTGATAAGTATTGATCTCTAAATTCTTTACTGATTACAGATGTTTTCATGATAGCAGATGAAAAAAAGTTGCTTTTCATAACTAAAAAACCAGCTTTTTCAGTCAATGCATTCTTAAATGTTTTAATTACTTTGTTATCTACATCAACTTTCTTTCTTAAATTTTCTCCTACAGTTTTTCCTGTAACTGTCTTAATATTTGTATGGATTTTTTTATTTTTAATTAATTCCCTCATTACAGCAGGTATTGCTCCGGCTCTATGAAAACTTTCCATTAAGTATTCTCCTGCAGGTTGGCAATTTACCAATAAAGGAATGTTGTGCCCAAGTTTTTGCCAATCAGAAAGATCAAATTTAATTCCCATATGTTTTGCAATAGCACTTAGATGAGCTGTACAATTACTAGATCCACCAATAGCACTCGCAACTACGACTGCATTTTCAAAAGCTTTACGTGTCAAAATTTTTGATGGGGTTAAATCTTCATGAACCATTCCAACAATTCTTTTTCCTGTTTCATAAGAAATTTGCTCTCTTTCTCTATAAGGAGCTGGAATAACTGCACCTCCTGGTAAAGACATTCCTAATGCCTCTGCAACAGAGTTCATTGAGGAAGCTGTTCCCATAGTGTTGCAATGACCTGCACTTGGCGCAGACGATGCAACCATATCCATAAATTCCTCGTATTTAATTTCTCCTTTGGCTAACATTTTTCTAGCTTCCCAAACTACCATTCCTGAGCCAGCTAATTTTCCTTTGTAAACTCCATCCAACATTGGACCACCTGATAAAACTATTGCAGGAATGTTTACAGTTGCTGCAGCCATCAAAGCTGCTGGAGTAGTTTTGTCACATCCTGTGGTTAAGATAACTCCATCTATTGGATAACCATATAAAACTTCAACTAATGATAAATAAGAAAGATTTCTATCCAACATTGCTGTTGGTCTTTTTCCAGTTTCTTGAATTGGGTGAGTAGGAAATTCCATTGGTATACCACCTGCTCTTCTAATTCCGTCTTTTATCCTTTTGCTCAAAGACATGAAATGCCTATTGCACGGAGAAAGATCACTTCCGGATTGAGCTATTCCTATAATTGGATTTCCAGATTGCAATTCTTTTCTTGTGAGACCATAATTTAAATATCTTTCCAGATATAAAGCCGTCATGTCAGGGTTTTTTGGATTATTGAACCATTGTTGACTTCTAAAACTTTTTTTTCTTTTTTTAGGCATAATTTAAATAATGGTTTGTTTAGATTTATAGTTATATAATAATTTTATGAATAATCTAATAGTTTTAAATAAGAATGACAATGTGGGTGTAAGCCAATTTATTATTCCTGAAAAAACTAAAATTGAAGGTTATGAGATTAGTACCATCGATCCAATCCCTTTTGGACATAAAGTTTGTTTAAAAACAATTAAAAAAGGTGATCCAATCATTAAATATGATCAAATTATTGGTTTTGCATTAGATGATATTAAACCAGGACAACATGTTCATTCACATAATTTAGAATTCAGAGAATTCAAAAGAGATTTTAAAGTTACAGATAAAAAGCACATTGTTGATGAAAAAGCAGACACCTTCTTTAATGGAATATTAAGAGATAATGGACAGGTCGCTACTAGAAATTATATTGGAATAGTGAGCACCGTAAATTGCTCAGCAACTGTCACAAAAATGATTGTTGAGAAGATAAAATATTCTAACATTTTAAAAGATTATCCAAACATCGACGGCATAGTACCAATTACTCATTCAACTGGATGTGGAATGAATACAGAAAGTGAAGGAATGCAAATTTTCCAAAGAACTATAGACGGATTTAAAAATCATCCAAACTTTTCTCATGTTTTTGTAATTGGTCTTGGTTGTGAATGCGCCCAAGTAAGTTTATTTGATGAGTCTTTAAAAAAACATAACCGAATACATTTTTTGACTATTCAAGATGAAGGTGGAACTAAAAAAATTGTAGATAAAGTATTATCACAAATTAAAAATTTACTTTCTGAGGCAAATAAGGTCCAAAGAACTTCTCAACCAGTAAGTCACTTAACTTTAGCTCTTCAATGTGGAGGTTCTGATGGGTATTCGGGAATAACTGCAAATCCTGCTTTAGGAGTGGCGGCAGATCTATTGGTTAAAAAAGGTGGAAGTGCAATTTTATCTGAAACTCCGGAGATTTATGGTGCTGAACATTTGTTAATTAATAGAGCTAACTCGCAAGAGACTGCTGATAAATTAATTAAAAGGATCGAATGGTGGAGGCATTATACTTCAATTAATAATAGTTCGATGGATAACAATCCAGCACCAGGAAATAAAAAAGGTGGTCTTACTACTATATTAGAAAAATCTTTAGGTGCTGTTGCAAAAGGTGGGAATTCTATTCTTCAAGATGTATTACATTATGCAGAACCTTTAAAAAACAAAGGTTTTAATTTTATGGATTCACCTGGTTATGATCCTGTATCAGTTACAGGTCAAGTCGCATCAGGTGCAAATGTAATTTGTTTTACAACTGGACGTGGATCTTGCTTTGGTTGTAAACCAGTACCAAGTTTAAAACTTTCTACTAACTCAGCCATGTTTGAAAGAATGTCTGAAGATATGGATATTAATTGTGGGACAATTGCTGAAGGAAAAGAAAAAGTTGAAGAAGTTGGTCAAAAAATATTTGAATTAATTGTAAATACTGCTTCAGGAAATAAATCAAAAAGTGAAATCAACGGCTACGGTGACGAGGAATTTAATCCTTGGCAAGTAGGCGTTGTAATGTAATTAATATTTTCTGTGCCACAACAAACATCACTAATTAATGTA
Source organism: uncultured Pelagibacteraceae bacterium (assembly GCA_902591535.1). GTDB lineage: Bacteria > Pseudomonadota > Alphaproteobacteria > Pelagibacterales > Pelagibacteraceae > Pelagibacter. The sequence continues at coordinate 55,659 of CACJBA010000003.1, read as the reverse complement.
ATTTTATTAGCTGCCGGTGGTTTTTTCATGTTTGTTTGTATGGACTCTATGGCAAAATACCTTGGGACTGTAATGCCAATTACTCAAGCAATTTGGGGAAGGTTTTTTTTTCACCTAGTTTCTTTAATTATATTTTTTTTAATTTTTAAACCAAAAGTAAACTTAAAAAAAAATTTTAAAGTTCAAATAATAAGATCAACTTTAATGATTACTGCTACTTCATTTATGTTTTATTCTTTACAAAAATTTGATTTGGTAGATATTTATGTTGTTTTCTTCACAGCTCCATTAATTGTCTCATTACTTTCAGCATACTTTTTAAAAGACATATTAACCCCTAAGGGTATAATTTTGATGTTGCTTAGTTTTGGATCAATTATTTACTCATTAGGCCCAAGTATGAGAATATTTAGTGTTGATTTAATTTTTCCAATAGTTCCACCAATTTGCTGGGCTCTATATCAATTTTTTACTAAACTATTATCAGGTGATAATGATCCTTTTGCTGCAATTTTTTATACGTCTATTCTGGGTGCAATTATTTTTAGTGTATTTATATTTTTCAATTGGGTTCCATTGGAAAAAAACATCTTCTGGTTATATCTAATATTAATTGGTGTGGCAGGTTTTGTAAGTCATTCTTTGATTATTTATGCTATTCAGCTGTCTAATTTATCTTTTGTAACAAATTTTCAATATTCACAATTGGTTTGGTCAACAATTATAAATTTTTTAATATTTGGTGTACCATTCGATTATAATAAAATTGTTGGTGTAATAGGGATTATAATTTTTGGTATAATGTTTATTCGAACAGAGGGAATTAAGAAAAGTTAATTGATGAGATAATTATGAAAAATATTGGATTTATTGGTGTTGGTTATATGGGCTATGGGATAGCTAAAAATATTTTAAAACATAAAAATAATCTTTTTGTCATTGCTAATAAAAATAGGAAACCAATTGAGAAAATTGTTAGCGATGGAGCTGAAGAAGTAAAATCTTTTGAAGATTTTTACAGTAAAAATTTAGATGCGATGTTCATGTGTGTTACCAATACTCCCATAGCGAAAATAATTTCTGAAAAACTATCTAATATTTTGGATACAAAAACTTTAATTATTGATATCACTACTCATAATAAAACCGGATCAATGGAAACAGAGGAAATATTCAAAGTAAAAAATATTAATTATGTTGAATGTCCTGTAATGGGAGGACCCGTTCAAGCGGAGGAAGGTATATTGGGAGGAATTGTCGGGGCATCAGATGAAAATTTTAAAATCGCTGAGCCATACTTTAGTTTTTTCTGTAAACAATATTTTCACTTTGGACCCGTGGGTATGGGAGCAAAATCAAAACTTTTAAATAATTTTTTATCCCTTGGAAATGCTGCATTAGTTAATCATTTAGCTAAAAGTGCTACAGAAATGGGTTTAGATTTAAAAAAAGTATTTGATGTTGCAAAACTTGGTTCTGGAAATTCAGCAGCACTTAATAGAGTTTTTGATAATCTGTTAAAAGGTGATTTTACTGGATTTAAATTTACAGCAAGTAATTCCGTAAAAGATTTAACTTATATTCAAGACTTGTTGAAAGACTTTCCTGAAGCTGAAAAAGTTGCTGAATTAAATAAAAATTATTTTCAAAAAGCTGTTGACGATGGTTACGGCGAAAATTTTATTAGTGAATTAATAAATAAAAAATAATTTTTAAAACAAATCAAGTTACCGGGAATCTATAAAAGCATTAGGTTGTATTCAATAAATATATTTGCTCTAAATTAAAATAAATTAATTGAAATTGTATAAATTATAATTACCTTTTTTATAGAAGGAGGTTTATGTTAATACTTTCACCACCTGATACTTAGCTGGACAGCTTTATATTTCAAAAATATAACGAAAAATAAATTCCTCTCGGGATTATAATGCCAAAGAGGCGATACAAGGGAGCTCTTTAGGTATACGCTTAAAGAGCGAACCCTTTAAAAACTAACTTACTGATTTTAATATTTCTAGTGGAAGTGGAGCTTCTGGGTATTTTTTTTGACACAGCTTTTCATAGTTTTCACAAAAACTCATGATGGTTTTTTGCACTTCTTTTTTATTTTTGTTTGAAAAATTAAGCTCTTTAATTAATTCACTACAATTTTTTTCTAATTCTTTTATTTGCTCTCCTGAAAAAAATTCTCCTGTTTCTATTTCCCAATATGTGTCTTCAAGCTCAATATCAGATAAATCATTTAATTTATTTTGTAATAATTTTATAGTCTCATCCTCTGTTTCCTTATCTCTCATGGGAGAATTCTTAATTTTTCCAAGGCATTTATCTCTTAATCCTTCAATAAAATGAAAATATGGTTTGCCCTCAGCAAAATCTCTAAAATGATTTGTGTTAAAGTATTTATTTATAGCTGTTTCTGTTGAAACCTTTTCTTTACCTTTAATTATAGCTATTTGCACATAAACTTCTTGGCTAATATATTCTTCTATGTGATCTTTAACTTTTTGAGGTATCATTTTTGATTTTAGTAACTAATGTTCTTCTCTGTACTTACTGTGACAAGCTTTACAGTTACTCCACATAAATTGTTTCAGAGTGCCTCTTATATCATCAGTATCTTCAATTATAGACGTAAGTTTTATCATATTGTCAGATGCTTTTGTCATTAATGCATTAAAAGCATCTTTTTCTTCCCAAACAGTTGGTAAAGCCTCAGTATCAAATTCATCTTCAGTATTTTCAGGAAATAGGTCTATCAAAACTTTATAATTTTCACTCATTTCAATCATTAGTTTTTTTGCTTTTTCAAAATCTCCTTTTGATGAAAAAGCTTGAACCCTTTTAGCCGTACTATAGTTTTTACTAAACAATGCTTGTCTACTTTTAACAATCTCCTCAACTGTTAATTCGGCATTACTAGATGAGACGAAAAATACACTTAAAATTGAGAATATAATTATTTTAATATATTTTTTTATGTGATTAAATAAAATATGCATGTAACAAACACCGTAACAGAGTATGGCATTATCTCAAAGGTGTTACATTGGCTCAGCGCAATTATTCTTTTAATACAAATACCTTTGGGTTTCTATTTAGTTGATCTAGATTTTGGTGATCAAAGAATAACCATTGAAGATATACACGTTACGTTAGGTTTAACCATATTTTATATAATAATAATAAGGTTAATAAATAATATACTTAATCCAACTCCAAAATTAGATCCAAGTATTTTTAAAGGACAAAGATTTCTAGCAAAGATGAACCATGTGCTTTTATATATTACTATATTGGCAATAACAATTTCAGGAATATTAAAAAAATTATTTAACGGGGAAACATTAACAATAATTTTTAGAGAAATCCAAATTAATGAAAATTTTGATTTAGCAGATCAGTTTTATGAAATTCATATTCTTTCAAATTATATTCTTATAGGTTTAATAGTAATTCATATAACTGCTGTGATTATTCACAAACTTTTTTTTGGGGACAATTTAATAAAGAAAATTCTTTAATCTTAATGACAAGCAATACCAAATTTTTTTAATCTCCAATAATTGTAAGGCCAAGGAGTTAAAAAACCTACAATCAACATTATTGGGACTACCCACCAAGTTAAGATTGCACCACCAGTTAAAATATAGTCAGTCAGATTCATCATGATCTCCATGCTAATCATTGAAATTAAACTCATGCCACAAGCAGTTTTAAATGCGTTAACAAAATTAAAATTCTGTGTCATTAAAATTATTGTTTCTAAAATAATACTTGTAATCAGGCCATTGATTATGGCTAAAATCATTATACCTAAAACTGGAAAAGGAAGTTGAGTTAATTGAAAAAATAATATTGTTCCAAAGTCTCCAATAGCACAACCAACTACACACCAAGCTGTATTTTTTGCGCTTCTTTTCCAAGTATGTTTACAAGACCAATGAAATGTAGAGGTATTCATTATAATTTGATATTAATGATAAATGATTTTTAGACAAGTTTTTGATAATAAATCATCAACCTATACTTATTTAATTGCGTCGGCAAAAGGTCGCGAGGCAGTCATAATTGATCCAGTAATTGAGAATGTTGAAAGCTACATTAAATTACTTCAAGAATTAGATTTAAAACTAGTTAAGGTAATAGATACTCATATTCATGCTGACCATGTAACTGGTGCAAGTAAACTCAAGCAAGCAACAAATTGCTCAACGCTTATGGGGGAACACACGCCTGCTGATGCTGTAGAAGTTAAAGTAAAAGATGATGAAATAATAAAAATTGATCAAATAGAAATTAAAGCAATGTATACTCCAGGACATACTTCTGACAGCTATAGTTTCTTAATGAATAAATATTTATTTTCGGGAGATACTCTCTTAATAAATGGAACTGGTAGAACTGACTTTCAAAATGGTAGTTCAAAGGATGCTTATAACTCGATCTTTAATAGATTGTTAAAATTATCTGAGGATACCATTTTATATCCTGGTCATGATTATAACGGCAAAGAATTTAGTACAATTGGTAATGAAAAAAAATTTAATCCAAGATTGCAAGTTAATAATGTTGATGAGTATGTAGAACTCATGTCAAACCTAAATTTAGCAAAACCAAAATTAATAGATATTAATGTAAGTAGAAATATAAAATTAGGCGCTAATTAAATACTACAAATATTAAAAACCAATAAGAAACTAATCCAGCTGAAATTGTTGCGATAATATTTTTAGAAAAATAACCTACTATTACAGCAATTAATGCTCCAAAAATTTTGGGATCATTCATTTCTATAAAAGTTCCAAAATCATTTATAAATATTCCCGGAAATATTATTGCTGGGAATACTGCAGAAGGAACATATTCTAATACAGCTTTGATTTTATCTCCCAACATATCTCTACTAATTAACGCGATCATAGTCATTCTAGTGAAATAAGTTAATATCCCAGCAGCTATAATTGATGCCAAGGTCATTTTTTCAACCTCAATAATAGTGCGGCAACGAACAAAGCGATTACTGGTGAGATAATTATGTAAGATTTAAATGGGGCATCAAAAAATAATAAAGAACTCATTCCACAAGTAATCATAACAATCACATGATCAATTTTTTTTAAATCTTGAACAACAATAGCTATAAAAGTTAAAGGTATTGCAAATTTCAATCCAAGTTCTTCCGGAACAAAAGATCCTAAGATTATTCCTGAAAGGGTTGCAATCTGCCAACAAACCCACATTGTGCAACCTGTACCAATTAGGTGGTAATGTAAATATTCTTCACTTCTATTTTTTTTAAAAAATTTATTAGACTCTGCAAAACCTTGATCTACTACAACATAAGAAATTAATAATTTTTTAATAAAAGATAATTTCTCTAAATATTCAGATAAAACCGCTCCATATAATAAATGCCGAGAATTTATGATTCCAACAGAGGTAACAGCAACTAAACTAGACGCGCCTCCTGATAACAACTGTAAAAAAACTATTTGTGATGCGCCTCCAAAAATAATAAAAGACATTGCGTAAACTAAATATGGATTAAAACCAAGCTCAACTCCAATTGCTCCACAAATTATTCCAAATGGAATAACAGATAGCATATGTGGAGAAATATCCAGCATGCCTCTAGTGAATAATTGTTTTTTGGTAAGCATTTGCTTGTTTTATTAAAAACAAACTATGTGATCAATATTAATCGGTCTTTTAATTCCAAACTTTTCGTCGGCTTCATGTTGATGTTCGTGATGAGAATGTACAAAAACTGGTATTAACAAATCACTACTGGTTTTTAAAGTATAAATAAAGTTGGTACCTCTAAATTTTCTATCAACTACTTCCAATTTTAGATTGCTTTTATCGTCATGTTCAAGATCTTCCGGCTGTAATAACAATTGTACATTTGAACCTTTTGGGTAATGCTTAATAAAATTACCTTTAATAGTGCCTAGATCTTTATTTTCCAATGAATTTTCTCCAGTTACTTTTGCTGGAATTAAAATACCTCTATTTAAAAAATTCACTACTTCTACTGAGTTTGGAAAATGATATACATTATAAGGATCATCAAACTGTTTTATTTGACCATCGAGTATAATTGCACACTTATTTCCTAAATAAAAAGCTTCGTAAGAGTCGTGAGTTACGATTATTGTTGTAATTTTTAATTTACCTAAAATTTTTTTCAATCTTACTTGAATTTCTTCTTTAAAACTTTGATCAACATTTGATAATGGTTCATCTAATAATAAAAGATCAGGTTGCGTTAATAAAGATCTTGCAAGAGAAGCTCTCTGTGCTTCTCCAGCACTTATTTCGTGTGGATATTTTTTAAGTATCTTTGAAATATCTAGCAAATTGATAATTTCCTTAAAACCAAGTTTTTTTTTCTTTTTTGATTTATTTCTTTCAGAACCTAATACTATATTCTTTTCAACTGTATAATGTGGAAATAAGCTATTATCCTGAAAAGCTAAAGATACATTTCTATGTTCAGGCTCAACATGTTTGTCTTTGGAAGATAATAATTTACCATTTAATTTTACTGAACCCTTTTCAACTTTTTCTAAACCAGCTATTGTTCTTAGTATTGTTGTCTTTCCAATTCCTGAAGGCCCCAAAATACATAAAGTTTCACCTTCGTTTTCAATAACAAATGAAGCATTTTTAACTTTTATTTTTCCACCAATTGTGAAATCAACATTTTTAATTTCTAAAAAATTATTTTTCATTTTTCTCTAAGAATATATTTAGATGTAAGCATAATAAATATAGTTGCAATCAAAATTAAAAATAATGATGGAACTGCAGCCGCTTCTAATAAATCTTCTGATGCAGATATATAAGCTGTAGTTGCAAATGTTTCAAAGTTAAAAGGTCTTAAAATGAGAGTTATTGGGAGTTCTCTTATAATTTCTAAAGAAATCAAAATAGCTACAAATAAAAGTGAATTTCTTAAAAAAGGTACATGAATATTTAAAAAGGTTTTTTGTTTTGAATAACCAAGTAAATATGAGCTTTCATCTACTGAAATGTTTATTTTTTCATATCCAGATTTAATTCCATTAAAGGCTAAAGAATAAAATCTTACAAAGTAAACTAAAACCAGACCGAAAACAGAACCAATAAAAACTTTTTTAATAGACAAAAATCCTAAAGATTTGACAATATTTTCATCAAACCAAGCAATAAATGTAATAAATGCAACTGCTAAAATAACACCAGGGATAGCATAACCTGATATCGATAGTGTGGATAAAAAGTTTAAAATTTTATTTTTAGAAACTCTATTTCCGTAATTTGAAATAAGAGAGAAAATAATTAGTACTAAACTTGATAGAATTACTAAATAAATAGTATTTAAAGTAAGTGAAACTATATCAATATCAAAAAGATTTTCTGGAAATTTTATAGTCCAATACAACATTTGACTTAAAGGAAATAAAAAACTTAAAAAGAAAATAAGAAAACAAAATATAAATGCAAAAAAAGATTTGTTTCCAGTTAGAGTAATTTTTTCTTTTTGTTTAAATCCTCCCTTTGAATTAAAATGGTATCTAGCTTTCTTTCTTGAAAAATTCTCAATTACAAAACATGCAAATATAAAAATTAGTAAAAAAAACGATAATCGATTTGAAAAAGCCAGATCGTCAAATGTAATCCATGAATTATATATTCCTGTAGTCAATGTATTAATAGAAAAAAAATCAACTGCACCAAATTCTGCTAGTGTCTCCATTGCAACTAGAGAAAGTCCAGCTACAATGGCTGGCCTGGCAGCTGGTAATATTAAAGAAAATAAAGACTTCAATTTTGAAAAGCCTAAACTTCTTCCCAAATCAATCAAGTTTTGTGATTGATATAAAAACGATGCTCTAGAAAGGATATACACATAAGCATATAATGAGAAAGAAAGGGAAAGTACTGCTCCAAGAAGACCATCAAACTTTGGAATATTTCTATTGTATTCACCTTCACCAAATAAGTTAGTTAAGATTGTAAAAGCTGTACCATAATTTTCAAAGAAAGCTGTTAATGAATATGCGTAGATATAAGGTGGGACGGCAAAAGATAGTATAAGTGCCCATTTAAAAAAATCACTAAAAGGAAATTTGTAAAAAGAAACTAAATATGCGCAAGCTGTTCCAATAATGAATGTTAGCATCAAAACACTTACTAACAATGTGAAAGAATTAAAAATATACTCAAGTAGAAAAGTATCTTTAAGTATTTGATAATAATTTGAAGTTTCCTCAAAGAAACTAAAAAAAACTGTTGTGATTGGAATTAATACACCTATCGAAATTATCAATGATGATAGTACCCAAATATTTAAACTTTTTAACATTAAGGGTCTTATAATATAAAAAAAATTTTTTAATATAATTTTACTTTGATGCAGAAAGATACTTTATTGAGTTTTCTGGCGTTGTTTCTACATATGGGTCATCATCTGAGCCTGAATTATTAATTCCTGGCTCCTGCCACCATTTTTCAACAATACCGTCTTTTATAATAGCCATATATCTCCAACTTCTTTGACCAAATCCATCATGATCTTTAGAAATTAGCATTCCCATGTATTTTGTAAAAAGCCCTGATCCATCTGGTATTACTTTAACATTAGAAATATTCATCTTTTTTGCCCAAGCATTCATCACGTATGAGTCATTCACTGAGCAACAATAAATTTCATCAATGCCTAACTTTTTCAATTTATCGGCATTATTTTCAAATCCAGGTAATTGTTGAGAAGAACAAGTTGGCGTAAAAGCGCCAGGCAAACTAAACAAAATTACTCTTTTATTTTTAAAAAAATCATCTGTGGTCTTACTAGTCCACTTTCCTCCAATTGCGCATGCAACTTCATTATCCGAAGTATCACCTTCTCTAATTCTAAAAGTTACTTGAGGTATTTTAAATCCTTCTATCATAATTTTTAATGCCCACGACAATTTTTAGGAAAGGGTAAAGATCCTAAAGGAGAGTGACGTGGGCACGTGTCTAAAAAGAAATATATCATCGTTTAAAAGGAGTGAGGATGTCTAGAGCCTCGTCTTTTTCAATCTCAGATAATTTTCTATTATTTATTTTTCTTTTAATTTTTTCACACTCTGACGAGCATGGTTCACATGTTATCTGACCCTCAAGTGAACCGCTCGTGCCAGAAGAATTACTTAAATTAAAATTAAATAAATTCTTTTTCACTTATTATTTACTTCCAACCAGCAGCTGTCATTACTTCTAATGCAGCAGCTTGATTTTTTCCATAACTAGAAACTTTAGTTGCTAGATCTTGTTTAAAATCTAAACCTAAATTATTTACTACTAATGGACTTGGAGAAACTCCACCTATCATTGGAAACTCAAAAGTATTATTCGTAAAGTGTTCTTGAGATTCTGCTGATAGCAAAAAGTCAACAAGTGCAATCGCATTTGCTTTATTTGGTGCTCCCTTGACTAAAGCAGCACAACTGATATTCATATGTGTTCCTCTGTCGTTTTGATTAGGGAAAAATGCTTTTACCTTTTTAGCAGCTGCTTGTTGCTCTGCACCTTTATTACCAGACAACATAAGTGCTAAATAATAAGTGTTTGCTACCGCAATATCTGCTTCTCCTGCTGCAACAGCCATAATTTGAGCCCTGTCATTACCTTTAGGCTCTCTTGCCATGTTCGCAACAACACCTTTTGCCCATTCAGCTGTAGCTTTTTTTCCATTGTTTTCTATTAATGAAGCCACAAGCGATTTGTTATAAATATTGCTTGATTTTCTTATTACCAATCTACCTTTCCATTTTGGATCAGCTAAACCTTCATAAGTTAAACCAGATAATTCAGCACCACTAACTCTTTCAGGGGAGTAATAAATTATTCGTGCTCTTTTTGCTACTCCAACCCATTTGTTCGTTCTGAAGTTTTTTGGAACAGACGCTCTTATTGTTTTTGATGATAAACCACCTTGAAGTAAACCTTTAGCATCCATTGCCCCACATCTTCCAGCATCCGCAGTGATATAAAGATCAGCTGAAGAATCTACTCCTTCTTCGGCTATTCTTTTTTCTAAAGCTCCTGATTTACCATTAATTAAATTTACTTTAATACCAGTAGCTGCTGTAAATTTATCATACATTTCAGCATCAGCTTTATAGTGTCTTGCATTGAATATGTTTACTTCATTTGCAACAGCAAAAGCTGATACAAATAAAGAAACAATCAATGTTAAAATTGATATTTTTTTCATGTTTTTCCTTAAAATTATCGTTATTTTGAGAATGAGAACTATTCTCAATGAGAATGATTATCAATCGCAATAGTGTCGCATATTGCGTTCTTCAGTATTTATAAGGGTTTTTGGGAATATCTATTTCCAGTCGCCTATTTTACTAAATAGGAAATTTCTGAAAGCCTGAACTCTAGCTGTGTTCTTTAATGATTGAGGATAAACAAAATGTGCTTCGGTTATTGGACCTTCTATTTTTGGAAGCACTTTAATGATGTTGTTGCTATTTGATACTAAATATTCTGGTAATGCTGCTAGTCCCACACCTGATTCAACACCGTACAACAATCCACTAACACTATTAACCTTCATTATAGATTTTCGTTTTTTTCCATCATGCATCCCAATTTTTAACGCCCAATCAGGATTATAAACTGGTGATGGAGCACCTTTTCCAAATGAAATAAATTTATGTTTATTTAAATCATTAACTGTTTTTGGCATTCCATATTTTTCTAAATACTTATTAGATCCATATATATAATACTTAATATCAACTAATTTTTTTTGAATATAATTTAGTTGTTTTGGTCTTCTCATAAAAATACCTATGTCTGCTTGACGAGTACTTAGGTCTAATTCTTTATCATCAAAAACTAACTCAATCTCAATCTCTGGATTAAGTGACATAAATTCTTGAATTCTTGGAGTTAACCAGTGCGTACCAAAACTTCTAACTGTAGTAATCATTAATTTACCTGATGGTTTGTTTTTTTGATCGCCTAAGGATGTTTCAACTTCTTTAAGCTTGCTAATTACTTCATGAGCAGTTTTAAAAACATATTCTCCATTTTGGGTTAGGGTTAAACCTCTTGCATGTCTTTCGAATAATTGTACTTTTAAATCTTGTTCTAGTGATTGGATTTGCCTACTAATAGCCGATTGGCTGAGATTCAAATTTACAGTAGCATTTGTAAAACTACCAGCTTCTGCTACAGCATGAAAAATTTTTAATTTATCCCAATCCATTACTTACTCAAATTTATTATATATCTACCGGATGTTTCTCCTTTAAGCATTTTTGAATAAACATCATTTACCTCTTCCAAATTGATTTCTTTGATCGATTTATTTAGTAATTCAAAATCAACTAATTTTGATACCTCGCTCCACAAAAATTTTCTTCTTACATTGGATACTGTAACAGAATTAATTCCCCAAAGTTTAACTCCTCTTATAATAAATGGCATCACTGTTGTATTTAATTTTATATCAGCAGCGTTTCCACAGCAGGCAACTATACCTGCATCCTTTGTTTGCGAAAGTATATTTTCTAAAACTTTACCTCCAACAGTATCAACAGCACCGTCCCAAAGACCTTTGTCTAGAGTTCGGGCATCTTTAGTTAATTCTTCAGTATTTATAACGTTTTTTGCACCAAGTAATTTCAAATATTCAATATTATTATTTTTTCCAGTCACTGCTGTAACATTGCATCCTAATTTATTTAAAATCATAATTGCTATACTTCCAACACCGCCCGATGATCCACTCACAATAACATCATTAACTTTGTCTCCTAATAGCAATTCTTCTCTTGTCAATTTTGTTACAAATGCACATTGTAATGCTGTTAAACCTGCGGTTCCAATTATCATTGTTTGTTTTAATGTTAGGTCTTTAGGTTTTTTTACTAGAAATTTACTATCTACCTTTGCATATTGAGAATAACCACCATAATAAATTTCACCAACGCGCCAACCTGTCAAAATAACCTCGTCTCCGGGTTTGAATTGATCGCTATTGCTCTCCTCAACTGTACCAGAAAAATCTATACCTGGTATATGTGGGAATTCTTTTACAAGTCTTGCACCATTTTTTAAAATTAAAGCATCTTTATAATTCAAACCAGAGTATTCAACTTTTACAGTTACATCTCCGTGTTTTAAGAAACTTTTATCAATAGATTTAACATCACGTGTGAAAGTTTCGCCTTCTTGATTAAGGATTAACGCTTTAAATTGATCAGACACATTAATCTTTTAACGTAGTGCTGATAAATCGTAAATATCTATTTTGATAACTTAAATCCTCTTTAAATTGACCTAAGTAAAAATTAGTTACTGTTGTTGCTTGTTCTTTTTTAATTCCTCTCATCGTCATACACTGGTGAGTTGAATCAATAGTTACCGCAACACCTTTTGCGTCCAATGCTTCCATTAATGTATTAGCTATTTGAACTGTTAATCTCTCTTGTGTCTGTAATCTTTTTGAAAATATTTCAACTACTCTTGCAATTTTACTCAATCCAACAACTCTTTCATTTGGTATATATGCAACGTGGGCCTTTCCAATAATTGGAGCCATATGATGTTCACAATGACTTTGCACTGAAATATTTTTTTGAACAACCATATCACTGTAACCCTCTACATCACCGAAAGTTTTGTCTAAAACTTTCTTTGCATCCTCACCATAACCTTGAAAATATTCTTTGAATGCTTTTACAACTCTTTTAGGAGTTTCTAATAACCCTTCTCTTTTAGGGTCTTCTCCCATCCAAGATAAAATTGTCCTGATAGCCTCTTCAGCTTCTTTATCCGAAACCTTTTTTATGTCTAAATTTTTGTCGTCTGTGTCTTTTACTAATTTCATAGCGCCTTTTTATACAGTAAATACCTTAATTTAAAAATATTTAATATATTCAGATATGTGCTACATAATCACCCCGTATGTTCAAAAAAAGAGAAAATATCTACGAAATTGAAGAAGGAAATCTTCTTTCTCCTAAATTCGACAATGATGGGTTAATTCCAGTAATCACTATGTGTTCAAAAACTAAAGATATTTTGATGCATGGATATATGAATGTTGAAGCTCTCAAAAAAACAATTGAAACTAAAGAAGCACATTATTTTAGTAGATCTAGAAAAGCTATTTGGCACAAAGGAAAGACTAGCGGATTCACTCAAAAAGTTACTGAAATTAGGATTGATGATGATCAAGACTCGATATGGTTAACAGTTAATATTGGTGATGGGGCTAGTTGTCATGTTGGATATAGATCTTGTTTTTATAGATCAATTCCTATGGGACCGATAGACAATGGAAGAAAAGTCGAAATGAAATTTCTTGAAAAGGAAAAAAAATTTGATCCAGAAGAAGTGTATAAAGGTCAACCAAACCCGACAAAAATTTAGATGGATATAGATTTTCGAGTATTAAAACCTCTAGGTCCTTCTATTGTAAAAGTAAAAATTCCAGAAAAGATTTTAAATGATTTAAATAATTATATTGATGAAGTTATTAAAAATGAAATCAAGTCTAATGAACTTGATCATGGAAGTAAACTATTTGGTGACGTAACTCAAGAATTTAAATTAGAAAATGAATTTTCAAAAAAAATAGGTTGGATTGATTTTTTAGCAATGTGTACTTCTAAATGGATACAAACGGTAGCAAATAAAAAGATAAGTAAATTTACATTGATAAACTCTTGGGTAGTTAGGCAATTTGAAAACGAATATAATCCAGCTCATTATCATAGTGGTCATATATCTGGTGCAGGTTTTCTTAAGTTACCAAAATCTTTTGGTAATTTTGTCCAAAAAAAAGATAAAGCTTATTTAGGGGGTACATTAAATCTAATTCACGGATCTCGCCAATTTCTGTCTAATCCTGTATATACAATAAAACCTGAAGTTGGAGATTTTTATTTTTTTCCACACTACCTAATGCATGCAGTTTATCCTTTTAAAGGAACTTCTGAGGAAAGAAGGTCTATATCGTTTAATGCTTTAATTGATGATGAGATTTATAATCAAGTATAAATTCAAAATATGATTGAAAAACAAAAAAATGTACTTGATGAAGATTTAGAAGAATGTTCAAACGATCCTTTAACAGGATGGTTTCGTGATGGTTGTTGCAATACTGATGAAAATGATCATGGAGTGCATACTGTTTGTGCAAAAGTAACAACTGAATTTTTAGAATGGTTAAAAGAAGCAGGAAATGATTTAATCACACCTCATCCAGAATTTGGTTTTCCAGGTTTAAAAGATGGTGATGGTTGGTGTGTATGCGCCAGTTGGTATGCTAGAGCTGTTGAAGCTGGAAAAGGTTGTCCAATATTCCTAAAAAGAACACATAAAAATACTTTAAAACATCTTCCTATAGAAACTTTGAAGAAATTTGCAATAGACTTATCTTAATTACATATTTCCATATCTTGGACCTCCACTACCTTCAGGTGTTACCCAAGTTATATTTTGAGAAGGCTCCTTAATATCACAAGTTTTACAATGAATGCAGTTTTGAGAATTGATCACAAATTTACTTATATTATTTTCTTTTTGAACTTCATAAACTCCAGCAGGACAATATCTTTGAGCAGGTTCATCAAATTTTCCTAAAGTATAATTAATCGGTAAATTTGGATCTTTTAGTTTCAAATGAACTGGCTGATTATCAGCATGATTAGTTCCAGTGAGATAAACAGAGCTGGTTTTATCAAACGTTATGATATTGTCATATTTTGGATAATCAATTTTAGGCATTTGATCTGCAGACTTTAGTGTTTCATGATCGGCATGTTTGTGTTTTAATGTAAAAGGAAGTTTGCCTCTAAATAATATTTGATCAATCCCAGTAAATATTATTCCTAAAATTAATCCCCAACTAAAACTGGGTTTTACATTTCGAGCTTCATAAAGCTCTTTATTTAACCAGCTATTATTAAATTTATCTTCATAAATAGATAAGTCTTTATTTTCCTTTAAATGTTCATTAATAGTTTCAGCTGCGATTATTCCACTTTTCATTGCAGTATGAGAGCCTTTAATTTTTGGCATATTTAAAGTCCCAGCATCACAACCAACCAATAACGCTCCAGGCATAAACATTTTTGGTAAACTTTGAAATCCACCTTCAATTAAGGCTCTTGCGCCATAAGAAATCCTTTTTCCACCTTCTATAATTTTTTTAATTGCTGGATGCGTTTTAAATCTCTGAAATTCATCATAAGGAGAAAGGTGAGGATTTTTATAATCTAATCCTATTACATAACCTAGAAAAACTTGTTTATTTTCTGCGTGATACATAAAACTACCACCATATGTATTGTTATCTAATGGCCATCCAGCTGTATGCATAACTAAGCCCTCTTCATGATTTTTATCCTCTATTTCCCAAATTTCTTTAAAACCAATTCCATATTGTTGAGGATCTTTACCTTTATTTAATTCAAATTTTTCAATCAATTGTTTTCCTAAATGACCTCTACACCCCTCAGCAAAAACAGTTACTTTACCTAAAAGCTCAATACCAGGTTCAAAACTATCTTTTTTATTACCATCTTTATCTATACCCATATCTTGAGTTGCAACACCTTTAACAGATCCATCTTCGTTATATAAAATTTCACTTGCTGGAAATCCTGGAAAAATTTCTACACCTAAATTTTCAGCTTGTTCAGCAAGCCATCTACATAAATTTGCTAAACTGATAATATAATTTTTATGATTTTGTTGTACGGCAGGTAATAACCAAGTTGGCCAACTTAAAGATTTAGTTTTTCCTAAAAATAAAAATTTTTCTTTAGTTACTTTTGTTTTAATTGGAGAATTTAATTTTCTCCAATCCGGTAACAATTCATCTAGTGCACGTGTTTCAAATACATTTCCACTTAAAATATGAGCTCCAATTTCTGATGCTTTTTCTAATAAGCAAACATTTAAATTTGCATCTAGTTGTTTTAACTTTATTGCAGTTGATAACCCTGATGGTCCTCCACCTATAATTACAACATCATATTCCATTGATTCTCTAGACATACTCTAGTTTTTAACTGTAAGGATTATTTTTGTATAGTGTTTAATTTGTTCAGCTCTTCCATGAACTGAGGTATTGCCTCGAATAAATCTGCTTCAAGACCATAATCTGCTACACTAAAAATTGGCGCTTCGCCATCTTTATTAATTGCAACAATGACTTTACTTTCCTTCATTCCAGCTAAATGCTGAATTGCTCCAGAAATTCCAATAGCAATATACAAATCTGGAACAACTACTTTTCCAGTTTGTCCTACTTGATGATCATTGCTTATGTAACCAGCATCTACTGCTGCTCTAGATGCTCCAATCGCTGCACCTAGTTTATCGGCAATTTCTGTAATTAATTTAAAATTGTCTCCACTTTGCATTCCTCTGCCACCAGATACAACGATTCTTGCTGTTCCAAGCTCAGGTCGATCAGATTTAATTTCTTCTCTTTTAATAAATTTTGTATTTGAAAACTCTTCACTAGCATCTACTTTTTCAATAGGAGCTGATCCTCCAGAACTTTCACATGGATCGAAAGAAGTAGGTCTTATTGTTACACATTTCTTAGAATCATTACTTTTAATTGTTGCAAAAGCATTTCCAGCATAAATTGGTCTTAAAAAAGTATCAGATGATATTACTTTAATAATGTCGCTTACTTGTGAAGTATCAAGATGAGCAGCAATCCTTGGCATTAAATTTTTACCAAATGTATTTGCTGAACAAACGATATGAGAATAATTTTCTGCAAGTTTGACAATTACTGGAGTAAAATTTTCTGCAGTAAAATTTTCATAATATGGTGCTTCAATATTTATGACTTTTTTAATTACTGGAAGTTCAGACATTTTTTTTGCAGCCTCACTACTGTTATATCCAATAATAACAGCATGAACCTCTGCATCAATTTGGGAAGCAGCCGTAGCTGCATTTAGAGTAAATGGTCTTAATTCTTTATTATTGTGCTCTGCTATAAGTAAAACAGCCATTAAATTACCTTTGCCTCATTTTTTAATTTTTGAACTAATTCAGCAACATTTGCTACTTTTATTCCCGCTTTTCTTTTTGGAGGTTCCTCTACTTTTAATTGTTCTAGTCTTGGTGAAACATCTACACCTAAATCAGACACAGGAATTTCCTCAATCGGTTTTTTCTTTGCTTTCATTATATTTGGTAACGAAGCATATCTAGGTTCATTCAATCTAAGATCGCAAGTTACAATAGCTGGAACATTTATTTCAATTGTTTCAAGACCTTCATCTATTTCTCTAGTTACTTCTAATTTATTTTCTTTAACATCAATCTTTGATGCAAACGTTGCTTGAGGCCAGTTTAATAAGGCACTCAACATTTGTCCTGTTTGATTACAATCATCATCAATTGCTTGTTTACCCATAAACACTAAGTCTGGTTTTTCTTTATCAACTACTTTTTGTAAAATTTTTGAAACAGCTAAAGGCTCAATCACACTATCAACTTTTACATGAATACCTCTGTCAGCACCAACTGCTAAAGCTTTACGTACTGTTTCTTGTGCTTTGTCTTCTCCAACAGTTATTGCAACTACCTCGGTTGCTTTGCCTGCTTCTTTAATTTTTACAGCCTCTTCAATTGCATTATCGTCTGGTGGATTGGTTGACATTTTGACATTATCAGTAACCACACCCGTTCCATCTTCTTTCACTCTGATTTGAACATTGTAATCAATTACTCTTTTTACAGCGACTAAAATTTTCATTAAGCTCTCAACAATTTATTTTCTGAATCGTATGGACTCTCATCTAATACTGTAGCGTCGTACATTTCTCCTAATATATCAACTTGTAATTTGTCGCCCACATTAGAACAATCTGGTTTAACCATCGCTAGTGCTATTGATTTATCTAGTCTAAACCCAAATTCTCCTCCTGTTGCTCTTCCAACTACCTTTCCATCTTTAAAAATTGGGTTATTTCCCAATACATCAGCATCCTTTGTATTATGAACCTCTAAAGTAACTAACTTGTTATCAAAACCTTTCTCTCTCCATTTATTAAGTGCATCTAAACCAATAAAGTTTCCTTTGTTTGGATGAACAAATCTATCAAGACCAGATTCGTAAGGTGAATATTCTATTGATAATTCTGTACCTACTAATTTATAAGATTTTTCAACCCTTAAACTATTCATAGCTCGAATTCCAAAAGGTTTTATTCCTAAATCTTTGCCTGCTTCCATTAATTTATCAAAAATATGATTTTGATATTCAATTGGGTGATGTAATTCCCAACCAAGCTCACCTACAAAGTTTACTCTCATTGCATTTACTGGAGCATATCCAACATTTACGTTTTTAGCAGTAAGCCATTTAAAGTTTTCATTAGAAAAATCGTCCGTTGAAACCTTTTGCATTAATTGTCTAGCTTTAGGACCTGCTACAACAAGTACTCCTGTGCTGTTTGTTAGATCTTCAAATATTACTGATCCATCATTTGGCATCCATTTTTGTATCCAATCATGATCTAATCTTAAATTTGCTCCAGCTGATACTAGGTAATAACTATTCTCTGCTTCTTTCATTATCGTAAATTCAGAATGAACTCCACCCTTTGTGTTTAAAGCATGACATAGATTTATCCTTCCAATTTTTTTTGGAAGTTTGTTTGCAACTAGATAATCTAAAAATTCTTCAGCTTTAGGTCCTCTAATTCTGCATTTTGCAAACGCAGTCATATCTAAAAGACCAACGTTTTCTTTTACGTTTTGACATTCTTTTTTAATTGCATCAAACCATTTTGATCTTCTGAATGACCAATCATCTTTTTGTTCCATACCATCTGTTGCAAAAAAATTGGGTCTTTCCCATCCAAATTTCTGACCAAATACAGCACCTAAATTTTTCATTCGCTCATAACAAGGAGCTGTTCTTAATGGTCGTGCTGCTGGTCTTTCCTCATCTGGATAGTGAACAATAAATACATGACTATATGCTTCTTCATTTTTTGCTTTCAAATAAGATTTAGTTGCATAATTTCCGTAACGTCTTGGTTCAACTCCCAACATATCAATTGTAGGTTCACCATCAACGATCCACTCTGCTAATTGCCAACCTGCGCCACCTGCTGCCGTAATTCCAAAACTATGTCCTTCATTAATCCAGAAATTTTTAAGACCCCAAGCAGGTCCGACAATTGGATTTCCGTCTGGTGTGTAACAGATTGCTCCGTTATATACTTTTTTTACGCCAACCTCTCCAAATGCTGGAACTCTATGAATTGCTCCCTCTATATGTGGAGCTAATCTATCTAAGTCTTCTTGAAATAATTCATATTCAGAATTTTTTGATGGTCCCTCTACGTAACAAGCTGGTGCACCATCTTCATAAGGACCCAAAATTAATCCTCCAGCTTCTTCTCTCATATACCATCTACTGTCACTATCTCTCAAGACTCCCATTTCTGGTAAACCGTCTTTCTTTCTCTTTTGAATTGCAGGGTGAGGTTCAGTAACAATGTATTGATGCTCAACAGGAATTACTGGTATATCTAGTCCTACCATTTCACCTGTTTGTCTTGCAAAATTTCCCGAACAAGAAATAACATGTTCACACTCTATTGATCCTTTATCTGTTTCAACAACCCATCCATCTTTAGTTTGTCTCATTGAAAGAACAGTTGTATTTCTATATATCTCACCACCTCTATTTCTTGCACCAGTTGCTAAAGCTTGTGTTAGATCTGCTGGTTGAATATATCCATCTTCTGGATGTTGTATTGCTCCAACTAAATCATCTGTATGACATAAAGGCCAAATTTCTTTTACTTGTTGTGGGCTTAAAAATTTTACATCAACTCCGATAGTACGAGCAACACCTGCATACTGGTGGTACTCATCCATTCTATCTTTTGTACTAGCTAAACGAATATTTGAAACAACACTAAAGCCAACATTTTTTCCAGTTTCTTCCTCGAGTGTTTTATAAAGATTAACTGCATACTTATGAAGCTGACCTACAGAGTAACTCATATTAAACAATGGCAATAAACCTGCTGCATGCCAGGTAGATCCTGAAGTTAACTCTTTTCTTTCAATTAGAACAACATCTGACCATCCTTTTTTAGCTAGGTGATAAAGAGCACTAACTCCTACAACTCCTCCACCAACTACTACAACTTTAGTTTTTGTTTTCATTCTGCAATTCCTACTAAATTTTTAATATTTGCGAAACAAAAATGTAACTGTATATAATCAAATTGAGCTACCAAGTGGTATAGGGCTGGAAACCATTGTTGTCATCCAGCAATCCTTTAAAGTTCCTTCTAGAGTATACTTTTCTACTTGCCAATTAAACTTGTGGTAAATTTTGTTTTTATCTAAAATTATAACCTCGAATTGAGCCCATTTATCACTACTTCCAATCTCAGTAATAGTATGACTTAAATGGTTGATCATCATTTGATAAGAGTCACTTTTAATCATTCTTTTGAAATTATCTAACGGCCCAGTTACCCTCTTGTTATTTGGGTGAGCAAAATTCCAAGTTTGCTCAATTCCACTATCTTTATATTCTCGATCATTATCCTTTAAACCAGTGAGCTGAATACTTACTACCTCTTTTGGGCTAATGGAGTTATTTGGTTTTAGCAATTCAGCATTTGATAAGGAAATATTTACCAATAACAATAAAAGTACTTTAATAATAATCTTCATATTAAAAATATTTATTCCGATGTTTTGTATTTACTATTATTAATAATAAATACAAAAAATATAGGAAGAATTAATGTCAAAAGTGTCACAACAATCAATAAAATCCCAAGTTCGGAATAATCTGCTGTTGTTTGAATTTCACCAGAAACTTTATCTTTAACTTCTCGTGTCACTGTGAATATTTCGTTTAAATATTTTGTTCCAAGTGAGCTTGCAGATAATGCAAGATTGGTAAAGGAAGCAAAAACTGCAAAAAAAGTTGCTTTTAAATGTGCCGGAGCATTTTTTGCAATCCAAGCTAGTAAAGGTATCATAGATACTTGTCCTAATGGAGACTCTATCGCTGTATTAATTAAAGCTATAAATTTTGCATCAACAACCCCTCCTGTTAAAGAAGCTGTCCAATTATGAAAACCGTAGTACATCCCAACACTTGGTAAAAATAAAATTGCGCCAGCAATACTTAGTACAACAATAATTTTAGCAATTGAATTATTTGCCATAAATGGTCTTAACAAAACAATTCCAGCTAATGTTAAAATTGATGCAAGCAAAGATAAAATCGAGAAAAACTGTTCATTAAATCCAAGAACATCAATTTCAAACCAAGTAAGACCTGGTCCTGGCCCAGGCATCGCTCGAAATATAAAAATAATTACAGCTGTGCCAACAATTGTTAGTCTTAATTCCTCAGGAAGCTCTTTGATGAGTTTAAACATCAAAAATAAAATAATAACAACTGAGCCTAAAAAAACTATTTCTTGAGCAAATGGCACATTAAATGAGCCTATAGATAAAGTAAAAATAACAAAGACTAAACTGCCTCCCAAAATCCACCAATTTACTTTTGTTTTCTCACTTCCTCTTTCATCTTTGAATTCTAATCCTTGCGATTTTAAATTTTGTATTTTTTTATGTCTTAAATAATTAGCTAAAATTACACCTAAAATAGAAACTAAAGGAATTACAAGAGCATAAAGATAAATAGTTCCATATAAATTAATTTTATCAGCCTGATTTAAGCTTTCCACATCTCTAAATAAAATAACATTTACTAATGCAACAAGAACTGTACCACCAATAATTGCAAACCGACCAAGTGTTTGCATTGTCGTATGCATTATTTTTACTTGATCTTTAGAATAATCATTTCCAGACTCGTCAATTAAAGGGACAGCTTCTACAGTCATAGCATCTGCAACAACATCTTGAACTACATACCCAACAGGAGCTAAAATAACACTAATTACAAACCATGTTTCTACTGAAAAAACTTGAGACATTTCCTCTGTATGAATAATAAGCCCATACATAATTAATAAACTTAGAGCTATTAATGATGCTCCAAAATAAACCATAATATTTTTTCTTTCCCAAATGAGATCAACAAGATGTCCTAATGGCATTTTTAATGCCCAAGGAATTCCTGCCCAAAAGCCTAATCCTGCAAGAAAAGCAGCTGATAAATTTAAATAATCCTTAACAAAAAATGTTCCAACTATTCCAGTTAATCCAGAAATTCCAGCAGCCATATAAACCATTAATGGTGGCAAGTAGGTCCATTTGAACTGACGACCCAGATCTAAAAAAGTACTATCTAAAAATTTAATTATCTTGTTCATTTAATCACTTAAAACAGGAAATGCCTGTCTTACTTTCAAAAAGTATTTTTGATATTCCATTTTGGTACATTTGTTTTCAATATATTCTATTTTATTTTCTTCAACTAATTTTTTTGCATTTTCATCTCGAATACCAAGTTGAAGCCACAAAACTTTTGCACCTATTTTTACAGCATCTTCTGCAATTCCATACACTTCTTTTGAAGGTCTGAATACATCAACTATATCTACATTTTTATTAATATCTGTAATTTTAGCGTAAACTTCTTCACCTAATATTTTTTCTCCTTTTGCAGATGGATTAACTGGATAAACTTTAAAACCATAATCCTGCATATATTTCATAACAATAGTTGAAGTTTTTTTGAGATCCTTACTAACACCCACCATTGCAATAGATTTATATTTAGAGAGAATATTTTTAATTTCACTCATGTGATTTATTTATCTTTAGCTGAAATTTTTTTCTTACAAAATTCTTTAGCCTCTTGAATAGTCATTGGTTTTTCTAATTTTTGACTACCAGCAACACATGCATCAATCGCTCTTTTAGTATTATGATCTCTAAAATCTAAAACTATATAAAGTCCTACAAAAATAAATATCACTATTAAAATATTTTTTATTTTCATTTATTCTTCCAATTAGGTTTTCTTTTTTCAAGAAAAGCTGAAATACCTTCTTTAGCGTCCATTGCCATCATGTTAAGCGTCATCATTTTGCTTGTGTAAGCGTAAGCTTTACTTAATGGCATTTCTAATTGTTTATAAAATGCTTGTTTTCCAATTTTAATTGTTAAATTAGATTTAGAAGCAATTTTATTTGCTACTTTTAATACTTCATTGTTTAGTTTTGATTTTGAAAAATGGTCATTTATTAAGCCTATTTCTTTTGCATAATTTGCTTTGATAGGCTCTCCTGTTAAGAGCATTTTCATCATTGGTTTTCGATTAATCTTTCTACTAACGGCAACCATTGGTGTACTACAAAATAAACCAATATTTACACCAGGAGTGGCAAATAACGCATCCTTAGTACTGTAAGCTAAATCACAACTTGCAACCAATTGACATCCGGCTGCAAATGCTGCACCGTGAACTTTTGCTATTACTGGCTTTTTGCCCTCAACAATTTGAAGCATTACTTTAGAACAAAGATTAAATAATTTTAAATATTTATCTTTCTTTTTAAGACTTCTCACCTCTTTTAAATTGTGCCCGGCACTAAATCCTTTACCAACACCCTCTAATATTATTACTTTAACTTTTTTATCAATATCTAAATTTTTTAGAGCCTTTAATAAATCGGAAAGGTTCTTGAATGATAAGGAGTTATACGTTTTTGGTTCATCAATTATTATTGATGCGACTTCATTATTAATTTTTTTAATTTTAATATTACTAGTCATTTAATCAGTTAATCCATCGGATCTAGCCTGATTTCTTTCTATATGAATTGGTAAAACTTTACCATATATAGCTTTAGAGTGTTCTGGTGTGTTCACTCTCCAAGGATCTAAAACATAAGCAGGAATACACATATATCTAGATTTCTGACCTTCTACCTTTGTTACCCTATGCAAAGTAAATCTACCTTTAAATATTTGTAAATCTCCTGGCTCTAATTTCAATTTTCTTACTCTAGTTCTATCTCCTGCTATAACCTTTTGAACTTCTTCAAAATTTTCATTTCCAGGTTCTCTAATATTTGGGCAGTACTCAAATACACCTCCCTTATCGGGTTTTTGTATCATTAAACTAAGTGTAAATTCACAACTATCAAAATGCCATGGCAGTACTCCATCTGGTTTCATAACATTATACGCATGACATGCTAAAGGATCTGCCCATCTGTATATAGGTGAAACACCTAAACAAGCAGATACAAATTTTAAAAGTTCTTCAGTTTCGTAGAGATATTTCATCTCGGAGTCTTTTGGAAAACAATCTGAATTTAAATATCCGTTATATCTATTCATAAAAGTTCTTTTTGGGTGATCTTTTGGTAACGAAGGATCGTCCTTTGCATATAAGTAAGCATTTATACTTTCTTTAGACATATAAACTTCATCTAATTGTTTTTCTAACTCAGAATTCATTACCTTAAGTGATTTAGGTAAAATAAAATTTGGAATTGTTGAACAGCTATGTTTATCAAGTTCTTTTTTACATTTTTTTATAAGATTTTTAATTATAGGTGAACTTAAATTGTATATTGGATATCTTTCTAAATCTACAATAGTTTTCAGTCTATCGTTCATTTAAGTTTATTTTAACTTTCCTTCTTCTCTCATTTTTGCTCTTATTTTGGTTGCTGATATTTTTTGAGTTTCTTCGTCCAAAACTATTTCCTCAATCTTATACCCAACTCCTCTACCATAACAAATATTGGTAATGTTAGGTACTAACATTATTTTGAAGTGACCTTGAAATTCTGGGTTCAGTCTATCTTCAATATTTTTTTTAACTGTTTCAAAATCAAAAGGATTATCATCAACCCCTTGTACATCTCTTATCTGAATACAAACTTGTTCCGTCTTTTTAATAATTTCTTTAAATAATTTATAATGTCCTTCATGGAACGGTTGCCATCTTCCTAACATTTGAGCTGTAGGTTTTTTGTTATCCCATTGATATGTCATTTTTTTATCTCCTTTATTATTTTAGGTGCCCATTCCTTAGCATCCTGAGTTGTTACATGAAAATCAAAATTCTTAGGATTAACAAACATTTGATTGGTATCTTCAAATCTTCCTTTTTTAATTGTATCGACCCACACTTTAAAATCTGCTGGAAACAAGCTTCTTGCTTCAGGGGTTGGTGCAATAAAATCAGCAATTACATAATAACCTTCTGCTTTTAATTTCAATGCTGCTTCAGCCATTCTTTTTGCTTGTCTTACCCTTCCTTCTTCTGAAAAATCCCAGTCATTTGCAGCTTTTCTTACTTCATCTGCATTTAATCTTTTTGCATTTAAGAGTGGTGCCATTTCATCAGCTAGAGTTGTTTTACCTGCTCCAGGCAAACCCATTACTAAAATAATTTTCATTAAATATCTTCTAACGGATGATGGGACATTAATTCAAGTCCATTTTCACCAACAAGGTACTGTTGTTCAAGTTTTACACCCTCTTTACCGCCAACTTTACCAATATAACTCTCAAGTGTGATAGTCATATTCTTTTCAAAAGTTCCCCCTTCTTCTCCACCATCAGTTGGATATCTTATTTGAGGCCACTCGTCACATAAACCAATTCCATGAACCATGCATGAATACCTATTTCCATAATATTCATCAGGTAAAATCCAAGATTTTTTAATAAATTCTTTAAAACTCATTCCTGGTTTTATTAATCTAAAATTATGATCTATTTGATTTCTAGCCATTGAATAAAGTTTTTTTTGCTCATCATTAAATTTATGTCCAACTACAAAAGCTCTTGATATATCCGCACAATATCCATAGGGACCTACCATATCTGTATCAAAAGCAACAATTTCACCTTGTTGCATAACTTTATTGCTACTCTCTTGCATCCATGGATTTGTTCTTTCTCCAGAAGATAAAATCCTACACTCAATCCATTCACCCCCATTTTCAATATTTGTTTTATGTAATATTGACCACAATTCATCTTCCGTCATTCCTGGCTTAAGATCTGATCTCATTTTAGACACACCTTTTTCTGCAACTTCTATTGCTGCTTTCATACATATTAATTCATCAGGTGACTTTATTACTCTTGCTTGTTCTAAAATTAATTTCGCATCTACAACTTCAATACCCTCTTTATTTAAAGCTGTAACAGCAGGACCATTAAGAACATCAATTGCAATTTTTTTAGATTTAAAATAATTATTTGATAAATCTTTAACTTCTTTTATCCATTTTGATAATTGTAAATTTGCTTGGTCTCCATTACTAAAATAATCCCATGTAATTGCAGGTCTTATTTCATCAATTAGATTTAAATGCTTAGATAATATCTCACAATTAAAATACTCATAAAGAATAGTTGGCCCATTAACTGGAACAAAACAATATCTTGTTAAATTATGCATATTATAGACACTCATGTTTATAGTATCTAAAGCATAACGAACATTTACAGGATCAAAGAGAATACAAGTCTCTAAATTATTCTTTAATAATTCTTTTCGAACCCTATCCAAACGATATGATCTTAATTTATCAAAATCAATCTCATCCTCTTTTAATCTTTTCTTAGTAATAAAATTTTTTCTTGTTTTTACGTCTGGAGTAATTTTTCTACTAAACCTCATAATACCCTATACAATCCTAACCATGCGTTAACATCTTTGCTTGCAATATAGTCAGATTTAAAAAATTCTACTTCTTCCCACTTCTTACTGTCTTTCAGTATATCAATTTTTTTATCAAAACCATACTCTTCATGAATTCCTTCATTAATTGTGAAACAAATTAAGCCACCAGTTTTTGTTATTCTTATAAATTCATCTAATGCATTTGGTTTTACATGCCCAAAAGTAAATGTTCCAACACACATAACTCCACCATAAAAGTTGTCCTCAGCTTCTATTGGTTTATTTAGATCAACCTTTATTAATTTTTGATAAAGATCTTTTGGTATAGTATCTAATAGAGTTTGAGATAAATCGGCTCCATGAAAATTTTTAAAACTATATTTTTTAAGCTCCAAGCCAACTAAACCTGTTCCACATCCAGCATCAAAAATTAAAGTATCTTTATTTTTTTCATATTTATTAAATGTTTCTGCGGTTTCTTTAGGTCCTGTATAGTTCCAATCAACCATGTCCTTATTATACTTATCTTTGTCTCCCCACTCATCGTAATACTTCATAACTTCATCGGTGGTTTTAAGTTTGTAAATTGGAATTTTGTTTCCTACATCTTTTTGAGCCATTAGCTTCTCATTTTTTGACCACTTGGATCGTAAAGTGGTTCTTTAATTATTGAACAATTAAATAAGTCTCCATTTATCTCTACTTGAATTTTATTTTCAGATTTAATGTTTTTTTGATTAATAAAAGTAAAAGCTACACTTTTATTTACAAAATGAGCAAAACCACCTGAAGTTACATAACCAATGCTTTGATCTCCATTCATAACGGCTTCATTATTTGTTACATCAATGTCATTTGTTTCAACAATTAATGGTATGAGTTTATTTGAAGAATTTTCCTTTTGTGCACTTTCTTTGCCAATAAACTCTTTATCCCAATTAATAAAAACATCTAAGCCCGTCTCTTTTGCGGTAAAATCTGGCCTATAATCCAATGTCCAAGCTCCCCAATTTTTCTCCAACCTCATTGACATTAATGCTCTTCCACCAAAAGGTTTAATATTAAATTCTTTTCCAGCTTCCATTAACTCTTCATAAAGTTTTAATTGATAATGAGGTGCAACATAAATTTCGTAACCAAGCTCTCCTGTAAATGATATTCTATTTACTAATGCAGGCACTCCACCAACAAACATTCTTCTCGAGTCTCTAAATTTAAATTTTTCATTTGAAACATCATCTCTTACTATTTTTTCTAAAACCTTTCTTGAGTTAGGTCCTGCAATTGATAATCCATGAAACTCATCAGATCTATTTTTATAATTTAAATTAAATTTATCTAAGTGACTTTCAAACCAACGTCTGTGCATTTCTTGAGCAGCTCCAGATCCAAATACCATAAATTCATTTTCATCCAAACATGCAACTGTTAAATCTCCACATAATTTTCCTCTGTATGATAACATTGGTGATAAAGATATCCTTCCAGGTTTAGGAAGTCTTCCAGCCATTATATGATCTAAAAATTTTCTAGCATCTGGACCTTTAAATTCATGTTTTGAAAAATTTGCAACTTCAATCAACCCAACATTCTCTCTTACATTAATAACTTCTTTTGATACATAATCATGAGACCTTGATCTTTTAATTGTAGGTTCTTCATGAGCATCGTCTTTATTATTTGCAAACCATAAAACATTTTCTAAACCAAAACTATCCCCCATTACAGCTCCTTGATTTACAAAACGATCATAAAGAGCAGTAGTTTTTTGTTTTCTTCCTTTAGGTAAAGTTTCATTAGGAAAAGTCATAATAAATCTTCGCTCATAATTTTCTGAAGATTTTATTGTTCCATATTGAGGTGATGCGTAATCTCCAAATCTTGCAACATCCATAGCCCAAACATCTATTGAAGGTTCTCCGTCAATTATCCATTCTGCTATACATTTCCCAACTCCTCCACCTTGGCAGAAACCAGCCATAACACCAACTGCAACCCAATAATTTTTCATACCTGGAACTGGACCAATCAATGGGCTACCATCTGGACCAAAAGTAAAAGGACCGTTCACTATATTTTTTATTCCCGCACGTTCTAAAGCTGGCATTCTTTCAAAACCAATAGCTAGTCTATCTTGAATATTATCCAACTTTGGCTCAAGTAACTCATGTCCAAAATTCATTGGGGTACCTTCAACTTTCCAAGGTGTTGATTTTGGCTCATAGGTTCCTAGCAACATTCCCTTTCCTTCTTGTCTAAAGTAAATATTTCCCTCAAAATCTGTTCCTATAGGTAGTCTTTGATCACCCATTGCTTCAATTTCTGGAATAGGTTCAGTGATTAAATAATGATGTTCCATTGGCTGTACAGGAAGATTTAATCCAGCTAATTGCCCAACTTCTCTTGCCCAAAGTCCTCCTGCATTAATTACTATTTCTGCATTAATGTTTCCTTTGTCTGTAAACACATCCCAAGAACCATCTTTTTTTTGTTTGGTATCTTTAACCACTGTGTGAGTATAATACTTACCACCATGAACTTTTGCAGCTTTTGCAAAAGCGTAGGTAACACCTGACGGATCAACTTCACCATCAATAGGATCCCATAACGCTAATAAATATCTAGATGGGTCAATTAATGGATGTTTCTTTTTTACTTCTTCTAAAGAGATAAATTCTTGATCAAGTCCCATGTATCTTGCTTTTGATCTTTCTCTTTTTAAGTAGTCAGCCCAAACTTCATTTGATGCTAAGTAGAATCCTCCACTTGGTTTAAATCCAGTCGAGTGACCGGATTCTTTTTCAATCTCTTTATATAAACCTATTGTGTAAGCCATCATCCGAGAGATATTAGGGTCTGATGAAATTACATGAACATTACCTGCAGCATGCCACGAAGAACCTGAAGTAAGCTCGTTTCTTTCAACTAAGATACAATCTTTTAATCCAAATTTAGATAAATGATAAAGTATAGAGCAACCTACAACTCCACCTCCAATGATTACAACTTTGGCATGCTTTTCCATTAATATTTGATTTCCTTATTTACTTTTTTTAATGATTTATCAGTTCCATGGTGAAAATGTTTGCTCATGTCTGGCATATATTTCATTGAAATTGGTTTCTTTCCAATTGCAACTGACATTTCTCTAACATGGTGAGCTTCTGCTCCACAACAAATACCAATAAAATTTATTTTATTTTGAACACACTCTTTTGCAAACTCTGCCATTTCAAATCTGTTACAAAACAAATTGTCTAAAGCTACTGGGAATGCATTCCCCCCAGGAATACAACTACAACCATGATCAGTTATATTTAAAAAACCAGGCTCTTCCTCTGTTGTTCTATAAGGTACTGGAAGTCCAGCAACATGACATGAAACTTTTTCTCTAACTTTTTTTAATAATTTCATTGTCATTTCGGGTCCTCGATAACAATTTAAACCAACTACATCAGCACCTAGATCTTCCATCATCTTGCATGCATCCTCAGCGCTATGTCCTTCTCTAGTTTTGTCACCTCTTGGGATTGCAAAATTACAAACAGCAATAAGACTAGCATCTTTAATAGCTTTTAGAGCTATCTTCATTTCTTCTGTCCAATTTATTGTTTCTGCTATAACAAAATCAACTCCCGCTTCTTTCGCCCAACCAATTTGTTCTTCATACATTTTTCGACATTCTTTGTGAGTACTAGTATCTCCTGGATCAAAAATATTTGTATTGGCTACATCTCCGCAAACCATCAAATCTAAATCTTTAAATTCAGCTGCAGCATCTTTTGCAATTTTAAGTGCATTTTTTTGGAGTGGCTCTAACATATCTTCTTTGCCAATAATTCTCAGTTTTTCTCTATGCCCATAATAAGTAAATGCTTGAACAACATCAGATCCCGCACGGATAAACTCTCTATGTAATTGTGTTACTACCTCCGGATGTTCTAATACAACTTCAGGCACGAATGGTCCTGCTGATAAATACCCTCTTCTTTCCATTGCGAAAAGATATCCCTCTGCGCACATTATTGGACCTTCATTTAATCTAGAAATAAGATCTTTTTTCATTATTTATCCTTTCATTTCATTATATTGTTTGCAACCCATTTGTGGAAATGATGGGTGGGATTATCCATCACAGGTGAAAAATTTCCCCCATTATAAGATGGTGATTTTCTACCATCCTGCATTCCCTCAATTATATTTAAATCTTCACTTTGCACTCCTTTCCAAAGTTCAAAGTTCTGTTTTCTCAGTGATTTAAATTTCTTTGAATTTGCCGCTTCTTTACCAACATAAAAAATTTCCATATGTTCTTTTGTATATTCATTATTTACTGGTTCTAACCAGTAGGCGTAAAAATGGTCTTTATGAATCCCAAGCATAACATTTGGGAAAAGAGCAACGTATTCAGCAATATGCTCTTGATCTTTAGGCCAGTTTGGGAATGTTGGAAATTTTAAGTTACTTTTAAACCCCGGATTATAAACCATAGTGCCTTGACCAGCAAAACGATTGGGCAATCCTTGAATATGATAATGATCATCAATTTTTGAGTAAGAATTTAATCCAGGATGGACCCAAGGTAGATGATAACTTTCACAATAATTTTCTATTGCAAATTTCCAATTACATTTAGCATTTAAATTAAAATAACCATAATCTTTTGAATAAACAGTTAAGTCTCTATCTTTTATTGGCCAGAATTTTTTCCATCTGTCACTTAAGGGTTTAATGTATTTTTCGAAATTAATTTCATTGTTGTTTAAATTTACAAAAATTAGATCTAACCAAACATGAGATCTAACTTCCTTAAGACCACTTTGTGATTTGCTAAATTTATTACAATTATGTTTATTCATGCCACCAATATGAGGTGTGGCTATTAACTTGCCACTCATATCATACGACCAAGAATGATACGGGCATCTTATTACATTCTTAATTTTACATTTTTCTTGAAGAATCTTAAAACCTCGATGACTACAAACATTATGAAAAACTTTTATTTTATTATTTTTATCTCGTAAAATAATTAATGGAATTCCTAGCAGATCAAATGGTTTCGCATCTCCAATATTTGGTACGGAGCTGCCAACACCAATTACTACCCATTTATTTTCAAAAATTTTTTTTCTCTCAATAGATAAATAATCTGGATCAGTGTAACACTCATTTGGTAAGCCATGAGCTTTATCAATATTTTTATTTACAACTTTTACTTTTTTTAAATCAACTATTTCAGATAACTTTTTCATTTCAACTTTTATTAAACCTCCTTGTTTAAGTTGGAATTAATTAAAGCTAAATTTTTACGATTCTCTTATTATGATTTGTTGAAATACCGTTTTACAATTTAAAATATAAACAAATTCTTTGAAAAAAAAATTTGCAGAAAATTTCATGAGTAAACTTTATCTCTTAATAAATGGCATTTAAAGACAATTTGACTTCAACTAAAGGTTGAAAGATATTTGCAATCTTTTCATTGATATGTTGTAGTGTTTAATCGAAAATTAACTAACGGAGATATAATGAAAAAATTAAAAACAATTCTATTTTCTGCGCTTTTAGCATTCAGCATGACTTCTTTTGCAAATGCTTGTGGAAAATTAGTTATTGCCGAACAAAACTGGGCATCTGCCGAGTTAATGGCAAACGTTGATAAAATCATCCTCGAAGAAGGATATGGATGTGAGGTAGAATTAGTACCTGGTGCTACCATGCCAACATTTACATCTATGAATGATAAAGGAACACCTGACATGAACCCTGAACAATGGGCGAATGCAGTTTACACTCCTTTAAAAAAAGCAGTAAGTGAAAAAAGATTAATTATTGCTAATAAAGCTCCAATTACAGGTCTAGGAGAAGGTTGGTGGTTAAATCCAGCAGCTTTAGAAAAACATCCAGAACTTAAAGGAATGACAGCTGTTCAAATTTTAGAACGTCCAGATTTATTTCCTGATAAAGAAGACTCATCAAAAGGTGCTTTCATGGGATGTCCAGCTGGTTGGGGATGTCAATTAGCTAATGCAAATTTATACAGAGCATTTGAAATGGAAAAAAAAGGTTGGAAACTTATTGATCCAGGTTCAGCTGCAGGTTTAGATGGTTCTATTGCTAAGGCATCTGACTCAGGTGAGCCATGGTTTGGTTACTACTGGAATCCTACATCAATGGTTGGAAAATATAATTTACAGCCAGTTGACTTTGGTGTTCCTTTTGCAGGTAGAGATAATTGGGATAATTGTATCACTCTTGCAGAACAAGACTGTGCAGATCCAAAACCGACTGCATGGACAAAATCTGAAGTTAACTCAATTGTAAGTGCTAACTTTGCTAAAACTGGTGGAAAAGATGTTCTTGGTTATGTTGAGAAAAGAACTTTTCCAGGTACAGTGATGAATGGAATGTTAGTTTACATGGCTGACAACCAAGCAAAAGGTTCTGATGCTGCTGTTGAGTTTTTAATAAAGCATGAGGATATTTGGACTAAGTGGGTATCTTCAGATGCTGCAAAAAAAATCAAAAAAAGTTTATAATTAACTTTTAATTACGAGCCTATTTAATATGGGCTCGTAAAGTTTAATATTTATGGAATTTTTTACTGAATTTCCTGAACTGGGAAGAAGATCCCAAATGGAGCTAAGAAAAGGTATCGACTTAGCTTTTAGAAATTTTTCAAAAGAATATGGGGACAGCATAGAAGCATTTTTTGATCCATTATTATTTTTTTTAGTGTCATTAGAAAAATTATTATTATCCACACCATGGATAATAATTATTGGGGTAATTTGTGGATTAGCCTGGTTAGGTTCAAGAAGTTGGAAATTAGTTTTAGGTAGTGCAATTGCTTTTTTATTAATTGGTTATTTTGGGATGTGGGAAGATTGCATGGCAACAGTTGCCATTATTACTGTATGCACAATCATTTGTATTGTGGTTGGAATCCCAATAGGAATTGTAATGGCTAGATCTTCTAGAGCTGAAAAGGCAATACTTCCTGTATTGGATATGATGCAAACAATTCCTAGTTTTGTTTATTTGATCCCAATTTTGATGTTGTTAGGAATTGGAAAAGTCCCAGGCTTGATTGCCGTTTGTGTCTACGCAGTTCCTCCAATTATTAGATTAACTAATCTAGGTATTAGAGAGGTAGACAAAGAAACTTTAGAAGCTAGTGAAGCTTTTGGAGCAACAACAGCACAAAAATTAAAATCTGTTCAAATTCCGCTTGCTTTACCTACTGTTTTTGCTGGAGTTAACCAAACCATAATGATGGCTCTAGCTATGGTGGTTATTGCCTCTATGATAGGCGTAAAAGGACTTGGTGTTCCAATATTAAGGGCTGTTTCTAACCAATATTTGGCTCTTGGTATGATGAATGGTTTAGCGATAGTTGCTCTAGCGATTGTCTTTGATAGGGTGACACAAGAATATGGAAGACGAATACAAAAGCATAGAGGTCAGATAAAGTAATTGACACTTCGTTGCATCGAATTTTCTAGACTCATATTTTAAAATAAATAAAGATCTCCTCTATGAATTTTTCGTTGGAAATAGGGCCTAAAACAGAAGTAGATACAGTACCAGCATTGTCTGACATTTATATTACAATGCTACCTGGAGGTGATTATAAGGAAACTGCCGACAAAGCAGTTGAGCTAGTCAAAAAAGGTTTTAATCCTGTGCCTCATTTTCCAGCTAGATCAATGCAAGATGAAAAAGAACTAAAAGATTATGTTTCAAGATGTAAAGACGGTGGAGTAAAACAAGCTTTAATCATAGGAGGCGGGAGAGAGCCTGCTGGAAAATTTGATAGCTCTTTTCAACTTTTAGAGACAGGTTATTTTGAAAAAATGAAAATAGGAATTGCTGGACATCCAGAGGGGAGTCCTGATATATCCGATTCAGATTTAGAAAAAGCTATGATAGATAAAAAGCCTTACGCTGATTATATTGTAACCCAGTGGTTATTAGATCCTCAGCCTATTGTAGATTTTATTTCTAAACAAAGCGTACCAGTACATGTGGGAATTACTGGGCCATTAAAAATATCTAGCTTAATAAAATTTGCTAATATTGTAGGGGCAAAAAATTCCTTAAACTTTCTTAAATCTAATTTTACTAAGGCATTAGATTTATTGAAACCTAAAGACCCTAATGATTTAATTGGGAAAGTTAAATCGCATACTGATAACTTCCACATTTATACATTCGGCGGCTTGAAGGAAACTAACAAGTGGTTGAAGGAGAATGGTTATGTCTAATGAATTTGACTATACTAAACTAAAACATGTTACTTCTGTTGATCAATCTGATAGAGAAGTACCATATAATTTAAGACAAAGTGGGCCAACAAAAGTTGAATTATTAATTTCAACAAGGGTAAGAAAGTCACCTTATTGGCATTTATCAATGCAGGCTGGTTGTTGGAGAGCAACTGTATACAATCGGATTTATCATCCAAGAGGTTATGTAAAACCTGAAGATGGTGGTGCGATGGTAGAATATGATGCTATCGTAAACCATGTAACAATGTGGAACGTTGCTGTTGAAAGACAAATAAGAGTTAAAGGTCCTGATGCAGAAAAATTTACTGATTACGTTATAACAAGAGATGCAACAAAAATTTCTCCCATGAGAGCAAGGTATGTAATTTTGTGTAATGCATATGGTGGAGTTTTAAACGATCCAATTCTTTTGAGAATATCAAAAGATGAGTTTTGGTTTTCATTATCAGACTCTGATATTGGAATGTATTTACAAGGTGTAAATGCAGATGGAAGATTTAATTGTACAATTGAAGAAATTGATGCATGTCCAGTTCAAATTCAAGGACCTAAATCAAAAGCTTTAATGAAAGACCTTTGTGGAGATCAATTTGATTTAGACAATATGCCTTTCTATGGATTAGCAGAAGCAACTATAGGTGGAAGAAGTTGTGTAATTTCTCAATCTGGTTTCTCGGGAGAGGCTGGTTATGAGATATACTTACGAAATGCAACTTTATATGCAGAGGATATGTGGAATGCAGTATTGGAAGCAGGAAAAAAACATAATTTAATGGTTATTGCTCCTGCGCACCATAGAAGAATACAAGCTGGTATTCTTTCTTGGGGTCAAGACATGGATCAACAACATAATCCTTTTCAATGCAATTTAGGTTATCAAGTTTCATTATCTGGTAAAGGAGAATGGAACAAAACAGCAGATTATGTTGGTAAAGCTGCTTTGGAGAAAATGGGTGCAGATATAAAAGCTGGAAAAAAACCTTACAAACTTCAATTAGTTGGCATGGAATTAGGTGGAAAGCCTATTGACGATTATGCACCAGATTTCTGGTTAGTATCGCCTGAAAACGGTGGAGACCCTGTTGGATTTATTACTTCACCATGGTGGCATCCAGAAAAGAAAACTAATATTGCTATGGGATATGTTCCATTTGATGGGACATTAAATTCAAATGGATTTCCAAAAGGAAAAGTTGGTACTAAATATAAAGTTCATCTTCCAGAGAAATACTCAAATAGCCCAGGAACACCTGTGGATGCAGTAGTAGTAGATATTCCATTCAAAGAGTCTTTCAACGCTAACACGAGAGAAGTTGTAAAAGGCTAAAATTTATAAAAAGGGAGCTGATTTCAGCTCCCTTTTTCAATTCTAATGACCAAAAGTTTTTTAATAGCAGTTTGCATTATTATTGCTATTGCTTTAATAATATTTCCATTATTTATTTCTTATAAAGCTCAAAAAAATAAAAATAAAAATAATTAATGTTTGCTGAATTTTTAAATATAATTTTTAAGTCAATAAAACTAGATAAAACACTTTATTCAGATAATAAAAATTTTGGAGAAGCTTCAATATATTTTGCTGGGATAATTATGATACTAGATGGTATTGCAGGAGCAGTAGCTGCAAATACAATAATTAAAACTGCTGTTGCAATGTCTGGACTAACTGCAATAGTTACATGGCTTATATGGGCAATTTTTATTTTTGTAATTGGTGTTAAATTATTTCCAGATAAACAAACAAAAGTTTCTTTCAAGAAAGTTTTAACAGCAGTAGGTTTTGCACATGCTCCAGGATTGTTACGTTTTTTTGCAGTGACACCTGATTTAATGATACCAATAATTTTTCTTACACAATTCTGGATTTTTGCAGGACTTATAATTTCTACAAAACAAATATTAAACTTAAAGTCTAATTTTAAATCTTTTGGAATTGTTCTTTTGTCATTTTTAATTATTGCATTTTTATCTATATCATTTGTGATGAGTAGAATGAATATGCTTCCAGTAAGTCAAATAAGTTAAAGTGGAAAAATAGTTTTAGATAATCTGCAAGATTTACATAATTTAAATCCGGTAAGAATTAAATTTTGTGTAACACTCTCGTATTCCTTTTTGCATTCATCACAAATATTATTTAATTCTTCAGTATCTAACTTAAAGTTTTTATCTTCAGTTTCATCAATCATTATCAGTTAAACCAGCGCCTGCTGCACCTTCTTTTAAACTATCACTTTCTTCAACAAAGGTATCTTCGGATAACTTGTATAAATTATTCCATTCATGTTCTGTAAAATTATCCTTATTTTCCAGTAAATTCACCTCAACTTTATCTGCTATTTTTGGAAATTCTTGATCGATAAAATTTGAACTAATATTTACATTTAAATTTAGTAAAATTTTTTTTTCATCTATTTTTACATAAATTTTTTTTCCAATAATTTCTGATGATCGACTTATGAAGGAAATAAAAATTATTGGATAAGCAACATTTTTGAATTCAATTTTTTTTAAATTTTCTAAAATATTAATTTGATCTAAAAAACTAATACCTAAAGTAATTGGACAGTAAGGATTGTTTGATGATGAGTTATTTTCACTAATTAAATTTAAATTTTCAAATTTACTTTTATTTTTTTGATTAAAATATTCATTAAGGTGCTTAATGCCCGGTAAATTAAATAACTCTAACAATCTTATACTCTTTCCTGTTTCCTCAGAAACCCCCCAAGAATATCCTGCTGCCTTTGAAGCTCTTTTAACAGTAGTTTCAATTTCACTCAGTGATTTCATTATTAAATATTAGTTTTATATACCCACTGCTCGTCATAATTTTTTAACTCATTTGGAAGTGGAGCTCCTTGAAACATGCAAATTCTTAACCATTTGTCAGATCGTGGATCAAATTTTAATGCCCCAAAAAAAGATAATTTTAATCTTAGCATATCAATTGGCATTAAATCTTTACCAATTGTATTATCTTGTATTTCTGAATAAGGAAATTTTTCTACAATGAAAGCTCTCCTTACAACATGTCTTAACTCAGAATTAGATATTAAAAACTCAGCAATAGTTAAACTATTTTTTGAGACTAATAATTTGTTATAAAGTTTTTTTATATCTCTAGCTATTGCTAACGGCTGTTCTAATTCTGATCCATACTCTTCAAAACGATCCGCTAATCTAGGTTCCTCTTTGTTTTTTGAAATAAACCAAAAGTTTTTATTATTTTCTTTTTCTTCAAAATTAATATCTAAAATGTTCGGATACTTTGCTTCAATGATATTTCGCAATTCTTCAACTTTTCTGTGAGTTGGAATATTAAAATATTTTTCTTCGTCTGAGCTCATTTCTTTTACCAAAGGATTTACAATATTGTTATAAGGTTCCATCATTATTGAAACAATGTATTCAATGCATTCCTCGCAAGTATTATCCTCCAACCATTGATATATTTTGTTAAAAGGATATTTGCTCTCAAAATTAAAATCTTTGTCTATAAAATCTAAAAATTTTTCAACATCCTTTAATAATGAGGAAATTTTTTTTTGCTGATATTCACTATCAGTATTCCAGCTTGTAATGTTTCTTAATGATTTTCTTACACAATCTATAAATAAATCACTATCTTCACTTTTTACATCTTTGATTTCTCTAATTTCTTTGAGTGCCCTTTCTCTACTTAAAATCCAATTATTTAATAGAGTTGGGTGATTAACTATAAAAGGAGCCATGCCTAGACCTGTAGAATTACCAATTCCCAAGTTTTTACAAATATTATGATCTAGCTTAACAGCTATTTTTGGATTTTTATGATAAGCAACATGATTAACTTGATCGAAAGTAAATTGTCTTACCAAATATACCAACATCATTTCTAATCTGAATGGACCATTAATTTCTTCACGATTTTTAATTCTAAATCGATCTGCAAGACCAAATTTACCTGAACCATATACTGCCGTAGTTCTATATAAATAGCCTACTTTTGATAATAAGTTTAAATCTGGCTGCTGACCTTTGCTCAAACTTTCAACTACATGATTATAAATTCTTACTGATTTATTTGCTCTAGATAAAGTTAATTCTTTATAAGAAAGTCTACCAACTTCTTGTTTTGGAACTTCATTTTTTAATCTTTCAATATCTTTTTTAGTTGGAACCCCATCATGCAATGTAAAAGCTGCGTCCCATTTTGTTGCAATAACTCTATCTGATCTTTCTTCATCTTTGATTTCATTTGCAAAACAAACTAAAGAATAAACTTTTTTATTTTTTTTAAATGAATAAACCGCTTCTCCAAAACCATTTTCATTTAAATTAAATAAATCTCTTTTATATTCCCACTCTTTAAATTCATTAAGAAAACTTCTTAAAAAAGATAATTTTGATTGATGAAAAGATCCTAGCCTTGATAGTTTCATAATCTTATTTGGGTCTCTTAATTCAATTTTCATAATTAAATAGATTTATAAAAATTGTACCAGTTATTTCCAAGTATTCCATGTGTCTCGGTATCTGAAAAACCAGCTTTTTTTAGACCTTTTTCAATATTTGAGAACCCTCTTGCATCAAGAAACCAATCAGGTTGTTTTGGAAAACCTGGTTTATTTTTCGAACCTTCTCCATAATTTTTACTTTTAGACCAAGAACCATTTCTCATCCATTCAACAACAGTATCTGGATGATCTAAACAAAGATCTGATCCTATTCCTATTTTTTTTACATCCATTATTTCAGCTGTTTTTGCCACCATTTCACAAAAACTATCTAGAGTACAATTTGTGTTATCTTTTAAGTGATGAGGGTATAATGACAAACCCAACATACCACCACTATCACTCAAAATTTTTAATAAATCTGAGGTTTTGTTTCTTTTGGCTGGATGCCAAAAAGAAGGATTGGCATGAGTAATTGCAATTGGTTTTTCACTTAATTCAATTGCATCTAGAGTGCTTTTTTCTGCAGAGTGTGACATGTCAACTACAAGGCCAACTCTATTCATTTCTCTTATAACCTCACGTCCAAAATTTGTAACTCCGCTATCTACTTTTTCATAACAGCCTGTTGCTAGCAAAGACTGGTTATTGTAAGTTAGTTGCATAAATCTACATCCTAATTGATGAACCTTTTCAACTAACTTTATGTCATCTTCAATTGGCGAACAATTTTGAAAACCAAAGAACATTGCAGTTTTATTTTCTTTATTAGCTCTATCAATGTCTTGAAAATTCTTACCAGGAAAAATTAAATCAGAGTTTTCTTGAAATAATTTTTCCCATTTTTTTATTTCAAGTTGTAATTCATCAAAATCTTCATGGTAGACAATGGTAGCATGTACAGCATCTAATCCAGCAGATCTGTTAATCTCAAAGATTTTCCTAGACCAATTACAATATTGAAGATTATCGATTTTATAATTCATAGTATGTTTAACTCTAATC
Organism: uncultured Pelagibacteraceae bacterium; assembly: GCA_902591535.1. Classification (GTDB taxonomy): domain Bacteria; phylum Pseudomonadota; class Alphaproteobacteria; order Pelagibacterales; family Pelagibacteraceae; genus Pelagibacter. The sequence goes on along the minus strand of CACJBA010000003.1, from coordinate 15,268 downwards.
AATATGTATTTTAAATACTATTAATTTTATTGAAATTTTAAGTTAATTTTGAAATAAACAGATTGACTAATTTTCATGAAAAAAAATAGTAAATTAAAAGTTTCAATCATAATGGGAAGTCAATCTGACTATAAAGTAATGAAACTAGCTGAAAAAACCCTAAAAAAAATTGGAGTTTCATTTGAAATAAAAATTATATCCGCTCACAGAACACCACAGAGAATGTATGAATATGCTGCAAAAGTTGAGCAAAATAAGATAGGAGTAATAATTGCAGGTGCTGGAGGATCTGCTCATCTTCCAGGTATGATATCGGCTCTTACACATGTGCCAGTGCTTGGCGTTCCTGTTGAAAGTAAAAAACTTAAGGGTTTGGATAGTTTGTTATCAATCGCACAAATGCCTAAAGGAGTACCTGTAGGAACACTTGCTATAGGAGAGGATGGTGCGATTAATGCTGCTTTATTAGCTGCAGCAATAATTGCTAATAATAATTCAAATGTTCTAAAAAAACTAAAAAATTTTAGAATATCACAAACTAAATCTGTAAAGAACTATCCAAAATAAAATGTCAGAAATTACTCTTGGTATCATTGGAGGTGGCCAGCTTGGTAGCATGCTTGCACTAGCAGCCAAAAAATTAAATGTTAAAACTGTTATTTTTTGTGATGATGCAGATGCTCCGGCACAAAATTTTTGTAATAAATTTATAGCTGGAAGCTATGATAATAAAGAAAAAATATCAGAATTTGTAAATCAAGTTGATTTAGTCACTTATGAATTTGAAAATATACCTTTTGATACATTAAACGAAATTAACAAGTTAAAATCAGTTTTACCAAAACCTTCAATTAATAGATTAATCCAACATCGATTGGCTGAAAAAGATTTTATAAACAAACTAAATATTCGCACAACAAGGTATGTTTCAATTGAAAAAAAATCAGAAATAGATGCATTGGAAGACTTCTTGCCAGGTATTCTGAAAACAACAACTTTAGGATATGATGGTAAGGGTCAATTTCCAATAAATTCGAGTGAAGAACTTTCTTCATTAAATATAGATTTTTCAAAAGGATATATTCTTGAAAAACTTGTTAAACTTAAAAAAGAAATTTCAATTATCATTACAAGATTTAGCAATAATAAATATGAGATATATGAACCTATTGAAAATATTCATGAGGATCAAATTTTAAAATATTCTAAAATTCCTGCTGAAATTAACGATAAAATTTTTAATCAATCTAAAGATTGGGCTATGCTGATTGCTGAAGAACTAAAATATTTAGGAACTTTGTGTGTAGAATTTTTTATCGATAGAAACGACAACCTATACGTAAATGAGATAGCACCTAGAGTGCATAACTCAGGACATTTAACAATAAATGCTTTTAACGTAAGTCAATTCGAAAATCATATTAGAGCTGTGTGTGGTTTAGATCAAATTCCATTAAAAAAAATATCTAATGCTAAAATGGTAAACCTCATTGGGGATCAAATTACACATTTTAGGAATATCAAAAAATTTAATGATAACGAATTTTTCTTTGATTATTTAAAAAAAGAGATTAAAGAAAAAAGAAAAATGGGCCATATCACAACTTTATTATAAATGTTAAAATCAATAGAAGGTAATTTTGATAATTTAGAAGTCAATGAGCTTCTTACAAAACATTTTATAGAACTTAGGGCTGCTTCACCAGAAGGTAGTGCTCACGTTTTAGATATTCCTGGTTTAAAAGTTTCATCAATTAAATTCTGGAGTTTATGGGATGGAGAAAAATTGATTGGTTGCGGTGCTTTAAAATTTTTAGATAAAGAACATGGGGAGTTTAAATCTATAAGGATTCATGATAATTTTAGAAAACAAGGTCAAGGAATTAATGTAATCAATCATTTAATAAACGAAGCTAAAAAACTTAATATAAAAAGAATAAGTATCGAAACAGGTGCAGGTGACTTTTTTATACCAGCTAGAAAACTTTTCAAAAAAACAGGATTTTGTGAGTGCGAACCTTTTGCGCACTATAAGGTAGACATTAATTCTGTTTATTTAACCAAAAAAATTTAAGTATATAATAAAAACTCATCTATTTTGTTGACAAAACCATTTAAAATCTAAAGAAAGCGAAGATTACTTAATTATAAGTAATAAATTAATAATAAAAATAAGAAGATAAATATGAGTCTACAAGGTAAAGTAAAATGGTTCAATCCAACCAAAGGTTATGGTTTTATTGAAAGAGAAGATAAAGAAAAAGATGTGTTTGTACATGTTTCAGCTGTAAGAGATGCTGGTATGAACGGTTTAGATGAGGGTCAAGCTTTGACTTTCGATGTTGAAGATGGTCCTAAAGGTCCTTCAGCAGTTAACTTAAAAACTGCATAATTTCACACTTCCTATTGGCTGAAAGTATATTATTTAATCTAATATTATTTTTTTTCAGCCAATACCAAACAATTTGATTAACAATCTTTGAACACAATAATTACTTATAGAATAAATATTAAAAATTAATAAATTAATCAAAATTTTATGATTGGAATTTTAGGAGGAATGGGAACTCAAGCAGGTCTGGATTTTTGTAATAAGCTTGCAGTTTTAAACAGAGGTAAAATTGATCAGGAGTACCCGTTGTTTTTACTTTATAACAAATCAAATATACCCGGCAGACCAGAGTCTATAGGCCTTCAAACAAAAAGCTTGTCAAATAAATCTACAAATAAAACTAGTAAGATAAAATATAATAGAGTTTTAAAAAGTTTATTGAAAGGTTGTAAATTGTTAGAAAAAAATAAATGTAAATTTATAGTTATTCCATGCAATACTGCTCATTATTGGTTTGATGATTTACAAAAAAAAATAAATATTCCAATAATCAATATGCCTAAGGAAGTATTTAAGTTTACAAAAAAAAATTGTAAAAAAAATTCTAAAGTTGGATTATTGGCTACCGAAGGAACTTTGAAAACAGGAGTCTACAATAAATTTTTTGATAAAAATTACGAATTATTAAAACCATCTCAAAAACTTCAAAAAATTTCAGTAAATAAAGCAATTAAATTAGTAAAAATGGGTAATGTTAAAGCTGCAGCAAAAACAATTAAACCAGCAATAAATTCTTTAATTAAATCAAAATGTAAAAAAATAATTTTAGGATGTACTGAACTACCTATTGCGATTTTTGCTTTTAAATCATTTAAAAATATTAAATCATCAAAAACTTTCTTAGATCCTAACTTGATATTAGCTCAGTCAGCAATGGATAAACATAAAAAATAATTTATGTCTTCAAAAACTGAAAAGCCATATGTATTAAGAGTTGCTGAATATATATACTTGAAATTAATTGAAATTAAAAATCAAAATCCTGAGATAAACAATATACAAGCTTTTGAAATCTTTATGTCTACAAAAGATTATGACTTAATTAGCTCAGGTGAATTTCATGATAAATGGTTTTTAGAGCTTAAAAACAATAATTTTATAGATAGTATTTCTGGTAAAAAGGTAAATAATGAAACCTTAAGATTATTAGAGCTTCAAAAAGATTCTATGATAAAATTTTTAATAAAAATTCCTAAACTTTATTATACAAAAAGCCATTTTCCTTTAGAAATATCTCAAAGAGCTTTTGATCATCTATGGAGAGTGTGCGAAAGCTATGAAATGTGGTGCAAAGAAACAAAGCAGGAAAAACTAATTAAATTAAACCTTAATTAACTTATAAAGCTGAATGGTTAAAATTTTCCCATTTATCTTTATTTTGCTGTGGTCATCGGCCTTTATCACCACAAAACCAATTATTGATAACAGCGATCCATTTGCTGCACTTGCTTTTAGATTTGCTTTAGTCGCTCTAGGTTTCTTTATTTTTTCTATTTATTCAAAAGAAAAAATTTTGATCAGCAGAAAAAACTTTTTTGAGTCTTTTTTAAGTGGTGTGCTTTTCCATGGTTTTTATCTTGGAGGGGTATTTTATTCAATTTCAATAGGTATGCCGACGGGAATTGCAGCTTTAATAGTAACACTTCAGCCAATACTAACGAACGCATTAAGTGGACCAATATTAAACGAAAAAGTATCAAAAAAACAATGGATAGGTGTTTTGTTAGGCTTTTCAGGTGCTGCAATTGTTTTGGGTTTTGATATTGGCTCTAAAATACCAACGGCAGGATTGTTTGCAACAATCATAGCTTTATTAGCAATTACATTTTCTACTTTATGGCAAAAAAAATTAAGCAACAATTTACCTCTATCAGTGAGCAACATGAATCAAGCTTTAGGTGGATGTCTATTTCATTTGGTAATAATAATTTTATTTGCAAAACCTTATATTGATTTTTCTCAAACATTTATAATAGCAATGAGTCATCAAATATTTTTAGTCTCTTTTGGTGCTTTTACAATATTGATGTATTTAATTAAAAATAATTCAGCAAGCAAAACGGTTTCGATATTTTTTTTAATACCAGCTACTTCAGCTTTTATGGCTTGGCTTTTCTTAAATGAAAATCTAACAGCTTTAGATTTACTTGGTTTTCTGATCACCACTATAGGTGTTTATATTGCAACTCGAGATTAATTAATTTAAACTGAATTAAAACCATACTCTAAAGAAGCGTCAGTAATTGAATGATACAAAGATTCACCAAAACTTCTTAGAGCAAATAATCTTACCTTGTTGGGATTATCATCTAACATATCAATAGTTAGAGCTATACCATTGTAAGTAGAATTTATTGATTTATTTTTCTCCAATGAGTCAAAGTTAAATGGGCATCCTTTCTTTAAAACTTCTTTGACATCCTGTCCCTCTATTTCAATTATAGCTCTGGAATGTGATAAATCAGTTACTGCAAAATCTGTATCTTTAAATTTATCCAAAATACTTTTAATTAAATCTTTTTTATTAGAAACTAAAAGCCAATTCTTTGGACCATTCCATAAAAACCTAGTATCATTATTAGATACTACACTTAAAGGTTCATTTTTTAATTTTAAACCATCAATATCTATACTTTGAAATGGAAGTGTAGAATTTTTATACTGAACTACTTGGACTATAAGTAAATTTTTATTTTCAGAAATTTTAAGAAGGTCATTTTCATTTTTACCCTCATAATCTCCAAATTGACCTGTTGTGTGAACATATGCTAAAGCTGAAACTAAACTGCTCATGATCGAACCCTTTCTCCTTTTGGATCAACATAGTGAGAAGATACTATTTCAACAGGTATTATTTTATTTTTAAGTGGCGACATCACAAATAACTTTTCACCAATCATATTTTTTCCATCTTTCAATATTGCTAATGAAAAAGGATTATCATGCTCAACGCTCCAGCATGATGCTGAGATATGACCTAATTTTGGATTCGGTAATGGTGCATTAGCATCTTTAACTAAATGTGAGCCTTCTGGTATACTTGTTTTTTTATCTATTGGAACTACCCCTACTATTCTTTGTCTATCATCAGCTGTAAAGGCAGCTCTTTGTAATGACCTTTTTCCTATAAAATCTTTCTTTTTACTAACAAGACCTTCTAAAGCATTGTCATACGGAATTGTTCTGCCATCAAGTTCTGATCCAGCAACGTGTCCCATTTCAATTCTTAAGGTTGATAATGCCTCCGTACCATAAGGTTGAATTTCAAACTCTTCACCAATTTCCATGATTTTTTCCCACATAAAGTTCCCATTGTCAGACTCAACATTAACTTCATATGCGAGCTCTCCAGAAAATGAAATTCTAAATATTCTTGCTTTAACACCAAATAAATCTCCTTCCATATAACCCATAAAAGGTAAGCCTTCATTTGATACATCAGAATTTGGAAACAATTTTTTTAATAAATCTCTAGATTTAGGTCCGGCTATAGCGGCTCCAGCCCATTGTTCTGTAGTTGATACTACGTTTACATTTAATTCAGGCCAAACCAATTGTAAATAGTACTCTAAATGAGAGAGAACATTTGCTGCTTGAGCAGTAGTAGTTGTCATATGATAATGATGCTCTGAGATTCTTGTGGTTGTTCCATCATCCATGACAATACCATCTTCTCTTAACATTACACCGTATCTTGCTTTACCAACTGGCAGCTTTAACCATGCATTTGTATAAACTCTATTTAAAAACTCTGCTGCATCCGGCCCTTTAACATCTATTTTACCCAATGTAGTTACATCACAAACACCAACATTTGTTCTTACATTCTTCGCTTCTCTTTTAGATGCTTCAAATAAGTTTTCATCTCCTCTTTTGTAATATCTTGGTCTTAACCAAACACCTGCATCTACAAAAACTGCATTATTTTTTTCATGCCATGTATGCATAGGAGATTTCCTTGTAGGTTTTGAATGATTGCCTACTTCTCTTCCAACTATGGCACCAATAGAAACTGGAGTATATGGAGGTCTAAAAGTTGTATGACCTACAGCAGGAACTACTTTATTTTCAATTTCAGATACTAGTTGTAAACCATTTAAGTTACTTGTTTTTCCTTGGTCTGTTGCCATGCCAAGTGTGGTATATCTTTTAACGTGTTCAATTGATCGATAACCTTCTCTCAAGGCTATTTCAACATCAGATACAGAAACATCATTTTGAAAATCTAAAAATCTTTTATAATTTTTACCTTCAGGTAATGGAACACACCAAAATTTATCATGTTGAGAGGATTTTTTCTCAACAACATTTGGTACTGATACCTCGTTATCATTATCAGTTATTTTTTTTGACAACTCGCTTCCAGCGGCAAATGAAGTTTTTAAAGTTTCTTCAAGCGAAAATATTCCGTTAGCAGCTCCCAAAGTTCTTTCATTTTGTTTTGATTGGCCAGGCACAAATGCATCTATTTCTTCTTTAAACTTAGTTTTGTTTCCTGATTGGGATGCTAAATGAATAGTTGGTGTCCAAAAACCTGAAACACATATACAGTCGCATTTGACATTTTCTATTTTACCAAGTTGTTTTTTATCCTCAGATATACTTGCAATATCAGCTGATTTTACTTTTTTATATCCTTGTGCTGCAACAACGACATAAGAATTTTTAATATTTATTCCTAAATTTTTTGCTTCATCAATTATTTCTGACTTAGGATTTTTTCTTGAATCTAGGACAATAGGATCAACTCCATGTTTTTTAAATTCAATAGCTGTCTCATATCCACTATCATTGTTTGTAAATACCAAAGGATTTCTTCCAACTAAAACACCATAAACTTTTAAATATTCTTTAGCAGCAGAAGAAAGCATAACACCTGGAGTATCGTTATTACCAAAAACAATAGGTCTTTCAATTGATCCTGAAGAAATCAAAACTTCTTTTGCCCGAATGTACCATAGTCTTTTGTTTGGGTGGTATTTTTTAGTTGATGGTAAATGGTCACTAACTTTTTCTGACATTACAAGCATGTTGTGATCATAATATCCAAAAATTTGAGATCTGTTTTTTACTACAACATTTGGCATTGTCTTGAGTTCGGCAATAATTCCGTCAGCCCAATCTTTTCCTGATTGATTTCCAATGTTAACATCACTTGTTAATAGAGACCCACCAAATCTTGGTTTATCTTCTGCTAAAATTACTTTTGCACCGTTTTTTGCTGCAGCATAAGCACTTGATAGACCTGAGGGTCCTGATCCAGCGATAAGTAAATCGCAATATTCATATTTGTGTTCGTATCTTTCTTTATCATGTTTTATAGATGCAACACCTAATCCAGCCGCTTTTCTTATAAATGGTTCATAAATTCTGTACCAAAAACTTTTTGGCCACATAAAAGTTTTATAATAAAACCCTGCAGGTAAAAAAATCTTTAAAAAATTATTTATAGCACCAATATCAAAGTTTACACTTGGCCAACAGTTTACACTTTTTGCCTCTAAACCTTCAAAAAGTTCCTGCTCAGTTGCCTTTATATTGGGCTCTGTTTCATTATTTCTATAAAGTTGTACTATTGCATATGGCTCATCCACACCAGCTCCGAAAAAACCTCTTGGTCTGTGATATTTAAAACTTCTTCCGACTAAGTGTACACCATTTGCTAACAAAGCAGACGCTAGAGTATCACCTTCGTATCCAAAATATGTTTTTCCATTAAATTTAAATGATAACTTTTTATCTCTATTAATTAATCCAATATTTTCTAATCTAAAATTTTGAGACATTAAGCAACTTCCTCATCAGCTCTAAAAGTTCTAAATATTTCGTGAGTTGAAGTATCTCTTTCAACTTTTATCCATTGTCTACATCCTGATATATGTTGCCAAAGCTCTAAATGTTTACCTCTTAAGCTTTTTCTGTTGTAAACAAAATCGTCCCACTCTTGATCAGAAATATCTTTATTAAGTTCCGGTCTCTTAACACTTGCATCTCCACCATATGAGAATTCTGTTTGTGGTCTCATTCCACAATGTGGGCATTTAATATAAAGCATTTATGATATCCAGGTTTTAGTTCCAAGTCCTTTTTCATCTATTAAATGACCTGTGCTAAACCTATTTAAACCATACCCAGCATTTAATTCATGAACTCTATCTTGCGCTATAGTGTGAGCAAATGTCCAGCCAGATGCAGGTGTTGCCTTAAAGCCTCCATAACACCAACCACAATTTAAATATAAACCCTCAATGTGTGTCTTATCAATTATTGGGGAGCCATCCATTGACATATCCATTATACCACCCCAAGTTCTAAGCATTTTTAATTTACTTAAAAAGGGCATCATAGCAATTCCTTCTGTTAACACATGTTGCAAAGTTGGTAAGTTTCCTCTTTGTGCATAACTATTGTATCCATCTAGATCACCACCCATCACCATTTCACCTTTGTCTGACTGACTTACATAAAAATGACCTGCACCAAAAGTAACAACGTTATCTAAAACCGGTTTAACTGGTTCAGAAACACAAGCTTGAAGTAAATGAGTTTCAATTGGCAAAGTCATATTTAATTTTTCTGCTAAAATATTTGTACTACCCGCAACGCAAAGGCCAACTTTTTTGGCTTTAATGTTTCCACGAGAAGTTCTAATACCATTTATTTTTCCAGCAGAAACATCAAATCCGATTACTTCACAATTTTGAATAATATCTACACCCATAGAGTCTGCTTGACGAGCGTAACCCCATGCTACTGCATCATGTCTTGCTGTACCAGCACTTGGCTGCATCAGTCCTCCAAAAATAGGAAATCTTACATTTTCAGAAAAATCAGCCATCGGAATAATTTCTTTTACCTGTTCTCTATTTAATAGAACCGCATCTATTCCATTCAACCTCATTGAATTTCCTCTTCTAGCATAAGCGTTCATCTGTGCATCTGAATGAGCAAGATTAATAATTCCTCTAGGAGAAAACATTACGTTATAATTCAGATCCTGACTCATCTTTCTCCATAGATCCATTCCAAACTCGCTGAATAGACCATTTTCATCATGCATATAATTTGATCTAATTATTGTAGTGTTACGTCCAACGTTTCCACCACCTATCCAACCTTTCTCAATGATTGCAACTTTAGTTATCTTATGCTCTTTAGCTAAATAATAAGCAGTGGCAAGGCCATGACCCCCACCACCAATAATTACAACATCATATTCTTCTTTAGGTGTTGGATCTTTCCATGCCAAATCCCAGTTTTCATGGTTTGAAAAAGCATTTTTAACAAGGTTAAATATTGAATATTTTTGCATTAAATAATTTTATAACAATCAATTTAAATAGTGCTTATTTTTTTTATATATATTTTTTAGAAGTTTCCAAAAATGACAAAAAAGGATAAGAAGTCAGGTACAAAAAACTTTTAATATAAAGGATTTTTAATGACTGAAGTAAAATCAGATATTCAGATAGCACGAGAAGCTAAAATGCACCCAATAAAAGATATATTATCAAAGATAGGTGTACCTGATGAGAATTTTGCTTTTAGTCCTATGGGTAGACATATTGCAAAAATAAATCTGGAATATCTAGATACTCTTAAAAATGAAAACGGTAAATTAATTTTAGTTACAGCAATAACCCCTACCCCAGCTGGTGAAGGTAAAACGACAACCTCAGTTGGATTAAATGATGGTTTAAATAAAATTGGAAAAAAATCTATTGTTTGCTTAAGAGAACCAAGTCTGGGACCTTCTTTTGGAATGAAGGGTGGAGCTGCTGGTGGTGGTTATGCACAAGTAGTACCAATGGAACAAATCAATCTTCATTTTACTGGAGACTTTCATGCTATTACATCTGCCCACAATTTATTATCCGCTTTAATAGATAATCATATTTACTGGGGTAATAAACTTAATATTGATGTAAGAAGAGTTGTTTGGAGAAGAGTAATGGATATGAATGATAGATCTTTAAGATCTATCATTGTTGATTTGGGAGGAGTAGCTAATGGTTATCCAAGACAAGATAGTTTCGATATCACTGTTGCGTCTGAATTAATGGCTATTTTCTGTCTAGCAACAGATCTAAAAGATTTAGAAAATAGAATTGGTAATATTACGATTGGTTATACAAGAGACAAACAGGCGATTTATGCAAAAGATTTAAATGCTCAGGGTCCAATGACAGTTTTGCTTAAAGAGGCAATAAGACCTAATGTAACTCAAACTTTAGAAAACAATCCTGCAATAATTCATGGTGGACCTTTTGCAAATATTGCTCATGGTTGTAACTCTGTGATTGCAACTAAGGCAGGATTAAAATTAGCTGATTACGTTGTTACAGAAGCAGGATTTGGAGCTGATTTGGGGGCTGAAAAATTTTTAGATATAAAATGTAGAAAATCAGGTCTTAAACCAGACTGCGTTGTTATTGTAGCAACTATCAGAGCATTAAAAATGCATGGAGGAGTTGCTAAAGAGGATTTAAAAAAAGAAAATTTATCTGCTTTAAAAGATGGAATGGTAAATTTAAGAAGACATATTAATAATATTAGAAAATTTGGATTACCAGTAACTGTGGCCATTAACCATTTTATCACTGATACAGATGGCGAAATGAAAACTTTATTAGACTTTTGTGAAACTCAAGGCGTAAAAGCATCAAAATGTAGTCATTGGTCTAATGGAAGCGAAGGGACTATTGAATTAGCTAAAAATGTTACAGAAATTTGTGAAGACAAAAAAGATACATTTAAATTTTTATATGAAGATGATCTTCCGTTATTCAAAAAAATAGAAAAAATCGCACAGGAAATATATAGCGCTAGTGAAGTAGTAGCAGATACAAAAGTTAGACAGCAGTTAAAAGATTTTGAAGAAAAAGGTTATGGTAAGCTACCTGTTTGTATCGCAAAAACTCAATATAGTTTTTCAACTGATCCAAATTTAAAAGGTGCTCCTACAGGTCACGTTCTACCAGTAAGAGAAGTAAGACTTTCGTCAGGTGCTGAATTTATCGTTGTGGTGTGTGGTGAAATCATGACAATGCCAGGGTTACCAAGAGTTCCTGCTGCAGACTCCATTAAGTTAAATGACAAAGGTGAGATTGAAGGTTTATTCTAAATTAAGATAATCTAGCCAATTTTCTAATTCCCTCATTCTTGAAATTTTATCAAGTTTTTGATTTTCTATTTCAATATGTTCTATATGTTTATTAATCTCATTTTGATCTTTAAAAGCGCCTTTTTCTATCAATTTTTCTTTTCTAAAAATAATTAAATTAATCATTTTATTGTAAGTAATTTCAGGGTGATATTGAAGTCCCCAAATATTACATTCTCCAACTTTGAAATTTATCCCTTGAACACTGTTTATTGAATTTGATGCTAATAAAGTTGAATTTTTTGGCATTGTTACAACTTCGTCAAAATTAAAAGCTGGTGTATTAAATGTTTTATTTTTATTTTTATAAAGTGGATGATTCAAACCATTTTCGTTAATTTCTATATTTAATGCAATTCCTCTATGAGATCCTTTAGTACCTTTTTTTACCTCTCCTCCTGCTGCTGTTACTGCAACTTGCATGCCCCAGCAAATTGCTAAAATTTTATTAATTTTTTTTTGGCACTCTTTCATGAATTCTATTTGTCTTTTTATTTCTGGGGTATTATTATAAATATTTAAACTACTCCCACCCCAAATAAGACCATCGTAGCTTTCAAGTTCATGAATACTTTTATCTATATTTTCATCTGAAGAAGGATTGACCACATGGGTTTCTAATTTATCTGTGAAATACGCCAAACTGTCTTTAAGACTTTCTGTGTGTGTTTGAATTCCTGCTGCAGAAAAACTTTGATTTTCCTCTCGCAAGTTTCCTTCAACTATTAATATTTTTTTCATTAAAATAATTCTCCAGAAATACTTTTTACATAGATTTCTTTTAGATCGTTTTGAGTTAATTTTTTGGGATTCCCTCCAGTCGATGGGTCTTCAAATGCCATTAAAGAAAGTTCATCTAAATCAATATCATCACAATCCATAACGCCTGACAATTTGTGTGGAATATTTAAATTTTTTCTTAATTCTAAAATCCAATCTAAAAAACTTTCAAAATTTTTATTTAAGTTTAGATAATCACATATCGATATTATTTTATTTTCAATTGACGATTTATTAAATGTTAAAACATAAGGCATGAATATTGCATTAGAAAGGCCATGATGGACATTAAATTTACCATTTATCGGGTGACTGAGTGAATGAATTGCTCCAAGTCCTTTCTGGAATGCAGTCGACCCCATTGAGGCCGCTGAAAGTAAATCCATTCTAGCCTCAACATCTTTTCCATTTTTAAATGCTTTTAATAATGAATTTTTAATTAATCTCATTCCTTCAATTGCTATACCATCAGCCATTGGATGATATCCTGGTGCACAAAAAGCTTCTAAATTATGTGCTAATGCATCCATTCCAGTTGCTGCAGTTAATCTTGGAGACAAATCTAAAGTAAGTGCAGGATCTAAAATCACTATTGAAGGTAACATTTTTGGATGAAAAATAATTTTTTTTGCACCCGTTTCTTTATTAATGATTGCAGATGCTCTTCCCGTTTCGGATCCAGTTCCTGCAGTAGTAGGAACTGCTATGATTGTTGAAATTTTAGAGTTATCTGCTCTTGTCCAGTAATCACCAATATCCTCAAAATCCCATATAGGTCTAGTTTGATTACACATAAATGCTATAGCTTTTCCAACATCTAAACCACTTCCACCTCCTAAAGCTATTACACCATCACAGCCAGAAGTATTATATACCTTAACACCTTCTTCTACGTTTTGACCAACTGGATTTCCCGTAAAGTTAGAAAAGATGATTAGATTTTTAAAACTTTTTTTTAAACTCAGTATTATATTTTTTATTATATCTAAATTAATTAAATCTTTATCTGTTACAAATAATGGGTTTGAAATATTAAGCTCTTTACAAGCCAAAGTTAAATCCTCAATTCTATTTTCTCCTATCCACATCTTGGTGGGATAATTCCAATTAATACCCATAACAAAATATAATTTTATTTTTTTTAAATTATTAGTAAGATATATTTATAAATTTATTAATGATAGGAAAAATTCTATGTCAAAAGTAGCAATCATCGGCGCTGGTCCTTGTGGACTTTCAATTTTAAGAGCATTTGAACATTTGGAAAAAAAAGGAGAAAAAATTCCTGAAATAGTTTGCTTTGAAAAACAAGAAAGTTGGGGTGGTTTGTGGAATTACAACTGGAGAACTGGGTCAGATCAATATGGAGATCCTGTTCCTAATAGCATGTATAGATACTTGTGGTCAAATGGACCTAAAGAGTGTTTGGAATTCGCTGATTATTCTTTTGATGAACATTTTGGAAAGCCAATTCCTTCTTTTCCCCCAAGAGAGGTTCTTCAAGATTATATTTTGGGAAGAGTGAATAAAGGAAGTATTAAAAGTAAGATTAAATTTAATACTAGAGTTACAAATACTGTTTTTAATAATGATAAATTTGAAATTAGCTACCAGGACAAAGTAAATAATAAAATTTTAAAAGATACATTCGATTATGTGGTTGTTTCTACAGGTCATTTTTCTGTTCCTTTTATTCCTGAATATGAAGGAATGAATTCTTTCCCAGGAAGAATAATGCACTCACATGATTTTAGGGATGCTGAAGAATTTAGAGGAAAAAATGTTATTGTTCTAGGTAGTAGTTATTCAGCTGAAGATGTGGCTCTACAATGTAACAAGTATGGTGCTAAAAGTGTCACAATTGGTTATAGGCATAATCCAATGGGATTTAAATGGCCTAACGGCATGAAAGAAGTTCATTATTTAGATAGGCTTGAAGGAAAAAAAGCTATATTTAAAGACGGAACAGAACAGGATGCTGATGTAATAATTTTGTGTACTGGATACTTGCATCACTTTCCCTTTTTAGATGAAAGTTTACAATTAAAAACTCATAATAGACTTTATCCACCAAAATTGTTTAAAGGTGTTGTGTGGCAAGATAATCATAAGCTTTTATACTTAGGCATGCAGGATCAATTTCATACATTTAATATGTTCGATTGTCAGGCATGGTATGCAAGAGACGTAATCATGGGAAAAATTAAAATGCCTAATGATGACGAAATGGCTGAGGATATTAATAAATGGGTTGCAATGGAAGAAAAATTAGAAAATCCTGATCAAATGATTGATTTTCAAACAGAATATACAAAAGAACTACATGAAATGTCTGATTATCCAAAAATTGATTTTGAATTAATCAGGAAACATTTCAAAGAATGGGAGCATCATAAAGTAGAAGATATTCTTACTTATAGAAATAAATCATTCTCGTCTCCTGTAACTGGTTCTGTTGCACCTATACACCATACTCCATGGGAGAAAGCGATGGATGATTCAATGAAAACTTTTTTAAATAATAAAAATTAATATTTTATTTTTAACTTATTGTTTTTAGTGATTGCGTTTAATAAAGCAATCATTAAAGGAATTTTTTTCTTATTAATTTTTTTTAAAATATATGGTGCAATTTCTTTAGCTAAATCCGCTCCTTCAACGGTATCATTAGCCATAAATATATTTTTAGCTTTTTTAAAAGGAAATCCCTTACCCAAATATTCTCCCATTTTACTGTTTCTACCTCCAACAGCACTAACGTATAAATCACCTAAACCTGCTAAACCTCTTACTGTTTCTTTCTTACCTTTAAAATATTGAATTAAATATTCCATTTCATCAAAAGATTTTCTAAACAATGCTGACGAGGTGTTGTTTCCTTCTCCAGATCCTATCACCATTGAATAAATATTTTTAATAGCAGATGAAAATTC
>CACJBA010000002.1 GCA_902591535.1 uncultured Pelagibacteraceae bacterium | reverse complement strand
TTTTTTCATAACTTAAGCTACGCCAAAGTTTTTTTAATTGCTAGTTTCCATCCTTTTAACAATTGATTTCTTAATGAATTTTTAATTTTTGGTGAAAAAGCCCTGTCTTTTTGCCATATATTTTTAATTTCATTTAATGATTTAAAATTACCAACTTGATATCCTGCAAAAAGCGCGACACCTAAAGCAGTTGTTTCTAATACTTTTGGTCTAATTACTTTAAGACTTATTGTGTCTGATAAGAATTGTGAAAACCAATTGTTTGCAACCATACCACCATCAATTTTAATTATTCTGGGTTTTAAACCATCTTTGTTCATTGCATTGAAAAGATCATAACTTTGATAGGCAACTGATTCTACTGTAGCTCTTACCAAGCTTTGCCAATTACTATCTCTAGTTAAACCTGTAATCAAACCTCTCGCATCAGGTCGCCAGTAAGGTGCTCCCATACCACTAAAAGCAGGCACAACATATATACCATCATTTATCTTGGATGCTTTAGCTATTTTTTCTGTCTCTGGAGCTTTTTTAATTAATTTCATTTTATCTCTTAACCATTGTACTCCAGCTCCTGCTATAAAAATTGATCCCTCTAATGCATAAGTTGTCTTATTGTTTAATCGATAACATATTGTTGTTAATAGTTTATTTTTTGAATTTATTTTCTTTGAACCAGTGTTCATAATTACAAACGCCCCTGTTCCATAGGTGCTTTTAATTGAGCCTTTTTCAAAACAAGTTTGTCCAACAGCTGCGGCCTGTTGATCTCCTAAAACGGCTGCTATTGGAATTTCTTTTCCAGTGATTTTTTTATCTGTTTTACCAAAATCATCGGCTGAGTTTTTAACTTCAGGTAAAATACTTTTTGGAATATTTAATTTTTTTAAAATTTCTTGATCCCATTTATTAGTATTTATATTAAATAACATTGTTCTGCTTGCATTTGTAGCTTCAGTTAAATGTTGTTTTCCTTTTGTTAGTTTCCAAATCAAAAAGGTATCAACCGTACCAAATAATAAATTTTTTGATTTTAATAATTTTTTAGACTCTTTTACGTTATCTAAAATCCATTTCACTTTTGTTGCTGAAAAATATGGATCTATAAATAAGCCCGTTTTTTTTCTAAAAATATTTTCGTAATTTTTATTTTTTAGTTTTTTGCAATATTCTTGAGTTCTTCTATCTTGCCAGACTATAGCGTTATAAATTGGTTTTCCTGTTTTCTTATTCCACAATATTGTTGTTTCTCTTTGATTGGTTATTCCAATACTCGTTATGTGGCCTTTGATTTTATTAGCCTTATTAATAACATTCTTTAGTGCCTTAAGTGTTGTTGACCAAATCTCATTAGGATTATGTTCTACCCATCCATTTTTAGGGAAATATTGTTTAAACTCATACTGTGAAACAAACTCAACTTTACCTTTGGTGTTAAAAAGAATTACCCTTGAGGATGTGGTACCTTGATCAATGGAAATTATTAATTTTTTCAACGGACTAAGCTATACCTAAGTGTTTTTTTCTTTTCTCAACCCAAGTTCTAATTAAATTATCAAAGATTAACCCTATAAACGCAACACAAATTCCAAGCGTTAATCCAATTCCTGCTCCATTTTTATCTGACAATGCTTTTAAAATGTATTGTCCTAAATCCTCAGTGCCAATAAAAGCTCCTATAATCACCATAAATAGAGCAAAAACTATTGTTTGATTTATGCCCAACATCATGTGAGGAAAAGCTAATGGAAATTCTATTTTAGTTAATCTCTGAAATTTATTTACACCTGACATTGTTGCAGCCTCATGTAGTCCGACTGGAACACTTCTTAAACCTTCAATAGTATATCTTGTTGCAGGAATTGTTGCATAAACAATTACAGCGATTAATACAGATGTATCTGTAATTCCAAAAAGCATCATTACTGGAATTAGATACACAAATGAAGGAAAAGTTTGAAATATATCGCAAACACCAAGCATAAAGGCAGCTGATTTTTTATTTTGGAAACATATTGTTCCAACTGTAAATCCTATTAAACATGAGATCACCACTCCAAAAGTTGCCATATATAATGTCACTAGAGCTCTATCCCACCAAGGACTCAAGGCTATAAATAAAGTTAAAGCAGCAACAACCAATGCTGATCTAATTCCTCCAATTAAATATCCTGCTCCAACTGCTAAAACTAATGTTGCAACTGCGGGCATTCTCAAATATAGCGCCCTCATTGGTTGAAGAACATCTACAATTAACCATGTATTAAATGCTTTGATGTAAACAAAGAAAGTATCAAAAATCCAATCAACTCCTTTATTCCAAAAATCTGCAGTTGATATTCCTTTATTGTGTGGAACTTCAAATAAATAATTAAAAGTATCCTTAAAAATAAAGGTTCCAATATAAGCAAGAATTATTCCAACAACTATTGATCCACCAAAGAATAAAATATTTTTATTTCTTTGATAAAAGGAAAGATTGCCAAAATAATCTTGTTGCTGATTTGCCCAAGCTAATGACATTTTATCCAGTAAAATTGCAATCAAGCTTATGCACAATCCAGCTTCAAGTGCCAAACCAATGTTAAGTTGATTAAGCGCTAGTAGTAAATTAAATCCTAAACCTTTTGCACCAATAAATGCAGATATAACAGCCATTGAAAAACAAACCATGATTACTTGGTTAACCCCAATTAAAATATCTCGTCTAGCTGTGGGAATTAATACTTTGAGCATTAACTGCCAATTAGTACAACCACTCATTCTTCCTGCTTCAATAACTTCGGGTGGTATAGCCCTTAATCCTAGTATTGTTAATAATATCATTGGTGGAACAGCAACTACCATTGTAATGATTACTGCAGCATGATCACCAACTCCAAAAAGAACAAGTGCGGGAACTAATACAGCGTATTGTGGCATAGTTTGCATCACTAACAGAATTGGATACAAAGCTTTTTCGACACGTTTACTTTTATAAGCAGCAATACCTAATCCTAAACCAAAAATAAATGAGAGTGGAGCCGCAACAAGTATAAAAGATAGTGTTTGCATTGAAGGTTTCCATTGACCAAATAGAGAAATATAGATCATTGTTAAACCTGCAAACAAAGCTAATCCTTTACCGCTTAATTTATAAGAAAGTATTGCTGCTCCTGCTGCAACAATAGTCCACGGTAGACCTGGAAGCTCTAACCAAGGATAAGCATCAATAAAATCCCAGCTAGTAAATGCAACAATAGTCTCTAATCCACCCAATAAAATCTCTCTAATTAATTCAATCAAAAAAGTCATAAAAGACGTTAAATTTCTGCTTATTTGTAATAATAATGGTCGAGTTTTGAATTCTTGAGTATCTTCATTCCAGAACTCCATAGGCATCCACTCATTCATTAAGAAAAATAAGCCGTCATTTATCCAAATAGGCAACCATCCAAGTAACGGAGGTAATCTCCAAAATACATCAAATGCATAGTATCTAACCTCTTTACCTAGGAAAAAGTAAACACTTTGATTTGGATCTTTAACAAATTCTGCTTGGCCTCTTATAAATTTATAAGTTTCAGGAACATCTATCGCAAAACACAATGCAAAAAATACAGCTAATAAAAATAACCACTGAAATAACTTTGGATATTTTTTTAAATACTCCATAATTTAACTACCGTTTTTTCTTCCTCCAAAAACTGTATCGATTATCTTGGAAGGTTTAATTGAACCCACAACTTTATTATCTGAGTCAACAACCCCTACTATTTTTTCTTGAGTTAGAATTTTTTCAGCTACATTTTCTATGATGTCATCTTTTGAAACTTTTAAATCACCTAAATTATCTTTGTTCGAAGCATCCATCACGTCCTCAATTACTAAAACTTTCTCCCTTGGAACTTCTTCTGTAAATTTTCTTACGTATTCTGTAGCAGGATTTAATACGATATTAGCAGGCGTATCCAATTGTTCGATAATACCATCTTTCATTATTGCTATTCGATCAGCTAATTTTAATGCCTCATCAAAATCATGAGTAATGAACATAATAGTTTTTTGTAATTTTTCTTGAAGTCTTAAAAATTCATCTTGCATTTCTTTTCTTATCAACGGATCTAGAGCAGAAAATGGCTCATCCAAAAACCATATGTCAGGTTCTACAGCTAAAGATCTGGCAATCCCGACCCTCTGTTGTTGTCCACCTGAAAGTTCTCTAGGAAAATAGTTTTCTCGACCATCAAGCCCCACTAATTTTACCATTTCCATTGCCCTGCTAATACTATCATTAGTGCTTGTACCTTTTATCTGAAGTGGGAATGCAATATTTTCAACAACTGTTTTGTGTGGTAACAAAGCAAAACTTTGAAAAACCATTCCCATTTTATTTCTTCTTAAATCAATAAGTTCTTTGTTATTTAATTCTAATAAATCTTGACCTTCTATATAAATTTTTCCACCCGTAGCATCTGTTAATCTTGAAATACATCTTAGCAATGTTGATTTGCCCGAACCAGATAAACCCATCACTACTAACATTTCTCCTTTTGCAACTTCAAAAGAAGCGTTATTGACTCCAACTATACAACCTTTGTCTTGAAAAGTTTTTGCGTCTACATTTCCATTTGCTTCCTCAAGCATTTTTTTGGCATTTTCACCAAAAATTTTATAAACGGACTCACATTTGATTACAGTTTCAGACATAAATTGCTTTAAAGTTATATTAAATTCATTGAAATTAAAATGTTAATAATTGTTACCTTTCTTCATTAAAAATTTTTAATAAAATAAACTCTTGTATCAATTCCAGTACTTAAAAAACTTAAAGCTTCTCCACTAATAGTAATACTTTCATCCACTCCTACATTATTTCCACTAACTGTAAAACCAGCATAACATTTACCTTTTTCCTGATCCCATTTAACAAAAGTTTCATCAATTTTATTCCCATTAATTGTGTACAGTTCATGTGCTCTAAAATTTAAAAAATTTGCACCCATTATTGCCCTTTGAGGGATTAATTTTGTGGCTTTACATACTTGTTCGTAAACTTCGTCTGTTAATTTGTGATGGTCAGTTCCATCAAACGAAACTAATATCCCTGAGGGTAATTTTGATATCAACTCGCTTAATTTTTTTTCCTCAGCAATTCTCTGTTCTTCTAACTTCATTCTTTCAACTAAATCGTCACCCTCACCAAATATACCATTTATGACACCAAAAGATGCAATAACTATTAACGTTATAATTATGAGACCAATGAATTGTCTTAAAGATTCAGGCAGATGTTTTATTTTATTAATATAATTTTCTCTTAACATTATTCCTGAAGCGCTCCATTTTTCCAAATACCTGTTTTCTGTTTTCCATCTGCCCAAGTAAATGTTCCTTTACCATTCATAAAACCATTGGCCCACTCTCCTTCGTAAGTTGAACCATCGGGAAATGTTAATGTTCCTATTCCACTCCAGACACTATTTTTAAATTCTCCTTTATAAATATATCCATTCGGCCAAGTCTCTACACCTTGCCCTTGTTTTTTTGTTGAAACCCACTCCCCTTCATATGTTGTTTTATCTGTATAAACCCACTTGCCATAACCATTATCACAATTACCTTCTTTACATCCAGTGCTACGAGCAAATACTGAAGAGTTTATTAAAAAACTAAAAAATATTAAAAGTAGAAATTTTTTCATGAGTATATTTTACACAAAATCATATAAAAAAAAATCCCCCCCAATAAATTGGGGGAGATTTTAAATTTTTAACTTTAATCCTTATTTAGTAAACGCTTGCCAAACTGACTTGTTATCAGCTAACCATTTTTTAGCTGCATCTTCGTGAGTCATTTTGTCAACGTCAACTAAAGCTGCCATTGCACCAATTTGACTTGTAGAGAATGACATTTTTTTAAACGCTGCTGCTGCATCAGGATGAGTTTTTGGAAAATCTTCATGTACTGCTTTTTTCAAATAACCATCCGGTGAACCACATTTTCCATCACCACCATCTTCTGGTCTACAACCAGCAGTATATGGAGGGAAATCAATAAATGTGAAACCAGCACCGTCTGTAAAGTTAGGTGTCCAGTTGAAAATAATTGTTCCTCTTCCTTCTTTTTCAGCCGCTGCTAATTCTGCCCAAAGTGCATCTGCACTACCAGCAAATTTAACCCACCATAAGTCACCTAGACCTAGTGCATCAACCCTTTGTGGAATTAAGTCACCATGCCAAGTTTGTGGACCTTCCAACATTCTTCCTTTTCCATCCGGAGAGTCAGGTGTTGTAAAGTTTTTAGCACAATCTGGATTTTTTAAAGCTGTCCAGTCTGGTAAACCCGGGCATAATCCTTTTTCAGCAACCCAGTTTGGATATCCCATATCCTCAAGAGTTCTTGCTTCATGATCACCCCAATCTAATAAACCGCCTTTATCTAGTGCAGTAGTAAAAGATTTACCAAATGCAGATTCCCATACCTCGTGAGATATAGTTACATCTCCAATTCTAATTGACTCATAAACCGCTTGTGAGTCAGCGTTAACGTATTTTACATTATTACCCATACTTTCGAAAATTCCACCAATAACGTAGGCCATCACAATTTGACTTGACCAGTTATGAGTTGGGATTACGATAGGCTTCTTGCTATCAGCATTAGAAATTCCTGCAAAACTTACAACAGAAATAACTAGAGCAGATAGTAATGATATTATTTTTTTCATAATTACCCCTCTATATTATTAATATATTAATGATAAAGTATGTTCCTATTTAAAGTCATAGTCAACCTGTTTTGATTACGCTATGGTCACTATGGGCTCTATTTAAATTTATAGTCAACTCGTTTTCAATATATTATTATTTTATAAAAATTAAAAAATGTTAGGCACAAGCACAGATATTAAATATCCGGGTTTAAATGTGTTACCACCTGGGGTTGAAAGACATGTTGTAAATGGTGGCGGTTTAACGGCTTTTCAAATCTTTCCTGATGATGAATTAGAAATAATCAACGATGAAGGAAATCAATTATGTGAAATTATTTGCTTTAATAAAGACGGAAAATCAGATGTTGGAATATTAAATCTTAAATCAAACAATGAAAAAAACTTTATAAGAGATCTACTTAATGGCAGTGATGAAACAATTTTAGCTACCAATTATCAATTAAAAAAAAGAAATTTAAAAATCTCAAATTCAAAATCTTCAATTATATTTGATAGAGAAACAAGACCTGGCGAAAAAGTAAAATTTAAGTCAAAAGATAAATGTTACGCAATTTTTGCTGCTCCTGGTGAAGATATGGATGTAACAAACCAAAATCCGCCAACTGATTTAACTATATTTGTTAAAAGAGCTAAAATTATTAATGATAAAGAATTGAATGTAATTCCCGATCCAGTTTTTGAACCTTCCTATGAAAAAAATATAAATAAAGAGAGCTGTATTTCTTATGAAGTTAAAGAGGGAGACTATATTCAAGTAATTAGTCCTACAGGAAGACAGTGTTCTGACTTTGTTGCATTTGATACAAGAAAATTAGAAAAAGGAATTGAAAAAGGATTAGACTGGCAAACTACAAGAACATTTATGGGTAACACTTTCCCAGGACCAGGTTTGTTCTCTAAGTTCTATGACACAGATCATGAGCCTCTAGTTGAAGTAATAAGAGACACTGTTGGAAAACACGATACTTTCAATCTTGCATGTACTTCAAAATATTATGAAGACTCAGGCTATTTTGGTCATCCAAACTGCTCCGATAATTTAACTGAAAGTATGTCAAAATATGGTGTTCAAAAACAAAAAGGTTGGCATGCAATTAATTTATTTTTTAATACTTCTGCTGGAGGATTAAATTCTGTTATCTCAGATGAATCATATTCAAGACCAGGGGATTATGTAATGTTTAAGGCTTTAAAAGATTTAACAATAGGAACAACCGCATGTCCCAGCGATATAGATCCTTGTAATTCATGGAATCCTACAAATATATTTGTTAGAACTTACGATAAAAATAAAGAATTTAATAAATCATTTGCTTTTAGAATGAAAACAGATTCAGAAAAAAAACTAACTAGAAATTCTGGCTTTTATGAAAGAACTTCCAAATTAACTAGAAACTTTGTTGATGCCAGAGGTTTTTGGTTACCAAATGATTATACTAAACATGGTTTAGTTAATGAGTACAATGCTTGCAGAAATGATGCCGTATTAATTGATTTATCTGCACTAAGAAAATTTGAAATAATTGGTCCTGATGCTGAAGAATTAATGAACTACACTCTCACAAGAAATATAAAAAAACTTTCTGTTGGACAAGTTGTGTATTCTGCAATGTGCTACGAAAATGGAATGATGTTCGATGATGGAACTCTTTTAAGGTTGAGCGAAACAGGGTTTAGATGGATATGTGGAGATGAATATGCTGGAGAATGGCTTAAAGAAATTGCAAAGAAAAAAAATTTTAATGCTATTGTTAAAAACTCTACAGACCAAATTAGTAATGTATCTTTACAAGGTCCTAAAAGTAGAGAAATTTTAAAAAAAATTATTTTTACACCGCCAACACAGCCATCAATAGATGAGCTAGGTTGGTTTAGGTTCACAATTTGTAGAATTGAAGAACTTCAAGGCATTCCTTTAATTGTTTCAAGAACAGGATATACAGGTGAGTTAGGTTATGAAGTTTGGTGTCATCCAAAACATGCACCCGAAGTTTGGGATAAATTAATGGAAGCTGGAAAAGATGATGGATTAATACCAGCTGGGTTTGCAGCATTAGACAAACTTAGAATAGAGGCAGGATTAATTTTATTTGGCGCTGAGTTTGATGGTGAACAAGATCCTTTCGAAGCCGGTATAGGATTTGCAGTTCCATTAAAAACAAAAGAAGAGGATTTTATTGGTAAAGAAGAATTGATTAAAAGAAAAGCTAACCCTCAAAAAAAATTAGTAGGATTAGAACTTGCTGGAAAAGAAATAGCTGGTCATGGAGACTGTGTTCATATTGGAAGATCTCAAGTTGGAATAGTTACAAGTGGATGCTTATCCTCTACATTAAATAAAAATGTAGCTCTATGTAGAATAGATGTTCAATACTCAGAAATTGGAACCGAGGTAGAGATAGGCAAGATTGATGGTCATCAAAAAAGAATTAGTGCAAAGGTCGTTGGTTTTCCTTTTTACGATCCAACTAAATCTAGAGTAAGAGCTTAAAAAATGCCAAAAGAAAAGAAAACACTTTTAGACTTTTGGGAAGAACAAATGAGACAATCTCATACTGCAAGTAACTATTTTTTTAGAAAATCTCCTTCTCACTATCATATGATGTTATTAGTTATGTCCGCGCATAAAGAAAATAAAAAATTATCTGTTGAAGAATTAAAAACAAAATTATTTAAAACTTCTAGACCAAAATCTGCATTAATAATAACAGAGGCATGTGAGAAAGGATTCTTTCGTCTTGAAAAAACTTCAGCTGATCAAAGGATAAAAAATATAATTCCAAGTGAATCTTTTATTGATGAATTTAATGAATACTTAAACACTCTCAAAAACATAAGTTATTAGCGATAAATTTGACCCAAATTGAAACATCTAAATTATATATATAAATTTTAGTTCTATAAAAAATCATATAAATTTGTGTTACCAAAAAATAATGTTTTGATATGACGACATTACCTTCAAAAGCCAAAGTAGTTATAATTGGTGGTGGAATTCACGGACTTAGCACAGCATGGAAACTTTCTGAGACTTATAAGAACCCAGGTGACATAGTTGTTTTAGAAAAAAAAGATACTGCAGCTGGTGCAAGTGGTATTGCATGTGGCGTAGTTAGAAACAATTATTTTCAGCCAGCAATGAGAGAATTAATGGCTCATTCTGTTTCAGTTTGGGAAAGTGATCCAAAAGCATTTAAATATAATCCAGTTGGTTATTTACAAATATCTCCTGAAGTGATGCATGAAGATGTTGCAAGTATTTATGAACAGCAAAAAGCAATCGGATATGAATCTGATTTTATCGAAGGTGAAAAAGATTGTGCAAATTATATGAAGGGTATTTTTGATGATTGGCAAGCACAAGGAATTACATCTGTGCTCCACGAGAAAAAAGGCGGCTATGCATTTAACAAAGATTCTATTAAGGCATTAGAAAATAAATCCACTTCTAATGGTGTGCAAGTAATGAAAGGTGTTCGAGTTACTGGTTTTAAAAAAGGAAGTAATAGTCAAGCAGTAACAGGTGTTGAGACTGATAAAGGAATTATTGAGTGTGAACAAGTTGTGATAGGAGCAGGTCCATGGGCAAGAGATTTTTGGAACATGTTAGAGCTACCAAAGACTGCACACATAAAAGGTAAAGATGGCAAAATGCATGAAACAGACATGTGGACATATTGGATGCTACAAGAAGGAGTTATCGGTGTAGAGCCAGATTTTTTAAAAACAAACGATGGCAAACAACCGCCTGTCGTTCATGTTGACTCAACGGCTCCTTTATATTCCGATAAAACAAAAAAATTACTTACTGATAAAATTTGGGGAATTTATTACAAACCTGATATCGAAGGTTTAGGTGTTCAAGGTGGAACATCTCCGTACATTGTCAAAAAACATTTTGATCAGGTGAATGTTGATCCCTATGGAATTGAATCTCCAGAATATCAAACTACAGACGCTTTTAGTGAAATGTGGTGTTCAGCACTAGCTCATTGCCAAAAAAGATTTGAGGGAAAATCAGATTTATATAGAAAAGGACCTTCTGGTGGTCTTGGATGTATGACACCAGACTCTTTTCCAATCTTTGATAGATTTTTTGAAAACGTTTACATGATCGCAGATGCAAATCATGGATATAAAATGATTGGTGTAGGCGAACTTGTTGCAAAAGAAATTCTTGGTACTGAAAGTGATTTATTGAAACCGTTTAGATTCAACCGTTACGAGAAAGGTGAACTTCACCCTACTTCGAACAGTCCGTTCCCTTGGAGTTAAACTTCAAGCCTAGACACAAATAAAATTTTCAGCTACGCTTGAATAAATTAAATTCATTGAGGGGTGAAAATGACAGATCTAGAAAAACATGTTAACCAGCCAGGACGGGCTAAATTAGTTAAAGATGTAAGAGCAAAAATAAAAGAGTTAGGTATAACTTATATTTATTTTCAATTCATTTCAGTTACTGGAAGAGTTGTTGGAAAAGGTATACCTGCTGACCATTGGGAAAGAACTGCAGAAAAAGGTTTTCAATTAGTCTATGGTTCAACAGCAAACTTATTTTTAGATCGTCATAATAATTATATCGGATACGGACCAGAAGCTATGGAGCTTGTAGGTATTCCTGATCCTGAAACTTTTGTTCAACTACCCTGGGACAAAAGAGTTGGAAGAGTATTTTGTACTTGTTTTAGAAATAGAGAAGAAAGAGTAAATCCGGGTGGTCACTTAACTTCAGACTGCAGAGGAAATTTAAGAATTTTCATGGATGAATTTAAAAAGAAACATGGTTTGGAATTAAGAGTTGGAACTGAACCTGAAATGATGTGGTTAACTAGAAATGATGATGGCACTCCAACTGGAAAAGGTTTTTCTAAGCCTTTCTGTTATCACATTGATCAGTTTGAATCATTAAGGCCAGTTTTCATGAAAGTTATTGAATACGCAACAGCAATGGGGCTTGATATGATTCAAGGTGATCATGAGGATGCGCCTGGTCAATTAGAGCTAAACTGGACATATGATAACGTTCTAAGAAATGCAGATAGATTATCTACATATAGGCAAATATGTGCACAAGTTGCTAGAGAAAATAATTTAATTGCTTGCTTTATGACAAAACCATTTATGGGTGTTTCTGCAAGTGGTTGTCATACTAATATGTCTTTATGGAAAGGTGGAAAAGTTAAAGTAAATAAACTTGGTCATAAATCTTTGCCAGGAGTTGATGGAGTATTTAGTTATGTTGAGGGTGGAACAAATACGTTTATGCCTGACACAAAGGATATGCAGTTACCAGGAAAAATTGGACTACAATCAATTGCAGGCATTATGAAACACTTGCCTGCACTTACTGCTCTTGGTTCTTCAACAGTGAACTCTTACAGAAGATTATGGGATCAAGGATTTTGGGCTCCTGTATACGCTGACTGGGG
Organism: uncultured Pelagibacteraceae bacterium; assembly: GCA_902591535.1. GTDB lineage: Bacteria > Pseudomonadota > Alphaproteobacteria > Pelagibacterales > Pelagibacteraceae > Pelagibacter. The sequence continues at coordinate 125,031 of CACJBA010000002.1, read as the reverse complement.
ATATCAAAACAGAACTTGTGGATTAAGAGTTTCTGCTCCAGGAAGATTTGAGTATAGATCGGTAGACTCAATGCATAATCCTTACTTATTAGGTGCAGCTTTATTAAAAGCTTGTGACGAAGGAATTAGTAAAAAAATGAAACCAGCAGCTCCAGAATCTAGAAATATTTATGAAGCTCAAAAAGCTGGTAAAGATGTTAAAAAACTTCCATTAAGTTTAGGTGAAGCTTTGGATAGACTGGCAGAAGATGAAGTAATCAAATCTGCAATGCCAGATGAAATGTATAAAGTTTTCCATTGGTACAAAAACGATGAGTGGGAAAGATTCCTTGGTGCAACAACACAATGGGATCTGGATACTTATCTTGATTGTCTACCGTAGGTCACAGAAATAGAAAGGGTATAAATATATGTGTGGAATAGCAGGTTTAATTCATAGAGGAAAATCTTCTAATGTAGGAAGTGAGTTGCAAGGTATGCTTCAAGCATTAAAACACAGAGGAGAAGATTCAACTGGTTACGCTTTGTATGGTGATACAGATGGTAAAAACTTTATCATGCGATTTAAAGTAGGTGAAAATGTTGGAGAAGGTAGTTCTTCAGTAATGGAAGATGTTTCTGTATATGATGAAAGAAAAAAAGTAGTTGATCAAACTTTAGCAGACATAGGTGCTAAAATAATTAAAGAGGAAAGGACACTGCCCTACTCTTTAAGGTATGAATTAGAGTATGATGCTAAAGATCTTCTTAATTTTTCACAAACTGTTGAGGCTATACCTGGTGTTGAAATCCTTTCAATGGGTAAATCATTAGAGGTTATTAAAGATCTTGGAAATGCTAAAGCTGTTTGCGATAGATACTCATTAGATAAACTTGTAGGAACTCACGCTATAGGTCACGCAAGAATGGCTACAGAGTCTGGTGTTGATATTAAATCAGCTCACCCTTTTTGGGGTTATCCTTTTAGTGATGTTTCTGTAGTTCATAATGGACAACTTACAAATTACTGGAACAATAGAAGAGTATTAGAAAACAAGGGTATGAGATTTATGTCTGAATGTGATTCAGAACTTATTGCTGTTTATATTGCTCAAAAAATGAGAGAAGGTGCAACGCTTGAGGAAGGAATGAAAGACTCTTTATTAGGACTTGACGGAGTATTTACTTATTTTGTTGCAACGAAAGACTCCTTAGGGATGGCAAAAGATACTATGGCTGCAAAACCATTAGTTTTATATGAGTCTGACGATTTAGTAGCAATGGGATCTGAGGAAATTGCTATTAGATCTGTATTACCACAAGAAATTGATACATATGATCCATTTGATGGGGAGGTAAAAGTATGGCAAATCTAAAAACAGTATCTAAAAAATCAAAAGCCCAATCAATGGGTATGCACACTGAGGTATTAACAGGAAGAACTCAGCAAAAGTTTTTTAACCCTGATGAAGCAGAAAACTTTTACTATTTTGGCACTTACGATGTTGATTTCAACAAAAGAACTGAGTTAGATGTTTTAGATATGACTGCTCCCGAGGCCAATAAAGAAATAGACAACTTAATGAGCCAAGGATATGGAACTATAGTAATCAAAAACCCACAAGGTAAACACAGTCTTGGTGTTGGTATCTTAAACAAATTAAATTTAATTTTTGAAGGAAGCTTAGGTTACTTTGGTATGGGTTCATGTGATGGTCCCATAGTTAGAATTAACGGTAGAGTTGGATGGTCATGTGCAGAAAACCTAATGGCTGGTAAAGTAGTTATCGAAAAAAATGCTGGATCTTGCTTTGGTGCAGCGATCAGAGGCGGAGATTTAATTTGTAAAGGTAGTGTTGGTGCCAGAACTGGTATTGATATGAAGGGTGGAACTATCATAATTGGTGGTGATGCTGGTGCTTTTACAGGTTTTATGATGCAAAGAGGTAGAATAATTATACTTGGAGATGTTGGAATAAACCTAGGCGACTCAATGTACGATGGGACAATTTTCGTAGGTGGAGAAATTGGTTCTTATGGTAGTGATGCTGTAGATGCAGAATTAACATCGAGTGACCAAGATTGGCTTAAGAGAAAATTAAAGGTTGCAGAAATTGGTGAAAATTTTGACGTAAGTAAAATGAAAAAAATTGTAGCAGGTAAAAAACTTTGGAATTATGACAATTTGGAACCTACAGAGAAGAAGGGAGCAATTTAATGCCTAAGAAAAAAACAAAAAAAATTAAAAAAAATGGAAAAGGTGTTGGAGGAAAAGCAGATGTTCACGTCCATGAAGAGGGTAAAAGAAACAAAAGTTTATTAGGACACAATGCTATTTTTACTCCTGAGGTAATAGACGATATTCATATTAAATCTCAATTAGGAAGATACCGAATGCGTGGTATGGCGCTAATGAAAAAAATTCCTACTTTTGATGATTTGGTATTCTTGCCAGGGACACTAACTAGATTTGTAATTGAAGGTTATAGAGAAAAATGTGAAACTAAAACTGTTATTGGTCCAAGATGTGAAAATCCAATTGAGTTAGATATTCCTGTTTATATTACAGGAATGAGTTTTGGTGCACTTTCTTATGAAGCAAAAACTGCTTTAGCAAGAGGAGCAACTATGGCTGGAAGTGCCACGTGTTCTGGTGAAGGTGGAATGATACCTGATGAAAGAAGATATTCTGAAAAATGGTACTACCAATGTATTCAATCAAGATATGGTTTTAACCCACATCATGCGCAATTAGCAGATGGTATTGAGGTATTTATTGGACAAGGTCAAAAAGTAGGTATGGGTGGACACTTAATGGGTCAAAAAGTTACCGACCAAGTAGCTGAAATGAGATCATTACCATCTGGAATTGATCAAAGATCCCCTGCAAGACACCCAGACTGGCTTGGTCCAGATGATTTAGCTCTTAAAGTTGAAGAGTTAAGACAATTAACAAAAAACAAAGTGCCAATTCAATTAAAATTAGGTGCATCTAAAGTTTATGATGATGTACGTATGGCTGCAAAATGTGATCCTGACTCTATATATTTAGATGGAATGGAAGGATCAACTGGTGCTGGTCCACATATCGCTGCTGCAAACACTGGTATACCTGGTATTGCTGCAATTAGAGAGGCTAGAAGAGCAATCGACGATGTTGGTAAAACTGGAAAAGTAACATTAATTTATGCAGGCGGAGTAAGAGATGGTGCTGACATGGCTAAGGCTTTAGCTCTTGGAGCTGATGCAATAGCTATTGGTACTGGATCTATGATTGCTTTAAATTGTAATAAAGATATTCCAGAGGCAAACTTTGAAAAAGAAATGGGAGTAAAAGCTGGTGAATGTTATCACTGCCATACTGGAAGATGTCCAGTAGGTGTTGCTACTCAAGATCCAAAATTGAGAGCTAGATTAAATCCAGATGATGCCGCTCTTAGAGTATATAATTATTTACACTCTATGACATTAGAAGCTCAACTTTTAGCAAGAGCATGTGGTAAAACAAATATCCACTCTCTAGAGCCTGAAGATTTAGCTGCATTAACATCTGAAGCCTCAGCTTTAGCAAAAGTTCCATTAGCTGGAACAAATTACACTGTAGGAGTTGATAACTATCATAAAATATAAGGGTAATAACTATGGCAAAGAAAAAAAGTAAAAAAGTAGTTAAAGAGATAAAAGGCCAATTAGGTAAAAAGAAAGAAACAGCTAGGGAAAAGATGATCGGTCAATCGATTGGTTATCGATATGATGTAAACCTTTTACCTGATTATAGCAAACTCACTCCATTTCTAAAAAAATATATAGAAGCAATGGGATGGGATGATTTAAATTGGTTGGAAGATGTTCATATGGGGTACGAAGAGGATAGACCTGCTGTATTTTGCAGAAATGCGAACGGTTGGGTTACTATTCCTAAATCAATAAAATTACCTAACAACCAACAGGATAGAGACATGATTGCAAGAGAGCTTTTAGTTAAGTTCCAAATGTCTCCGAAGCATCCACTTGTTGATTTGAAAAAGGCTTACTTAAAATTTTAAATTTACAATCGATAGTTGATTTATTTTAAAAACCTACTGTTCATAGTAGGTTTTTAACTTTCTTTTATGTTTGTATCGAATCATAAAATTTAATAGGGTTTCATAAAACAAATATGGAGAGAGAATATGACTGATCAGTTGGCTGCTCTTACAACCATATTTACAGAGTTTTACTATTGGGTAACGGTAGTACTGATGTTTTTAATTCACGTCGGTTTCTGTATGTATGAAGTTGGAGCTTCTCGATACAAACACCATCAACATACTCTTATGAAAAACACGATGCTGATACCTCTGGTAACAGTAACATGGTTTTTATTTGGTTGGTGGATTTACTGGGCTTTTCCTACAGGACCTGGATTAGCACCATCAATAATGAATGAAAGCACTGCGCTTATCACAGATGAGTCTGCATTTAGTGCTACATGGTATACGGCTACAAGTGATTTAATGGCTGTCAATTTAGGAGACCATATTTCTGGTGTCTTCTGGGCTGCCTTTTTACTTTTCTCTTGGACAGCTGCTTCTATCGTTTCTGGAGCAATAATTGAAAGAATTACAACTTTTGCATTTGGGATTTTAGCAATTGCAATTGGTTCTGTATTTTGGACAATTGATGCTGCATGGGGATGGCACTTCGATGGTTGGATGTTAAAACTTCTAGGATACCACGATGCATACGCATCAGGAGTAATTCACGCGATTGCGGGTGGATTTGCTTTAGGTGTTCTAATGGTTTTAGGACCAAGAATTGGTAAGTTTTCGTCTAGCGGAGAACCAAGAAACATTGGGCCAAGAAATCCTTGGTTAGTAACAGTGGGATTATTTTTAATTTATACTGGTTTCTGGGGATTTTACGCAGCATGTAACATACCTATTTTCGACCTAGGACCTGAGTATGGTATGGAAGGAATATCTTACTGGACAGCTACTAATATCTACGTAACGCCTACTACACTTAGTGGTATTACATTTAACTTCTTGATGTCATTATCAGGAGGATTATTAGCTGGATACTGGATAGCTAAAGGAGATCCTTTCTGGACTTACTCAAGTGGTCTAGCAGGCGTGATCTGTGCTTCGGCTGGAAATGATTTATATCATCCAATTCAAGCAATGATCATTGGTATGATCGGTGTTGTAATTGCATACAAACTACATTACTGGGTTGAACGTAAGTTCAAAATTGATGATGCAGTTGGTGCCGTAGCAGTACATGGTTATGCTGGATTTGTAGGTCTTGTTATTTGTGGTTTTGTCTTAAATGGTTATCCATCATCTGGTTACAGTGTTGGTGCTATGTGGGACGGAACAACTTATGCAACAATTAATCCATTAGGACAGTTCATCGGAGCATTAATAATGTTCGTTGTTCTTGGACTAATACCAGGCTACATCATAGCTAAAGTTCTTAACGGTATGGGTAAATTAAGAATCCCTCGTGAAGTTGAGATAGCTGGATTAGACTATGAAATGATGGAATCTGCTAAAGAAGATGAAAAAGCAGTTTCATCTGCAACCAGGTAAAGGAGGAAAATATGGCTACAGTTACAAACTGGATAGATCACCTTAATAAGCCGGCAGAAGAAGTTGCTGGTGCAATTTACCCTGGTGCTGGATCTAGTGAAGGTATACTGGTAATCATTGCTGTGATCTTATGGGTTGGTTGGCACATTTTGACAGCAAGAGCTGAAAGTGAAGAGCTTTCTAGACTTGCTAGAAAAAGACCTAGTGCTAATGACCATAAAAGCAATATTACCGATTGGTAATTTAAATTAAAATTTGGGCGCTACTTTATTGTGGCGCCCTTTTTTTTTAAAGAACAATATGACTGATAAAGATAACGAAGAACTAAGACCTACTAAAATGAGAGGTGTGGCTTTTCCTAAGGCCAAGTATGGTGTAATACTAGCTATAATTGTAATTATTGTTGTAAATTTAATTTATTATAAAGAAACAATTTTATCTTTTTTTAAATAATTGTGTTAATTTAAGTTGTGTCTAAAAATCTATTTCAAATTGCTAAACAAAAAAAAATTAAATATTTTTTAATTAGTTTCGTAGATTTATTTGGTGTCTTAAGATCAAAGTTGGTACCCGCTCATGCAATCAAAGAAATGCAAAGTGCGGGCGCTGGTTTTGCTGGATTTGCTGCATGGCTGGATATGACACCGGCCGATTCAGATATGTTTGGAATTCCTGATCCAGATAGTTTAATTCAACTACCCTGGAATAAAGAAGTTGGTTGGTTAGCTTCTGATCTATGGATGAATGGTAAGCCTGTTGAAGCGTCTCCAAGAGTAATGTTAAAAAATCAAATAAAAAAACTAAAGAAACAAAATTTAACAATGAAATCAGGTGTCGAATGCGAATATTTTTTAATCTCTCCTGATGGCAACTCGATCGCTGACCCAAGAGACACTCAATCTAAACCTTGCTATGATCAATCTGCATTAATGAGAAGATATGATTTAATAAGGGAAATTTGCGATTGTATGATTGAAATGGGATGGGGCCCATATCAAAATGATCACGAAGATGCTAATGGACAATTTGAAATGAATTGGGATTATTCAGAATGTCTTAAAACAGCAGATAGACATACATTTTTTAAATTCATGGTCAAAACAATCGCTGAAAAACACGGATTAAGAGCAACATTTATGCCTAAACCATTTGAAAATTTAACAGGCAATGGATGTCATGCTCATATATCTGTTTGGCAAGGTAACAAAAATAAATTCTTAGATAAAAAAGATAAATTGGGTTTAAGTAAAATGGCTTATAATTTTTTAGGTGGAGTTATTAATAATGCTTCATCATTATCTGCTTTCTTCAATCCAACAATAAATAGTTACAGAAGAATAAATGCACCACCCACAAAATCTGGAGCATCATGGTCGCCAAGTAGTATTTCTTATACAGGTAATAACCGAACTCACATGATCAGAATTCCTGATCCAGGAAGATTTGAATTAAGATTGATGGATGGATCTGCAAATCCTTACTTATTGCAAGCAAGTGTTTTGGCGGCTGGTCTTTATGGTTTAAAAAATAAAATCGATCCAGGTAAACCTTTATATTGTAATATGTACGAAGACTTTAAAAAATATCCAAATTTACCTAAACTTCCCGATGAACTTGGTCAGTCTTTAAGTTTGTTAAAAAATAATAAAGATATTAACAATGCTTTTGGTAAAGACGTAATTGAAAGTTATATAAAATTGAGAAATTCAGAAATCAATGAATTTAAATCAAAAAATATTTTTAGTAAAAATAGAAGTATTACAAAATGGGAAAAAGATAATACTTTAGATTGCTAGTCTATGACAATATTATCCAATGGACACCAATGGAAATATTCTGAATTTACCGACAACGCTAATTATTCTTTTGATAAAAATCAGATATTCAAATCTTTATCATCAAAAGATATAGATGATGCATACGGCAGTATTTCAAAATGGAAAGGGTATGCGCCTACTCCTCTAATTTCTCTAAATAAACTTTCTAAAGAATTAAATTTAAAAAATATTTTTTATAAAGATGAACATAAACGATTTAATTTAAAATCATTTAAAGCTTTAGGTGGTGCATATGCTGTAGAAAAAGTTTCTAAAGGGAATAAAGATATAATCGTAGCAACCGCTACAGCAGGTAATCATGGAAGATCTGTTGCCTGGGGAGCTAAACGACTTGGTCTAAAATGTAAAATTTTTATAAGTGAATTTGTCAGTGATGCAAGAGGTGAAGCTATGTCTAAACTTGGTGCAGATGTTGTAAAAGTTAAAGGAAATTATGAAAAGTCTCTAATAGAATGTATAAAGCAATCAACAGAAAATAATTGGCAAATTGTTCAGGATGTTGCTTGGAAAGATTATATGATCGTTCCAAAATATACTATGGCTGGCTACACTGTTATGATGAGAGAGATTGCTGATCAAATAAAAGATGAAAAAATTACACATATAATATTACAAGCAGGTGTGGGTGGAATGGCTGCTGCGATGGTGGCTGGTATAGCAAGATATTTAAAAAACGTACCAACCATTGTAGTGGTGGAGCCGGATAGCGCAGCATGCGTTATGGAAAGTATTAAAACTGGAAAGATAGAAAAAATTGATATTAAAAGAGAAAGTTTGATGGGTGGAATGTCCTGTGGGGAGGTATCTTTGGTCCCATGGGAAATATTAAAAAATTCGGTTAAACACTGCATAAGTTTACCAGATGATGATATTGCAAAAACTATGAAATTACTTGGAAATTCAAGCTTTAGTGAGGAAAAAATAATTGCAGGAGAAAACTCAGCACCTGGAGTAATTAGTTTAATCTCAAGTTGTGAAGATGAAGTAATTAAGAAAAAATTAGAGCTCAATGAAAAGTCTAACGTTTTGGTATTTGGTTGTGAAGGAGACACAGACCAAGAAATGTATAAGAAATTAATAAACCAAAATTAATCTAATGAGTAGTACGGGTATTTTTTGGATTAGAGAAGATTTTAGAATTGAGAACAACCCAGCTCTTTCTTTTGCATCCCAAAATCACGAAAATGTAATTGCATTGTATATTTATAATAATAATGAATTTGATAACAAAAGAGAGGCTCAAAAATGGTGGGTTTTTAAATCATTAGAGTCACTTAAAAAAGAATTATTACTTTATAAAATTAATCTTGAAATAGTTAAAGGGGATGAACTAGATATTTTTTCTAAGCTAAATAAAAAACATAATATTTCTATCTACTGGAATAAAATTTATGAACCAGATGTTATTTCAAAAGGTAAAAAAATTCGTGATTTGTTTATTAAAAATAAAATAAATTATAAATATTTTAAAGGAAATATATTAAATGAATTTCAAGAAGTAACAAAAAATGATGGTACACCTTTCAAGGTGTTTACACCATTTTGGAGAAATGCTGAACAAATTTATTTAAATCAACCACCAAGTAAAAATTATGTAGTTAAAAAGAAAAATAAGAAGAGCTCATTTTTTAAAAATTGTATAAAACCAGAAAATATTTTACCAAAAAAAAATTGGTATAAAAAATTCGAAAACTATTGGGAAGTTTCAGAAAGTAGCTCAAAAAAAATTCTTAAAAACCTTTTAGAAAATAAAATTAAGGATTATGGTACTGCTAGAGACATTCCTTCAATTGATGGAACTTCTAAATTATCCCCGTATATTAAGCATGGTCAAATACATGTTGGCAACATTTGGAAAAAGTGTTCAGAAATAAAATCAAAGGGTATTGGTTACAGAAAATATATCAACGAGCTTGGTTGGAGAGAGTTTTCTCATAGTTTAATTAATTATTTTCCAGAATTTTTAAAAGGCAATTTTAGAAAAGAATTTGATAAGTTTCCTTGGGTTAAAAATGATAAATTTTTAAAATCATGGAAAGCAGGTATGACAGGTTATCCAATTGTAGATGCAGGAATGCGAGAACTTTATGAAACTGGTTGGATGCATAATAGAATAAGAATGGTGGTTGGTTCTTTCTTAGTCAAACACTTAAGAATTACTTGGGTAGAGGGAGAAAAACATTTTAGAAATTGTTTGTTGGATTTTAATAAAGCTAATAATATCGCTCAATGGCAATGGGTTGCGGGCTGTGGTGCTGACGCAGCTCCATATTTTAGAATATTCAATCCAATACTTCAGGGTGAAAAGTTTGATAAAGAAGGAATTTATGTAAAAAAATGGGTACCAGAACTTAAAAAAGTACCAAATAAATTTATCCACAAACCCTGGGAAATGGAGCAAAAATATCAACAAGCAATTAATACCATTATTGGTAAAGATTATCCAAATCCTATAGTAATACATGAAAAAGCAAGAGCATCTGCCCTTGAAGCCTTTCAGTCTTTGAAAAAAAATAAAATTGGTAATTAATCGCCAATATAATGATGAATTATTATCCTTTTTTGAGCTTCTAATCTGTGTTCAAATAAAAATAAACCCTGCCAGGTGCCAAGTAATAAATGACCATCTTTAATACTTAGAGAAATTTGATTATTGGTTAATGCAGACTTGATATGTGCAGGCATATCGTCCTTTCCTTCTGTTGTGTGAATATATAAATTTTTATCCATGGGTGCCATTTTATCAAAATAATTTATTAGATCAGTTTGGACATCTGGATCAGCATTTTCCTGAACAATCAGTGATGCGCTTGTATGTTGAATACTTAAATTAATTATACCATTTTTGAAATTATTTTTGTTAATCCAGTCAATTATTTTATCTGTAAATTCATATAATTTTTGACCGTTAGTATTTATTTGAAGATTATAAAATACTTGTTTCATAAATTATTTTTTTGATGTTAATTCATATAAACGACTAATGGTACGTTTAAATGGTTTTTCTAATGATCTTGATGACGTAAACGACTCTAAACTTTGATTAGCTGTTACGGCGATTGAAATATTTTTATCGTAAATAATGTCTAACAAAGTAATAAATCGCTGTTGTTGATTTGAATTGGTATTATTAAACTGAGGAATTTGATTGATTACTATAAATGAGCAATTTTTAATTATTTCCAGGTAATCCTCAGCACCTAAATTTTGATCACACAACTCACTGAAATTAAATTTAGCAACACCTTCATAAAAATTTTCTATTTTAAACTCCCTACCCTTAATATTAATAATTTTTAATGTTTTCTTTTTATCCTTTGTGATGACTCTAAAAAATTTATTTATTTTAAAATTTGTTTCTTGATTAAGAGGATAATAATATCTTTGAATTTCATTGTTGTTTGATTTTCTATAGTCATCATCTATTTTGAGTTCATATTCAATAGATTGATCCTGCATAATTTTTATAAAAGGCTTAAACTGATCTCTTTGAAGGCCATCCTTATATAATTCTGAAATTTTTGTATTAGAGGTTAAGATAATTTTAATACCTTCTTTATATATCTGATCAAATAATTTTCCTAAAATCATAGCATCAACTATATTGGTTACTTGAAATTCATCAAAATAAATTAAAGCTGCTTTTGATTTTAAATTTTTTACAAATATATTAATTATATTTTCTTCATTTTTTTCTTTTCTTTCATGCACAAAGTCATGAAAATCTAACATAAACTCATTAAAATGGAGTCTTAATTTTTTTTCATCTATACAATCAAAAAAAAAATTTAAAATCATAGTTTTGCCAACCCCAACGTCACCAAATAAATAAAAACCTTTTTGAGATGATTGATTTGAAAACAACTTTGAAAAAAATGATTTAAAATTACTTTTATAATATTGCTCTAACTTTTTAATAACCTCTAATTGATTTGGATTAATTTCTAAGTCTTGTCTATTACAATAAATTAAAAAATCTTTTTGAAAGTTTTTTGCCATTAATTTTTTTTTGTTTTAAAATCGATGCCATATTCTGATCTTGGTCCTTTTCTTAAACCAAAAGGACCAGAAATAAATAAAGTTAATGGTTTTGTTCCCGGCTCAAGATCTACACGATGCAAATTATTTGCTGATCTAAACCCAATATAACCTGGTGGTCTCCAAAATTTTCCTTTGCTTAATGTTTCCCAGTAACCACCTCTTAAAATGATTGTTATATAAGGAAATGTATGATTATGAACACCCTCACCATGATCATCTGCAAGCATTTCATGAATTAAAATATTGAAAGGAAACCATCTTGGACGATGTCTCATAAGAACATAGTATCGGTTCATCCATGGTTTAGCTTCATGAAACTTGGGATGAGAAGGTCCTCTGTCTAATACTATTTTTTTTCTTCCGATCTTTTCTAAAAATTTTAAGATCATAATTAGTTATATTGTACGATAGAACCATTTCTTACTACAAATAAATTATTATCAAAAATAAAAGGTTCTGAAACCAAACCACCTGAGACTTTTTCAATCTTTGTAATCTTACCATCACTTAAATCAGCCACAATAATTTTACCGTCAGAATTTGTTAAATACAAATTCTTATCACCTATAACAAAACCTATGGGTTGAATATTTTTTCTTTGTCTTGGTTTGTAATTTGATAAAAGATCTGTAACTCTAATTATATTTCCTTTATTTTTCTCAATTACATATAAATATCCTTCATCAGAAACAGTAAAAATCAAGTTACCAACTATGACCGGCTTAATATTAGAATTTAAGTTATTAATCCATTTAACAATACCTGTTTTTGCATCTACAGAATAAATTTCATTTTTATTGTTTGAGAAAAAAATGGAATTTCCGTCAGATACAAGTTTTGATATTTTAAAATTGTAAGTTTCATTAATTATATTGCTACTTTGTGTTGGCAATTGCCATATAATAAGCCCTGTTTCAATATCTACAGAAGTAATATCACCAACTGAATTACTAAAAACTACCATTTCATCGATAATTAATAATGAATATTTCGAATTTGAAATTGTAAAAGAGTCTTCAGTTTGCAAATTCCAGCATTCAGAACCATCTTTAACGTTATAACATCTCAAAGTATTTTTATAATCAACCACAAAGATTTTATTTTTAAAATTTTTAATATTAGAATTAAAAGGATAAATATTATTTTTTGACCAATTCAAATTGCCTGTTTCTAAACTGATTGAATAGTATTTTGCAATACTATCTGTTACTATAATTGAATTATCTTCTAAAATAAAATTTAGTTTAGGACTAAGTTTTTTTTCAGATTTAGAATAATGATTTTGTTTCCACAAAACTTTTTTATTACTATCATATCTTATGATTGACCCTTTTTTATCGAAAAAAATTATTCCGTCTGATAAAAATAATGGCTCAAAATTTATAGTGTTAATTTCCTCAAATTTTGAAAATTTGTAATTTCCAATTTTATTTAAATTTCCACCATAAGTTTGTGAGCTTAAATTATTTTTATCATCATTAATTTTATTATTAGTTTTTAAATTTGATAAATCTAATTTTAAGACTTTGTTAAATTCTGTAACTGTTGTTTTTTCATCGGCATAAATTTGTTTAATATTTTGGTCTTGAGATAAATCTTGATCTTTATTTTTCCAAATTTTTGAGTCCTCATTAAATGAACAATTATTAAGAAAAATAAATGCTATTAATATAATTATTAATTTATTCACTAAGATCTCTGTTCAATCTTTTCTCTGCTTGTAGTCTTATATCTGGGTTGGAATTTTCTAAGCTAATAATTTGATTGAAAAACTCTTTGGCTTTTTGATTCTGGTTTCCTGAATAAAAATACTCAGCCACAAGATAAAGTGCGTGAGATTTCCAAACACTTTCTGAATTAATTATTGGATTCAATATACTCAAAAGATCTTCCTCTTTAAATTGATCCGCGTTAAAGAGTGCTTTTTTATAAATAACTAAATTTTTTATTTCTTTATCTAAAGAAGTATTTTCAATCAAAGTATCAAATAATGAATTAACTATATTCTGATCAGTTACAAGATTATTATCAATTATAAAGTAAAGTGATAAAGGAGAATATGTTGGATCTTTTTTATTTATTATTTCAATTAACTGATTTGCGGTTGATTCCTTGTTGTCTTCTTTAAATTTTATAGTTATTGAATTAAAATTATCTGATATTTCTTTTTTTTTATTTATGAGATATTTGTCATAACTATAAACACCAATAACTATTATGATTAAAATAATTATTCCAGAAATTATTTTATTTTTATGATTTCCAAAAAAATTCTTTATTTTTTCTTGTCTATTACTTGCATTTAAAGTCGATAAATCTTCCATACTAAATCATATTCCTTAATACATATTGGAGAATTCCTCCATTTTTATAATACTCTAATTCATTTTTCGTATCAATTCTGCACAAAGTTTTAATTTTTTTCATTTCACCAGAAGCATATTTAATTTCCACCATTAATTCATCTGAAGGGTTAATTCCCTTTTCTATATCAATTATACTAATTAATTCAGATCCTATTAATTTTAAATTCTTTCTATTAACTTCGTTAATGAATTGCAACGGCAAGATGCCCATCCCTATTAAATTAGATCTATGTATTCTCTCAAAACTTTCTGCTATTACAGCTTTAATTCCAAGTAATTTTGTTCCTTTTGCTGCCCAATCTCTTGAGGAACCAGTTCCATACTCTTTTCCTCCAATTACAACTAAATCTGTTCCTCTTTTTTTATATTCTACAACCGCATCATATATAGGAAGAATTTTTTCCTCTGGGTACAATTTCGTAAATCCACCTTCAGTACCTGGAGCCATTTCGTTTCTTATTCTAATATTTGCAAATGTTCCTCTCATCATCACCTCATGGTTTCCTCTTCTTGAACCATATGAATTATAATCTTTGGGCAAAATTTGATTTTTCATAAAATATTCACCTGTTGGGCTATCTTTTTGAATGCTTCCAGCTGGTGATATATGATCTGTGGTCACCATATCTCCTAAAATTAATAATGGTCTTGCATCTTTAATTTCTTTAAACCCCTCCGGTTCATCTGGTAGTGACTCAAAGAAAGGAGGTTTTTTTACATAGGTTGAGCCTTCATCCCAATTATATATACTACTTTTTTCAGTTTTAATTTTCTGCCACTGACTAGGTCCTTCTGAAACATTAGAATATCTTTCAACAAACATTTCTGGGTTAAGCGATTGTTTTAGAGTTTGCTCTATCTCTTTATTTGATGGCCATATGTCTTTTAAAAAAATTTCATTTCCCTTTTTATCTTTGCCTAATGCGTCTTTGTATAGATCAAATTCCATATGACCTGCAATAGCATATGCAACTACTAATGGTGGTGAAGCTAGATAGTTTGCTTTTATATGTGGAGAGATTCTTCCTTCAAAATTTCTATTACCAGATAAAACTGAAACTGCATAAATATTTTCTTTTTGTATAGCCTTAACGATATTTTCTGGCAGTGGTCCAGAATTACCTATACATGTGGTACATCCATAACCTACTAAATTAAATCCCAATTTATCCAAATATACATTTAATCCAGCTTTTTCTAAATAATCAGTTACGACTTGAGATCCCGGAGCTAAAGAAGTTTTTACCCAAGGTTTTACGTCTAAACCTAGTTCAACAGCTTTTTTTGCAAGTAATCCTGCTCCAATTAAGACATTTGGATTTGATGTATTCGTGCAAGAAGTAATTGCCGCAATTAAGATTGAACCATCACTTATCTCATATTCTGTGTTTTCAACTTTTGAAAATGATTTATCATTTTTATTTGCTGAGTCCTGTAATACTTTTCTAAATGAATTAGGTGCATCTGTTAAAAGAACTTTGTCTTGAGGTCTTTTAGGACCCGAAATAGTTGGAACAATAGTAGACATATCTAAAGAAATTATATCAGTAAATTCTATTTCATTGCTTGACCATAAACCTTGTTCTTTTGCGTAGCTCTCTACAATATCTACTGTTTGTTGATCTCTACCTGAAAACTTTAAATATTTTAATGTTTCTTCATCAATTGGAAAAAACCCACATGTAGCGCCATATTCTGGGGCCATGTTTGCAATCGTAGCTCTATCTGCAAGAGTTAAATTTTTTAATCCTTCGCCGTAAAATTCTACAAACTTTCCAACAACACCTTTGTCTCTTAACATTTTTACTACTGTTAAGACTAAATCTGTTGCAGTAGTACCCTCTGGTAATTTATTTTTTACCTCAAAGCCTATTACCTCTGGAATTAGCATTGAAATTGGCTGACCTAGCATTCCAGCCTCAGCCTCAATTCCACCTACACCCCATCCTAAAACTGATAATCCGTTTACCATTGTTGTATGACTATCGGTGCCCACTAAAGTATCTGGAAAAATATATTTTTCACCTTTAAACTCTTCAGACCAAACCACTTTAGATAAATATTCTAAATTTACTTGATGACAAATACCTGTTCCTGGAGGAACAATTCTAAAGTTATTAAATGCCTCTTGTCCCCATTTTAAAAAAGAATATCTTTCGCCGTTTCTTTCAAATTCAATATCCACATTTTTTTCAAATGAGTCATTTTTGGCTGATTGATCAACTTGGACAGAATGATCAATTACAAGATCTACTGCTGATAAAGGATTAATTGTATTTGGATCTTTGTTTTTTTCTTTTACCGCCTCTCGCATAGCTGCTAAATCTGCAACTGCTGGTATACCTGTGTAATCTTGAAGTAAAACTCTTGCTGGTCTATATGCTATTTCTGTTTTTGACTTTTTTGTTTTTAACCATTCTTTTATTGATTCAATTTGAGATTGAGTAACACTTAAACCATCTTCATATCTAAGTAAGTTTTCCAATAAAACTTTTAATGATTTTGGAAGTTTGCCAATTCCTTTAAGTCCATTTTTTTCTGCCTCTTTAAGAGAGTAGTAATTATAGTTTTTACTGTTGATAGAAATCTTTTTTAGGGATTTGTAGCTATTTTTATTTCCAGGCGTCATATTATAAGTAAAAAGTTATTATGCTTAATAAAAGAAGCAGTGACATAACATAATTAAAATAATTAATAAATTTCTGATTTGTCGCGAATTTCCTAAAGAATTTACCTAAAAATGTCCATAAGGTAATACTGGTTACTGAAACTAACAGAGCCAATATAACAATTTGAGTCGTATGGCTTACAAAATTTTCTCCTACTTTAATATATGTTGATACAATTATAATTGATGCAATTACAGCTTTTGGATTTAAAAATTGAAAAACAAATGTTTCTATAAATTTTACTGGATTTTTATTTTTGTTTTCTTGATTTTGAGAACCGGAGAAAGAAATTTTATATGCCAAGTAAATTAAAAATAATGTTCCAAGATACTTTAATATTTCTTGAATTAATGGATAAAGTTTAAAAACATTTATTAAACCTAATGCTACACACAATAATAGAAATGGGAAACCTAAAGTAACTCCAATTATATGTGGAAGAGTTCTTGTAATACCAAAATTAAATCCAGAATAAAACGCTACAAAATTATTTGGCCCTGGAGAATAAGCAGCAACAATTCCAAATAATGTTATCGATAGAATTTCTGGATGCATTTCTATGCAATAGGTAAGCCATCTTCAGATTTCTGAGATGGATGAACCAAAATTACTTTACCCTCCTTGTCTATAGATCCAAGAATAAGTACTTGAGAAACTACACCAGCTATATTTTTTTCTGGAAAATTACAAACACCTATTACTTGTTTTCCTTTTAGATTTTCCTCATTATAATAGTGAGTAATTTGGGCAGAAGATTGTCTAATTCCAATTTCTTTTCCAAAATCTACTTGAACGACTAAGGAAGGTTTTCTTGCCTTTTCATTTTTTTTTACTGAAATTACAGTGCCGACTCTAATATCAACTTTATCAAAAATGTCATAGGTGATTTGTTCTTTCATATAATTAATATATAATGGAAGATAAATATGAGTACAGAAAATAATTCAGAACTTTTGTTTAAAAATTCAGTAAAAATATTAACTGACTTGATTGGTTTTAAAACAATCTCAGGAGAGGATAATAATTCTTTGATTGATTATTGTGATGACATATTAATTAATCTTGGGGCCACTTCATTTAGAACATTTGATGATGATAAAAAAAGAGTTAATTTATTTGCTACTCTTAAAGCAAAAAATTCAAGTCATAAAAAACCAATAATTTTATCAGGACACACTGATGTTGTTCCTGTATCTAAAGGGTGGGCAACAGATCCATTCACTGCAACTATTAAAGATAATAAACTTTATGGAAGAGGTTCATGTGATATGAAAGGATTTATTGCATGCGCACTAGCTTTTGCTCCTATATACTCTAAATCAAATCTAGATAGAGATATTCATTTCTCATTTACTTTTGATGAAGAAACTGCATGCCAAGGTGCACCTATATTAATTGAAGAATTAAAAAAGAGAAATATAAAAGATGGAATTTGTATTGTTGGTGAACCAACTAACATGAAAATTATTGATGCGCACAAAGGATGCTATGAATACACAACTTATTTCAAAGGATTAGCAGGACATAGCTCAGCACCTCATAAAGGTGTTAGTGCAGTCGAGTATGCATCTAGGTATGTAAATAAATTAATTGAATTAAGAGAAAAACTTAAAGAAAGATCGCCTAAAGATTCTATTTTTGATCCTCCTCATTCCACCTTATCAATTGGTGGAATTTTTGGGGGAATAGCTCACAATGTTATTGCAGACAAATGTCATGTAAATTGGGAAACGAGACCTGTTATAAAAGAAGATGCAATTTTTCTAAATCAAGAATTAGATAAATACGCAAATGAAGTTTTGTTACCTGAAATGAAAAAAGTTTTTCCTAACTCTTCAATAGAAAAAGATATTATTGGTGAAATAGTTGGGTTTGATAGGGATGAAAAGTCAGATGCATGTGAGCTAATTTCTAGTTTAACTGGAGATAATTCTAGACAAGTAGTTTCTTTTGGAACTGAAGCAGGTTTATTTCAAGAACTTGGTATTAGTACTGTTGTATGCGGGCCAGGCTCCATTGAACAGGCACATAAAATTGATGAGTTTATTGTTTTAGATGAATTAAAAAAATGTTTAAAACTCCTTGAGGGAATTAAACAAAAGTCTATTTTAAATTAACTCCAGCCACCTACGGCTTTTACTTCCAAAAATTCCTCAAGTCCATGCTCACCTGCCTCTCGACCAATTCCGGAATGTTTAAAACCTCCAAAAGGTGCATCAACTGCAATACCTGCCCCATTTACGTCTACCATTCCGGATCTTAATTTTCTTGCAACTCTCTTCACTTTTTCAGGGTCTTGTGTTTGAATATAATTAGTTAATCCATAAGAAGTGTCGTTTGCAATTTTTATTGCGTCTTCCTCTGTTTCAAATGGAATGACAGATAAAACAGGTCCAAAAATTTCTGTTCTTGCTACTTCCATATCATTATTAACATCGGCAAATACTGTTGGTTTAACAAAATAACCTTTATCTAATCCTTCTGGCTTACCTGTTCCGCCTGCAATCAATTGTGCACCTTCATCTATACCTTTTTGAATTAAAGTTTGAATCTTATTGTATTGTGTTTCTGAAATAACAGGACCGATATGTTCACCTTCTTTTTTAGGATCAGCAACCTCAAAATTTTCAGTATATTTTTTTAATCTCTCAATTGCATCGTCATACATTGACTTTTCAACTAGCATTCTTGTTGGTGCATTACATGATTGACCAGAATTTCTAAAACATCTCAAAGCGCCTCTTTCAACTGCTTCAGGATCAGCATCTTTAAAAATAATGTTTGCTCCCTTACCTCCAAGTTCAAGACTGACTCTTTTGAAATCTTTTGCTGCATTTTGTGAAATTAATGCTCCTGCTCTAGTAGATCCAGTGAAAGAAATCATATTAATATCTGGATGACTTGTTAGCGCATCACCTGTGGTATCTCCATCCCCATTGATCAAATTAAACACACCTTTAGGAAATTTAACTTCATGAATAATTTCTGCAAGTATCATCGAAGATAACGGTGCTAATTCTGAAGGTTTTAAAACCATAGTGCATCCAGAGGCAATTGCTGGCATTACTTTTAAACATACTTGATTCATTGGCCAATTCCACGGAGTGATTAATGCACAGACACCTTTTGGTTCATAAATTAATCTTTGATTTGGAGCATGCTCACCTAATGGTTTTTCAAATTCAAAATTTTTTAAATATCTAATAAAAGATTTAATATGACTTGCGCCTGTACCTGTTTGTAATTTTGATGCAAAATCTTTTGGGGCACCCATTTCAAGAGTTATAGCCTCTGCAATATCTGGCCATCTTTTCTTATAATTTTCATACAATTTTTCTAATAATCCAATTCTTTCATCTTTAGAGGAGAACGCCCAACTTTCGTATGCATTTTTAGCTGCTTTAACAGCCATATCAACGTCAGCTTTATTTGCTAAAGTTATAACTGCACAATTATCCTCTGTTGCAGGATCAATTACATTAATTTCATCAGAACTATTTGGCTTGATCCACTGTCCATTAATATAAAAATTTTTTTTATCTAACATATTTAAAAAATATCCTTTCTTTATGATTTTGCAAATAAATTAGTTAGCTCGTATACAATAGTTGCAGCTGCAAGTGATGTTACTTCTGCATGATCATACGCTGGCGAAACTTCGACTACATCTGCTGAAACTAAATTTAGACCTGACAATCCTCTTAATACATTTACCATTTCTCTAGTTGTCATACCTGCAATTTCTGGTGTACCTGTACCAGGTGCAAAAGCAGGATCCAATACATCAATATCTATAGATAAATAAAGAGGGTTATCTCCTACTCTCTTTCTAATTCTTTCAGCAATCTTATCAGTTCCTTCAGTTTGAAATTCATCACAATGAATTATTTTAAATCCAAAACTTTCGTCATTTTTAATATCATCTCTACTGTAGAGTGGACCTCTGATACCCACATGCATTGATGCATCATCTAAAAATAAACCTTCCTCTCTAGCTCTTCTGAATGGAGTACCGTGAGTATAAGGTGCTCCAAAATAAGTATCCCAAGTGTCTAGATGAGCATCAAAATGAACCAATGATACAGGTCCTTTGTTTTTTTTATTGATCGCTCTCAACAGAGGCACAGCAATAGTATGATCACCTCCCAAACTTATAATTCCTCCAACTTTATTTAATAAATCTGTTGCCCCCACCTCAATCTGTTTAATTGCTTCGTCTATGCTAAAAGGATTGCAAGCAATATCGCCAGCATCAGCAACTTGCTGGATCTTAAATGGCTCAACATCATAATTAGGATGATAATTTGTTCTTAAATGTCTTGAAGCCTGCCTAATGCTTTGTGGACCAAATCGTGCTCCTGGTCTGTAACTTGTGCCAGCATCAAAAGGAATTCCAACGATTGCCACATCACAACTTTCCACATCTCTTAGTTCAGGAAGTCTTGCAAAAGTATTTGGTCCAGCAAATCTTGGAACTTTGGTTCCACTTACTGGTTGAATTGGATTTTTATTTCTTTCTTTTTTCATTTTTTAATAATCTAAGATAATATTATCTTATCTAATTCGTCTATAATAATTTAATGAAAATATTACTTTTATTTATTCTTATATTTCAAATTTCATATGTAAAAGCTGATGAAATTTATAATCTGATAAAAATTCCAAATTTAGAAATTTATAAATTAAAAAATGATAATAATATTCGTTATTTGAATGCTAAAGGTAATTTTAACATTGGTGTAAATAAAAATATTACTTGTAACAAGACTAATAAAAAAAATTTAAATACAAAATTTCAAATAATTGAAAAAAATCTTAATCGATATAATTCAAATTTTCTAAATAAAATAAAACTAAAGTATGTTGTATTTTGTGAAAATTTATTCATCTCTGAGATAAATACAGGAGGAATACCTGATAACAAAAATAGAACATTAATTTTAGATATTAATTTTAACCAAAAATATTTTGAAAGAATGATACACCATGAAGTTTTTCATATGATTCAAAATAGCCACATTAAATATTTTAATGAAGAAGAATTTTCTTCATTTAATCAAACATCTTTTAATTACGCTGATTGTTCAACTTGTTCAGATAGATTAAATTTAGATCTTTATGAAAATACTAGTGGTTTTTTAACAGAATATTCAAAATCTATTCCATCTGAGGATATGGCTGAAATTTTTTCTTTTTTAATGACTGATAAAGAAATAATTGAAAAAAAAATCAATAATGACAAAGTCCTTTATAACAAGGTGAACTTTATAAAATTAAATTTAGCTAAAATAGATAAAAATATTTTATGATTAAAAAAATAAAAGCTTCAAAGTCAGAAAAAATTTTATTTTTATTTTTAATAAGTATTTCAATTTTTACATTAATATCTTTTTTTTTGTTAAAAAATAAATGTCTATTTGTTGAAAAAAATAATTTAAGTAAACTAAAATTTAATAAACCAAATAATATTGCTGTAATGAATGTTGAATGTGGAAATGTAATTATTGAGCTTTATCCGGATATTTCTCCTAAATCTGTTGAAAGATTTAAAATTTTAATTGAAAAAAAAATGTATGATGGTTCTGCCTTTTATAAAGTTGCTGAAAATACTTTTGTACAAGCTGGAGATATTGAATATGGAAATATAAATAATTTAGATTATTCCAAAATTGGTAGCGGTGAATCAGGATTAGGGTTATTAAAGTCTGAACTAAGTGATGATTTTGTATTTACAAAAGGAAGCGTAGGTTTTGCTAGAGCATCTGAATTTGATACAGAGGATAGTGAATTCTTTATTACTTTGAAAGAAATTCCAATCTATCAAGGCGAATACACACCAATTGGTAAAGTAATTCATGGATTGGATATTTTAACAAAAATTAAAACAGGCAATAAAGCGATTTATGTTTTAAGACCTGATTATATTAACACCTTTAAAATGTTAAATTCTAATTAACTAAAGGTTTTCCGGTTGATAATGTATGCTTAATTCTTTCTTGAGTTTGTTTTGTTTCTATCAACCTCATAAAAGATTCTAATTCTAATTTGTATAGATCATCTTCTGTTAGAACTTTTTCAATAGTTGTATCACCACCGCTTAAAACATTGGCAAGTTCAGTTCCCACATGCATCCCATGATCTAAAATTACCTTTTCGTTATATAATTTTTCTAAAATCTTAACCATTTTATTTTTCAATGGTTGTCCAGAAAGGTTAAACCTACATTCCTCTGGAGGAATAAATGTAGAATTTTCATCGATTAGTTTTTTTGCTTCTTCGAAAAGACTATTTCTATTCATTATTTTTCTATCTTCACGTTTTAAATACTTCAAAGGTTCAGCCTCTATTGGTGATGTGGCAGTTTTAGCATATCCAATTATATCAAAAACTTTTAGTGGGGCGTAGTCAGGATCTGATTTTGCCTCTTCGGTTTGAGACCATCTCCATAACATTTCTTTACAACCTCCACCTGCTGGAACTAATCCAACAATAGTTTCAACTAAACCAATTACTAAATTTGTATGCGAAGCAACGAAATTACTTTGCACTAAAACTTCAAAACCTCCACCTAGAGTGAGTCCAGATGGAGCTGACACAACAGGATATTTAGAATATTTTAAAGTTTTACAAGTATCTTGAAAATATTTAATAAATTTTTCAATTGATTTAAAATCACCTTTATCAGCGAAATTCATTGTATAACTTAAGTTTACACCTGCTGAAAATTGCATACTTTCATTCATTACAATTAAAGGTTTATCGGTTGCATTTTTTAAAGCATCCATAGAGTCATAATCTAATGCACAAGCTTTTGTCGTAAACTCAACAATATTAAAATCTTTAAATCGATGAATTTCTGCAGAATTGTTTTTATCTAGTTTAATCGCTGATGGTCTTATTTTTCCTAAAGTTTGAATACTTGTATAAAGTTGTCTTTCTCCATAAAAATTTTCATCTTTTGTTTTTGATAAATTTTCTAAAAATTTATTATTTTCAAAATTATCAATTCTATTAAAAAAATTCTTTACTCCTATTGATCTCAACATTTCAAACGGACCCATCGCCCAGTTGAAACCCAATCTCATAGCTTCATCGATATCATTAAACTTATCTGTGATTCCAGGAACAAGTGAGGATGCATATTTAATTATTTTAGAAGTAACTATCCAAGCATATTCTCCAAACTTATCTTTTCGGTTTATTAAACTATTTATATCAACTGTATCAATTCCTAACTCTATTTTTTTCGATGGTGAGTAATCGCCTGTTTCTAGATTTATAGCTTCTAAAATTTTTTGATCTCCATTTTTATTCATTCTATAAAATCCACCTTTTCCTTTACGGCCTGTATAACCTGTATCGATCAATTTTTTTACAAGTGGAATTTCTTTCGCAACAATTTTAAATTCATCTTGATCTGATAATTCTTTCATAAAGCTTTTCAATACATCAGCCATCAAATCAATCCCTATTAGATCATATAAACCAAACACTCCAGTTTTGGGTATACCCATTGGTCTACCAAAAACTGCGTCTGCTTCTTCTATAGTAAGTTTCATTTTAAAAGCTTCTGTCATTGCAACCTGCATCGCATAAACACCAATCCTATTGCCTAAAAAACCTGGAGTATCGTTACAAACTATAGCTCCTTTTCCAAGTTCAACTTCACAAAATTTCTTTAGAGAATTGATTTTATTTAAATCGTTATTTTCATTTTTAACAATTTCCAATAATCCCATATATCTTACAGGATTAAAGAAGTGGGTTATGCAAAAATCTTTTTTTTCTTCATTAGATAATTTTTCAGATAAAACTTTAATTGGAATTGATGAGGTGTTTGACGAAACTATTGCCCCTTTTTTTCTATTCTTAAATATTTTTTCATAAATATTATGTTTTATATCTATTCTTTCTACCACTGCCTCTACAATCCAATCTGCATCTTTTACAACATCAAAATTTTCATTAATGTTTCCAACATTGATATTGTTGATTTTGGTTTTATCTATTAACAGCGGAGGTCTCGATTTATGAATTCTTTCTCTAGCTTTTTCACTTATTTCTGTGGTTAGATCTAGTAAAGTAACCGGTATGCCTGCATTACATAAATGAGCTGCTATACCACTACCCATGGTTCCAGAGCCTATTACAACTACTTTTTTTATATCCATAAATATTCTAACTTTTTAGTTCATCAATCAAAAACTTGAAATAAGACAAATTTCCTGCTTAATTAATTTTAATAAAGTATATAAATAAAGAAAATTTTAAAGTTAAAAATGTATAATTCTGTAATTGCTGGTTATTCAAGATCTCCATTTACGATGGCAAATAAAGGAGAGCTAATTGATGTAAAACCAGTAAATTTATTGGCAGATGTTATTAAAAATCTTGTATCGAAATCAAAAATAAATCCTGAAACTATAGAGGATGTGATAGTTGGTTGTGCTTTTCAGGTAGGTGAACAATGTTTTAATATTGGAAGATTAGTAACTTTTTTATCTGACTTAAAAATAAAAACTTCAGGCATGACTGTTGATAGATGGTGTGGTTCTTCAATGGAAGCAATTCATATTGCAGCAGGAAAAATTTCAATGGGATCTGGTAAAGTTTTTTTATGTGGCGGAGTTGAAAGTATGACAAGAGTTAGAACTGGTTTTGAACCTATGCCATACCCTTATTCCGACACTGATAAACAAAACCCACACCTATATCTTTCAATGGGACTTACTGCAGAGAATGTTGCAAAAAAATACAAAATTTCGAGAAACGAACAACAAGAATTTGCTCTTGAAAGTCACTCCAAAGCAAATAAAGCACAAGTGAATGGAAATTTTAAAAATGAAATTACAAAAATTGCTAATTGTGAAGTTGATGGCAATATAAGGCCGAATAGTACAATGGAAAAATTAGATAGTCTAAAATTAGCTTTTGATGAAAATGGCACTGTAACTGCAGCTACTTCATCGCCACTTACGGATGGTGCGGCTGTAACATTAATATGTGAGGAAAATTTTGCCAAAGAAAATAATTTAGAAATTCTTGGTAGAATTAAATCTACAGCGGTAGAGGGTTGTGACCCGAATTTTATGGGTTTAGGACCAATATCAGCAACTAAAAAGGCTCTTAAAAGAGCAAATCTTACAATTAAAGATATAGACATTATTGAGTTAAACGAAGCTTTTGCCTCACAATCTTTAGCTTGTATTAAAGAATTAGGCATGGAAAAACAAAAAATAAATATAGATGGTGGTGCTATTGCGCTCGGGCATCCTTTAGGAGCAACAGGAGCTAGGATTACTGGTAAAGCTGCAGAATTATTAAAACGAGAGGATAAAAGATACGCTCTTTCAACTCAATGCATTGGTTTAGGTATGGGTATTGCAACAATTATAGAGAAAATATAAATATTTTATCTATTAATTCCTCTTAATCTCTCTGATCGTCTTCTAAGAAGCTCTGCACTTAATAATATCAATGTAGACAGAAGAATAAGACATGTGGCTACAGCAAGAATTGTTGGGCTTAGTTGCTCCCTTAAACCTGTCCACATTTGAACTGGTATTGTTGTGTTTTCTAATCCTGCAAGAAATAAAACAACAACTACTTCATCAAATGAAGTTACAAAAGCAAACAATCCTCCAGAAATTACTCCTGGTAATATTAATGGTAGAGTAATTTTCATAAAAGTATTTACTGGATTACTGCCCAAGCTTGCAGCAGCTCTTGTAACACTGTGATCGAATCCAGATAATGTGGCTGTTACTGTTATAACTACAAATGGTGTTCCTAGTATTATATGAGCCAATACTATTCCTGTGTGAGTTGCTGCTAAACCAGCTTTTGCCATAAAAAAGAAGATTGCAACACCAGAAATAATTAATGGAACAATCATCGGTGATATTAAGGTTGCCATGATAATTCCCTTATATGGCATATGTCTACTACTTAGACCTAATGCTGCCAAAGTTCCTAAAATAATTGATCCAATAGTTGCAAATATTGCAATAATAAAACTATTTTTTGCAGCTAATCCCCACGGATTTTTTGTTCCATAAACCATATCTTTATACCATCTTAAAGAGAATGCATCTGGATCGAGATTTTTCATTCCTTCAGAAAAAACTAAAAATTCTTCTGCATTGAAAGACAAAGGAAAAATTACAAATAGAGGTGCAATCAAAAAGAAAAAAACAAATGTACAAATAGCAATATATATGTAATGCCAAACTCTATATCTTGTCTCTGTATAACTTGGTAATGCCATATTATCCTAATTTAATATTATCAACTCCAACTAATTTATTATAAATCCAATAGATAACTAAAACTCCAGATAACAACATTAATCCCATTGCTGAAGCAAAGCTCCAATCTAAGGTTGTTTTCATATGAAATGCAATTTGATTACTAATCAACGTTCCAGATGCACCTCCAACTAAAGCTGGGGTTATGTAGTATCCTATCGCTAAAATGAAAACTAATAAACATCCAGCACCAATTCCTGGTATTGTTAATGGAAAGTAAACTTTCCAAAACGCAACGAAAGGTGTACCGCCCAAAGACTTACCAGCTCTCATCAGACTTGGTGAAATTGTTTTCATTACACTGTACAAAGGTAAAACCATAAATGGCAATAAGATTTGTGTCATTGCAACGTAAGTTCCAACCTTATTATACATCATTTCTGGTCGGTTATCGTCTCCGACTAAACCGATCATTACAAAGAAATCATTAACTAATCCTTGCTGTTGTAACAAGATCATCCAACTTGCTGTCCTAACTAGTAAAGAAGTCCAAAATGGAAGAAGTACACAGATCATTAATAAGTTGCTGTACTTCATCGGAAGTGTTGCCAGTAAATGAGCTATCGGGTAACCCATAAAAAAGCAAAAAAGTGTAACAAAAAAAGCTATTTCTAATGTTCTAAGCCATAGAATTCTATGAATTCTTCTATCCTCATCTACTTGTGCGATACTACCATCTGCAGCAAAATACATATCCATACCCTTTAAATACTTTGCCATTGTATAAGGAGGCGCAGTTCTTTTAATTGCTTGCCAATATTCTACGTTTCTCCATCTTTTATGGATTTTATTAATTTGCTCTTTTATGCTGGCACTCTCATCAATTTTGTTTCTTTTTATTTGTCTAAAAAGTTTTTTTGTGATGGTGTTAAAACCGTTTTTCTCTTTATTTAATCTTTGACCTAACTTTCCATGCTGTTGATTTTCAGCAAGTAATTTGTAATCCTCATAAAAACCCCGGTAAACTTCCTCTGGGGGCAACTCATCTAAATTTTCCCATTTTTCCATAGCTTTAAAAGTTTTAGGAAGCATGTTGGTAACCATTTTGTCGTCAACACTTCTCATAAACATATCTCCTATTGGAAAAATATAAGTAATTATAAGAAATAATAGCAATGGAGCTACAAGAAGAAATGCCTTTATCTTATTCTTCTTTTCTGCTTTTTTTAGACTGACCTCTAAAGGTATTCCGTCAGTTGTTAAAATTTGTTTTGTTTCAGAGCTCATAAAAAAATAGGGCGGTTATAAAATAACCGCCCTAAATATATTATATAAATTCAGTGTTTAAAACTGAAATTATAGGCCTGCTTTCATTGCTTCCCACATCTCACTGATTTCAGTATTGTTATCAGCCCAGAAGAATGGGTCTACTAAGAAATAGTTCTTAGTGTTTGCAGGAGCAGTTGGCATTTGTGGCATCATATTTGTTTTACCATCTTTGTACCAAGGCTCACCAGCAGTAATTACATCAAGAGATGATTTTCTCCATGGAGCATATGCAATATACTTCGCGCTACCAGCTAACATTTCTGTGTTAGTCATCATAGCTAAAGCTTTTTTAGCATTTGCTTCATCTGGTCCACCTTTAACAAGTGCAAAATATTCGTAGTCTAAACCTTGACCATCCCATACTTGTTTAATTGGAGCGTTTTCTCCAACTTCAGCGTTAAAGAATCTTCCATTCCAACCAGTTGCCATTACAACTTCACCAGCAACTAATAGTTCAGGTGGTTGAGCACCTGCAGACCAGAAAACACATCCACCATTTGGATCTGTACATAAAGCTTTGATTTTATTCATCGCTCTTTCGATTCCACCGTCTTCTAAAAGTTTTCTATAAACTCTAGTTCCGCCGTCACCTAATTTCACACCATCCGCAGCTAATGCAATTTCTAAATTAGTTAAAGCACTAGTATAGATTGCTCTTTTTCCTGGGAATTTTTTAGTGTTAAAAAAGTCCTTAATTTTTGTAGGAGCTTTTGAACCACTAAATTTTCTTGTGTCATATGCATAGTTCCAAGAATATAAAATGTTACCTACAGCACATTCACTCGGCATACCTGTGAAGAAGTCTTCACTTGCAGGAGTTCCATCTGGTGCAGCTGGGAAGTCTTTGTCAAAATCAAATTTAACAAATAAACCTTCATCACATCCATTAATAGTATCGAATGCAAATAAATCTATGATATCCCAAGTAATAGCACCTGCTTCTTTTTGTGCTTTGATTTCTGATAAACCACCAGAATAGTCAACCCAGTTGATTTCTATTCCTAGTGCTTTAGCAGTCGGATCACCATACCCTAACTTCTGAGACTCTGTATAAGCTCCACCCCAAGATGCAACAGTTACTGCAAATGCTGATGAAGTTATAGATAGAGCAAAAGAAAGAGCTAGTAATAATTTACTTAATTTCTTCATTATTCCTCCGTTTAAACGTTGATATAAATTAATTTATATAAACAAAATTACAACAAATAGACTAACTTAAGTCAACAGCTCTTTTTTGTCTTTACAGTAATAATATATTTATTTTGGGTCTAAAGCCCTAGCATCTAAGCTGTTCCATCCAATTTTAATATCCTGACTTACTTTTAGCTCTAGATTGGACGTGCTATTTGGAACTTTTAAAATAAATTCTGAGCTACCTAAAAGATTTAACCTAACTCTTGTATGGTCACCATGATAAATAACTTCCTCTATCTTTCCAGTAAACATATTATCCATTTTATCTTTTGGATTTATTAGTGCCCTCTCGGGTCTTAATGAAACTGTAGTTTTTTCTCCTTTGGATTTAACTGAAATAGGATTGGCTAATATTTCTGAATTCGCAAGTTTAACTTTACATTTATCTTTATCAATATCTGTAACTTCTCCATTAAAAGTATTATTCTCACCAATAAATTCAGCGACAAACGAATTTACAGGTTTTTCATATAATTCAGCTGGGTCTGATAATTGTTGAACTTTTCCATCATTGAAAACTGCAATTCTATTGGACATTGTCAAAGCTTCACTTTGATCATGAGTTACATAAACAACCGTTACTCCAATACTTTCGTGAATATGTTTAATTTCATATTGCATACTTTCTCTCAAATTTTTATCTAACGCTCCTAAAGGTTCGTCCATTAAAACAACTGCTGGGTCAAATACTAAAGCTCTTGCTACAGCAACTCTTTGTTGTTGACCACCTGAAAGTTGGGCTGGCATTCTAGTTTCAAATCCGTTTAATGAAACCATCGACAAAGCCTTATCAACTTTTTTATCAATTTCGTCTTTTTCAACTTTTCTTACTCTTAAAGGGAAAGCTAAGTTTTCATAAACTGTCATATGTGGGAATAATGCATAGTTTTGAAACACCATTCCAATTCCTCTTTTATGAGGAGGGATATTTGAAATTATATTTCCGTCTAATAATATTTCACCATGAGTTGGAGTTTCAAATCCAGCCAACATCATTAAACATGTTGTCTTACCTGATCCAGACGGACCAAGCATTGTTATAAATTCACCTTCTGCAATATCTAATTGAAGATCTTTGACGACAAGAACTTTACCGTCATAACTTTTATCTACTTTATCGAATTTAACGAATTCTGGATTTTTAGACATAAAGGTGAATATAAAACATTTGTGTAAATAGATTTCAATAGCTAATTAACTCTTAATATGAAGCTCTTTTGGAAAATTACAAAATAGTTCTGATCCATTTTCAGTAACTCTAATTGCTTCAGATGCCTCAACACCCCAATCACCAAACTGCATAACAGCTATCATATGAAAACAAACATTTGGTTCAAGAACTGTCATGTCTCCTTTATATATATTCAGAGTATGCTCACCCCAATCAGGAGGATAACCAATTCCAATAGAGTAACCTGTTCTAGATTTTTTTTCTATTCCGTACTTATCTAAAATTTTCCAAAAGGCTTGTGCAACGTCATCTGCTGTATTGCCTGGTTTAATCGCACTAATTCCAGCATTTAATGCTTCAATTGTTTTGTTCATTGTATCAATTTTTAATTGATTAGGTTTTCCTAGCAAAACTGTTCTGGCCATTGGCGCATGGTATCTCTTATAAACTCCAGATAATTCAATTATTGTGGCCTCCCCCTCAACAAATTTGTCTTGGGTAGCGGTTAAATGTGATGCAGAAGTTCCTTTTCCTGTTGGAAGCAAAGTTGCAATACTTGAGTATTCCCCTCCAAATTCCTCAGTACCATAAAATAAAGTCTTTTGAATTTCGCCAACTGCATCACACTGTCTAACACCTGGTTTAATTACTTCCATTGCAGTTTTCATTCCTTTTTCTGAAATTTTTGCCGCAGATTTCATGAAACCTATTTCAGCATCTGATTTAACTAATCTGGCCCAGTTAACTAAACGATCGCTATCCTTTATTTGTGCGTTTGGTAATCCTTGTTTTATTTTTTCGTAACAATACGCAGTGAAATAATGTGCATCCATCTCTAAACCAATAGAGAGTTTATCCCATTTTTTCTCTTTAATTATTTCAACCAAATAATCATAAGGATGTTTTGGCCAAGTATGAATATAATTTTCATCATAAACAATTACATTTTCATTCTTTATATAGCATTTGATGTATGCGCCTCCTGCATCTTGCGCTCTAACAAAACACAATGGTTCATCTGCATCTACATGTACAATTGCACATTGTGCATAATAAAACGACCATGCATCATATCCAGTTAAGTAATTCATATTATTAGTATCGTGTGAAATTAAAAGTTCGATGCCTTTTTCTTGCATCATTTTTTGAACTTTCTTTAATCTTTGTTTGTATTCATCTTTTGTGAAAAGCATTTAATTTGTTTGGAATAATTTACCAAATCCTTCTATTGAATTATTTTTATTTATTTGAACTAATGTATCCCAGATTAATGCCTGGTTGCTAGATAAAACTAATGTATTTAATTCCTTTTCTAATTTATCAATGATCGGTAAAACTGGTAGAGCAGTACAAGAAACAAATAAAGCTTCAGCACCATTTAAATCTAAGTTTGATAAAACATCATATAAATAATTTTGATCTACTTTTCCAATGTCATAATCTGACTCTATGTCAAAGTAAGAGTTCGAAGTTATTTCAAAGCCTTCAGATTTAAAATAATCTAATACTTCGTCATTAAGTTTTTTGCTATATGGGGTAAATAAACAAATTTTTTTAATATTTAATTTTTTTAATGCTTTAATAGCTGCTGTGCTTGGTGTTGTTACTTCTGCCATAGGTTTTGCGGCTTTTACTTTTTTTTCAATAGAGTTATATCCTGCAGCTATTGTACCGGAAGTACACCCATAAACTACACAATCTATATCTTGATCGGGTAAAATATCTTTTGTGACTTCTGTTACTTTGTTAGACATTTTAATTAGGTTTTCTTTAGTCAAAGGATTATAGCATTCTATTCTATTAACAAAAAAATCAATTTCTTGATCTTTTAATACATTTATAAAATCTCGCTCAATCATAAAATCACTTGCAAGAGCAATAAGCCCGACTCTAGGGTTAGACTTATTAATGTACTTAGGTTCTATTTTTGTTGAATTCATATTTTAAAAAGTGAATATATCATAAGTTCTTTAATTATCATTAATATTAAAAGGCTGTATGAATTTAAAAGACACTTTGGTTGCTTCCTTAGTACCTATATTTTTAGGATTTGGTTTTGTAATTGCAAAGCCTGCGTTTGAATCTTTTCCACCTGTTTTATTAATGGGTTTAAGATTTACTTTTGCAGCATCAATTTTGATTTGGTGGTTTCCGGTACCAAGAGGTTATTTAAAGAAAATTTTTATAGCGTCTTTCATAGCAAATACTTTGCAATACAGCATAACTTATACTGGATTAGATTTAATTGATGCTTCTGCTGCAGTTCTATTAGTTCAAACAGAAGTCCCTTTTGGAGTAATATTTGCTTACTTTATACTTAAAGAAACTCCAACTTTAAGATCAATAATTGGAATTGGTATAGCTTTTGTTGGAGTTTATATTTTAACTGGTTCACCAAACTTAGATGGAAAATTTTTAGGAATATTTTTAACTATACTTGGTTCTGCGGTTTGGGCGCTTGGTCAAGTTGTGGTTAAACCTTTAAGTAAAGAAATTCATCCTTTAGCATTAGTTGCCTGGTTAGCTTTCTTTTCAGGTCCTATTTTGATTGGGGTCTCATCAATAATTGATGGTAATACTTTTAATTATATAAATTCTGCAAAATTTGATCATTGGATTATTGCAATCTATTTAGGTTTCTTCATGCAGCCAATTACTTATGGATGTTTTTATTATGTTTTAAAAAACAATCCTATGTACAAAGTATTGCCAGTAGTAACAATGGGAATTCCTCCAACAGGATTATTAGCTGCAATTTTTTTATTAGGAGAAGAACCTACAGCTGAGTTATTTATCGGTGGTCTGGTGATTATTATTGGTGTGATTATGATATTATATAAATCAAAAGCTGAGGTAAAAAAATGAAAATAGGTTTTATTGGGTTAGGAAACGTAGGAGGAAAACTTGCGGGGAGTTTATTAAGAAATAATTTCGATTTAATTGTAAGGGATTTAGATGAAAATTTAACAAAACCTTTTGAAAACTTAGGTGCCAGAGTAGTAAGTTCTTCCAGAGAATTAGCTGAACAAGTAGATTTGATTATTACTTGTCTTCCTTCTCCTAAGATTTGTTCTGAAGTAATGGAAGGAAAAGACGGAATATTAAATGGCCTCTCTGAAAATAAAATTTGGTTAGAAATGAGTACAACTGATGAAGCTGAAGTAAAACGAATTGGTCAGAAAGTTATTGAAAAAAAAGCTATACCCCTAGACGGTCCTGTCAGTGGAGGCTGTCATAGAGCGGCTACAGGAAATATTGCAATTTTTGTTGGAGGAGAAAGAAAAGCTTTTGAAAAAATCTTACCCGCCCTAACAGTAATGGGAAGAAAAATATTACATACTGGTGAATTAGGTTCAGCTTCAATTTTAAAGGTAATTACAAATTATTTAGCATCTGTTCATTTGATTGCTCTTGGAGAAGCATGGACCGTAGCAAAAAAATCAAATTTAGATCTTATAAAAGCTTATAAAGGAATTGCAGTTTCATCAGGAAATTCATTTGTTCATGAAACTGAAAGTCAGGTAATTTTAAATGGGTCATATAATATCAATTTTACAATGGATCTTGTTTTAAAAGATACTGGACTATTTGATGACTTGGCAAAAAAATTAGATGCTCCTTTGGAAATTTCTCCTAAAGTTGTTGAAATCTTTAAAGATGGTCAAAAGAAATACGGATCAAGAGCATGGTCATCGATGATTGTTAAAAGAATGGAGGACTTAAATAAAATTGATTTTAGAGCAGAAGGTTTCCCAGAAGAATTAGTTGATAATGAACCTGAAGAAAAAGGACATGAAATTTAATTAATGTGCTAAGATTATTAAATGCTAGATAAAAGAAAATTTTATATAAATGGTAAATGGGTTGATCCAATAGAAAAAAATGACTTTGAGGTAATTAACCCTTGTAATGAAGATCCCTTTGCAATTATTTCATTAGGCTCCAAAAAAGATACAGATAATGCGGTTACAGCCGCAAAAACAGCATTTGAAACTTGGAAAGAAACTAGCAAAGAAGAAAGGTTAGAACTTCTCGAAAAATTGCTAGTAGTTTATAAAAAAAGGTTCGGAGAAATGGCAGAAGCTATTTCTCTTGAAATGGGTGCACCAATGGATTGGGCAACAGATGTTCAAACTGGATCTGGACAAACACACTTAGAAGACTTTATTTTAAGACTTAAAGATTTTAAATTTGATGAACATTTTGATCAAAAATCTAATAACCACATTTATTATGAACCAATCGGAGTTTGTGGTCTAATTACGCCTTGGAACTGGCCAATCAACCAAATAGCTCTTAAGGTTGTTCCTGCTTTTGCTACTGGATGTACAATGATACTAAAACCATCTGAGATAGCACCTATTTCTGGAATGTTGTTTGCAGAAATGATTGATGAAGTTGGTTTCCCAAAAGGAGTATTTAACCTTGTTAATGGAGATGGTGCTGGAGTTGGAACACAAATATCTAGTCATCCAGATATAGATATGGTTTCATTTACAGGATCAACACGTGCTGGACGACTAATTTCGAAAAATGCAGCCGAAACAATAAAAAGAGTTTGCTTAGAACTTGGTGGCAAAGGTGGAAATATAGTTTTTGCAGATAGTTATAAAAATGCAGTTAGAGATGGCATAAGAAATGTAATGAGTAATTCTGGTCAGTCATGTGATGCTCCAACAAGAATGTTGGTTGAAAAATCAATTTATAAAAGAGCAGTGGATGAGGCAGTAGATGAAGCCAATAAGATAAAAGTAGATCAAGCATCAAAAAAAGGAGATCATATTGGTCCAGTTATTTCTAAAACACAGTATGATAAAATTATAAATTTAATTGAAAGTGGAATATCAGAGGGAGCAACATTATCTGCAGGAGGGCCCGAGCTACCTAATGGATTAAATAAAGGTTATTTTATTAAGCCAACTATTTTCACAAACGTTACAAATGAAATGAGAATTGCCAAAGAAGAAATTTTTGGACCAGTACTTTCAATTATACCTTTTGAAAATGAGGATGAAGCAGTTAATATTGTAAATGATACATCGTATGGTCTAGGAAATTATTTACAAACTGAGGACAGACAGAAAGCTCATAGAGTTGCAAAAAAACTAAGGTCAGGATGTGTTTATATCAATGGAAATGCAGCCGATGCTGGAACACCATTTGGAGGATATAGACAATCAGGAAATGGAAGAGAAGGTGGAGTTTGGGGGCTTGAAGAATATTTAGAAGTAAAAACTGTTACAGGCTGGAAGGATTAATAGTTTTAAACTCCAACATATCTTCAAAAGTACACATTTCAGGTTTTGTAAAAGAAATTTTTGGAAATTTTTTACTAAAGTCTAAAGATAGTTTTTTATTAAATTCAATTAAATTTTTTATTTCAATTTGATTAAGTTCCCTCAGGATATATGCCAAAGTAATATGGAAAGTATATCTTTGATGGTTTTCAAATTTAATTTTTAATAAACTGCTTAATTCATCTCTACAATTTCTTAATATTTTTTCATCCTTTTCAGAATATGGTTCTAAAATAATACTGTAACCACCAAAAAACATTTTTAGTTTAAGATTAAATTCTTCTGGAAAGATATAGTTCTGAATTCTTTTATTTAATTCAATAGCTATATCTTTGTAATCCATATCAGGATCTATATCTGATGGCCAATTATTGGTGTTTTTTGTATTAAAATTGCAACAATCAAATAATGTCATATGAAAACTGGAAGGAGGTAAATAGAAATAAGTTTTTTCAGGATTAAAATTTTTTATTTTTTTTTGAAGA
The DNA here is from genome assembly GCA_902591535.1 of uncultured Pelagibacteraceae bacterium. Classification (GTDB taxonomy): domain Bacteria; phylum Pseudomonadota; class Alphaproteobacteria; order Pelagibacterales; family Pelagibacteraceae; genus Pelagibacter. The sequence continues at coordinate 88,842 of CACJBA010000002.1, read as the reverse complement.
CTAATTATCTGGTCTGATAAATCAGTATTCAAAGGAATATTACTAATTATTGTGCATCCTGGAAATGGTAAAGCATTTCCTTTGTTGTCGAATTTATTTTCTGCACCTTTTAAAGTATACCCATCAAGTTCCCCTGCTAAAAATTTTTCCTCATTATTGATTATGTTTAAATCCATTAAAATAAACTAGAACCAGTTTATATTTTCTTTTTCACAAAGTTCCTTCAACCTTAGTGGGTAATCTGTCATGATGCCATCTACACCGAACTCCATCATTTTTAACATTTCGTACTCTTCATTTACAGTCCATACATTAACTGGCAAATCCTCTTGATGAGAAATATCGACTAGTTTTTTTGTAATGTCTTTTCTGTATGGATGCCAAGCTTTTCCACCTTGAGACTTTATAATTTTTGGTAATTCATGATCTTCATAAAAAGGTAAAAAACTCATCCATGGGGATCTATTATATATAGTTTTTTTAATTTTCATTCCCCTCACCTGTTGATAAGTTAAATATGCTCTTGATATTTCAGGATACTGATTTTTTATTTCTGTCAAAGTTCTCCAATCAAATGAAGAAACAATTATTTGATCTTTTAAATTTGATTTGTTTATCTCATTGACAATTAATTTTACGGTATCTTCCGGAGCAGGTGTTAAATTTTCTTCATCTGGCGTAGATTTAATTTCTAAATTTATTAATAAATTTTCAGATTTATTTTTTGAAGACAAGTCCAATAATTCAGATAGTTTTGGTATTCTCTGATTTTCTAAAGGTTTTTGATTAACAAATCTTCTTCCATATCTAGATAATTTATTAATAGAACCTACATCAAATTTTAAAAGTTCTTCATAAGTTAAATCAAAAATTTTTATATTTTCATCCTCTATCCAATTTCCCTCACTATCTTTTGTAAAACTTGGTTCTAATCTAAAGTCGTGAGTAATCACAGGAATAAGATCTTTTGAAATCAAAATATCTGTTTCGTATGCATTAATATTATTTTCAAATAAGTATTTAAAACTTTCTAGAGTGTTTTCAGGAAGATCTCCTCTTGCTCCTCGGTGACCATAAATTTTTATGTGATTTGGTTTACTTAAAATCAAATTTAATTAACTCTTTTGCCAGTACTCTTATCAAAAATATAATATTTGTTATTATCAATATTCAAACTTAGGTTAGAATTTTTTTCAATTGTTTGATTTCCTGGACACCTATAACAAAAGTCTTTTTTATCTTTCAATTGACCATAAACAAGATTATCTGAACCAAGTTGTTCCACTAAGTCTACTTTTAAATTAATTAAACCATTTTCAGTTTGACTTAAATGCTCAGGTCTTATTCCTAATGTAACTTCTCCCTCATGGTCACTATTAATATCTTTAATTTCAAAACCCTCTGCAGATAATGTTTTATTTTTTAAATTACCATCTAAAAAATTCATTTGCGGTGAGCCAATAAAACCAGCAACAAATAAGGATTTTGGATTATCATATATCTCTATAGGAGTACCAAGCTGCTCAATAATTCCATTATTAATTACTGCTAATCTATCAGCAAGTGTCATGGCCTCAACTTGATCATGCGTAACAAATATACTTGTTACTCCAACTTTCTGCTGAAGTTTTTTGATTTCAAGTCTCATCTGAATTCTTAATTTTGCATCTAAGTTTGAAAGAGGCTCGTCAAATAAGAATATTTTTGGATTTCTTACAATTGCTCTGCCCATTGCAACTCTTTGTCTTTGACCTCCAGATAACATTGAAGGTTTTCTCTGTAAATAATCTGAAATTTGTAACAGCTTTGCTGCATCATTTACTTTTTGCTCGATTGTTTGTTTGTCAATTCCTCTATTTTTTAAACCATATGCTAAATTATTATAAACATTCATGTGTGGGTATAATGCATAGTTTTGAAACACCATTGCTACATCTCTTTCAGATGGATCAACTTCATTCATTAATTTTCCATCAAGATTGATATCACCCTCTGTAATATCTTCTAAACCTGCAACCATTCTTAATAAAGTTGATTTTCCACATCCACTAGGTCCCACAAAAACCATAAACTCTCCTTCATCTACACTTAATGAGGTTTCGTGAACAGCCTTAGTTCCATTTGGGTAAATCTTTGTCACATTTTTTAAATCTAAAAAACTCATTTATTTCTCCGTTTGAATTAATCCTTTTATGAACCATTTTTGTAAAAATACCACTACTAAAACTGGTGGGATCATTGACAAAATAATATATGCAAATCTTTCTGCTGTTCTTGGTAGAGCAACTCCTTCATAGCTTTCTGTGTAAATAATTTTCATTCCCATTACAACAGTCCAATATTCTTCTGCAGTTGTCATTATTAGCGGCCATAAATATTGGCTATATCCATATACGAACATAAAGATAAACATTGCTGCTATCATAGTTTTTGATAGTGGTACCAAGAAATCTATGAAAAAACTCCAAGCATTTGCTCCATCTAATTTTGCTGACTCCAAAAGTTCATCTGGAATTGTTTTGTAAAATTGTCTGAAGAAAAAAGTTGCTGTAGCTGAAGCAACTAACGGAAGAATAAGACCTGTATATGAATTTGTTAAACCTAAATCAGATACAATTTTATAGCTTGGAAAAATTCTTACCTCCAAAGGAACAAGTAGAGTAATAAAGATTAACCAAAAAATTGGTACAGCTAATTTAAATCGATAATAAACCAAAGCATATGCTGACATTGCTGAAATAACTACTTTAAGTGTTGCAATTCCTAATGCCATTATAAAACTATTAATAAACATTTTTGCAGCAGTGACCTCCTCAGACCAGCCACCTTTCTCATTTAAAACTTCGTTATAATTTCTTGCAAGTTGATCCCCTATATGAAATTTCATACCTTCGGTAAGAATAGTTACAGAGTCATGTGAGGAACTTGCAAAAGATATCCAAATAGGAACTACCATTAACAAGACTCCTAATATTAAAATAATATGAGCAATTATTTGAAGTGGTTTAAATTTCATTTATCTTGAAAAACTCCCTTAATAAAATGTTTCTGTAATACAATTATAATTAAAATTGGTGGAACCATAGACATCATCACAAAAGCAAAACGATGAACAATAGAACCTGACATCATTTTTAGTCCCATAACCACTGTCCAATATTGTTCTGAAGTTGTTACCAATAGTGGCCATAAGTACTGGTTGTAACCAAAGACAAACATAAATATTAACATCGCTACAATCATCGTTTTTGACAAAGGAATTAAAAAATCAACAAAAAATCTCCAAGTATTTGCCCCATCAAGTTTTGCAGACTCAAGCAATTCATCTGGAACAGTTTTATAAAATTGTCTAAAGAATAAGGTTGCTATGGCTGAGGCTGAAATAGGAACTATTAATCCAAAATAAGAATTCACTAAATTGAGTTCAGCCATTACTGAATAGGTAGGAAAAATTCTTAACTCTAATGGAACTAAAATTGTAATGAATATTATCCAAAATAATAATGTTGCATGTTTTATTCTGTAATAAACCAAAGCATAGGCAGCCATTAAAGATGTAACAACAGATAATATTGCAACTCCTGTAGCCATTATAAAACTGTTAAAAAACATTTTTAATGCAGTTATCTCTTTAAAAAAACCACCCTGATATAATAAAACCCTTAAGTAGTTTTCGTAGAAGCTATCTCCTAAAAACATTTGAAGACCATTCATATTAATCATTGAGCTTGTGTGCGTTGAACTAGCAAAGATCATCCATACAGGAACTACCATGATAAGTATTCCAATGAATAAGATTAAATGTGAAAAACTTGATGTGATAAATCTAGTCATTAATTATAATGTATTTTCCCTTCAATGTATCTAAATTGAAAAATTGTAATTACTAATACAATCAACATCATCATTATTGATTGAGCTCCTGCACTTCCTAAATCTAGTCCTCTAAATCCATCCATATAGGCTTTATAAACTAGAGTTCTTGTTTCACCTGAAGGAGCACCTATTGTTGTGGTATCAATAATTCCAAATGTATCAAAGAAAGCATAGGTTATATTAATAATTATTAAAAAGAACGTAGTTGGCATTAATAATGGAAATGTAATTGTCCAAAATCTTCTAAAACTATTTTTACAGTCAATCATTGATGCTTCAATTACGGATTTTTGTATAGCTTGAAGACCTGCCAAGAAGAAAATGAAATTAGCACTGATTTGCTTCCAAGAACCAGCTATTATTACGTAAATATAAGAGTCAAAAACACTTTCGTACCAATTAAATCCCCAAAGTTCGTGAAATAAATGATAAAGAAGTCCAAATCTTTCACTAAAAAAATAATTTGCCATTACACCAACTACCGCAGGCGCGATTGCATAAGGCCAAATTAAAAGTGTTTTGTAAGTGCTTTTACCATGCATTACATTATTAGCCTGGACGGCAAGTAATAATCCAATTGAGCCTGTAATTAACGTAATTACAAAACTATAAATAATAGTAAATTTGAAAGCTATGAAATAAGCTGGATCATCAAAAATAAATAAAAAATTATCAAACCACACAAACTGCGCTCCAAATCCAAAAGCATCTTGCATTGTAAATGCATCTCTGAATGTTTGTATGATTGGCCAATATAAAAAAATTAATAAAATTCCTAACTGAGGCGCTAAGAATAAATATTGTGAATAGCTAGATTTAAATTGGACTTTTTTCATATAAGTAAATAAAAAATAAGGAGGGTAAATCAATACCCTCCTTATTTAAATTATTAATTATAAAGTTTTAGCAAATTGTTTTAACAATTTAGCTGCACCTTTATCCATGTTCTTCAATCCTTTTTCGATTGATATTTTGCCGTTTAACATTGGCTCAACATTTTCGTAAATTACTTCACGAATTTGTGGCCAGTTACCAGCTCTATATCCACCAGGAATAGTCGAACCTTCTAAGCTTAATTGTTCACCAACTGCTTTATGGTAAGGAGAAGCTCTATAGAAGTTTATAGTTTCAGCTAAAGCTATACCACCTTTAGTTACCGCAGAGTAACCAGTCATGTTGTGATAATACAGATCCATCTCTGGAGAACCCATAAATTCTATAAATTTAGCAAGTCCTTTGTACTCTTCTTCTGTATGACCATTTAATATCCAGTTAGCAGCACCACCGATAAATGTTGGATACTCTTTACCGCCTGTTACAGAGTCCCAGTAAGGAATATGATTTACTGTAAAGTTAGGTACAACACCTTTCATTCCACCGAACGATGCAGCTGAACCAAACCAAAACGCAGCTTCACCAGCTATAAATGGAGCTTGGTTATCTCCCCATGCTCTTCCTTTATAACCATAAAGGCCTTTTTCATACCATTCCTTAACTTTCTTCCAATGCATTACAAATGCATCTGTTTCAGCAAATAAAGTTTTTGTTGGAACAGCATCGTAACCATTGTTTCCGTCAGTCATAAGTAGATTATGTCTTGAAAAGAAATTTTCTGTCCATATCCAAGGAAAGTGACTTTGAACTAAAGGAATATATCCAGCAGCTTTAATTTTTGGAGCCATAGCCTCAAACTCTTCATAAGTTTTTGGAACTGATTCAATTCCAACTTCTTTCAAAATGTCCATGTTTGCATACATTAAACAAGTTGAACTATTAAATGGAACACCAATCATTTTTCCATCAGAGTCAGCATAGAAATTTTTAATTCCTGGAATGTAATTGTCTGCATCGACTTTAATTCCATATTTCTCTGCCATTTCTTCAAAACCAATGACAACACCATTTTTTACTTGTGCCACCATTATCGCAGCACCAGCATCATAAACCTGTGAATAGTGTGGTTGGTCTCCTGCTCTAAATGCAGCAATAGTTGCCGCCATGTTATCTTCATAACTTCCTTTACCTGTAGGAATGACCGTATATTGATCTTGTGAAGCATTAAATCTATTTGCAATTTCAATAATTACATCACCAAGAAAACCACTGTTTCCATACCACCAGTGAATTTCTGTCTTTGAGTAACTGTGTGATGTAAAAGAGAATGTAAATAGGATCGTTAAAATACTTAGTATTTTTTTCATTTTTCCCTCTCTTATTAATTTATGTTTTACAATAATGTAAAATTTAAATCTTAAGATAACGTTAAATTAAAATTACTTAAATATTAAAATATATAAATTTTCTAAATCAGGTTGTATCTGTTAATAACTTTTAAGGTATTTTAACCTTCCTATTATTTCATCTCTATCCATGTAATAGCCTTGGAGATGTCTATGACCTGAATTAGGATCAAACTCAGTTCTTCCATGAAGTAATCTTCTATTGTTAAATGAAAAAATATCGCCTGGCTCTAGTCTGAAATTAATTTGAAATTTAGCATCATGTAATAAATTTCCAAATCGATGATGAGCTTTATAAACTGAGTCCATTATATCTGGATGGCAATCAAGAGCATCTAGTGTTGCAATACTATAACGAATATCGTTATAATCTCCGTCTTTAGTCAGTGATATTGCTGTACCATAGACACTTCTGACTGCTTCTTGGGTATAGTCTTTATCTCTAAACTTAAGTGGAGTATTTACCAATATATCAAAAGTATCCTTTTCATTTTTTTTTAAATAATCTGCTACAGCAAATGCATCTACTGCGGATGAATCTCCCCCTTTCGCTGAATTTACCAAACAGTGTAAAAATTGATATCCTGGAGGATTTTCAAACCAAGGCAAATCCATATGATTTCTTAAAGCATGCGCTGTATATGCAGAATTATTTGGTTTTGGAATATTAATTACTTCAAAAGGTGTTTTAAAAAAAGTTTCTCGAGTATGACTTATACGGTTTAAAACTTTTAATGCAGAATTTTTTTCTACTGGAGCATTTTTAACAATTGCTATTCCAGTATAATGTAAAAGCTCCAACCATTTAATCAAACCATCATCAGAGTTTATAATTTCATCATGATCAATATGAATAGATTTTAAGTTATTTTCTAAAGAACTATCCCAAAGTTTGTAAGGTGAGACATACTTTTGCTTATTTTTTAAAGTATAACAATTTTCTCTTAACCATTTAGGATCATAATAGCTTGTATGGTTTCCTTCGCTCCATTCAATTTCTAATTTTCCATCAGAATTTATAGAATATTTTGCGGGATTAATGTTTTGTGAGACTTCCAGAATATTAAACATTCTATGTCTTGAATCTTTATCATGAGCAGTTGGACAATTATCTCTTAGCCAAAGGTAATTAAACTTACTCTCTTCACCATCATTCCAAATAACTTTTAAATACGTTGAATTTTTTTCTAGTTTAGAAATTGAGCTCACACTTAATTTTTATATAAAAGAGTAATCAAATCAACTCAATTAATGGTTGTATTAATAATTCAAAGCTTGTTTTTTATCTACATTCATTATTAAATCTCCGTATTAAAACTTAACCTTAAGGAGATAATTTAATGAAGTTTTTAAAGAGATTAACAATTTCAATTTTCCTTCTTTCATCTTTGATTGTAAGTAATGCAAACGCTGGTGATTGTAAGGCAAGATTGGGAGATTTTGACTGGAGTAGTGCTAACATCCACACAGCTATAACTACTTTCATACTTGAAAAAGGATATGGTTGTGAAGTGTCTGTAACTAAGGGAAGTACTACACCTATTATGGCCGCTCATTACGATGGTCAATTAGATGTTATTACTGAAGTTTGGTACGATAATATAATTGGTAATTATAAGCCTCATGAAGAAGCGGGTACAATTATCCATATGGGAACAAACACACCAGACTCTCAGCAAGCATTCTATGTAGATAAAGCTACTGCTGATAAATACAATTTAAAATCTGTTGATGATATGAAAGATCCAAAAATAGCTGCGCTATTTAAAGATCCAGAAGATCCTTCAAAAGGCAGAATGACTAGCTGTATATCTGGTTGGACTTGCTACACTGTTAACTTGGTTAAACAAAAAGAGTATGGTTTAGATAAATACTATACAAACTTTGATCCGGGTTCAGGAGGTGCATTAGATGCTGCCATAGCAGGTGCATTTGCTAAGAAAAAACCAATCTTCACTTACTACTGGGCACCAACTGGTTTGATGGGTAAAGTTGATCTAGTAAGATTAACCGAACCGAAATTCGATCAAACTTGCTGGGATAATATGTCTGCAGTTGTTGAAGATATCAAAGCTAACGGACCAGATGCTTATAAACCTTCATGCGCATGTGAATATAGAGATATGGCTTTAACTAAGTCTGTACTTGCAACATGGGCAAAAGCTCATCCAAAAGAAAATGAGTTTATTGGAAAATATACAGTTCCAACAGCTACTGTTAACAAAATGTTAGCATTCTATGAAGATGAGTCAGGTGGTGATATGGAAGCTACTGCAATAGAGTTCTTGAAAACAGAAACTATGTGGAAAGACTGGGTACCAGCTGATGTTGCTAAAAAAGTTTCAGCAGCATTATAATCACTAAATTAAATTTATAAGATAGAGCCCTTCGGGGCTCTTTCTTTAAGTAAAAAATAAATATGGAAGCATTAAAGAAAAATAAAAAAATATTTTTTAATATTGGTTTGCTTGTTATCTTTGTGTGGTTATTAATAACTAGCTATTCTCAATCAAAAAGAAAACCTGACAATATTGGAGAATTATTAAATGATTTTTCTTGGTTAGGGGGTAAATGGCCAAAGTGGTTAGATTTACCATTAATGAATTGGATCAATGTTGGTTTTAAAACACTTAACGAAAAATATGGGTACATATTTGAAGCTATTAATAATGTTCTTTTATATATGTTAATGCTTGTAAAAAACTTTTTAATTCAAGCTCCATGGCCATTGGTTATACTTGGTGTCGTAGTTCTAACTTATTTTGCAAGTGGTAGAAAAGTTGGAACGACAGTGTTTGTAGGGTTTTGTACTTTTTTTATAGGTTTTCTTCACCCAATATTTTGGCAAAAAGCAATTGAAACAACTGCTATAATGTTAATTGGAATATTTCTTTGTGTTGTTGCAGGCATCCCATTGGGAATAGCGATGGCAAGAAGTGTAAGAACAAGAAATGTGATTTTACCGGTTTTAGATTTAATGCAAACTATTCCTAGTTTCTGTTACTTAATTCCAGGTATTATGTTATTCGGCTTAGGTGCAGTTCCAGCGATTATAGCAACATTTATTTATGCAGTTCCTCCTTTAGTAAGACTTACAGATTTAGGAATAAGGCTAGTTGATACTGAGGTAATTGAAGCTGCAGATGCATTTGGTGCAAGTAAAAAACAAAAGCTATGGGGCGTACAAATGCCATTAGCTTTACCAAATATAATGCAAGGTATAAATCAGTGCACAATGATGGCTTTAGCAATGGTTGTTATTGCATCGATGATAGGTACTAGAGGTTTGGGAGATGAAGTTTTACTTGGTCTTCAACAATTAAATGTAGGAAGGGCTGCTGAGGCTGGAATTGCAATTGTACTTTTAGCAATAGTTCTTGATAGGATAACTCAATCTTATGGAGAAACTCTACAAGAGAGAACAGCACCAAATACAAAGAAAGGTAAATAATGTCTAAAATTGAGATTAATAATGTTTATAAAATCTTTGGTAGCAATCCTCAATCAGTAATGCCAATGGTAAAGAATGGTGCAAATAAAGAAGAGGTATTAGAACAAACTGGTCATACAGTTGGGCTTGATAATGTTTCATTAAAAATAGAAGAAGGTGAAACTTTTGTTTGTATGGGTTTGTCTGGCTCTGGAAAATCAACACTAATTAGACATTTAAATAGATTAATCGATCCTACTGATGGTGAAATAATAGTAGAAGGAAATAACGTTATGTCTTTCAATAAAGAACAACTAATTGATTTTAGAAGACATAAGATGAGTATGGTTTTTCAAAGGTTCGGTCTATTTCCACATAAAACAGTTATTCAAAATGTTGGCTATGGATTAGAAATGCAAGGAAAACCATTGGAAGAAATAAATAAGACTGCCATGGAAAAAATTGAGGCAGTTGGTTTAAATGGTTTTGAAAATCAATTTCCAAATCAATTATCAGGTGGTATGCAGCAGCGTGTTGGTCTTGCAAGAGCTTTAGCAACAGACAGTGATATAATGTTAATGGATGAAGCTTTTAGTGCATTAGACCCATTAATAAGAAGTGATATGCAAAAACAATTGCTAGATCTTCAATCAGAATTAAAAAAAACAATTGTATTTATTACTCACGATTTGGATGAGTCTTTAAGACTTGGAGACCATATTGGAATATTAAATGCTGGAAAATTAGTTCAAGTAGGAACTCCAGTTGATATCATTATGAATCCAGCTGATGATTACGTTAAAGCATTTGTAAAAGATGTGAATAGAGCAAAAGTAATTAAAGCTAAAATTATTATGAAGAGCATTAATGAAGCTAATGACATTGATAAATCTAACTTAATAAAAGTAAATGAAGATCAATTTATAGAGGAATTTTTACCGCAAATTGTATGCTCCAATTCTAATTGTGAAGTAGTTGACAAAAGTGGAAATGTTAAAGGTTATATATCTAATAAAGAATTACAGACATCATTAACAAAATCGTAATTAATGATTAATCAATCATTAAAGAATAAAAAAATAATAATTTCTGCGGGTGCATCTGGTATTGGTTTAGCAACTGCTAAGATTTGTCTTTCACGTGGAGCATATGTGTATCTTTGTGATATTGATAATAAATCCTTAAATAAACTAAACAAACATCCTCTTATAAATAAAAAACTATTTACATTCTATTGTGATGCTGCAGATGAAACCCAAGTAATGGATTTGTTTAAAAAAATAAGTAAGAAAACAAAAAAAATTGATGCTTTAATAAATAATGTTGGGATTGCTGGACCAACTGGATCTCTAGAAAAATTAAAATCTCAAGACTGGGAAAGAACTATTCAAGTAGATGTTAATAGTCATTTTTATTTTACTAAAAAAACTATACCTCTATTAAAAAAATCTAAAAATGGTTCAATAATAAATATTTCATCTACTGCTGGAATACTAGGTTTTCCTTTAAGATCTCCTTATGCTGCGAGTAAATGGGCAATTATTGGAATTACCAAAACACTCGCTATGGAACTTGGAAAATTCAATATAAGAGTTAACGCAGTATGCCCTGGTTCAATAAAAGGTGAGAGAATGAAAAGAGTAATAAGAGATAAAGCAAAATTTACTAGGGTTTCATCTAAAAGAATAGAAAAAGATTTTATTTCAATGAGCTCGATGAAAAAATGGATTCTTGAAGAAGATATTGGAAAGATGTGTGCTTTTTTAATTTCAGATGATTCAAGTAAAGTTTCAGGACAAGTGATTTCTGTCGACGGCAATACAGAGAGAAACGATTAATTTATCTTAGGTTTTTTTCGTACTTCTTTCTAAGTTTTTGAAGATCCACTAAGTATTGATCTCTTATATTTGATATTTTTATAATAGATTTTCCTTTTGCTTGTTTCTTTGTTCCTGAAATAAGTCTTGACGATAGTTTTTTTGTAAGTTTTGGTGCTTTTAGTTTAGTCCAAGGTAATTTTAAAGCAGGACCAAATTGCTCAAGCATGTGTTTCATTCCTGTTTTTCCACCGGCAAGATGAAAAGTTAAGAATGTTCCCATTAATGACCATCTTAATCCAGGACCATCTTCAATTGCTCTATCTAATTCCTCTGTAGTTGCATATCCCTCATTTATAATATGAAGCCCCTCTCTCCACAAAGCTTCCTGTAATCTATCAGACAAATATCCAGGTAATTCATTCTTTAACATAATTGGATTCATTGAAATTGATTTATAAAATTTTTTAGCCAAATTTGAATTTTTTCTTAAGGTTTTTTTACCTGGAACAATTTCCACAGCAGGTAAAAGATAAACAGGATTAAAAGGGTGTCCAATTATACCTCTCTCTGGATTTTTGCATTTTGAATAAATTCTTGTTGGTAATAAACCAGATGAACTTGAAGCAATTATTGAATTAGATTTTGCGTATTTTCCAATAATACTCATCAATTTAGTTTTTAACAAATAATTTTCTGTTGCACATTCTTGAATAAAATCTGCATCTTTAAGTGTTTTTTCAATTGAGGTGAAAAAATGAAAATTTTTTAGATTTAATTTTTTTTTATTAAAAAGTTTTTTTACAAATGGCCAAGTTCTTTTTATTTCTGATATTAAATTTTTTTTTAACTTAATATCTTTGTCGTACGCATAAACAATTTTATCATGAGCTAAACAACGGATGATCCACCCTGTTCCGATTACACCTGTGCCAATTATTGCAACTTTTTTAATACTCGACATTACTTGTGTTTAACAAGTTTTAACTTCTCTCTTGTTTCTGCTGGCGTCATTGTCGAAATACCTAGATCTTCAACAATTCTGATTGCTTTTTCAACTAATTGAGCATTTGTTGCTAATTTTCCTTTAGATAAATACAAATTATCTTCTAGACCCACTCTAGGATTACCTCCCATTATTACAGTTTGCGCTACAAATGGCATTTCATTTTTTGAAATTGCAAAGCCTGACCATACACCTTCTTTCGGCATAATATCTTTCATTGCTTGCATTGCTAATGGTGTTGCAGGTGCGCCCCAAGGAATTCCTAAACACATTTGAAACATTGGTGGATCATCTAGTAAACCTTCTTTATATAATTGTGCTCCAAACCACATATTTCCTAAATCAAATGCTTCTATTTCTGGTTTAACTTTAATTTCTTTCAATCGTTTTGCAGCCTTCCTTAAATCGTTAGGCGTGTTGACTGTTATAACTGAACTGTCACCAAAATTTAAAGTTCCACAATCTAGTGTGCATATTTCAGGTAAAAATTGTTCTGCGTTTGCAATTCTTTCCATTACATTTGCCATATCAGTCAGAGGTCCAAATTCTAAAGGATTTTTGCCTTGGCCTATATCTAAATCGCCACCCATACCAGTTGTTAAATTTAGAATTACGTCTGTATCACTTGAGCGAACCCTATCCACAACTTCTTTATATAATTCTAATCTTCTACTCGGTGTTCCATCTTCTTCCCTTACATGTATATGTGCTATGGCTGCTCCTGCTTTTGCAGCTTCAATTGATGCTCTTGCAATTTGTTCAGGTGTTTTTGGTAAATCTGGATGCTTACTTGCTGTATCTCCTGATCCAGTAACAGCGCAAGATATAAATACTTTATTGTTCATTTGATAATTAAAAATATACTCTAGATTGATAAAAATGAAAATAAATGAATTAAAACATGACTTAGCCGCAGCATTTAGATGGACTGCAAGATTAAATATGAATGAGGGAATTGCTAATCATTTTAGTGTTTGTCTTCCCAATTCAAATGATTTTTATGTTAATGGATCTGGATTACATTTTAGCAAAATTAAAGCAAGTGATTTAGTTTTAGTTAAACAAGATGATTTTAAAGACTTGAAAAATAAACCTGAGATAGTTGATCCAACTGCTCTTAATATTCACGGTACAATTCATAAAAAAGTTCCCCATGCACGTTGCATTCTTCATGTGCATTCAAAATATGCGACAGCTTTATCAGCTTTAAAAGATCCTACTTTAAAACCAATAGATCAAAATACTATGAGATTTTATAATAGAATTTCTATTTATAACGAGTTTGGAGGTCTTGGTTTTGAGGAAGAGTCTAATAAAATGGCTTTAGCTATTGGAAATAATTCAATGTTACTTTTAGCAAATCATGGGATATTGAGTGTTGGACAAACTGTAGCTGAAGCTTTTGATAAATTATATTACTTTGAAAAGGCCTGTGAAACTTATTTAACAGCATTATCAACAAATAAAGAATTAAATATTGTTGACTCAAAAACTGCAGAAAAAACTGCTCAAGAATGGGAGAATTACCCTGTAAACATGGGCGAACAATATTTTAATGAAATAAAAAAAATACTAGATATGGAAGATATAAGTTATAGGAATTAATATGAGAAAAATATTAATTATCTTTTTTTTATTAACCACCCCATTATCAGCTGAAAAAATAGAAAGATTAGGTTTCTACAATTTACAAGAGATACTAGAAGATGATAAATTAACGTATAAGATAATAAAAGGATGCGTATCTATAAATTCTGCTGTAACAGAATTAATCAAAACTGAACATAAAGATTTAGCAGAAGAATTTTATAAATCAGCAAATTATTTATATCCTTTTGGTGTGCTAGTTTTAATGAAGATCGATAATATTTCACAACAAGATGCTGAAAAAAAATATTTTTTCGATGTAGATACCTTAACCAAGGATTATATGGATTTTATGAGAGTTAATGGTGTTATAAATAAAAGTTTCTTTAAAGGGACCTTCATTGGTGATGATTTAAATTTTTGTAACGAGATCAGAGCTGCTATTGAAACAACTATTTCTGAAACTAAAAAAAATAATTAATTTGATTTTTTAAATTTTGGAATTTTAGATTTTTTCTTTTCCTTTTTTCCAAATTTAGGAATTTTAGATTTTTTTGATTCTTTTTTTCCTGATGCTTCCACTTCAACTTCTCCCTCCAAAGCTTCTAAAATTTCTGTACACTTATCTGAAGTACAAAAAAAAGTTGAACCAGTTTTAATATTATAAAGATAAGCTCCACAATTATCTTTTTTCTTTGCAGTACAATTTGTTGGTTCTAATTTGTAATCTGCAAACGAAACTGAAAAAAAAGATAAAAAAATTATTAAGCTAAAAAAATATTTTTTCATAAAAAAATTAATATTATTCTATAGATACAACTCTAATTAGAAAATATTATTAAATAGTTTATCATTAAACTTAGTATATTTTTATTGTTAAAAACAAACAAAAATTTTAGTTATAAAATTTATATATAAAAACTAGAAATTAATAAATCCTGGATATCTTAATTTATAAGTGAGAAGATAAATAAATTTGAAAGGAGAAACTATGAAAATAAGAAAATATATTTATGTCATTCTCTTCTCATGGTTTATGGGTATTTTTTCTACGGCGTCGTCGCAAGAAGTTTGTACCGAATGTCTAAGTAAAGTGCCTCAAGATATGAGAGATTATGTATATAACATGGATTTCATGGATAGTGATCAGCCTTTAGGGGAAGCTGTCATGAGAAACTGGAAAAGTCCTAGAAAACCACCATGGACTATTGGTTATGCTAGTACTTATGCAGGTAACACATGGCGTAAAGGTGCCATGGAAAGATTAATGGAAGTTGTTTATCCGAAATGGAAAGCTCTTGGAATGGTTGATGAAATAGTCATTACTCAATCAAACTTAGACGATTCACTTCAAATTCAACAAATGAGACAAATGATAGATGGAGGAAAAGTTGATGCTATCATTATTTGTTGTTCAAACATTACTGCTCTTAACACAACCATTAAATATGGTTGGGAAAAAGGTATACCTACACTTTCATTTACTGGCTTTACAACATCACCTTATTCAATCAACACATCTGTAAATTATAGATTAGTTGGTTATTATGTGGGTGCTTGGATGGCTGAGTTAATTGGTGAAAAAGGGAATGTTATAGTAATGGAAGGAATTCCAGGCTATTCAGCTTCTGACCAACAAAACAAAGGTGTATTAGCTGCTTTAGCAGAGTACCCAGATGTAAATGTTGTTGGACAATTAGCGCACAACTGGACTTCACAAATTGCTCAGAAAGAACTTTCACAATGGCTATCAACTAATACTAAAAAAGTTGATGGTATTGCAGTTCAATCATCTGGAGAAACAGGAACTCTTCAAGCATTACTTCAATCTGGAAGAGACCCTATTCCACCAATTGCTTTAGGAGGTGAATTGGGTGCACTTTGTTATTGGAGACAAAACCCAGGATATATTGATGAAGCAATATATGCATGGCCTCCAGGAGATGAAATCGAGTTAGGAATGGAAGTAATGATGAGAACACTTCAAGGTCAAGGTCCTAGAATCCAATCAATACTGGTTGGTCCGGCAACTAAGAATTTCGATGAAATTAAACAAATCTTAAATGAAGATTGTGATAGAAATTCTACAGGTTGGGATAACCCAGGAATGGATAAATGGGCACCTCGATCATATATCGAAGCGTTCTTTGATAATCCTTCTGACCCAGAAAAATACGATATAAGTTCACACTAATACTTTTGCAAAAAGGGTATGAGTGCAGAAAAAAACAATATGAACAGCGCCTCACAAAAAGAGGCGCTGTCAAATAATTCTAATGCAGTAGTTGGTGATATTTACGTTCAAGATGTTCATAAATATTTTGGAGTTACTAAAGCATTAAACGGTGTAAATTTTAGTGCAAATTTTGGTGAGATACATGCAATCGTTGGAGGAAATGGTTGTGGTAAAAGTACACTAGCTAAAGTTTTATCAGGAGTTTTACCAATAGATAAAGGTAAAGTTTCGGTAATGGGTCAGACCCCTACTTCGCCTGTTATGGCCAGAAACATGGGTATAGCTACAGTATTTCAAGAAGTTATGATTGCTGAAGAGGCATCTGTAGTAGATAACCTGTTCGTTGGTTCTGACGATTTTTGGTATAAAAACTTAACACAAAGAGAAAAAGTAATTAAAGCCCAAGAAATTATGGAAGATCTTGTTGGTGAATATGTAGACCCATATACGCAAGCTTTTAATCTTTCTTTACCAATAAAAGCATGGATAACAATTGCTAGAGCCTTTCTAAGAGAAAATACAAAATTATTAATTTTAGATGAATCTTCTGCAGCTTTAGACTTTGACTCAACAGAAAGACTATTCAAAAAAATGCGCGAGCTAAAAGAGAATGGAGTAGCAGTTTTTATCGTAACACACAGAATTGCAGAATTGGTTAGAATTAGTGATAAGGCTACGGTTATGAGAGATGGAAAAGATGTTGGGGTTTTAGAAAAAAAAGATCTTAACGAAAAAAATCTTATAGGCTTAATGACTGGAAGAGCCGAAAGTGGAGAAAAATCTAAATCTGTTGCAGTACAAACAAAAACGGAAAATGTAGTTATGAGAGCAGAAAATCTAGTCGTTTGGCCTGAAAGTAAGCCCGTTAATTTTGAAGTTAAACGTGGAGAGATTGTTGGAGTAACTGGACTAGACGGAAATGGACAAGATGACTTTGTTAAAATTTTAGCTGGGGTTCAAGAATCTCATGGAGGCATTACACAAATATCAGACGGAAATGGAAAATTTATAAAATATAATACTTTAGATGATGCAAAAAAAAATGGGATATCATTTGTTTCAGGCGATAGAAAAAAAGAGGGAATTCTTCCAAACTTAAGTATTTATGAAAATTTAGTAGTTCCTTTATATAAAAAAACAAGCAGAGCTGGTTTCTTAGGTTTTGTTGATTGGCTAGAGTTAAATGGAATTTTTGATTGGGAAGTAGATAGGTTAAGCATCAAAACTGGCCCAAGAGATAACTTAATTACTTCGCTGAGTGGTGGGAATCAGCAAAAGGTGATGATAGCAAGATCATTTGCTCAACATCCTAAAGTTTTAATTTTAAACGATCCGGCAAGAGGAATAGATGTTAGCACCAAAAGAGATCTTTATGTTCATTTAAGAAACTTTGTGGAAGAAGGAAATACAGTAATTTTTTTATCTAGTGAACTAGAGGAATTTATAGGCCTATGTCCAAAAGTTATAGTTTTTAGAAATGGAACAGTTTTTGATATTTTTGAAAATGAAAAGATAAATGCAGATACTTTATTAGAGGGTATGTTTGGTCAGACTGCTGGAATAGGTGAGACAAAAATTTCATCATTAAAAAATACAGATATAAATAATAAACAAGTTAAATTCTCTGAAAATAAAAATGTCGCAGAAAATAAAATTATTAAAGTAATAGATTTTGAAAAAGATAATAATAATGACAACAGTAAAAAAATAAAAATTAAAACATTTTAATGAAAGAAAATAAAATTAATTACTATAATACGGAAGACGAAATTCAATTTCAGAAACTAGATGACTTTAGAAAATTTAACAAAAATATTAAAGTCAATAAATCTGAAAAAAATCAAAATGTTAAATACTCAAATACTGATAAAAATAATTTTAATGGTATTTTAAAAACCAATGAAGATTTCGACTTGTTGAATGAGCCAAATATTAAAAAAGAGTTAAATTATTATAATAATTCAGATTTTGATAAATTTGAGACTCTAGATACTTTTCAAGAATACAATTTAAAATTGAAAAATAATAATGAAAACCAGAATAGTGAAACTAATTATTCAAAAGATGATTATAGTCAGTTTAACAAAATAATAAAAACTGAAAATCAAGAAAAAAATCAAGTCGAAGCTAAAAATAAAAAAGTCAAAGTCATTGATTACAACAAATTAAATGAAAGTAATAAGAAAATTAAAAATAAAGTTGGGATAGAAAAAATTAAAATTGTTTATTTTGATTAAATATGGAAACAGCAGAAAAAATTAAAAAAATATTCAGATCAAGCGTTGATACATCATCAAACAAATATTTGATGGTCCCTATATTTATCTTTTTTGCATTACTTATATTTGCGTTAATTAGAAGTCCAATATTGATATCTCAGTCAGGTATTGGTAGCGCCATAATGCTTACAGCTCCATTAATATTAACGACTTATGCGTTAACTTTTATTGCCATGGCAGGAAGAGGTGGTGTTGATTTATCTATTGGTCCTTTTATGGGATTTATAAATGTAAGCAGTATACAATTGTATGCTGCAGGATTTTTACAGTCTCCAGTAGGTTGGTTTATTTATGCTTTTGCAATGGGTTTGATATGGCAATTTTTCTACGCAATTATTGTATGTTTCGTTCGAGTTTCTCCAATAATTGTATCCCTAGCAGGATATTTGGCATTTGCAGGTATTAACATTGTAATTTTACCTAGACCAGGTGGTATAGCACCTGACTGGTTAATACCATGGGGTGAAGGATTTACTATTTTTAATGAAATCTTTCTTTTGATGATATTAGCTACAATTTTGTTTTATATAATTACTCATACTGCATTTTGGGGTCATCTTAAATTAATGGGGGCAGATGAACGTGCAGCTTTTACAAGTGGGGTCAAAATCAATTTAGTTAGGATCGTTGCGCATTTAATAGCAGGTTTGTTTGCTGCTTTATCAGCTATATGCTTTACCGCGCTTGTTGGTTCTGGTGACCCTTTACAAGGAACTAAATATACATTGCTGGGTATTACTGCTTTAGTCCTTGGTGGAGCAAGCTTAGCAGGAGGACGTGGAGGAGCATTCGGTGCAATACTAGGAGCACTTAATTTATATTTGATCAACTATATTTTAGTAACATTTAAATTTGAAAGATTACAAAGCTTTGTGTCTGATTTGTCTTATGGAGCAGTGCTAGTAATAGCTTTGTTAGTAAGTCTAATACTTCCTTATGTAACAAGAATAACAAAAGGATTGTCAGTAATGGTGTTCTTTATATTAATGGCATTTGCAGGATCTTTTGTTATCATTCATCAAGTTTACGATCAACCAATTGTCATTGAACAAGAAGTAAAAAAAGAAGTTGAAGTCAAAGATACAAGAGGAAAAAAGGTTAGAAAAATTGATGCGACTGGAAATATTATAGTAGAAGATGAAGGTGGTTCAACGACAGGAACGGGAACTGCCAAAGGAGGTTCTCTTGCTGGTCATGGAGTTGTGCAACTTACTGAAACACCAGGAACCATTGTATTTTACATAATTATAGGTATCGCAGGTGTTGCTTTACTACTGTATTTATTAACGGTTCACAGGAGTCCGTCAACTATAACATTTGCAATAGTTGTGGTTATTCTTGCTGCTGGATTAATTTTTGATCCAGAAGATAAAGAAAAAGACCTTCTAACGGACACAGAAAGAATATCTATCCAGTCAAATCAGGTTAGTAGTATTGAGACTTCTTCTCCACAATATTTTAGCTTGGAAAAATTAAATTATCTTTCAAATATTTCAGACGGAGCAATAATTTCAGGAACTACATATAGTATAATTTATTTTGCTGGAGTTGTGCTATTAGCTTCGCTAATTGTTGTCGCGATGCTTCCTCAGTTTAGTGCTAGAACTAAATCTACAGCGATGCTGTTCTTCCTTGCTGCTCTCTCTCTGATTATCCTTAAAGGAATTTCCTATAACAATTTAATTGAAAGCACAGAAAGTAGCTTTTTTGGAATACAGGGATATGGTGTAATACTTGTTGTATTGCTGCTATTTGTTATAACCGCACCATTTGCTCATTCTAGAATTAAAAACTTAACAAATGTCTATATATTTGGATTTGGTGTATTAGCAATTATAGCAACATATTTTGTTGGAGGTAATACATTTATTCCAGATGATCCATCTCTTTATCAGCCAAAAATAATTTCTGAATTGTCTATAGGAGACTTGTCTCAAGTAAAATATGAAGCAACAAAAAGATTTTTCTACGAGACTGTTAATTCTGGATATTCACAGTTAGCATTTAGTATTTTAGCAGTATTCTTAGTTCAATATTTTTTATTTCTAAATATGGGGCACAAGGGAAGTTACAAACGTTTTGCTCCTTACATGTATATAGTAATTATTGCTGCTGCTCTTTGGTCAGCAATATTTTACTCAATAGGTTATTCTTTTTATAAAATATTAGCTGTATTTATTATTGGAATACCTTTAACACCTCTCGTTTGGCAATTTATGTCAATATACAGAGAGAAAATTGCTCGTGATAAACAATTAAGTCAATGGGATGAGGTAAAGTAATATGAAACGTTCCGCTTTTTTATTTTTTAAAGGATTGGGTTTAATTTTTGCAATACTTTGTGGAATTGGTACCGCTGTTTTAGGTTGGTACGATGGTGCTGACTGGATGAATATAGTAACCTTCTCACTAGCGGTCACTGGTCTTATACTTTGGGGATGGTACCACTTTTCAGTACGATGGATAAATGAAGAATTAAAACAAAATATTTTTACTAAATTTCCAAAAGATGAAAAGCCTATAGAAGATGAAAACGAAGAAAATTTCTTCTTTAAAAATATAAAAGAACATAAATGGAAAACTGTTGCGTTTCTAGGGATTATACTTATTTTTATTTTCGTATCTTTTATCGCTGATGGTTTTTTCTCAGGAAGAACCTTAGTTTCTTTTTTAATATTTTTAGGCTTTGTAATCTTCATGGGGGTTATAAGCAGGTATATCAAAGGAACTAAAAGTGTATTTATTGGGATATCAGTATTAATTGGTTTATTTATAATTGGATCACTGACAATTCCAGGATTTCTTACATTACTTAACATGAAGTCAATGCTGGTGTTTGCTGCTTTTTTAGGGTTAGCAACCGTTGGTCAAACTTTTGTGGCTCTTCTTGGGGGATTGGATTTATCAATACCATTTGTGATTGGATCAGTAAACGTTGCTCTAATGTCTCTAATATCTAAAGGTGTTCCGCCATGGCTTGCTTGTTTAGCTGTGCTGTTACTAGGAGCATTGATAGGACTGGTTAATGGAATATTAAGTTTTAGACTTCAGGGACAGGCATTAATTTTAACTTTAGGAGTTGGATTTTTTGTTAAAGGTGGAGTGCAAATATTAGTTGCGTTAGGTACATTTTCTGCAGGTACTGTATTTGGAGTTGTCCCACCATGGATGACGAACTTGGCTTCAATGAATGGTAAAACTATAGGCCTTCCAATTCCACCAGTAATTATTATTTGGATAGTAGCAAGTATCTTAATTATAATTGGTTTGAGGTTAACAAAATGGGGAAGGCACTTGTATGCACTAGGTGGTAGTCGATTATCATCTTCAAGACTTTCAATCTCTGAAAAAGGTTATTGGATTGGTGCATATGTTATTAGTGGTTTTTTTGCTGCGTTAACTGGTGCACTTCTTTTAGGATGGAGTGGTGGAGGATTTGTAGGAGCTGGAGATATATATCTATTTACAACATTAGCAGCAGTTGTAATTGGAGGAACGTCCCTTCTAGGTGGATATGGTGGTTATGGATTAAGCGTCATAGGTGTGTTGATTTTACAAATTATAACAACAGTTTTAATAGGTTGGGGTTTAAGCTGGGAAGCGCAGCAATTTATTCTTGGTCTATTAATTATTCCAATGGTGGCTCTTTATGCAAGATCACCACATATTAGAAGTCAAATTTAAAGGAGAGTAATTATGACAAAACTAAACTGTGATATGGGCGAAAGTTTTGGAATTTATCAAGCTGGTAATGATGACGAAATAATGCCTCTTATTGATGTTGCGAATGTAGCATGTGGTTTTCATGCATCTGACCCAAATCATATGAGAAAAACTGTTGAGCTTGCAAAAAAAAATAATGTTAAGGTTGGTGCCCACCCTTCATTTCCAGACTTACAAGGTTTTGGAAGACGAGAAATGAAAATGTCAAAGCTAGAATTAAAAAATAATATTATGTATCAGGTAGGAGCCTTAAAAGCTTTCTTAGATGAGATGGAAATGCCTCTAAATCATATAAAACCTCATGGTGCTTTATATGTTATGGCATCTAAAGATGAAGAGATAGCAAGAGCAATTGCTGATGCCGTTGCACCTTTTAATGTAGGTATATTTGGAATGGCAAACACTGTTCACGAAAAGGTTTATAAACATGAAAGAGGATTAAATTTTATTGCAGAATTTTATGCTGATCTTGACTACGACGAAACTGGTAAATTGGTATTAGCAAAAGGAAAAAACTCTCTTTATGATAGTGATCTTGCGGCTGAAAGAACTTTAAAAGCTATAAGGGAAAAAAAAGTTACAACTACGTCAGGTACAGATATTGATGTAGGATGTGATATTATTTGTGTACATTCTGATACTCCAAATGCTGTTGAAATAATTACAAAGCTTAAAAATGCAATTAAAAATCAATGAAGAAAATATTAATTGCGAATAGAGGAGAAATAGCTTGTAGAATAATTGAGAGTTGTAAAAAGCTAAATTTGCATACAATAGTAGTATACTCAGATGCAGATAAAAAAAGTAAACACGTGCGAATAGCAGATGAAGCTGTTCATATTGGAGAGTCGAAAGCCCAAGAAAGTTATTTATCAACAAGAAAAATAATTAATGCAGCGCTAAGTTCAAAAGCTGATGCAATTCATCCAGGTTATGGTTTTTTATCTGAAAATGCAGAATTTGCTCAAAGCGTTATGGACTCAGGAATTACCTGGATAGGACCAAAACCAAACAACATAACATCAATGGGTAATAAGGATATTGCAAGAGAACTTGCGATAAAAAGTAATCTACCGATTTGCCCTGGTCTTAAAAATGACGAAATAGAATCAAGTGATTTAGAAAAAAAATGTATGGAAATAGGTTATCCAATATTAATCAAAGCAAGTGCTGGTGGTGGTGGTATTGGTATGCAGATTGTCAACAACTTCAATGAACTTAAAACTGCAGTTGATAAAACAAAAAATCTAGCCAAAAAAGCT
Organism: uncultured Pelagibacteraceae bacterium; assembly: GCA_902591535.1. Classification (GTDB taxonomy): domain Bacteria; phylum Pseudomonadota; class Alphaproteobacteria; order Pelagibacterales; family Pelagibacteraceae; genus Pelagibacter. The sequence goes on along the minus strand of CACJBA010000002.1, from coordinate 65,386 downwards.
TTTGGTAATAGTGATATCTTCCTTGAAAAATTTATAAGAAATTCAAGACACATAGAAATTCAAATATTTGGTTATGGAGAAAGAAATTCGGTTCATTTCTATGAACGAGATTGTTCAATTCAAAGAAGATTTCAAAAAATAATTGAAGAGAGCCCAGCGCCAAAAGTTGATCAATCTATTATTAATGAAATGGCACAAATGTCTGTAAAATTTGCATCAGACCAAAAATATGAGGGAGCTGGTACAATTGAATTTATTTACGATATTGATCAAAAAAAATTTTATTTTCTTGAAATGAATACTAGAATTCAAGTCGAACACCCGGTAACAGAGGAAATAACTGGTATTGATCTGGTAGAATTACAGTTAAAATACGCTTTAAACCTTGATTCTAACCAAGTTTCACAATCTAAAATTTCTAAAAATGGGAATACAATGGAATGTAGACTTTATGCCGAAGATCCCAAAAAAAACTTTTTACCTTCGCCTGGAAAAATTTCTAAATTACGATTTCCTGAAGTTTCTAAAGATATAAGAATTGATATTGGTGTAGGTGAAGGAGATGAAATTTCTTTTTACTATGATCCGATGATAGCAAAAATTATTTGTAAAGGAAATTCTAGAACAGACGTTATTAGAAAAATGACTGATTTTCTTCAAAGCATGCAAATTGAGGGAATAAAAACAAATAAAGAATTTTTAATTGAAGTCTTAAAAAATAATTCTTTTAATGATGCTAAATTCAATACAAAATTTATTGAAAACAACCTATCAATTTTTACAAAATATGAGGATAAAAAAGAAATTAAAGAAGAAATAGTTAAATCTATTAAAACTCAAGAAAAAAAGGAAATTAAAAAAGAAAAATCAGAGAATAAAAACTATACTGAAAAAGATGTTAAAGCCTTTGAAAATATTATTTCAAAAGCACCAAAAAAATTAAATGGCCAAAACTATTCTGAAAAAGACCTAAAAGCGTTTGAAAATATTGTTTCTCCAAAAAAAGAAGTTAAAGAAATTCCAAAAACTAAGATCAATAATGTTCCTGGAAAAATATATGATACCCCAAAGTTTTTGCCTGCTGGAGATAAATATATGCTAATAGAATTTGGAAATGTAATGAACTTAGAGCTTAATTTTACAGCTCAAAATTTAGCTAAAGCGATAAAAGACCATAAAATTAGAGGTGTGTATGAAACATCTCCATGCTTTGCGTCTATGATAGTTCACTACGAACCTGAAGAAATTAAATTTCATGAATTAAAAAAAGAATTATTTAACCTTATTGAGTCTCTCGGGCCTACTGATGACATAGAAATAAATAGTAGAGTATTTTCTTTTCCAACTGTTTACTTAGATAAATGGACACAAGAATGTATTGAAGATTACTCCAAAAAAATTGCAAAAAAAAAGCCAGATCCAGAACTTATTGCAGAACTAAATGAATTAGAAAGCACTGAACAATTTGTTAGAGTTCACTCATCAACAGAATATTGGGTTGCTGCAATTGGATTTTGGCCTGGCTTACCATTTATGATGGCGTTAGACCCTCGATGTAAATTAACAGTTCCTAAATATAATCCTCCAAGGACATGGACACCTAAAGGCACAGTAGGAATGGGAGGTGCTTCTACTTGTATATATCCCGATAGATTGCCCGGTGGTTATCAAATATTTGGAATAATTCCTGTACCTATTTGGGATACAAAAAAAAGTTTTCCAGTTTTTGAAAATAATATTTGTTTATTTCAACCTGGCGATAGAGTTAAATTTGTTCCAACAAGTTATGAAGAGTTTGATCATGTATATAATAAAATTGAAGATGGGTCTTATGACTACAATATTGTTGATTATCAAAAATTTTCTGTGAAGAATTATAAAAAATGGTTAACTACGATAGATTCAAATAAGAGATTTTAACAATGATCAAAGTAATTAAAAAAGGTTTAGAAACTTCAGTTCAAGATTATCCAGGAAGAATAGGAACTTTAAATCAAGGTTTTCCTCCATCAGGTCCTATGGATAGTTGGTCATTTAGACTTGCAAACGTTCTAGTACAAAATGATCCTGGTGCACCCGCTTTAGAATGTCAGTTTATGGGTCCAAGCCTGAAATTTGAAAATGATGCAGTTATAGCAATTACTGGGGCAAATATGGATCCAAAGATTGATGGAAAACCTATATCTCTTTGGGAAAGTATTAAGGTGGAAAAGGACCAAATATTAGAAATGAGTTTTGCGACTATAGGAGCAAGATCCTATATTGCTTTTTCAGGAGGTATCGATAGCAAGCCTTGGCTTGGATCAAGATCTACTTTTCATAAAGCTGGAGTCGGAGGTATAGACGGAAAAGCTATTCAGGATGGCCAAGAAATTAAAATTAATAAATCAAAATCAGAGATTGGAAGAAAAATTAAAAATGAATTTATTCCTAAATTTTCAAAAGATAAAACTTGGGAAGTAGAAGTAGTAAAAGGACCAAACGATGATTGGATAGATGATAATGGTCATAAAATGTTTTTAAATACGAATTGGAAACTACAATCTAAAAGCGATAGAACAGGATATAGATTAGAAGGTCCCAATTGGACATTCACTGAAAAAGCAACCAATAAAGGTTTAGAACACGGAGCCGAACCATCAAATATTATAGACCAAGGATATCCTATTGGTGCAATTAATATTGCTGGGCAAACTCCAATTATTTTAGTTAACGATGGACCTAGTATGGGAGGATTTATAGTACCATATACAGTTCCATCAGCTGCTTTTTGGAAATTGGGACAAGCAAAACCTGGTGACATGTTAAAGTTTAAAGAAATACCACTCGAGAAAGCTCAAGAGATGAGATTAGAGCAAACTCTCATTTGTAGTGAAAAAAGTATAGCTAAATCTGATCAAAACTTTCTAAATGAAAATAAAAAATCTAATATTAAGGTTGATAAAATAAAAATTGTAGATTTTGATAAGATAAATAGAGATAAAAAAATTAGAGAAAAAATTATTGAAAAAAAAGGAATGAAAGACATCAAGGTAAAATATTTTTAAATTAAATCATAAATTATGACTACAGAAGTTAAAACAACAGTCCCTGGAAATATATGGAAAGTGTTAGTTCAGGAAGGAGATGAGGTTAAAAAAGATGATAATTTATTTATCATGGAGGTTATGAAGACTGAGGTGCATCATAGTTCACCTGTTGATGGCAAAGTAGTCCAGGTTAATATTCATAACGATCAGGAGGCAGTTGAGCCTGGAATGGTAGCAATAGTTATTGAATAATATTATGAATCAAGATCAAAAATTTATTACACAGTATTTAAAAACAATTGTTGAACTTTCAAATGAAACAGGAATGTCAAAAAAAGAAACTAAGACAATTTTGGATATTAGCTTATCAAGCCAAAACCCAAAATTAATTAATTTTGAGGAACTTAAAGCAGAGATTAAAACATTTATCACAATAAATATTTTCTCTCTAATATGTAAGTTATAAATCAGTGAAAAAGCTTATTCTCTATAACGGCCCAAACTCGCCATTTGGCAGAAAAACAAAAATTGCTGCCCTAATTCATGATATCCAAATAGAAGAGAAAATTATAAAAGTACAAGAGTCTGAATTTTTAGATACTTTTAACCCTTTAAGAAAAATTCCAACTCTAGTTATTAATGAAAATCAAACAATCGTTGATAGTGACAATATTTGTTTATATTTTGAATCAATATCTCAAAAAAAAACTTTATTTGACCAAAAAAATTACTGGGAAATAATGACCATTATTTCTTTAGCAAATGGTTTAATGGAAGCAGGTCTAGAAAGAAGAATGGAAATAATTAGACCTTCAAATGAACAAAGTAAATCTTTCATTGATAAGCAAGAAATTAGAATTTTTAGAACAATAAAATGGCTTGAAAACCAATGGAAAAGGCACGCAATCGATGATTTATCAATGGATCAAATAGCGGTTGCTTGTGCTCTAGAATATACAAAATTTAGATTCACTGACAAATGGACTAAAGATTGCGTAATTTTGGATAGATGGTTAAAAATTTTTAACCAAAAAGATTTTATGAAAAATACAATTCCAAAAGAGAGCGTTTAATTAATCGTAATAAAACATTGGAGCTTTTTTCCAATCTAACCAAGTAACAGGATCATGACCCCAAACTACTTTAGCATTATGATCTTTTGCGACCTTTCTTAATTTTTTAACAGAGTCAGCAGCGTCAGAAGCAGATGCTACAAGACCTGGCAAGCATTTATCACACCAATGATCTCCTGTATAACAAGCATCTCCAGTAAACAGCATGTATCCAGTTTTTGGAAGATTTACTAGAACAGATTGATGACCCGGTGTATGGCCAGGAGTAAATATTATTTTAATAACTCCATCGCCATAGACATCATAAAAATCCGTTTTTTTGCCTTGTAAAAATTTCCATCTTATATTTGGTTTGTCAAAATCTGCTCTTATATATGCGGGTTGAGAAAACCAGTCAGGGTTAAAGGCATAATCATATTCTATTCTTTGAGTTATATGGGTAGCGTTTGGGAAATGTCCAATCGCCCCTGAATGATCTAAATGTAAATGAGTTTGTATAACATATTTAACATCCTCGGGGTTTGTATTTACAGTTTTAACTACCTCTTTACACCATTCAGATACTTTCATAACTGGATCGTAAGCTTCTACTACATCACCCCAATGTTTATGCTTATCGAGTGCTGCTTCAATTGGCATTCCGCCATCAATAATTACATCTCCTTGAGGATGCTTTATTAAAAACCATGGAACTGGAATTTCATAAGGTTCCTCACTATGATTCATTTTAATGAACTTTAATTTTGTTTTTATAGATCCTGTTTGGAACATATAAAGTTTAATTCCAGAATTAAACTTTGTTGTATTTTCAAAAATATCTTCTTTATTATTTTCCATAATTAATTCTACCAGGCAGCCTCATAAATGTTAAGAGCGTCATTTTCTGTCACCTCTCTCGGATTATTTACTAATAAACGGGTTTGTTTCATTGCATCTGAAGCCATTTTTTTACATGCTTCCTTAGGAATATTGACCTCCCTTAATTTTTGTGGAAGACCAAGTTTTTTTGACAAATTTTCAAGCCTATCTATAAATTCCTTGCAAATAGCTTGGCTTCCCTTACTCATATCGATATCTGGAAAAAGAAACGGAGCTAACTCTGAATAGTCTTTTGTAGCTTTATTATCTACACTATTAAATCTTAAAACATATGGGAGAACTAGAGAGTTTGAAAGACCATGGGATACATGAAATGTTCCTCCAATAGGATATGCTAGGGCATGAACAGCAGCAACTGGAGAATTAGCAAAAGATTTTCCTGCTAACATTGCACCTAATAACATATTGCCTCTTGCCTCAATATTTGAGCCTTCAAAAACAGCTTTTTCAATTGAACCTCCTAAAAGCTTCAGTGCCTCTACAGCAATCATTTTCGATATTGGATTGTTATTTTTATTTGCAGAGGCATAACCTTCTATTGCATGAACCATTGCATCAATACCTGTTGCTGCAGTAGTATGGGCTGGTAAACCAACGGTTAATTCTGGATCCAAAATAGCTATATCTGGAAGAATAATTGGAGAAGATACACCTTTTTTTTCCTCTTCTCCTACAGTAATTATAGATATAGGAGTCACTTCCGAACCTGTTCCTGCTGTGGTTGGAACTAATATTAAAGGTAATCTTGGACCTTTAGCGTTAGAAACACCCCATGCCTCTTCAATATTTTCGTTTGAACCTAGGATTAGTGAAGTTAGCTTAGCAACATCCATTGATGACCCGCCTCCAAAACCAATAACTCCTGTAATTTTATTTTTTTTCCCAATCTCTATCGCATTCATTAGTGTTTTTAGTGAAGGATCAGCCTCAACATCTTGGAAAACTTCTACTTTTGAGGATAATTTGTTTAATTCAATTAAAGTAGGTTCTGTTAATTTTAATGACATTAAATCTTTGTCTGTAATAAATAAAATATTTTGTCCAAGTTTTTGAGATATTTCTGAAACACAACTTTTAGACGTACCATTGCCAAATCTAATTCCTGATGTTGTATTAAATGTAAAATTATTTAAATTCATAATCACCTAAACAAAATATACGTAAAAGATTATTGCAAAAATAGCCATACCAATTAGTATTAAAATCCAACCGTAGCCTGTTCCTAGTTTATCAATATAATTAACTTCTCCTGATATTTCATCTGGACTCTTATATAAATCGTTTGCTTGTATAGGTTTGTTGGGTAAAGTTGATAGATCCATTTTACTAGCCAAGAACCAAATTAAACCTATACCAAAAAACCACCAGATTAATTGATATCCCCATAAAGAAGGTATTTTTAAAATCCATTCTTCATATCCTGCACTTGGTTCACCAAAAAAACTATTTCCAAGAACTTGTCCAGGACCTGCACCAAAAAATAACCATATCAAAGCAATTACATAAGCAAATGATCTAAGTTTAGTTCTACTTGGATGAAGACCCATGTGATCATTTAAGAAGTCATGATATTTTTGTCTATGATTTCTATCTGAATCTATTTTTGTTAGTGAAGAAAAAGCTGAAACAGAAAAGCATATAAATACATTAAATAACAATCCCCAAACACCAGAATGAATTGTTAATGGCCATCTTCCCCATGGTAATCTATTACCTGAAATTTGTTGTCCGATAGTCTCTGTTAAAATTACAATAATAATTCCTATGATAATTCCAGATATTGCAGCCCCTCTGGTTATCCACGGAAACCAAATTAAGCCTAATAGAACGATTAAAAACTGAAAAGCTATTGATATTGATATACCACTAAAAATTACCATGGCAGGTTTTGCAAATGTTGCAAGATAAAGTGCAGCTAAAAATATTAACATTGTAATTATTCGAACTGCTACTAATTCATTTTCCCAGGAAATATTTTTATTAACATAAGTTTTATAAAGATCTCTGGTAATAATGCCACCTGATGTAATTAAAAAAGCCGCTGCAGTAGACTGAATTGCTGCTATTACCCCTACGGCTAACAATCCAGTTACCCATAAAGCACTGTTATCCATTAAATTTATAATTTGATAAATTAGCAGTGAATGATCTTCTGATGATACTTCTGGGAGTATTTTGTTTATTGATAAACCACTACTATTTATCTCAGAATTTGCTCCCAACAAACTAGCGCCTACACCCTGATAAGTAGCAAATACAAACAATAAAATGCCAACTACTACCGCTGAACCCCAAATTTGATAATAAGAGAATACTTTTGGATGTTTTGCGGTATAGCTCCACATTGAGAAAGATGGAGATAAGACTACACCCATAAAAGAAATAGCAAAAGTAAATATCATCATAGCAGTCCATGGTCCTCCAACTGCAGGATTTTTTCCTAGGCCTGCTACCCATTGAATAACACCAGGTAATGCAAAATATCCATTGAAATCTCCTCCTCCATATCCTTGAGTATTACCCCAATTACTTATAGGTGTAGTTGCAATTTTAGATAATGCTCTTCCAAAAGTTTCAAAATTTCCTACAAAAAAATAAATAATAAGACCGAGTATAATAACGGTTAAAAAGTATAACCAAGATTGTACCACGCCTACACTAACAACAGATTTAAAACCTCCTCTTGTAACATAAAATAATACAATTGTTGAAATAACCCACATCCCAAGATCTCTTGAAATGTATCCATCAGACAAAATGTTTACCAAAAAACCTGTTGCTCCAAAAAAAACTGCTAACAAAGGTATTGCTACAAAAAAAGTTACAAGAACTGTAATTATTCTTAAGGTATCACTTTTATAATAGTCATAATACATTTCACCAGGTGTTATGTAGCCAAACTTCCTACTTAACATCCATTGTCTTTTAAAGAAAAAGATACTACCAAGTGGAACAGTAATCGCTATAAATGCCGTTCCAACATATTGAAATCCATCGTTGTATATTAAACTTGTTTGAGAAATTATAGTTAAACCAGCAAATGTTGCAGCTGTTGCAGCAAAGAAAAATACCCACGAGGAAACATTTTTGTCAGCTAAATAATATTTTTGAGGATTCTCTGAATTAAACTTTGATCCTCTTACTCCCCAAAAAAAACAAAATGCTGCATAAAGTAAAATAAATAAAAATAACCAAACAGACTTTTCTGACATTTTAATCTACCATTTCAACTTCTATAAAAGAATACGGAAAATTATTGTTATTAAATACGTTGTGCTCTACTCCCTTGTCTCGGTAATAAGCAACACCTTTTGTTAATTTTGATATTGTTTCATTGTTGTTTTTATCAATTATTTTAAGCTCACCATCCAACATTGGAACCACAACATAATTATATTGATGTATATGATGACCGGTACTATCACCTATATCAAAAGACCATTCTGTCACAATGACTTTATCATTTTTAACAAGGACTTTAGAGTTTGCCATAACTTAGATCCCTTCTATTGATCAAGTGCAGCGTCTTGGTGCTGTTTCACCTTTTTCTTTTTTAATTCTCTCTGCTTCTTGCTGGGCCTCTTTTATTGATGAATATTTTTTATCCTCAAAAATAATAAATGGCTTAGCTCGATCTGCATTTAGTTGAGCGACACACCACTCTTTACCAGGATTTGTGCACATAACCATATAAGCTCCTGGTATTGGTCCGTATCTTCTATTATTTAGTGTAAATAAGCATTTTGCTAATTCATTTAATTTATCTTGATCCAAATCACCTAAAGCTTCCTTCTCTAACTGATTTAATGGTGTTTTATCATCAGATCCTAAGATACTTTTTCCCCCAGTTCCTTCTGGCCTAGTAAATTGATGATTGCTCATTATGGTAAAGGACCTTCTTTTAAAAATCCTCTAATTGCGTTTTCAAGAATTTTTGAAACGTTATTGTTGTAGTTATTGTAAGATAAACTTCCACAAAATGACAACGAGCCTGGAGCAAAAAGCGCTCCATCATTTGGAGTTTTATAATAAATCATATCTGCTCTTACCATCGGGTTTTCTGTTCCACCCCCATAATATCCTCTTACAGTAAAGTGAATTTCCTCGTTTACCTGCATCATAAGATTAGTATGATTTTCAGACCTTGCTAATAAATAAGCATTATGAGGTGTCCCAAATTCTAAATCATATCTGTCGAGCTCTAAACCAGCTGCACCCCCACCAACTAAACCAAAATCTCCAATTACCTCATCTTCACCAACTCCATCAAATATCCATGAACATTCTGGTCTTTTACTATCAGGACATCTTTTGTAATAAGAACTTACATCAAATCCATATGCAGTAAATGTAAGTCCACAAACTTTTGAAGGTATTCTTCCTCTTGCTCTCCACATCCCTCCATACTTTCCATCAAATGCGTTGTTATACTCTCCAGGGTTTGCAGTCCAAGCTCTTGTGCCTGCCTCACCTTTTCTAACTTCAATTATATTTGGATTGTCAGGGTGATATTCGCTTATCCAGTAAAATCCATCTGATCCTAAATAAATCCATCTTCCACCGTTCAATTGATATTGTTCATAAGCAGCTAACATTTTTTCAGAACTGTATTCTGGGTGTGATCCAGTTAAAACACATTTATAACGATTTAACAGTTCAACACCCTCTAGATGTAAATCTTCGTCAGTAACGACATCAAAATCAAAATTCTTTTCTTCTAACCAATCTGTTAAATGAAGATCTGCATTCAATTGCCATAGTGAAGGAGATAACCAGTGTCTATATTTTGGTCTCATATTAAGAATTGGTCTTAATCTTGATGAAATTGCTACACCACTTCCATCGGAGTGTTGTGAATAAGTTGATAAGCCATATTCTCTATGTTCATTAAGATATAAATCAGATGCACCTAAAACAGGAACTTTTCCGGCTAGTAATTGTGCTACAACAGAATTAGTTCCTAAATTATCATTTGAGTAAGCGATGTAACTATTTGTTGGTAAAACAAAAAGAAGATCAGAAGTTGTTTTGCCTTTTGGTGGTTTGATTACAAATGGTATAAAATCCTCAGTTTCTGCTGACTCCTCACCATTAATTCTTAACCTAGCAGCATAAACTCCACTTCTTATTAAATCTGGGACTTTGTAAGTGAAATCTACATCCCATCTTGCATCATCAATATCATCATCATGAAAATGTATAGCCCCATATTCCTCGGGTTTGTGATGAAACACCATTTCATCTGCAGTCCAATTGTAACCTGTCATTCCTCGACATGGTAAATTTATTATAAATCCGTTTAAATGATTTGAGGTTTTATCTACAATGTGCGTAGAAGCTATATTTTTAGAGATATTAGCATGGAAATCCCATGCACCAATTACTTCAGATCTTAACTCAGATGTACAATCAGTAAATCCTCTTGCAAGAGACTCTATATCAGATTTTGATAATGCTTTTTTGCTTAATCTTGGTCTATCGATTTTACCATTATAAGTTAAAGTTTGCTCAGGTAACTCAACAGGGCTTGTAGCTTCTTTATAATGTGCACCATGTATATGTCTGCCTGATCTGTCATTTAAAGAACAAGCTGCCATTAAGAAAGGAGCATCATTCGCTCTTGGCTTTAAATTGCTAATTGACTCTACATAGGATGTCGTTTCATCTGCCGGATGAAGAAGTGACATACCTAATCCACCATTTGTCGGTGTCACACAAGGCTCTTGATAAAGTTTTAACTTACCTGTTTCAGCATCATAAGAAGCGGCTACTAAATACCAAACTTTTCTCATTAATTTCTTTTCACTTGAAAGTGCCGATATTTGTCCGTTACCATCTCCTATTGATACTGATAAACATGCATTTTCATCAATAAAAAGTCCATAACCACTTTTAGTTTTTTGATTCCACTTAGTTAAAATTCCTTGTCTACCTTTGTCTGGAGTTGTTGGAAAAATATAAGCTTGTAGAGTAAAACTAGATGTATTTAGTCTATCATCTTGAGGAACAATTAAATAAGAACCACCATGAATTTTTTGATTTCTTCCTTGATAGTTTCCATTACATTCAGCTCCTACCTCTTCATCTTTATAACCAGGACCTTCAGGATTCGTGTCACCATGTATTAATCTAACTATTTGAACTTCGTAATTTTCATTTTTTTCAGCATTAACATAAAATTTTATTTCCTCTCCAGGGAACGCAGTATATTTGTCACTGTAACCAGTTATTCTTAACATTTAATTATCCACCGTGTCTTTCTAATAAATCTAAAATTCTTTTCAAAAATATTGCATGCTCACAGGCTTCCTCTGAAGAATATGAGTCTTCTAATATTTCTACAGGTTCGCCTCTAACACCTGTAACTATTCCAATTCTATAATCCTCAAAATCTTTTTTGCATATTGTTACATATTTTTTTATATGCATCGGCTGTCGTCTAAGTTTATCTAGTACAATTTGTAATTCCTTACTGTGCTCAACCATTGGCTGACCTTTGTGAGGTTGGGGTGCTTTACCAACGGGAGTTGCTCTGTGTTCTTCTATTAGCTTATTTCTCATTTTTTCATCTCTTAACAGAGGCAAAACATATTTCTCTGTGATGAAATCATCCGTACTGGTGTGACCTAAATTTAATTGAACTCCAGTTTTATCTTTATCCATATCTTCTCCTCAGTAAAAAATTATTTACTAGTCCTTTCTTGAATTATTTTTAAGGCTTCCATTAAATAAACTCTAAAAACTTCATGATTTTCACTCATTGGAAAATGGCCTATATCAGCCATTTCTATGTAAACTCCACCTTTGATTTGTCGCGCGGTATTTTCTGTGGCCTCTGGGGGTGTTAAATAATCATAAGTTCCTGTAAGCATTATTACTGGACACTTATGGCCATCAATATTTTGTAATTCTTTTCTTAAATCATGATCTACAGAATAAAAGTATAAATCACCCTTAAAAGCCTCAGAACCTTGAGTATAATAATGCCAAGTTAACCATCTATCTTTTTCTGGTGACTGTGGTGCCATCAAATCCCATGTACCGCTTGCACAAACCTGAGCAGCATTTGCGTGAGGATGTCTCCACCAATCAAGATAAAATCCTGGGGCATAATCAGCTGCCTCTACTGGAATTACAGCTCTAAATTTATTTGGATGTCTTAATGCTAGTTGTAAAGCAACATTTCCTCCAAAAGACGACCCCATGAAAATTGGATTTTGTAGACCCAAAGCATCACATAATTTGACTATGAAGTTACAATAATGCTCTGCAGTAAGTTTGTATTCTTCTTTCCACCACTCTTTATTATGTGGAGGATCCGATTTCCCATGACGAGGTAAATCATATGCAATCACATTATAATTTTTTGTTATTTCTGGGTCTTCCAATAGTCCTCTCCATTGATGATTATGACATCCTGCTGTATGTTGACAAATTAAAGGTATGCCTTTTCCATTTTGAAGATAAAATACCTTATACTCACAATCATCAACTTCAATTGTTACATATCGCCCAACTACATCATGATGTTTTACCATTTTAAAATCCTCCAATTTTTAGACATCAAACCGGCACTCCTGTCTTTCTTAATAATTCAAATTGAACAGTAAAGTTTCTTAGATTTTTCATAAGGATTAAGTGATTACCTTCAATTTTTAAATCTCTTAAAAAACTAGCTGACCAAATTCCATGATACATAGGTTTTGGTATCGGCTGGCCAAATTCTTTCCACGTATTGGCTGATGCTCTTAATGCAAAATCATAAGGGTCTAAAGGTGATGGATTGGTATTAATATTTTTTACTTTTCCATCATGCATTTCAATAATTACTTTTGCACTTTCCATGTCAAACATAAAAGAGCAAGTATAATATTTTGCCATCGCTTTGATGGTTTCATCATTATTTGTAAACTCTTCGTATTTTTTTGCCCAGTTTTCTAATTCCACACTCATAATTTTTTATTTAATTTTATTTTTTTGGACTCTTGTCTCCTTTTAAATCTGCGTTAACATTTTCACCAAAGTTCATGTGATAATCTTTTTTAGGATTACCATAATCACCTAAGATATTTCTAATGTTGCTAATTTCTCCAGGATTCATTCCGATTTCTTTCAGAAGACTGTCTAAAAATGGTTGATGAGCTCTGTATCTTAATGCTGAGCTTACAACATTATCTGCTAAGTTACCTGAGCTCTTGCCACCTGAAACGTCTTTGCCTCCACCAGCAGACCCTCCGCCAGCTGTTCCACTGAAACCTGGTAAGCCACTAACATCAACAATTTTGATATCCCCAATATTTGCCATTGGCTTAACACTTTCTCTGATTATAGACTCTATTTTCTCAGCTAATTTATTTCTTAAAGCGCTTCTTCTGCTCGCATCACTTCTAACATTTTCAGCCATATTAAGAGCTTCTTTACCAGCAGCATCAATTTCATATCTTAATTTCGCCGCCATAGTTTCATATTTATCTTGCTCTGCTTTAGATGCAGCAGATATAACGTCAACCTGTTTCATTCCTTCAGCTTTTTCGATATATCTTGTTGAATTTGCTTTTTCTTCAGCTTCAACTGCTTTAGCTCTAGTATTTTGCTCGTCTGCTTTAGATTTTAGAACTTCTTTAGATTTTTCAAGTATTTCAAGTTCTTTTTGATGTTCTTCAATTTGAATTCTTTTGGCTTTCTCTATATCTAAAGTTCTAACTTCTTTTTCAGACTCAATTCTATGCGCATCAATATTTTTTTGTTGCGCAATTTTTGCATTTTTAATTTGTTGCTCTGCGATAATTTGTGCTTCCTCTGACTCTCTTTGTTTGTCAGATTGTTCTTTAATAATTTCCGCCTTCTCTTGAGCTCGTTTAGTATCTACTAGTCTTTGTTTTTCCAGCCTAGCATATTCGCTCTCTTTATCTAGATCCAAAATTTTAATTTCAGTATCCAAATTCTTTTGTCTGATATCTAAAGCTGCGTCTTGTTCGAGTGCATTTTGCTCTCTTCTTCTTTTTTCTATTTCTTCAATTAATCTTGTTTCAGTTAATTTTCTCTCTACTTCAATTACCTGGTTTTGAGAGATTTTTGCAACCTCTACAGCTTCTTGATTTTTAATTTCAGACTCTTCTGCTTCTCGCTCTTTTTCAGCTTTTTTCTTTATAGTTTCAGTTCTTTCATTAGCTTTTTGTACAGCTATTTCTCTTTCTTGCTGATACCTTGAAAATTCTTCATTTTTTTTAATCTGCAATTCTTTTTGAACTGTTTCTAAATTTTTGTTTTCTATAGAAATTTTTGTATCTTGCGTGATGTCGTTTCTTTTTTTCTTTCTTGCTTCAATTTGTTCTGTTAACTGAGTTAAACCTTGAGAGTCAAAAGTGTTTGCAGGATTAAATTGCTCAATAGGTGTTTGGTCTAAAGAAATTATTGAAACAGTCTCTAGAGCTAAACCAGTATGACCAATAGACTCATCTGCTATCTTTCTAACTTCTTTAACAAACGTACCTCTGTTTTCTTGTATCTCATCAAGAGTCATTTTCGCAGCAACTTCTCCAAGTGCATCTGCAAATCTACCTTGAACAACTTCTCTTAAATGTTCAGGATCTAAAGTTCTGTTTCCTAATGTTTGGGCTGCAGTAGATACTGCTTTAGCTTCAGGTGGAACTTTTGTAAAAAATTCTGTAACTAGTTCTGCTCTCATTCTATCTTTCGTGATTAAAGATTTATCTCCACCTCGTTTAATTGTTATACTTAAAGTACGCATACCTACTTGAGTAATGTTGTGAATAATAGGTAAGACAAAGGCTCCTCCAGATATTACAACTTTTTCTCCCAACATTCCTGTTCTCACAAATGAAACTTCTTTTGAAGATCTTCTGTAAAGCCAGTGTAACAAATAAACAATAATTGCTATTGCTAACGCTAGTAATATTATTCCTGCTATTATATCTGCTCCTTTAGTCATAAATTAAACCTCCCTATTGTTGTGCCCCTTTCTTAGTATCTTGAAGTGCAGCGCTATAAATAATCATTCCAAATATAATTTTATTTAATACGTCTGCTAAATTATAAATCACGTTTAAACTATTGATGTTAGCTCCGCCCGCTAAATGCTCTATAAAATATCCAATATGATAAATTGAAAAACCAATTGTGATTATTAGTCTGTTAGCGAAGAATGCCATTTGAACACTTTCATTGTTACATGCACTATTAGCTCTACCAGTATCACCCATATAAAGCTCACCAATAATGTATAGCCATCCAACAATTCCAACTAAGAAGCCCAATGTTACGCTCATATAACCATAAGCTCCTAACAATTGTGCGATTACCCAAACTAGAGTCCCAACTAATAATCTCCAAAACATTCCTCTCTTCACATCATAAACAGATTTTAGCATGACATAAAAAGTCAGTATCGTAAGTGGGAAAGTTAATAGCCAATCGATATATCTTAATGCAGTAGGTGCCTGTCCATTTAACACCCACAAGTTTTTTGCGTAGAAATAATGAATTGAAGACATTAAAGCTATCACTCCAACAAGGTTCATTACCGTACCCCATCTGTGTGAAACTCTACCTCTCTCTAAAAAGAAAAAAATTGCTGCACCAATCATAGCAACAGAGATTAACCAAAATGACCCTCCTACTATATCCGCTGGTAACAATAACTTATTCATTCACCCTTTCTAAATAGTCTGTTAAAAAAAACTAATTATTCTGTAACTTTGACACAAATTGAAATAAAAATTCTTTATTTTTTTTATATATATTTTTTATAAGTTTATAGTTTAATAAATAAGCGAGTTATTAAACTCTAAAAAAAAAATTCAATTAAAAGTAGAAAAAATTTTTTATCGTTCAGATTGAAATTAAAATTATATTTCTAGATCAGTTTTATAAATATATTATCTAAGAATATGCTCTCAAAAGTTATAACTATTTCTCAACAAAAAGGTGGCACTGGAAAAACAACTTTGGCAATTCACTTAGCAATGGGTTTTATTAAATTTCAAAATTTAAAAGTTGCTGTTGTTGACACTGATCCTCAAGGTAGTCTCGGACAGTGGTTTATGATCAGGTCTGAAAAAAATATTTCAAACGACAATTTGAGTTTTAAAACTGCTAGTCTTTGGGGTGCACAGTATGAGTCTAAAAATTTAAAAAAAGATCATGATATTGTTATAATAGATACTCCTCCCAAAATAGAATCTGATGCTCGACCATCAATTGAAGCTTCCGATTTAGTTTTAATTCCAATGACACCATCACATGTAGATTTTTGGGCAACAGAAGCAATCATAGAGATTGCAAAAAAAGCAAATAAAAAAATTATGATACAAATTAATCGAGCCAACCAAAGATCAAAACAAATTATTAAAACAAATGATTATATCAAAAGCTTAAATGTACCTGCAGTTGATACAATAATTGGCAATCGTCAAATATATGCCTCGTCTATGGGTGAAGGCAAAACAGCAATTGAAAAACAAAGAAAAGGGAGTGCTGTAGATGAAATTAAAAAGCTAACAGATCAAATTTTGCAAGAATTAAATCAGTAATGTCTGTACTTCTTAAAACTACAAAAATTATTAATGAATGGACAGATTATAATAATCATATGAATTTATCGTATTATATTTTAGTTTTTGATAAAGCTGCGGAAAAAATGCTGTCTAATTTTAAAATGGGTGAAGAGGCTGCAATAAACACAAAAAGAAGTACGATGGTTGTTGAAACTCATACTACTTATAATAATGAGGTTAAAGAAGGAGAAGAAGTAGATATTTATTTATCCTATTGTGACCATGATAAAAAAAGATTGCATTATAAATTAGAAATGTACGAAAAAAGTAAAAATCTTTTATCTTCTACAACTGAAGTATTAGCTTTATATATCAACCTTGAATTAAGAAAAGTTGCTGAATTTGAAAAGGAAAAAATACTGATAATGAATAATTTTATAGAAGAAAATAAGTCTAAATTTAAGTTCGATAATTTACATTTTTCAAATAAACTTAAAAAATAGCTAATTTATAAATGAGTATTAAAATAGATTTATTATCTGGAGCTTTAGGTGCAGAAATAAATGGAATAGATTTAACAGATATATCAAATGAAAATTTTGAGAAAATAAATAATCTACTATTGGAACACAAAGTTATTTTCTTTAGAAATCAACAATTAACATCAGAACAACATATTGCTTTAGCTTCAAAATTTGGACCTTTAGAAACACATGCTTATGTAAAAGGTCTAAACAAATTTCCAGAAATTGTTAGAATAATTAAAAAACCTGAAGAAAAAACACAATGGGGTGAAGGTTGGCATTCTGATGTAAGCTATAATGAAAAACCAACAAAAGCAGTAATTTTAAAATCAATTAAAATTCCACCAGTAGGAGGAGATACTGTTTTTTCAAACATGGAA
This sequence comes from uncultured Pelagibacteraceae bacterium, assembly GCA_902591535.1. Lineage (GTDB taxonomy): Bacteria > Pseudomonadota > Alphaproteobacteria > Pelagibacterales > Pelagibacteraceae > Pelagibacter. Next base: position 47,985 of record CACJBA010000002.1, on the reverse strand, counting down.
CTTGCATGGGAAACATTAGATGAGGAGATAAAAAATAAGATTAAAAACAAAAAAGCAGTTCATTCTTCATTAGGTGGAGGATTTTTCCTAGATAAATATAAAGCAATGGAAAGTAACGGTAATATGGATGAATATTCTAATACACATCCAATTTTAAGAACTCATCCAGAAACTGGAAAAAAAATTCTTTTTGTAAATTGGACTTACACAAAACAAATAGTTGATATGGATAAAAATGAAAGTGATGAAATATTAAAATATTTATTTGAACACCAGGCAAGATTAGATCTTACTTGTAGATTTAAATGGACAGAGAATGCAATTGCAATCTGGGATAATAGAAGTGTTCAACACTATGCTATTGCTGATTTTTATCCAAATAAAGGACTTGGATTTGAAAGAATAATGGATCGTATCGCTATTCAAGGAGATCATCCACAATAAGAAATGAAAATAATTTATAAAATAATATCAAATTTTATAAATAATAAATCTTTATACATTGGTGAAAAAGTAACTATGTCGGAACATATGATTCAAACAGCTATGCTTGCAGAAAAGGCTAAATGTGATGATGATTTAATTTGTGCTTGTTTACTTCATGACTATGGTCATTTTCTTTTAGAAGACCCTAACGAATTGGTCAAAAACAAGCTAGATGGGGAACACGAAAATATAGCCTACCAGTATTTAAAAAAATTTTTTGGAGCTAAAGTTGTTGAGCCTATTAAATACCACGTTTTAGCCAAACGTTATTTAGCAAGAGATAAAAAATACTTTGATTTATTATCAGATGCGTCAAAAATTAGCTTAAAGTTACAAGGTGGGGTTTTAAACGATAAAGAAAGTAAAAACTTTAAAAATAAAACTTACTTTAAGCCATCAATTCTGCTTCGAAAATTTGATGAAGCTGCAAAAAAAACTAACATTAAAATGAAATCTATTCATCACTATGAAAAGTTGTTAAGTTCAAAACTTATATGAATTTTGATTATTTAATTATTGGGGCTGGGAGTGCTGGCTGTGTGCTTGCAAATAGATTGAGTGAAAACAATCAAAATAATGTAGCGATATTTGAGGCTGGAAAACCTAGCGATATTTGGAAAGTAAACATGCCACTTGCAATTTTATACACAATGCATGATCCAAAATATAATTACAAATACTATTCAGAACCAGAACCACATCTACAGAATAGAAGATTATTTTGCCCAAGAGGAAAAATGATTGGTGGATGTTCTGCACATAATGGAATGGTATTTGTAAGAGGAAATCCAAATGATTATCAAAGATGGGCTTCTTTTGGACTAGATAATTGGTCCTATGAAAAAGTTCTTCCTTATTTTAAAAAAATTGAAACATGGTCTGAAGGTGAAAACGAATATCGAGGTGGTAGCGGAATATTGCCCGTAAACCAATCTAAAAATAAAAATCCTTTATTTAAAGCATTTATCGACTCAGCTGGTGAGGCTGGTTACAAAATAAATAATGACATGAATGGTAAAGAACAAGAAGGCTTTGGGATGTATGACGTTACTATACATAAAGGAGAACGAGCTAGTGTTTCTAAATATTATTTAAACCCTGCAAAAAAGAGAAATAATCTTAAAGTATTTACAGAAGCTTTTGTTGAGAAAATTATTTTTGATGGAAAAAAAGCAATTGGCATTGAGGTTAAAATTAAAAATAAAGTTGAAAAAATTTATGCAAATAAAGAAGTTATTTTAAGCGGTGGTGCCATTAATTCTCCACAGTTACTTATGCTTTCAGGAATTGGTCCAAGCCAACATCTTAAAGATAAGGGAATTGATATAATTCACAGCTTAGAAGGTGTGGGAAAAAATTTACAGGATCATTTGGAAACTTATGTACAACAAGAGTGTAAAACAAATGATACTTTGTATTCTTATGTAAATAAAATTAATATGATTAAAATTGGTATCCAGTGGTTTCTAAATAGGAGCGGTCCATGCTCAACTTCTTTTTTAGAAGCTGGGGGATTTTGTAAATCTTCACCTGAACGAGAATATCCAAATATTCAATTTCATTTTTTTCCAGCTTTTGTGATAGATCATGGATTGGTTGATCCAGATAGACATGGTTATCAATTACATGCAAGTCCTAACCATCCAAAAAGTAGAGGTCATATAACTTTAAATAGTTCAAATCCTTATGATTATCCAAAAATTCAATTTAATTATCTAGAACATGAAGATGATTTAAAACAAACAATAGAGTGTATTCATGTAGCAAGAAAAATTTTAGGACAAAATTCTTTAAAACCATATGCTGGAAAAGAGATTGGACCGGGAAATCACGCTAAAACGAATGAGGTGTTCGAGGAATATATTCGTTCCAAAGCTGAGACAGCGTATCATCCATCTTGTACTTTAAAAATGGGATACGATCATATGGCTGTAGTTGATCAAAAACTAAAAGTTCATGGAGTAGAAAATTTAAGAGTAGTTGATGCTTCTGTCATGCCTGAAATTACAAGTGGAAATTTAAATGCTCCAACATTAATGATTGCCGAAAGAGCATCAGAGTTTATTTTAAATTCTTAACATTAAAATTTATTGAATTTAACTTCTATTTAAATTAATCATTTAAATAAAATGAAAAAGACTATTGTTCAAAGTTGGAATGAATGGGATCCATTGAAACATGTGATTGTTGGAAGAGCAGATAATTGCTGTATTCCTGCACCTGAACCGGCTGTCGATTGTAAAATTCCACCTGACTCTGTTATGAAAGGTAAGCACGGAAGACGTACACAAGATTCTATAGATAGAGCTAACGAACTTTTAGACAAATTTGTTAAAACGCTTGAGGGCAGAGGTATAAGGGTCGATAGGCCAACTCCACTTAAATTTGATGAAAAAATTGCTACTCCTGATTGGGAAGTAGAGCATATGTTTGGATGTATGCCATCAAGAGATGTTATAATTACAGTTGGAAAAGAAATGCTCGAAGCCACAATGAGTTTTAGATGTAGATGGTTTGAGTATTTAGCCTACAGACCATTATTACAAAAGTATTTTACTGAAGATCCAGGCATGAGACATGAAACAGCACCTAAGCCTAGATTAACTGATGCAGATTATCATATGAATTATTTATCAGACGATGTGAGTATCGAGCAAAGATTAAAGTGGGCAGAGAAAAAATATTTTGTTACAACTGAAGAAGAGCCCCTTTTTGATGCTGCAGATATTTTAAGATTTGGAAAAGATTTAATTGTTCAACATGGATTTACAACTAATCTAAAAGGAATTGACTGGTTAAAAAGACATTTTCCTGATCATAGAATCCACACCGTAAATTTTCCAGGAGATCCCTACCCGATTCACATAGATGCAACTTTCACACCTATAAAACCTGGATTAATTTTAAATAATCCAGTTAGAAAACTTCCAAAAGAACAAAGGAAACTTTTTGAGGATAACGGTTGGGAAATTGTTTATGCGGCGCAACCAGCCCATAATTCACCTCCAAATCTAAGTTATTACTCTATATGGTTATCAATGAACGTTTTAGTTCTAGACCCAAAAACAGTATGTGTAGAAAAGACAGAAGTTTATCAAGCTGAACAATTGGATAAACTTGGGATGGAAGTGATCCCAATAGATTTTAGAGAAGTTTATGCTTTTGGTGGTAGCTTACATTGTAGTACTACAGATGTTTTCAGAGAAGGTGATCTTCAAAATTATTTTCCCAAACAATAAAATTTGATGTAAAATAATTAATGTCTACCCCAAATAATAATCCAAAAGGGATAGTCTACATCTTAATTGCAATGATGGTTTTTTCCGTACAAGACGGAATTATGAAACATATTTATAATTTTGTTTCACTTTATGAAATTTACTTGATCAGAACAGTAATAAGTTTTGTACTCATTTTAATGTTTTTAATAATTACAAAACAACCAATAGTATTTAGAACCCAATATCCTCTTTTAACTATTACCCGTGTAATACTTTTTTTCTTTGGTTTTAGTTCTTTTTATGTTTCTTTGACTGTCTTACCACTTGGTACGGCTACAGCTTTATTTTTTGTTACTCCATTTTTAATTACAATATTTGCTCATTTTTTTTTAAAAGAAGAAATAGGAATAAGAAGATGGTCTGCAATAGTCGTAGGATTTATTGGGGTTTATATAACTTTAAATCCTGATTTTAGTAATTTTAACTATTTAAGTTTACTGCCCATTTTGTGCGCATTTTGTTATTCATTATCAATGATTATAATAAAACAAACATCTGATAGAGATAGCGTTTATACACAAACATTTACATTTTATATTGGCGCAATAATTCTTAGTATAATTTTTTATTTTATTATTGGTGATGGTCAATACAACACTTCAGATCATCCAGCTTCTCAATTTATATTTAGGGAATGGTTTGTTGATTTTAATACTAATATTTTATTAATGACTGCAACCGGAGTTACGGCTACTCTTGCTTTTCTTTTTTTATTTAAAGCTTACAGTATAGCTTCTCCCTCTGTAGTTTCGCCTTTTGAATATTCCATATTATTTTGGTCACCACTTGTTGGATGGTTATATTTTGATGAAATACCATCATTAAATACAGTGATTGGAATTTTAATAATTGTATCCAGTGGTATTTATATCTTTATGCGTGAAAAAGCACAAAATCAATCTATAGCTACAGAAAAACCTCTTAGATAAATGACAAGGGATAACAATTCAAAGGGTATTATTTTGATAATTATAGCGATGACTTTATTCGCAATGCAAGACTCTTTAATTAAATATATTTTTGAAAAAGCAGCCCTTTATGAAATTTTTTTTGGAAGATACTTTGTTGCTGCAGTTTTACTTTTTTTTTATGTTAAATTTAAAAGAGAAAAAGTATCTTTAAAAACTTATTATCCCTTTTTAACTTTATTTAGAGTGCTTTTACATTTCATAGCTTTTTCTGCATTCTTCATTTCTTTAACTTACATGCCTTTAGCAACAGCTAATGCACTTTTTTTTTCATGTCCTTTTTTTGTTTCAATATTTGCTAAATTTTTTTTAAAAGAATTTATTGGAATAAGAAGGTGGTCTGCTATTGTTTTTGGTTTCATTGGTGTTTTTATAGTATTAAACCCAAATTTTTCCGACTTTGAATACAGAAATTTATTACCAGTTTTTTGTGCATTTTGTTATGCAGCTTCAATGACAATTACAAAATATACCTCAGATAAAGATGGGGTATATACTCAATTATTTTATTTCTATCTTATTGCAATCTTACTTTGCGTAATAATTTTTGTGTTTATGGGCAAAGGTCAATTTAATAACACAAGTTTTGACCCAACTACTCAATTTATATTTAGAGAGTGGTTTTCAAATATAGAATATACTTGGAAATTTATTTTATTTTTTGGTTTTGCTGCATCAATAGCATTTGTATGTATATTTTCTGCATACATTGTTGCTTCACCTTCGGTAGTTTCGTTGTTTGAATATTCTTTAATTATTATGTCAATGATCCCTGGATATTTCTTATTTAATGAAATTCCATCAGGTAGAACATTTTTTGGAGTAGCATGCATTATAGCTGCTGGGATTTATATTTATTTAAGAGAAAAAGCTAGAGATCAATATATTGCAACAGAAACACCGGTAAGAAGATGACCAAAAGCTATATCCCAACGATTAATGTGTCCTCACTAATCAAAAATAATTTTGAAACTCAAAGTGCATTTAAAACAATTAAAGAAATTGAAAAAGCCTGCGTCAATGTAGGTTTTTTTCAAGTAATTGGACACGGACTTAATTTAAATAAAATAAAAAAAATATGTGATGTTGGAAACAAATTTTTTAATTTACCAGATAATAAAAAAATAAAATTAGCGCCTAAAAAATGGAATAAAAAAAATAAAAACCTTTATAGAGGATATTTTCCTAATGATGTAAATGGAAAAGAGGGTTTGGATATAGGTGATTTAAAAGTAACTAAATCATATTCCTCTAAATTAAAAAACCAATATATTGAACATTTAAATCTTAATAAATGTTTTAACAAAACTTCTATCAAAGCATTAGATAAATACTTTGATAGTATTTATAGTTTAAGCGAAACGTTGTTTAAAAGTGTGATTAAGTTAAATAAAAAAAATCCAAATATATCAAATAAAGCTTTTTCAAGATTAAAAACACTAAGCACTTTAAGATTTAATTATTATCCTAACCAGACAAAACCTGTAGAGATATCAAAACAAGATGGAGTAGCCCTTGGATGCGAAACACATGTTGATAGTGGAGTATTTACTGTTCTATATCAGGATAGAAGAGGTGGTCTTCAAGTTCAAAATAGAAAAACTAAGAAATGGTATGATGTACCGTTTAATAAAAAAGCTTTAGTGGTGAATACTGGTCGTGCTTTAGAATTTTTAAGCGAAGGTAAGTTTAAAGCAACAAATCACAGAGTATTGTGGAATAAAAGTAAGAGACTCTCAGTTCCTTTCTTCTTTGAACCATCTTATGACTTCAAAATGAATAAATCTTTCCTAAACTCTACAAAAAATTCAAACTCAGGCCAGATTTATGAAAAATTTTTAAATCAATCTTTAAAGAAATTTGTTGAATATCAGCGATAAAATACTTTAAGTCATTGATAATTTATAATTACATTTTATAAACAATTCATAATTTAAATGTCTAAAGTATTTGATTTATTCATAATAGGTGGTGGTATAAACGGTGCAGGTATTGCAAGGGATGCTGCTGGAAGAGGTTTGTCCGTTTGTCTAGCTGACAAAGGCGAGATCGGGGGAGCAACATCATCTTGGTCTACAAAATTAATACATGGTGGTCTTCGTTATTTAGAAAATTATGAATTTAAATTAGTAAGAGAGTCTTTAAAAGAAAGAGAAATTGTCTACAAAATTGCTAGACATATTTCAAAACCTATTCCATTTATTATTCCTCATACTGATAAAATTAGACCAGCCTGGTTAATTAAATTTGGTTTGTTTTTGTATGATAATTTAGGTGGAAAAACCAATATTCCAAAATCAAAAACATTAGATCTTAAAAAAAAATTCCCAAACATTCTTAAGGAAAAATATAAAACTGGTTTTCAATATTTCGATATTCAAATTGATGATAAAAAATTGACGAAGTTAAATGTTAAAGATGCAAAAAGAAATAAAGCTAAAATACTAGAATATAACAAAGTTAAAAAAGCTGAAATTATTGGTGATGACTGGATCATTAGTCTTCAAAATGGGAAAAAAATAAAATCAAAAGTTTTAATTAATGCATCCGGACCATGGATAAATGAAACTTTAAAGAAAAATATAAAAATTAAATCCAAAAAAAAAATAAGACTAGTTAAAGGAAGTCATATTATTACAAAAAAATTATATAAAGATAATATTGCTTTTACATTTCAAAATACTGATAAAAGAATAATTTTTGTCATACCTTATAAAGGAAAATTTTCATTAATTGGGACTACAGAAATAGAAGTTAAATCACCTGAAAATAAAGGTATATCAAAAACAGAAATTAGATATTTAATTAATTCAGTAAACAATTATTTAAAAAAACAAATAAGTACAAAAGATATAGTGGATACTTATTCAGGAATTAGACCTCTTATTGAGGATTTTAACACAGCTTCTAAAGTTACTAGAGATTATGTTTTTGATTTAAAGGTTATAAAAAAATTGCCTCTATTGAATATTTATGGAGGAAAACTTACTACCTACAGAAAGCTGTCTGAAAAAGTCCTAATTGACCTTAAAAAGTTTTTACCTAAGACAAAAAAAGGTCCATGGACTGACAAAAAAAAGCTTTTTTAGATTTCCACTGCTTTAAAAAAGTGATATCGTTCTTTCATAAAGCGATACATAACTCGTCGTTTAAATCAAAGATTTACGAAAGTGGGATCGGTCGTCTTTAAATTAACTTTTAAAGGAGGCTTTATGAAATTTGGTTATTTTTGTAATACCACAAACTGGACACACAAACCTTATCATCAGCTATTAGATGAAACTAAAGAAATCACAGAATATTGTGATCAAAATAAATGGAATTCAATATGGTTTACAGAGCATCACTTCAATCACGAAGGAATGGAGTCTTGTACAAATCCATTAATGATGGGCGCAGATGCAGCAGCGAGAACAAAAAATATTAGAATAGGTCAAGCTGCAAATGTTATTACTTTTCATAATCCAATAAGATTAGCAGAAGATATTGCAACATTAGACCAACTTTCTAAAGGCAGAGTTGAAGTAGGTGTAGCAAGAGGAATTTATGGAAGAGAAGCAATAAACTTAAATAAAGAAGCTGATTTAAAAGATCAGGCAAAAAATTTCAGATTATTTGCAGAAACTTTAGAAGTATTAAAAAAAGCTTGGACTGAAAAATTTTTTAGTCATCAAGGTGAATTTTATACTTATCCATCGCCGAATTATGTCTGGCAACACGATATGAGTCCGCCAAGTGATGAGTTTATGAATATGGAGGATAATACTATGAAAAAAATTAGTGTTTTGCCTCATCCATATCAAGAACCACACCCACCTATTCATCAAGTTGTTGATGGCATTAGGTCAATTGAGTGGGCTGCTGAAAATAATATTAATATTATTATGTGGATACCAACAGTGAAAGCTTTGAAAGCAAAATTTGAGGCCTATAAAAATAAAAGATCAGAGGTAACAAAAAAAAATATACCTCTTGGTGAAGGAGTTTCTCTTGTAAGAGATATGTTTGTTGCTGATACAATGGAAGAAGCAAAAGAAAAAGCTGGTGAACATATGGTGAATTACATGAGATGGGTTTGTCATTGGAGAGGTTTAGGAAATCACATGGATCCAGGTGAAGAATTGCCTGAAACAAAAGGTAAATTGGATTTATTAAATTATGAATTTTTACACAAAAGAAACATGTTATTTGGAACCCCTGAGTACGTGATAGATAAAATTCATGAATTAAAATCTGAACTTAACTTACAAAATTTACAAGTTTGGTCTAATTTTCCAGGAGTGAAGCATAAAGATTGTATGAAAAGTATAAAACTTTTCACTGAAAAAGTTATGCCACATTTTCAGGATGATTTTGATACTGAAGTAAAAAAAGTTTCGTGACAAAAACACGAAAAATTATCAGCGGCGGACAAGCTGCTGTTCAATCATTAAAAAAAGAAAAAGTAAAACATGTGTTTGGACTTATTGGTTCAGCTACAATGGAAATGTTTGATGCTCTTTATCATGAAAAAAGTATAAAATTTATTGGTGTTAGAGATGAACGAACTGGTACCCATATGGCTGATGGTTATGCTAGAGCCTCAAACGGACCTGGGGTAATTATTGCAGGACAAAACGGACCTGGTGCAACTAACTTAGTGACAGGAGTAGCACAAGCTAAAGCAGCATTTTCTCCTGTAATAGCAATTGCAGGTTCCTATTCAACTAAAGACAAAATGGAAGATGCTTTTCAAGGTTTAGATCAACAATCTTTGTTTACACCTATTACAAAAAAAACTTGGACAGTAAAAAATTCAAAAATAATTCCAAAAATAATGAGTAATGCTTTTAATTTGGCAATGAAACCTAGGAGAGGACCTGTTTGTTTGAATTTACCAAGAAATATATTAGCAGCTTCAATCTCATATAATATTAATACTAAAAAACCATCCTTTGCAAACGAGAGCAAACAAAAAGGAGGTAAAGAAAATATTAAAAAGGCAGCTAAATTAATCGGATCATCAAACCGTTCAGTAATAATTGTTGGAGCAGGAATTAAGTATAATTCTAGTTTTAAAGAAGTAATAAAATTAGCTGAATTATGTAATATACCAATAGTTACAGCTGCAGGACATGGAGATGCAATTCCATTTAATCATAAATTAAATGCTGGACAAATGGGTCCTAGAGGAAATCCTGTTGCATCCAGATTGGTTAAAAATGCTGATGTAATTTTAGCAATTGGAACGCGTCTAGGTTTTAATTCCACATTTTATTCTTATGAAAATATTAATAAAAACGCAAAAATTATTCAAATTGAGCTAGAAAAAAAAATGCTAGGAAAATATTTTCCAGTAAAAGTAAAGATATACGCAGATGCTGCTACAGCAACTAACCAACTTTATGAAGAGATTAAAAAAGAGAAAATAAAATTAAATGTTAAAAATTGGACCAATTCATATTTAAAAGAGAGAAAAGAATACTTATTAAATAGAGATAATGAAAATTTAGGTCCAAATTTCCCTATACAACCAAAAGGGCTTTTCAAACAATTAAGAAAAGTGCTACCAAAAAACTCAGCAATCACTCTAGATGCAGGAACATTATGTTTACAGGCAACAGATGCTTTAGAATATTATGATCCTCCATCATTATTTACTCCATTAGATTTTGGTTTAGTTGGTTTTTCATTTGCATGTGGTCTTGGAGTTAAAATTGCAAAACCAAGAAAAACAGTTGTAAGTCTTATGGGCGATGGTGGTTTTGGTATGACGATATCTGAATTGAGCACTGCTGTTGAATATGGAATTAACACTACAACTATTGTCATGAACAATAAAAGCTGGGGAGCAGAAAAAGCTTACCAAAAGGATTTTTTTGGAAAAAGATATTTAGGTGCAGATATTACTAGTCCATCCTTTGATAAAGTTGCAGAACTTTATGGTGCTAGAGGTTTTAAAGTTAAAAAGATTTCTGAAATTAACGAAGCAGTGAGAGCTGCAATTAAATCAAACAAACCATCTGTGATAGATGTTGATGTAGATCCAAAAGCGTTATACAGTTTTAGAAGGGATAGTTTCAAACATAGAGAAAAAAAATGAAGTTAGAATTAAGAAAATTTAATAAATTTGTAGATAAAACTTTTATTGAAGGTGGTAAAGAGGCAAAAGAACCTGTTTTGATGGTATCTGTTGCTGCAGTATTTAAAAATCCTTGGCATGGTCAAGGATTTGTTGAGGACTTAAGACCAACTATTTTAGATCTAGCTCCTAAGTTAGGTGATTTACTTGTTCCAGAATTAATAAAAGAAATAGGATCTCCTGAAAAAATATTAGCATATGGTAAAGCTGGTATAGTTGGTTTAAATGGAGAAATTGAGCATGCTTCAGCGTTTATTCATACTTTAAGGTTTGGAAATAAATTTAGAGATGCTGTTGGTGGAACATCCTATTTAAGTTTTACTAACATAAGAGGTCCTGCTGGATCAAAGATAGCGATCCCTATGATGCATAAAACAGATTCCGGACTAAGACCATATTATCTTACTCATGAATTTACTATTCATGATGCACCTTTTGATGATGAAGTGGTAATTGCGATAGGTGGTGCATCAAGTGGAAGAGCACATGCGAGAACAGGTGACAGATACCAAGATATGAAAGAAATGGGCATAGAGCCTAAATAATATTTGTGACAACAGGAACTACTGAATCTGGTACATTTTATATCTTTAATAAAAAGGAACAAAAAAATCCCATAGTGTTCGTTCATGGCGTTGGCTTAACTCATGAAATCTGGGAGCCTCAATTAGATTTCTTTAAAAATCATAGCAATCTATCATACGATATTTTAGGTCATGGAAAATCTTCATTGGAAAAAGAAAAAATAAGTTTTGATGATTTTTCTGATCAATTAATTAACCTTATGGAGGAGCTTAATATAAATAAGATACATTTAATTGGTTTTTCAATTGGTTCATTAATTGCTAGAAATTTTGCAACTAGATTTAATGATCGCTTACAATCATTAATATTATTAGGTTCAATTTACAAAAGATCAGATGAACAACAAAAAATAGTTAATCAAAGATTTGAACAAGTTAAAAAGGAATTAAAACTTTCCAGACAAGCTTTAAAAAGATGGTTTACAGATAAATATTTAGAAAATAATCCAGATATTTATGAAAAAATAAGCAATATTTTATCTGCAAACAATATGCCAAATTTTTTAAAAGTGTATGAGCTATTTGTAAATCACAAAAATGACGAAGATTTTAAAAAAATTAAAGTTAATACTTTAGTGATGACAGGAGAGCAAGATGTTGGTTCTACTGTAGAGATGTCAAAAGAATTAGACAATATTATCCAAAATAGTCAGTTGAAAATTATTAAGGATGGTAAACATCTTTGTGGTATTGAGTGTGCAGATGAGGTAAATTTAGCAATTAAAAAATTTATTGACCAAAATGACTAAACTTAAAGAATATAAAATGTTCATTAACGGTGAATGGGTTGAGTCTGAAAGTAAAAAAACTTTTGAAACTCTTAATCCAGAAAATAATGAGCCTTGGGCGATTGTACCTGAAGCTAGTAGTAAGGATGTTGATAAAGCTGTTCAAGCGGCACAAAAAGCCTTCGAGGGTAAATGGCCTAAATTACTTCCAAGAGAAAGAGCTAAGTTTTTAAGAGCGATTGGAGATCAGCTTAGAGCTAACGCTGAGATGCTTGGTGAAATAGAGACAATTGATACAGGAAAACTTTATAGAGAAACAAAAAAACAAGCCATCTATATCGCTGAATATTATGATTACTATGCAGGCTTGGCAGATAAAGTAGAAGGCACTGTGTTACCAATAGATAAACCAAATGTTCAAGCAATAACAACTAGGATACCAATAGGTGTCGTTGCTGCAATTATTCCTTGGAACTCACAAATGTTTTTAACAGCAACAAAGCTAGCTCCTGCACTTGCGATGGGTAACACGGTTGTGATAAAATCTTCTGAACTTGCTCCAGCAGTTTTATTTGAATTCGCAAAATTAGTTGAAAAAACCGGTATTCCTAAAGGAGTTGTAAATGTAATTACTGGATTTGGGGATCCGTGTGGTAAGGCTCTTACCACTCATAATTCAGTTGAAAAAGTTGCTTTTACTGGGGGACCAGAAACTGCAAGACATATAATAAGAAACTCTGCAGAAAATTTATCAGAAGTAAGTTTAGAGTTAGGTGGAAAAAGTCCAGTTGCAGTGTTTGATGATGCAGAACAAGAAAATGCAATTAATGGAATAACAGCTGGAATATTTGGTGCAAGTGGTCAAAGTTGTATAGCTGGTTCTAGGCTTTACATTCAAAAAGGTATTTATGACGATTTTTTAGATAAACTTTCTCAAAGAGCATCAAAAATTAAAATTGGAGCTCCCATGGATCCTGAAACAGAAATGGGTCCACTAAGTAATTTTAAACAATTAGAGGTAATTGAAAAAAATATAAAAGATACAATTGATCAAGGTGGAAAAATCAAATGTGGTGGTAAAAGACATTCTTTTTCAAATAAAGGATATTACTTTCCACCAACTATTATTGAATGTGATAATCACAATCTACCTGTTGCAGAAAACGAATTGTTTGGACCTGTTTTGTCAGTAATGAAATTTGAAACAGAAGAAGAAGTTATTTCTAAAATGAACGATAACCAATATGGATTATCTTCGGGAGTTTATACAAGCAATTTATCTAGAGGAATGAGGGTATCTAAAGCAATTAGAGCGGGAATAACTTTTGTAAATACATATAGGTTGATTTCTCCTTCTGCACCATTTGGAGGTATTAAAGATAGTGGATATGGTAAAGAAGCAGGAATTGATTCAATTAAAGATTATACAAGAGTTAAAACAACTTGGTTCTATACCTCAGACGAACCAACACTAGACCCTTTTTCAATAAGGTAAAATTTGTCTCCAAAACACACAGGTTTAATTGTTTTGGTAATGTTTTTTCTTGGAAGTGCATACCCTTTAGGCAAATTTGGTTTAAACGCATCAATGAACCCTCTCTTCTTTGGGGCTTTAAGAATGGGTTTTGTTTTTTTATGTTTATTACCTTTTTGTAAAATAATTATTCCTGAAAAAAAATATATATTACCCTTAATTGGATTTTCTATTTGTATGGGTGCTGGAGTAAATATGTTTTTATATCTATCTATTAATTCAGTTTCATTATTAGCTCCTATTACAATTGGAGCACAATTATCTATCCCATTCTCAATTTTAATTAGCTCTTTATTTTTGAAAGAAAGTATTAGATTAAAAAAATGGATTTTTATTTTTTCCTCGTTTATAGGAATATTATTAATATCTTTTGATCCAAAAATATTGGATGAAATTATTGGTACATTTTTAGTTTTTGGAATGGCATTTTTTTATGGATTATCTCAAGTTTTTTCAAGATACATCAAAGATCTCGATGTGAAGTTTACTAATTTCTTTATGGGTCTTGTGGGTTTCCTAGTTTTAATAACTTTTTCACAAATATTCGAAGGAAATATTTTTCACCAAGTCAATAAAGTCGAAACTAGTGGTTGGCTTGCGGTTATGTATGCTGGAATGATTATTTCAATTTTTGGTCATATGATGATGTTTTACCTTTATAAATTTTATCCAGTTGGCATGGTTATGCCTTTCTATTCTTTATTTCCAATCTTTGGATTAATACTATCTTTTTTTATTTTTGGTGAAGTTCCCTCTGTTATAACAATACTTGGAGGAATAATTGTAATAAGTTCAATATATATGCTTCAAAAAACGAGATAATTTTGTCATTGAATATTAATTGTATTCATACTTAAATTGCCTTTTTATAAATTGTTAACAATAAAGAGGAAGATAATGAGAAAACTATTTATCGCTGCTTTTATGTTTGTTTCTATTTTTGGAACAAAAGTAATGGCAGATATTAAAATGGGGATTATTTTAGGATTTACTGGTCCTATTGAATCTCTAACTCCTGCTATGGCTGCATCTGCAGAGCTTGCATTTAAAGAAGCTTCTGATTCAGGTTCGCTATTAGGTGGAAAAAAAATTGAGGCAATGAGAGCAGACTCAACTTGTGTAGACTCAGCAGCAGCAACAGCAGCAGCTGAAGGTTTAATTTCAGGTGGTGTAGCTGCAATCATGGGAGCAGACTGTTCAGGTGTAACTGGTGCTATTGCAACTAACGTTGCTGTACCAAATGGTGTAGTAATGATTTCACCTTCAGCTACTTCTCCAGGATTAACAACTCTAGATGATAATGGATATTTCTTTAGAACTGCTCCATCAGATGCTAGAGGTGGTCAAATTTTAGCTGACATAACTAAAGATAGAAAAGTAAAAAGTGTTGCAATCACTTATACTAACAATGACTATGGTAAAGGTTTAGCTGATGTTTATACAGCAGCAGTTAAAGCTCATGGTATTAAAGTTACAACTGTAACAGCTCACGAAGACGGAAAAGCAGATTACTCATCTGAAGTAGCAACTCTTGCTTCTGCAGGTGGAGATGCTGTAACTGTTATTGGATATCTTGACCAAGGAGGAAAAGGAATTATTCAAGCTTCTTTAGACTCAGGTGCATTTGATACATTTATTTTATCAGATGGTATGATTGGTCAGTCTTTGGTTGATGCATTTGGAAAAGATTTAAGTAAATCATTTGGATCACTACCAGGTTCTACTGGTAAAGGTGCAGGTATATTTGCTGAAGTTGCTAAAGCTGGAGGTGTAGAAGCTTCTGGTCCTTACACTGGCGAATCTTACGATGCAGCTGCTTTAATCGTTCTTGCAATGCAAGCAGGTAACTCTGCTGATAGAGCATCAATTGCAAAACATGTAATGGATGTTGCTAATGGTCCTGGAACAAAAATTTATCCAGGTGAGCTTAAGAAAGGTTTAGACTTACTAGCAAAAGGTAAAAAAATAGATTACGAAGGTGCTACTGGAGTATCATTTACTGGAGTTGGTGAAGCTGAAGGTTCTTTCTTAGAACAAGAAGTTAAAGGCGGAAAATTCCAAACTAAAAAACAAAGATAATCTTTATTAAAAGCCCTGGTATAATTACTTACTGGGGCTTTTCTCTATGTGGTCAGCTCTTAAAGTAGAAAGAGTAATTATAATTAAAAAAATTAGACAAATTAAATTCATAGTTTTCCAGCTAGTTAAACTAAGAAATACTCCAGCAGACAAACTAGCTACTGCTTGTATAGAATAAACCACTAAATCGTTATAGCCTTGAGCTGTAAATTTTTCTTCCTCTCTGTAGCACAGAACAAGTAAACTTGTTCCTGAAATAAATAGAAAATTCCATCCCAGCCCCAGAAAGATGAGAGCAATCATATAATTAATAAAATTTTGTTCAAATAAACTTGTAATAATTGTAACTAAAAATAATAAAACTCCCATGTACATGATTTTACTATGACCAAACCTTTTGATTAAATTTCCAGTAACTAGCGAAGGCAAAAACATAGCTGCTATATGAAGCTGAATAACAAAACCAGTTTTGGACAAACTTATTTTCTCCATTAAATGCATACTTATAGGGGTGGCTGTCATTAAAAATGTCATTACGGCATATGCAAAAGCTGAAGCCATAAGTGCCTGTAGAAATCTAGGTTGTGAAATTAATTCAAAAAAACTTCTTCCAGTTTTGTATTGATTATTTGATGGTTTTTTTGGTTCCTGATAAAAAAATAAAAAAATAGTTGATGAAATAGATAATAAAGCAAGAGCAAGATAAGAACCAGCATACATGTGATCTGAAATAAATTCTTTAGATATATTTGCAATATTTGGACCAATAAATGCAGAACCTATTCCTGCTAATAATATTATAGAAATAGCTTTTGGTGCATAATCCTTATCCACAACTTCGACTGCTGCAAAACGATATTGGTGACTAAAAGCTATACCTCCACCAATTAAAAAGCATCCTAAATTATATAAGGCAAAGCTCTCTATTATTATAGAGTATGAGGTTAAAAGAGATGCAAGGCATGTACCTATAGATGCAAAAATAAATCCAAATTTTCGACCAATTATACTCATGAGCTTTGCAGCAAACAAAGCGAATAGCGCAATTCCAACAACTGACAAAGCCATTGGAAGAGTTGCTAAAGATTTTGTTGGACTAAATTCAGAACCAATTATTCCGCTTAAAAAAACGGTTACGGGAGCAGCTGTAAAAGCAAAAATCTGGCTTAAAATAAGTAACGATAGATTTTTATTCATTAAAAGAATAAATACTTATCAGCCATATATAAAGCCCAAGCCGCAGCAGCACCTAGTATAATATATTTCATTTCGCTTACTTTATTTCTATTTTTTCAGGAAGTATACCTTTAGGTCTATACCTCATTATGAATAACAGTCCTAATCCCATCATTAAAAATCTAAAATAAGGAACACTTTCTATTAAGTGAGCTTTAAGTGCATTGGTTTCAGGAATTCCAGCTGTGAAAAAGTTTATTAAGAATAAAGAAATTGGTGCTGCTTCAATCCATAAGAACCAAACAACAAACCCACCAAGAATTGCTCCAAAATTATTTCCACTTCCTCCAACAATAACCATCACCCATATTAAAAAAGTGTATCTCATAGGTCTATAACTTCCTGGCGTAAACAAACCGTCTTGAGTAACTAACATAGCACCAGCTATACCAACTATAGCTGATCCTAAAATAAAAATTAGTAAATGTTGTTTAACAACATTTTTACCCATTGCGTTTGCAGCTTCCTCATTATCTCTTATTGCTCTCATCATTCTTCCCCAAGGAGAATAAAGTGCTTTTTGTGTCAAAATCAGAAGAATAATAACTACCACCAAGAATAATCCTGAATAACATAATTTTACAAAAACTGATGAACCTTCAATAACAAGTTGATTTAACGCAGCTTGTCGATCAGCTAAATTTTCAATCAAACCTAATTTTCCAGAGTTAAACTTTGCAACTAAGTTTATAAACCAATCTGTTGTTTGTAGGTCTACTTCATAAGGAGCAGGTCTCTTCAAACCGATTACATTTTTTACACCTCTTGTGAGCCAATCTTCATGTTTAATAATTGCTATAACAATTTCAGAAATAAGAAGAGTTGCGATAGCTAAATAATCTGCTCTAAGACCAAGTGCAACTTTTCCAACTATAAAAGCTAATCCACCCGCAAAAAATGCTCCTACAATCCATGAAAATATAATTGGTAATCCAAATCCTCCTAGGAAACCAGTTTTAGCTGGATCAACTGCTTCAATTGCTTCTATACCTGGCTCAGCAGAGAACCTAATTAGTAAAATACCAGAAATAATTATTGCAGCTATGCTGTAGGTTCTTACTTTTGATTTTTCAAATCTTTTTAAAATAAATCTTATAACTAGCACCATGACTATAATCAGCCATAACGACATAAGAATATCAAAGCCTCCAGCGCTCCAGGCTTCTTGAACTGGGTCTACAGATATTAATACAGCAGCTAAACCACCTAAAGCTGTATATCCCATAATTCCAAAATTAATTAAACCAGCATAGCCCCATTGAATATTCGCACCCATTGTCATAACTGCAGAAATCAAACAAAGATTAAATATTGATAACGCTATATTCCAAGATTGAAATATACCAACCATCAGAATAAGCACCATCATGATGCTATAAGCTGCAATTACATTTAAATTTTTTCTCACAATACTTTCCCCTTAAATATTCCCGAAGGTCGATAAATTAACACAATTACAAGAATAGAAAATGAGACCGCAAACTTATAATCTGTAGACAGTAATTGAACTAAAGTGTTTGGCTCCATGCTTTCTGGTAAAATATACATAAAGAATTTTTTATATGCGTAGGTGAGCAGTATTTCAGAAAAAGCAATTACATATCCACCTAAAAAAGCTCCAAATGGGTTTCCAATTCCTCCAACTATTGCAGCAGCAAAAATAGGAAGCATATTGTTGAAATAAGTAAACGGTTTAAAGCTTTTATCTAAACCGTATAAAGCACCACCTATAGTAGCTAAAATTCCTGCAATTACCCATGTAACTATAACTATTTTTTTTGGATCAATACCTGAAAGCAAAGCTAGATCCTCATTGTCAGAATAAGCTTTCATACTTTTTCCAGTTTTTGTTCTATTTAAAAACCAAAACAATAAAGAAACTAAAACTATTGTTACAAAAATAGTTATCACTTGAGTTGATTTTAATGCAAGACCCTCATTTAAACCCGTCATCTCTTTGAATTCACGAGCTTTAATAATAAATTTTTCTCCATCAAAAAATCTTCTATCTCCAGGTCCAATAATAATTCTTACCACTGCTTGTGTTACAAACATTACACCAATACTTACCATCGCAAATTGAACTGGGGGACTTTTTTGGTTTCTGTAATATTTAAATACAAATTTATCAATTAAAAGCATGTAAAGAATCATAAAAATAATTCCAAAAGGAATAGCTAATAAAGCAGTAGGCAAAACACCTAACGAAACACCTAAAGATTGAAAATACCATGTAAATAAAATTGTCATCATGGTTCCAAAAGACATCATGTCGCCAGTTGCAAAGTTTGCAAATCTTAAAATTCCGTAGATTAATGTTACAAATATTGCACCCAGTGCTAATTGAGATCCATAAGTTAATGCAGGAATAAAAATATAATTTAACAAAAGAATTATCGCATTTACAAAATCCATTTACCCTCCCAAAAAAGAGCTTCTTACTCTTGGATCGTCTAACAATTCTTTTCCTGTTCCTGAGTAACGATTTTCTCCAGTAACTAGTACGTAGCCTCTATCAGAAATACTCAAGGCTTGTTTTGCATTCTGCTCTACCATTAAAATTGCAACATTTGTTCTTTTTACTTTTACAATATGATCAAATAATTCATCCATAACAATTGGTGACACACCAGCAGTTGGTTCATCTAGCATCAAAACCGTAGGCTTAATCATTAAAGCTCTACCAAGAGCTACTTGTTGTCTTTGACCTCCAGAAAGTTCACCAACCATCTGATTTCTTTTCTCTCTTAAAATTGGAAACAACTCATAAATTTCCTCAATAATATTTTTGATTTCATCCTCAACAAGGAATGCGCCCATTTCTAAATTTTCTTCAACTGTCATACCTGCAAATACATTTTTTGTTTGGGGCACAAAAGAAATGCCTTGTTTAACTCTATCTTGGGGAGTTAATTTTGAAATATCCTTACCATCAATTTTTACTGATCCAGATTTTAAATTCAGCAAACCCAACATAGCTTTCATAGCAGTTGATTTACCAGCACCATTAGGTCCTAGAATGGAAACTATCTCTCCTTTATTTACTTCAACAGAACACGAGCTAATTATATCAGGACCATTACCGTATCCGCCTGTCATTTCTATTCCCTCAAAATATGCCATTAATTTGTATCCTTTAATTTTGATCCTCTACCAAGATAACTTTCGATAACTTTTTCATCTTTTTTTGCTTCCTCAACACTTCCTTCAAACAAAACTGATCCTTCAGCCATTACAATTACTGGATCACACAACCTTCCAATGAAATCCATATCATGCTCGATCATGCAAAAAGTATAACCTTTTTCTTTATTTAACTTTTCTATTGCGGTTCCAAGATCTTTTAATAAAGTTCTATTCACTCCAGCCCCTACTTCGTCTAATAATACTAATTTTGCATCAACCATCATAGTTCTTCCAAGCTCTAACAATTTTTTTTGTCCACCTGAAAGATTTCCAGCAAGCTCATTCGATAAATGCCCTAGATTTAAAAATTCAACAACTTCTTTTGCTTTTTCTTTAACTACAGCTTCTTCTTGTGCAACTAAACCTGGTTTAAATAATGCAGTCATTATTTTTTCTCCAGATTGATTTCCAGGAACCATCATTAAATTTTCTAAAACAGATAAATTTGAAAACTCATGCGCTATTTGAAATGTTCTAAGCAATCCTTTAGAAAATAACTCATATGATGGAACGTCTGTAATATTTTCCTCATCAAATAATACATTTCCACCTGATGATTTGAGGTTTCCAGCAATTAAATTAAATAAAGTTGTTTTGCCAGATCCATTAGGTCCAATGATGCCTGTTATTGTTCCTCTTTTTACTTTAATAGAACAATCAGAAACAGCAGCTAATCCACCAAAATATTTGCTTAAATTATTAATCTCTAAAATATTCTCAGACATTTAAATTATTTATTTAATCTTCGGTGAATGCTATTTAAAGTTTTTTCAAGAGATTTATAAAATCCAGCCTTAGTTAATTCTTTTACACCTTGCTCGTTTAATCCTTTTGGTGTTTGAGATTCTTTAACTAAATTTTTTAAATTTTCTTTTGAATTTACTACCGCATCTTCAGATAAAGCTAAAAATAAAGAAGTAATATATTTTTGAGCATTGTTTCTTTTTACTCCTCTTTTTACCAACCAATCCGTCATCACTCTTAACATTTCATAAAAAGGTGCCATCATTCCTGAAGTTGACCAAAAATTAATAGAAGATTTTTCATTTTTAATTTCTACTGTTGTTCCCAAATTATTGAAAAATGCTTTTACTTTTGGATTAGGAGGACAAATAGGTACAGGACCTTTTTTTAATGAAATTGGAGGTAAAGGTATTGCCCTTACAATTTTTGCTTTTACTTTAATTGCTTTTTTTAATTCTGACAAAGTTATAGTAGAGATAAAGCTAACAATGGTTTGTTTAGATTTAAATTTTAAATCTTTTATAATTTTTTCGCCAACAGTTGGTGTCACAGATAAAAATACCCAATTAGACTGATCTACAATTTGTTGATTATTTTTAGCAATAACTATTTTTTTAAACTTTCTTTTTAAACCTTTTGCTATTTTTTTATTTCTTGGTGAAATAATTATTTTTTTATATGAAATATTTGATTTACATATTCCAGTAATTACTGAAGATGCAATTTTTCCTGTGCCAATAAAACCTAAAATCATAATTTTGGTTACTTTATATTGATTATATTGAATTAATTAACAAAAAAAGAACCTCTAATTCTTAGTAATTCTCTGCTTAATTCCTTATTTTCTTTAAAAGGTTTTCTACCATGAAGCCAAAAATAATTATTTGCAATCACAGAATATCCGACAGGCAATTTTGTTATTATTTTATTTTTACTCTCCTCTAGTCCATCAGATAATCTTTGTAAAAAATTTCCTTGTTCCATATTTTGAGGTTCAGGAAATTGGTCTATGTAAGAAATTGTTGGCCTACCTTCATTATCAGCAAAAAAAACAGGGTGTTCAACTTTATAATCAATATTTTTACTTTTTGGTGATCCCCAAACAAAATTCTGCTTTCCTACTGGATCGTTAAACAAGTCCTCACAATGTTCCCAATCATCAAGGTGTAACATTGCAGTTTCGCCTCCTTCTACATTTTGCTCATCAATCTTTGTCATAATTAACCAATCTGTAACCTCTTTTACATATGTTCCATCTGTGTGAAGATCCATATTTCTATAAGCCTTTCTTAAATATGAGTCGCTTGTATCCTCGTGTTTTACATGAAAACGAGCATAATATTTTCCTGCCATTGCATCATGATTTGGTATGCCGATGAGATGAGCTATTGCAGTTGATAACTTAACTAAAAAGGTATCATTTATTTTTGCAGTTATATTTTTTGGTCCTATTATAAAACAACCGGTTGATCTATCTCTAATGATTGAATTCATTAATTCACTTAATTTATTATTTGTTAAATCATCTAAACTTTTTGCTAAAGTAAATCTTGTAAATGGTTTTAGCTCTAATGCTGTTAAATCAAATTTGTTGAAAGGGAAAATTAATTTATCTATAAAATCGTTTTCTAAACTAATCTTTACAATTCTATTCGATTGGTCATGCTCTTGAATATCTATACCTGTAATTTTTTGCATTCTAAATTTTATTTTACCTCATTTTATAAATCAATCTAATCAGATATAATTATTAAGTATTGCCATACAAATAGCTGAGAAAATTGTTGGATAAACAAAGTTTTTCTTTGAAATAAAAAAAACGACTAAAGATAACAGCACAACAACAAACCTGCTTGAATAACTAGCATCTACTAAAACACCAGCAGGAAAAATTATAGTTCTAGCTATTAGTGCTGCTAAGGTTGCATAAGCCAAACAATTAAACCACTTAAAAAGTTTAGATGTTTCTTTTATACCTTCTGATGTAAGAGCGCCCAAAAATCTAGACAAAAATGTTGCTAGTGACGTAACAAGGATTGCATAAACAATATTAGCTGACACTGTGCTCTCCTACTAAATAAGCTATAGTTCCACCCATTACACCTGCTAACAAAATTGACCACTCTGGAGAGAATAAATAAATAATTGGTCCTAATATGGTTCCGAGCAAAACTGATAGAGTTACTGGTATAGTCTTAGATGCTCCAACCATCATGCATAAAAAATAAACTGGATTAAGGATTGCTAATCCCATCATCATGTCTTTATTTAAATACTCTGAAAAAGAGAAACCTATAAATGTTCCAATAACAGATACACTTACAGTCGCGCTTCCGATACCAATCCAGTAATCAATTCTGTGTTCTTTTGGAATTTTTTTGTAATTACTTTTCATTATAAGCCATGCAGAAACAGCAATGAAATGACAAGAAAAGTAATACTTCCACTTAGGTTGACTTTTGTGCATCATTAATGGAAATAAAGATACAGCCATCGGATAAAGTCTTGCGTTAACAAACCAAACCGCTAAAAAAATATTTAATAAGGATGCACCAATTAACATGGACTCTGCCATTACCAATGACCCAGGTAAAGCGTAAGTTAAAACAGTTGAAAAAATACTTTCCTGGATATTGAAACCTAAATTTTTAAATAGAGCCCCTATAGCTATAAAACAACAAGTAAGAGCTATAGCTGGACTATCATGAGTAAATATAGATCTATATCCTTTAAAGAAAAAATTTTTATTGATCATTATCCACCTAGGAACAGTCTACCAACATCAGGATTTTGAAGTAAATCATCTCCTTTACCTGCAATTGCAGTTTGACCAGATACTAAAACGTATCCTATATCTGCAAACTCCAATCCTTTTTTGGCATTTTGCTCAACTAGAATGATTGTTTTTTTCTCATTTTGCTGAAGATCTCTTAATATTTCAAAAACCATTTCAATATATCTAGGTTCAAGTCCAATTGACGGTTCGTCTACTAAAAGTACTGAGGGTTTCATAACTAACGCTCTAGATATTTCTAGTAATCTTCTCTCACCACCAGATAAAACTTTTGCAGGTTGGTTTCTTCTATTTCTTAACCTTTCATACTTTTCAAAAATTCTTTCTGCCTCTTCATATGACTCATCTGTTTTTTCTTTAATATATCCTCCCATTAATAAGTTTTCCTCTACTGTCATATCTGGAAATACAGAGTTATCCTGTAATATATAAGCTATACCGACCGACTTTAATTTTTCTGCCGGGGTAAGATTTGTAATTTCTTTTCCCTCAAGTTCAATTTGGCCAGAAAAAATATTTGTAAAACCATATATTGAATGAAGAATTGTAGATTTACCTGCACCATTAGGTCCAATTAAACATAAAGACTGAGCTTTATTCACAAATAAGTCAAAGTTATGTAAAATTTCCATTTTTCCATAACCTGCATTTAAATTTTTAATAGTTAAATGAACTTCGTTTGGAGATAATTTTTTTAAATCTTCTGGTGTTGGAGCTTTTCCCAATACTTCATATTGATTAGCCATTATTGTGCTCCTAAATACGCATCAATGACACGTTTATCGTTTTTAATTTCATCTGGAGATCCATTAGCCAACATTTTACCATGAGCTAAACAAAAAATATTTTCAGCTAATTGCATAATCACTCTCATATTATGTTCAATCACCAAAAGTGTTATTCCAAAATCTTGATTTACTTTAATTAATCTATCAATAATACCATTTATTAGTGTTGGATTAATTCCAGCGGTAGGCTCGTCTAGCAGTAGCATTTCTGGTTCATTCATTAATGCCATTGCGAGTTCTAATAATTTTTGCTGACCAAAAGATAGATCTCCAGCTCTTAACTTTCTTTTTTGATATAATCCTACAAAATTTAATAAATTTTCTGCTTTTTCAGTTAATTCTTTTGGAATTTTAGAAAATATTTTCATTAAATTTGCATCACTACCTTTGTGACTAATAAGCATATTTTCTATGCAATTAAGTTTTCCATAAATTCTAGTTTGTTGAAAAGTTCTTAGCAGTCCTAACTTAGCAATTACTGGAACTGGTAATTCAGAAACTTCTTTACCATTAAATTTAATAGATCCATTATCTATTGGGTAAGTCCCTACAATTGAATTAAACAATGTAGTTTTACCCGAACCGTTTGGCCCAATTAATCCAACTATTTTACCTTTTTCAACATTCATTGAGATATCAACATTAGCTTTAACACCACCAAATGATTTACTTACATTGCTTACTTCTAAAATGCTCATTTAAGTTCTACCTGTGCTTTACGATCCTTTTCATCCACTACTTCTCCAAATCGTTCAGGATATTTTTCTCTTAACCATCCCATAATTCCTTCTGGGAAATAAATTACAATTACAACAATCAAAACTCCAAGAGCAACATACTGCCAACCTAAAAAGAATGTCCAAAAACCCTCTTTAAATATATGAAATATAGTTGCACCTATAATTGGACCCCAGAGTGTTCCTTTTCCACCAAGTATTGCCATCAATACCATGAACACTCCCATTTCTCTTCCATCAAACGCAACGTCCGTAGAGTCTATGTAACCAACTAATCCACCCATTATTCCACCAGCCAATCCACAAAAGAAAGCTGAGATCATCCAGCCAATAATTTTATATTTCATTGTTTCAATACCCATTGCTTCAGCTTTATCTTCATTATCTCTGATAGCATTAAGTATTAATTTAAATCTCGTTGAATAAATTGAACGCACTGCAATGAATGTCAAAATTAAAGTAAAGAAACTTAAGAAATAAAAAAATTCTCCTCTAGCTTCTAAACTACCAACATCTGGGAATGGTGGTGTAGTAAAGCCTTGACCTGCTCCAATAATTTCTATTCCACCAGAAATTTCACCTGCAGCAACTCCTAAACCCAATGTACATATTGCAAAGTAATGTCCTCTTAAACCTAGAATAGAATATCCAATTAAACCAGCAACAATGGTTGGAACTATAGCTGCAACAACCAACCCAACGGCCATTCCTTGAAAAAATTGGGTAGGAGTATGAACAAATGTTTTTTCACCTCCGCTCTCAGTCCATTCTGCTAATGGAAAAAACATTCCAACTTGAACTGACGCACAAAGATACATTCCTAGACCGTAAAATAAAATATTTCCAAATGAATTATAACCCATCTCACCACCCTGGATATTCCATGTAGTAGCAAGAACAATCAACACACAAAGTATTGATAGCTGAACTTTGAAAGCTGGAAATAAAAATGGAGCAGCTAAACCAAAAATTAAAATACCAAAATATAAAATTAAATTATTCTTGTTCATATAAGCTATTTATTTTATTTCTAAATTTTTGGTCTACTGTAAAGTAATGCCCGTTCTCTTCATGTATACTTGATCCATTTAAGTGATATTCATCTAAATGTTCTTTAAATTTTTTAATATCAACTTTAATTTTATTTCCGGTATCATCTGTAATTTCAACTTTTTTCATTTCAAATATTCTCTTTTCCTTGAAAGTTTAAATCTTCTATAAACTAGAATTAATACTAATAGTAAAAATACAGAGCCAATTCTAAATTCTGTTCCTAAAATATAGTCTGCGAATTCTTCAAATACACCTAATCCCATACCTGACATTGCTACACCTGGTAAGTTTCCAAGTCCTGCAACAATTACAATCATAAATGACCGAATTGTATATGGTAATCCCATATAAGGATGAATTGTGAATGTTATAGAAATTAATGCTCCAGCAACACCACAAAGAGCAGCATTTATACCAAATGTTGCAGCATAAACTTTTTCTGTATCTACGCCTAAAATTTTAGCAGCTCTTGCATTTTGGGCTGTAGCTCTTATAGCCCTACCAAGCTTAGATTTTTTCATGTAAATTACTAAACAAGCAGCAAATAAAATACTTATGAATGCTGAAAATATTTTTGAATTAGGTAGAACAACGTTGCTATCAAACAACATAGTGGTTCCATACCCAGAGTTTGCAAGCACAACGTCTGCTCCAAATGCAAAGTTCATTAATTGCATGAATAAAATACTTATTCCAAAAGTTGCTAAAATTGAGATAAATAAATCTCTATCTACTACTTTATTTATTACGAGTTTGTAAATTGCTATACCCACAAAATACATTATTACTGGTGCAACAATCACACCCCATGCTGGATGAATACCGTATAGATACATAAAATATGCTATGTATCCTCCCAAAATAACAAGATCTCCTTGTGCAATATTAATTATATTCATCACTCCCCATTGAAGTGCCATTCCATAAGCAATTAATGCAAATAGAACACCTAAAAGAATTCCATCCAAACAGGCTTGAACAGTTATCATTGGATATTGAAATACAAGAAAATCCATAAAATTATTTTTGGGTTATATAAAAAAAAGCCCCCTATGACTAGGGGGCTTCAATATTTTATTTTATCTTTCTGACCACTTAGGAATTGGGTGAATCAATTTAGCTGAAGCCCATTTTAATGGAGCAACAACTTTGTTTTCACAACTTCCTGAAGCATCACACATTACTTGGAAAAGTACCATCGGTTTGTCAACATTTTGACCACCAGGTGCAAATTTAATATTTCCATAGAATGTTTGCATGTTAGTAGCTGCAAGAGCATCTCTTACTTTCTTTTGATCAAAAGAATTCGCTCTTTCAAATGCATCTTTGAATACCAATAAAGCAGCTGATGATTCAGCAGATTGGTAAGGTGGATCATATCCAAACTCCTTCTCAAAGTCTGCAGCATAAGTCATTCCATCTTTAAAGAAATCATCTTTATAAGTTAGAGACTTGTGCCATTGAGAAGCACAAAGTGCATACTGTGAATTTTTACCATGCTGTTTAGATAGCTTAGCAGCATCACAGTGAGTCATAGCTAACATTGGAACATCAACTTTCATTTCAGCAATTTGTCTGATTGCAGTCAATGCGCCTTTTGTATGACCTGATACAACAAGAACATCTGGTTTCATTTGTTTTACTTTAACCAAAGTAGCTGCCATATCATTTAGCTCTTTAGGCAATTTATCGTCTATTATAATTTTAGAGCCAGTTCTTTCTGCAGCATCTAAAATACCTAATCTAACGTCTTGTGAAAAAGCATCTTGTTCAAACGCTTGAGCTATTCTTACTGGTTTTCCACCATTAAGCTCAACTGCTGTCTCGATAGCAACGTCAAGGTATAAGTTAGCTGGAGCTAATACAGCAAATAGATATTTGTAACCTTTAGTAAACAAAGATCTAGATGCACCATTTGCTTCAACCATTGGAACACCATACTTTTCAGTTACTGGTGCAATCGCTTTTGTTAAACCAGAACTGTAAGGGCCAAGCATAAACTCAACACCATCTTGTGAAATTAATCTTTCTGCAAGCTGTGCAGCTCTCTTAGGGTTTGACTCATCATCATAATAAATAATATCAAACTTATAAGTTTTTCCACCAACTTTAACACCACCCATGCTGTTAATTCTGTCAACGGCCATGTTATAACCATTTTGAGTATGAACACCATTAGATGAGTATTTACCAGTTAGGGAAATAGCAGCACCTAAAATAATTTTGTCACCAACAACTTTTGCAAATGATGCAACAGAAGTTGAAAATAAAATTACTAATGCAGAAACAAAACTTAAAATTATTTTATTTAATCTCATTTTATTTCCTCTTTAATTAATTAATTATAAATTGATTAAATAAAGAAATTTAATTTTATGCAAGTGGCAATAAAGGCCGAATTTAATTAATATTGTTGAGTAAAAACAATTATTGCGGCAATAATTACTAAAACACTCGCAGAAATTGTATTAATTGTTTTTGGATTAGCAGTTATCCATTTTATTAATTTTTGTGCGAGCATTGCGTAGCCAATCAAAGATAAAAAATCTAAAACGATGTAAGTTGTTATTAAAATTATGAATTGAAGCAATAAATTAGAATTAAAGTCAATAAATTGAGGAAAAATAAAAGGGAAAAACATCCAAGCCTTAGGACTTGTACCAGCAACTAAAAAACCATCTCTAAAAAAAGATAAGTTGCTTTTTTCTATTCCTCCTTCATTTGAAATACTTTTTGGTCGAGATTTATAAATATCATAAGCTAAATATAATAAATAAACTATTCCGATCCACTTAAACGCATTAAGTATTATTGGGTTCTCTGAAAAAAAAGATCCAATCACAAAAATAACTAAAGTTGCCTGAATCAAATTTGCAGTTACATCACCTAAAGCAGACCATACACATTTTCCGACCCCGTAATTCATTGAATAAGAGATGATTACAATCCTGGGAGTTCCGGGTGTAATAAATAAAAAAATGATTATCTGTAAATAAAGTATAAAATCTAGGGGGAGCATAAAAAAAGATAGTCCTTAAAAACCGGGAGCTAAAGATGGCTAAGAAGGACTATCTATAACATAATATCAGAGGCTAAAAAAAATGCATTAAATTTTTTTTTCAAATATAAAGGATTTATGAAAAAAAAAGGTCACAGGCCAGTTACTAGAGTTAAGAATCCAGAGCCCAAAATGGACGATCCCGATTGGATCATTTGGGCAGCCTGGGCAGATAGGATTACTTTTGAGGAAATTGAAAAAAAAACTGGAAAGAAAGAATCTGATGTAATTAAAATTATGCGAAGATCTCTAAAACCATCGTCATTCAGGTTATGGAGAAAAAGGGTAAATCAAAAAAGTATAAAACATCGAAAAAAATTTGAATACTCTAGAAAAGAAATAACTAGTAAAATTAAAAAAGGTGATTATCTATAGTCCATGAAAAAAATTACCATGTATACAGGTCCGTTTTGTAATTATTGTGAGGCTGCAAAAAGGTTGTTAGCTAGAAATAATGCAACTTATAATGAAATTGATATTTCAAAAGTTGATGGAGCAATGGATGAAATGATTAAAAAAGCTAATGGAAAAAGAACTATTCCACAAATTTTCTTTGATGACCAGCATATTGGTGGTTATGACGAAGTAAGAGCATTAGAAAAAGAAAATAAACTTCAAGATCTATTAAATAATTAATTCCATTCTTCTAAAGCTAATTGTTTCTTAGCTAAAGAGTTTAAATCTTCTAATTTAATTCTTCCTTTATAATTAGTTTCGTAATCCTCAGCAGCAAAATCGGGAGGACTTTTGCCTTCTAAAAATTTTTTTGATTGTTTTTTTGTATAATCAAGATTTTTCTCACAATAAGGAGTTGCGCCAACATAAACAACATTAGAATAATTTTTTCCTGAATGTTTGTCTTCAACTGCATGAACAACGTCTGGATGCCACCAAACAGTATCACCTGGTTTCATTTTTGGAATTGAAACTAAACCTTTTAACAGTAATGAATGATAATCTTTATTTACTGATAAAGCTCTACCTAGTTTTGATCCACAGAATTCATTTTCTTCAACATCATCTAGTAATGCTCTGGTTAAAACATAAGAAATTCCTTTAGCAATAGGTATTAATTGTAAAGTTCCATCATTTGGTCCTTGTTCAGTCAATGCAGTCCAACCTTGAAATGTTCTAAATACATGTGCAACCGCAGGAGACTCAAACTCTATTGTTCTATCCCTATACTTTGCATCAAATGGATTATACTTTTCAAAGTTGTCAGAAAAAATATCTCTATAAATTTTTTGATAATAACCATCAGTCCATCTTTCAATAGATCCAGCATCACAATGAGGAGAAAGTCCCAAAGTATCATCCCCCGGCTCTCTTCTTCTTACTCTATCTGCATAAGATAATTCTTTATTTGGATCGAAAACTTTATATTCAGAGTTTTCATATATCCAAAGATTATTAAGCCATTTTTTTACTTTAGCCATTTGCTCTGAATGTCTAATTTCAATCTGTGCTCTGGACCAATAGAGACCATAAATTTGAGGTTTTGCGGATTGCAAATCACTAAAATATTTATCTAAATTAGATTTTTTTTTTTGATCTTCATAATAATTATTTTCATCGATATATTTCTCTAATTTTTCATTCAAATTTTGAATCATTTTGTCATCAAAAACATCTCTGATAATTACACAGCCTCTTTTTTTAATGTTGTTTATTTCTTGAATATTTTCCTGATCTAGCTGATTAAAGCTTATCTCTGGAATTATAGATGTATTCTTTTTTTTAAGAGTTAAAATTTCATCTATTTCAGCTTTTACAAATTTTTCTATTTTATTAAAATTTTCTGTGTAATTTTTTGAAAAATTTCTTAGTTCTTTTTTTATTGCCTTTATATCAATATCTTCAAACATTAAATTTAGCTCTTTGGTTTAAAAACTAAACACACTCCGTTATTACAAAATCTCTTTCCAGTTGGTTTAGGACCATCTTCAAATATATGACCATGGTGTCCGCCACATTTTTTACAATGATATTCAGTTCTTGCGTAACCTAAATAGTGATCTGTTTTTGTTTCAAACACATCTGGTAGAGACTCATAAAAAGAAGGCCAACCTGATCCACTTTCATATTTTGTTTTCGAGTCAAATAATTTTTCTCCACAATTTGCACAATGAAAACTTCCTTCCCTTTTTTCATGATTGAGTTCACTTGATCCTGCACGCTCAGTCCCTTCCTCAAATAAAATTAATTTTTGCTCAGCGGTTAAATTTGGATTTATTTTTTTGGTCATGACCTTATATATTTAGCACAAGATTGATGTAACATTGAATGTAATTCAACAAGTTTATTAAAATCTTTATTATAACCACCACCTAAAACTCCACAAAATGGTATCCGTCTAGAAAAAAAGTTTTCTACTACAAGCTCATCTCTAAGTTTTATTCCCTCGTCAGAAATTTTTAATTTACCTAATCTGTCATTAAAATGGATATCAACACCTGCTATATAAAAAACAAAATCAAAATTTTCTTGATTTAACTCATTTAAATAATGTTTAAGTGTTTTGATATAGTTGTCATCCTCTAAATTATCCTCTAGTTCTACATCTAAATCACTATTTGATTTTTTAGCAGGATAATTAGTTTTAGAATGCATGCTGAATGTAAAAACACTTCTATTGTCTTTAAAGATTTCTGAATTGCCATTTCCTTGGTGAACATCTAAATCAACAATCAAAATTTTATTTGCTAGACCTCTATTAAGTAAATAATGTGCGGCAACTGCTACGTCATTAAATACACAATAACCTGCTCCACCATTATAACTCGCGTGATGACTACCTCCTGCTGTATTACATGAAATACCATAATTTATTGCAAGTTTAGATGCGAGAACAGTTCCACCTGTAGCAACTAAAGATCTTTGCACAACACTATCTACAAGTGGAAATCCAATTTTTTTTACTCCTTCTTTGCTTAAAGTTTTATTTTTAATATCTAAGATATAATTTTTTGAATGTGCGTAGCTTAATGTTTCAAATGAACAGGCTGAGGGTTTATGAAATTTCCTTACTATTTTGTTTTGAGTTAAGTAGTTTGCTATCTCTCCAAATTTATTAATTGGAAATTTATGATCATCACCGATTTTAGCAAAATAATCCTCATGATTTACGACAGGAAGCTCCATTTTTACTTTAGAACTCTGATAGGCTTTCCATTTACACAAGCCTCTAGTCCTTCAATCATTTGGTTATAAAAAATACTATAATTTTCAGCTGTTACATAGCCTATGTGTGGAGTAAGCAGTGCATTAGGTAAAAATCTAAGTTTGTTATTCTCTGGTAGAGGTTCTTTATCATAAACATCTATTCCTGCTCCTGCAATTACATTTGTTGACAATGCAATAATTAAATCATCTTCATTAACAATGGGTCCTCTAGAAGTATTAATCAAAAATGCTGTTTTTTTCATTTTATCAAATTCTTTTATGGTAATACAGTCTCTGTATCTTTCACCTCCTTGAACGTGAATTGAAAGTACATCAGAATTTGTAATTAAGTCATCTTTACTACAAGGGAGCACATTTAATTCTTTGCACTTATCTAAGCTTAAGTTTTCACTCCAGGCCATTACTTGCATTCCAAATGCTTTTCCAATTTTTGCAACTTCTGTACCTACTCTGCCTAGACCAATTAAACCTAGGATTTTTCCTTTCAATTCCACTCCAATTGTAGTTTGCCAATAGCCTTGATACATATTGTCAAACTCTTCTTTAAAATTTCTAGCCAAACCAAGAATAAGTGCCCAAGTTAATTCAGGTGTTGGGTTTAAATTTATATCTGTACCACAAACTATAATTTTTCTTTTTTTTGCTGCCTCCAAATCAATAGATTTGTTTCGTAATCCACTTGTGATCACAAATTTTAAATCATTAAGATTATCAATTAAATTTTTTGTAATTGGAGTTCTTTCTCTCATTATTAATAAAGCTTCAAAATCAGCCAACTGATCAATTGCATCTGCCTCATCTATAAAAGGTTCACTAAAAATCTTAAACTCATATTTTCCAGATAGTTTTTCTAAATCTACAAATTGTTGGGCAACATTTTGATAATCATCCAATATAGCAACTTTAACCATTTTTCACTTTCTTATTTGACAACAGTATTCCTGTAATAATAAAACAAGCGCCTAAAATATGATAAAACATAAATTTTTCACTAAAAAAAAACATAGCCATTATTGCACTTAAAATTGGCATTAAGTGTAAAAATACACCTGATCGATTTGCACCGATCATGGATATTCCTTTTATCCATAAAAGAAAGGATGCCAAACCTGGGAACAAAACCACATAAGACAAGATTAAAATAAATGGTAGTTCTAAATTAATTCTAAATCCTATTTGATATTCAATAAAATAAACTGGAATTAAAAATATTAAACCAAAAGTAATTACGACTTGAAGTAATGACAATTGAGATAGCTCGTATTTTTTGCCTTTTAACAATGTGGAGTACAATGCCCAAGAGAACATCGCTATAACCATGGTGAGATCTCCTTTATTAAAATCTAAATTTTTTAATATTTCTAAGTTTGCTTTAGTAATGATTACAATTACACCTGCAAAAGAAAAAATTACTCCTATAATTTGAAAAATATTTGTTCTTTCAATTTTTAAAATTGAAGAAAATAACATAATCATCACGGGTATAGTTGATATCATCAACACACCACTAATTACTTGAGTAAAATTTAATGAATAATAAACTATAGAGTTGAATATTGTTATACTCGTAACTCCTAAAACAATAAAAAGAGTGTAATTTTTAAAAATATAATCTTTTTTATTTAATATTTCAGGAAGTGTAAAAGGCGCTAGAATGAGCCAGGCAAAAAACCACCTATAAAAATTTAAAGAAAAGGGAGGAACTTCATAAAAGCTTGCAAGTTTACCCACAACGAAATTTCCCGCCCAAAAAGTAACTGTTAAAAATAAATATAAATAAGCTAAAAAATTATTATCTTTTGTCACTTAATTAAATCTAAGCGAGCTATAAGGTTTTAAGTCTAAATTTGTATTTTCCTTCGCTATCATTCCAGAAACAATCTTTCCAGAAATTGGGCCCAAAGTCCATCCTAAATGGTGATGTCCGAAACAATAAAAAATATTTTTATAATTTTTTGAGGGCCCCATAACAGGTAAAAAATCGGGCAAAGTTGGCCTAAATCCTAACCATTCATCCTCATGTTCGGGTAAATCCCCTAGCATATATTTTGCATTATTTATCAAATTTTTAACTCTGGATTTAGACAACGGATTATCTAAACCACCAAATTCAACTGTTCCAACAACCCTTAAACCTTGTTCCATAGGTGTGATACCAAATCCACGATTTGAAAATATTACTGGTCTGCTTAATAAGTGGTCACAATTTTTAAAGTGAACGTGATATCCTCGTTCTGTATCTAGAGGTATTTTTTCTCCAAGATTATCTGTTAATTTTTTTGAAAAAGCACCACAAGCTATTACTGCTTTATCAAAAATATAACTCTGGTTTTCAGTTTTAAAAACTGGTTTTTCTTCATCAAAATTAATATTTTCAATATTGACTTTATTAAATTTTCCACCTTTTTTTAGAAACAGTTCAAATAGTTTAAGAAGAATTCTTTTTGGGTTTCTTGCATGTCGTGCATAAGGATAATATACACCGGCATGGTAAAAAGGTTTGATATGAGGTTCAAGATCATGTATTTCAGCTTTAGTGACTAATTGTTGTTTAACACCCAACTCGTCTCTAACTCTAATTTCTAGTTCTCTACTTTTTAAATCTTTGTCATTCCATATATAAAGGATACCTTTATTTTCAACTAAACCCTCTAGATCTATATCCTCGAACAATTCATCATATGCAGGTAACGCCAAATCTAAAATTTGGTGCATATTTTTGGCAGTATGCATCATTTTAGTTTTAGTTGTATTCATTATAAATTTTATAAACCATGGAATCATTTTAGGTACGTAATTCCATTTTAAAGCAAGTGGACCTGTTGAGCTTAATAACATCGCTGGTACATCTGCAAGAACATCAGTTCTATTTAATGATAGAGATGCGTAAGGTGAAAAGTGGCCTGCATTTCCATAAGATGCTGCCTGGCTACCTGGGTTATCTCTGTCAAAAATAGTTACATTAAAACCTTTTTTTTGAAGGAATAGAGCATTAGATACACCTTGAATTCCTGCTCCAACTATTCCTACTTTGAGATTTTTATTCATAAAATTGTTATACTAGTATAAATTAAATTATCAGAGTGACAAATTATGCAAATATTAAATTTTATTATGCAATTATTTGTTTATGATTGATTTTTGCACTCAATACTATGCCAAAACCAATCATGGTAGCTAACATTGAAGAACCTCCATACGACATTATTGGTAATGGCGAGCCAACTATAGGTAGCAAACCTAGAACCATAGATAAGTTTACAAAAATATAAATAAAAATTGCAAAAGCATATCCAAAGCAAAAGAGCCTAGCAAAATTGCTTCTTGAAATAGATCCTATTCTTACAATTCTAAATATTATTATTGAGTATAATATTAAGAGACCAACTGAACCTATAAAACCAAACTCTTCTGAAAATAAAGTAAATATAAAATCTGTATGTTTTTCTGGTAAAAAATCCAAATAACTCTGAGTTCCTTTTAAAAAACCTTTACCATCGAGCCCACCCGATCCAATAGCTATTTTAGATTGTATTATTTGATAACCGGCACCTAAGGGATCTCTATCTGGATCTAAAAAAGTTAATATTCTTAATTTTTGATAAGGTTTTAAAAATGAAATTATGAAAGGTAAAGATATTAAAAAAGTAATGAATGAATATATAAAATATTTAACTTTAACTCCTCCTAACCATAATATTATTAAACCACTTAAAGCTATTAATATCGAAGTACCAAGATCAGGTTGTGATATAACAAAAATAATTGGAATTGATATTATTGATAGAACAAAAATTATACTGGTGAATGAATTAACATTTTCAATTTTTAATCTGTGATAGTATTTTGCTAAACAAAGAATAATAGCTACTTTCATTAATTCAGAAGGTTGAAGTACAAATAAATAAACATCCATCCATCTTTGTGAACCAGAAGATTTTATACCAAAAAACGAAACCCAAATTAATAAAAGTATTATAATAAAATAAATTATATAGGAAAAATTATGCCAAAATTTTATATTAAAAAATGCTACAATAATCATTAAAGGAAAAAAAACTGCAAGTTTTATAAAATGGTTTTTTGTATGAAAAAGTATCTCACCTCCATCTGTAGAGTACATTACAAACAAACTAAGAATGGAAAGCAATATTACTGATACTATCAGAGTATAATCTAAATTTTTTACTTTTTGAAAAATAGTCAGCTCGTTATTTAATCTGTCTTTTTGATACATCTAAATGCTTATCTCCTCAAAATTTGGCTGTTTATTTCTTAACTCATGTCTATCAATAATTAATTTGAATAATTTTTTTGCTATAGGTGCTGCTGCTTTACTGCCAGATCCACCATGCTCTACTATTATGCTTAAGGCATATCTTGGATTAATATAAGGACCATAGGCAACATACAAAGCATGATCTCTATCTTTATATGGAATTTGTTCTAATTCTAAATCTAATTCACGTTCCCTTTTACTAATTCTTTTGACCTGAGCTGTTCCAGTTTTTCCTGCAAATTGATATTTAGGGTCATCAATTCTTGATCTATAAGAAGTTCCAAATCTTTCGTTAGTTGAACTAAATATTGCTTCTTGAACTATCTTAATATTATTTTTGTTTTTAAATAATTTTTTGCCTGAGTCGTGTAGTTGCTCGTTATGCATTGACTTTTTTGCCTCTTCTAAGGTTAATGGATTGTTATCTACGATTATTTTTGGTTTGATCGCATAACCACCATTTGCAATTTGTGCTGTCATCATGCAAAGTTGTAATGGGGTTGACTGTATATA
The DNA here is from genome assembly GCA_902591535.1 of uncultured Pelagibacteraceae bacterium. GTDB lineage: Bacteria > Pseudomonadota > Alphaproteobacteria > Pelagibacterales > Pelagibacteraceae > Pelagibacter. The sequence goes on along the minus strand of CACJBA010000002.1, from coordinate 10,633 downwards.
GCCTTGACCTATACCAGTAATTAATGTTTCTCCTAAAACCCAGCCCCGACCAAGATTATTTTTTTTCCATTCTGTATTAGGAAAAAGACCTTTCTTTTCATTTTCAAAATATTCTCCAAGTACTTTTTTTCCTAAACCAAATTTTTCAGCTGTAGCATTTAATCTATCAACACCTAATAACCTCGATACCTCATAAAAATAAGTATCACAAGATTGCTTCATTGCATTTTTCAAACTTACCCAGCCATGTCCTTTTTCTTTCCAACAGTGAAATGTTTGTCCATACAATTCCATTTTACCTGTACATTTAACCTTAAATTTTGTGTCTATTACGTTGTTTTCTAATGCAGAAAGCGCTACGATTGGTTTGATTGTGGACCCTGGTGAATAAAGTCCTGTAAGAGTTTTGTTAATTAATGGTTTTAAAGGGTTATTTCTTATCAATTGCCATTCATCTTGACTAATTCCAAAAAGAAATAAATTTGGATCATAAGATGGAGATGAATACATAGCAATTATATCTCCTGTATAGATATCCATTACACTAATAGAGCCTGCTTTTTCTTTTAACAGCTCACCACAAGCCTTTTGAATTTCTGTATCGACAGTTAGACGAATTTTTGATCCCTGCTTACCTTTTTGGTGTTCAAGTTGATTAATTCTTTTACCATACGCATTTACCTCATATCTTTGAATAGCATTTGTTCCAATTAAATGATTTTCAAGTCTTTTTTCTAGACCTATTTTACCAATCTTCATTCCAGGTACAAATCTCTCTTGAACTATTTCATTTGCTAAAATCTCTTCTTCGTTTGGCTGGCTAACATATCCAAGAACGTGTGTGTATACATCGTTAAATGGATAATTTCTAGAAATTGTCATGACCGGTTTAACACCAACTAAGTCATATAAATAATTGTTAATTTTAACAAATTGACTCCAACTTAAGTTTTCGGAAACAATTATACTGTCCCACGGCTTCAATTCTGATTTTAATTTATTTATTTTAGCAATTTTCTTTTCACTTAGATCTAAAAGATTTTTTAATCTTAGCAATAAATAATTAAAATTCTCAACTTGCTCAGGTATTATATGTAATTGATATACCCTTAAATTTCCTGCAATTACATTTCCAAAATAATCAACTATGTTTCCTCTTGTGGGAGGAAGTTTCCATTCTCTAATTCTATTTTTATCTGAAAGAGTGAGATATTTTTTATTTTCATTTATTTGTAACGAAAATAGACGCGCAATAATACCTGTAAAGACTACAAATTTGGCTACACCAATTATAAACATTCTTCTATTAATTACGTCTGTTTTTCTTATGCCTGAATTTGATTTAATCATTTGTTTGTTTTGAAATTCTTTCGTTTAAAAAATTGAAAATTATAAAAAATATTGGATAAAATAAAAACGTAAATCCTGAGTTTATTAGATAGTTCATATAATCAACTTGGATTAAAAAAATAAGATCCAAAATAATTACTTGAATTGAATTTATTAATAGAATTGTAAATAAAAGTGATATCCAATCTTTTATAAAATTTGGAGATAAAGTGATGTTTCTAATATAAGCTGTGACTGAACAAAGAAGTAAATAACAAAAACTACTTATTCCTATTGGTATTCCTATTACCACATCGTTTATTATGCCCGCAAAAAAAATTGCAAGATAGCCTAGGTGATCTGGATTTCTTAATGTCCAAAAGAAAATTAATAAATGAACAAAATTAAATGAAAAATAATCAAGTTTTAAATAATTAAAGTCAAATTCATTAAAAACTGAAAAAAATAATATCAAAATAGGTAAATAAGAATAAAAGATTTGTAAAAATGGACTTTTATTAAGCGATGACATTATTTTTCACTTCCTATTTCATAAGATGTTATTTTTACATAATTCAATTGTGTAAAGTCTGAAAAAAAATTCACTTTATCACTCTGATCTTTTGTTATTTTACCGATTGGAATCCCTGGTTTAAATAATCCACCCAGACCTGATGTATAGGCAATTACATCACCATCTTCTAATTTTTTTTCATATTCATTTTGAGTATGTTCAATAATTCCAAAATCACCTCCAGTTCCTGATATTACTGCTTGAATGTCGTTTGGCTCCAAAACAGATGGTATTTTACTATTCAGATCAGATAATAAAAGTGCTCTAGAATTAGTATAATTAACTTCAATTATTTGTCCGACTAAATAGACACCATCGATAATTGCCATGCCTATTCTTACCTTGTCTTTAGATCCCTTGTTTAAAACAATTGATTTTAAATAAGGACTTTCTTTGTCAATTAAAACTTTAGCAAATATCTCATTAGATTTAATATTTTCATCAATTAACGATCTTAGCTTTTCATTTTCAATTTTTAAGAATTCATTTGATAATTGTTTTTGCTTTAAATCCTCTAATTCGGTTTTTGTTTGATTGTAATTTTCATATAGCCCCATATGCAGATCAAAGCTTTCTTTTAAATTTTTAAAATAATTTTCTGGAGCTGAAATTAAAAATGATGATCTATAAATAACCTCATTAATACTTGATTTAATAATTTTAATTGCCTTAAAATTGAAGTTACTTAAAACTATTACAAAAATAGATAAAAAAATTAATGTTAATAATGAAAACTTCTGTTTATCTTTTTTTTTTAAGAAAGCTGACCGTATGGCAATTACAAAATCATCTCTGCCAGTAGCCATTTTTTTTAATATTCAGATAACATAGTAGAAAAAGTTTCTTCTTGATCCAAAGCTTTACCTGTTCCAACTGCAACACAAGATAATGGATCATCTGCAATGTGAACTGGTAGACCTGTTTCTTTAGAAAATCTTTTATCAATATTTTTTAATAATGAACCACCTCCTGTAAGAGTTAAACCCATATCTACTAAATCAGCTGAAAGTTCTGGAGGGGTATTTTCTAAAGCATCTTTAATTGCATTAACCATCTCTTTAAGAATATCATTTAATGCTTCTGCTGTATCTTCTTCTGTTATATTGACTTCTTTAGGAGTACCCGACCTAAGATCCCTACCTTTGACTGGATAAGTATTTGTGCCAGTTGGAACTGCAGTACCCATCTCTTTTTTAATCTTTTCTGCAGTAGTGTCTCCTATTAAAAGATTATATTCTTTTCTCATATAGTTAACAATTGCTGTATCCATGGCATCACCTGCCACTCTCAAAGATTTAGAGTAAACTAGACCACCTAATGACATGACTGCAATCTCACTAGTGCCGCCACCGATATCTACAATCATTGAACCTGTTGCTTCAGAAATTGGAAGTCCAGCACCAATAGCTGCTGCTATAGGCTCTTCAATTAATTGAACTCTTCTAGCTCCTGCTGCTAAAGCACTATCTTGGATTGCTTTTCTTTCAACTGGTGTTGAACCGGTTGGTACACAAATTAAAATTCTAGGATTAGCAAAAGTACTTCCTTTATGAACTTTTTTAATAAAATGTTTAATCATTTCCTCTGTGACTATAAAGTCAGCAATTACTCCATCTCTCAAAGGTCTTATAGCACTTATATTACCAGGTGTTCTTCCAAGCATTGTTTTGGCTTCGTCTCCTACAGCTAAAACATTTTTTTTTCCACCCTGATCTACTATTGCAACAACTGAAGGTTCATTAAGAACGACACCTTGACCTTTCAAAACAACAAGTGTATTTGCCGTTCCGAGATCAATAGCCATATCTTGGCTCCAAATTTTTTTAACACTATCAAATAATCCCATTATATCCCTCTTACTTTCTGACTTTCTTGCTCCATTGGAGCTGTTTTATCTCGTTTAATTATCATTTTGTTTAAAGCATTGATGTAAGCATTTGCTGAAGCAACTAAAGTATCTGTATCAGCTGCTTGACCTACTGTTGTTTTCCCTTTTTCCTCAATTTTAACACTGACTGTAGCTTGTGCGTCTGTGCCTTCTGTAACTGCATGTACTTGATAAAGTTGCAAATTGACATCATGAGGATACAAAGTTTTAATACATTTGAATATAGCATCTACTGGACCATCTCCAGTTTCTGTTGCTTTTTTTATATCCCCATAAACATCCAAAGTCATTTCTGCTTTTTGTGGTTCACCAGTGCCAGCAAATACTTTCAGAGATTTTAAAGTTATTGCATTTACTTTATTATCCACAATTAAACTATCATCTACTAATGCGATAATATCTTCATCATAAACATGCTTTTTCTTATCTGCTAAGACTTTGAATTTTGCAAATGCATTACCCACTACATCATCTGTTAAATCAGGATAACCTAAGCTATTCAATTTATCTTTAAATGCATGTCGTCCTGAATGTTTTCCCATTACTAATGATGTTTGTTTAACACCTACACTTTCTGGCGTCATAATCTCATATGTTTGTCTATTTTTTAACATTCCATCTTGGTGAATTCCTGCCTCATGTGCAAATGCATTTTTTCCTACAATCGCTTTATTATACTGAACGGGAAATCCTGTTGCATTTGATACAATCTTAGATGCTTTACTTAAAAGCGTAGTATTTATTCCAGTTTCATAAGGCATTAAATCAGGTCTTGTTTTAATTGCCATAACAACTTCTTCCAAAGCAGCATTTCCTGCTCTTTCTCCCAACCCATTTATCGTACACTCAATTTGTCTTGCACCAGCTTGTACTCCGGCTAAAGAGTTAGCTACAGCTAAACCTAAATCATTATGACAATGAGTTGATAAAATTGCTTTATCTATATTTGGAACTTTATTTAATAAAGTTTCAATAATAGAGGTAAATTCAGATGGAATGGTATAACCAACTGTATCAGGAATATTAATTGTTGTAGCGCCATTTTTAATTGCTAACTCAACAGTTTTACACATATAATCCATATCAGTTCTTGTTCCATCTTCACAAGACCATTCAACATCGTCTGTGAATTTTCTTGCATATGCAACATGCTTTCCAATTGACTCGTAAACATCCTCTGGTGACATATTTAATTTATGTTTCATATGTAAAGGACTTGTAGAAATAAAAGTGTGTATTCTAAACCTTGGTGCATGTTTTAAAGCTTCGTATGCTCTATCGATATCTTTAACAGAATGTCTTGAAAGTCCTGCAGGAATAGAATTTTTTAAAATTTTACTTACCTCTGATACAGCTTCAAAATCTCCAGGTGAAGCAATAGGAAAACCTGCTTCAATAATATCGATACCTAATTCATCAAACACCCTTGCAATTTGGATTTTTTCTTCCAAACTCATTGATGCCCCTGGTGATTGCTCACCATCTCGCATAGTAGTATCAAATATAAAGACTCTATCTTTATTGCTCATAACTAAAATTTTTAGAAAATCTATAATACAATCTATAAGAGAGATTGCAAAATAATTAGTAAATTTATTAAGTTTATTGGACCATTTTAGGCCACCTAAAAATTAATTATAAATAGACTCAATTTTAGGCATTAAATGTAAAAGTTCCTTAGTATAATCATGGCTAGGTTTCAAAAATAGTTGCTCCGAATTTGAAACTTCACATAATTTCCCATTTTTTAACACTCCAATTCTATCACACATTTGTCTAACAACTGGAAGATCATGACTAATAAATAAGATTGTTAAGTTGAGCTGTTCTTGAAGATCTTTTAACAAATTTAATATCTGAGCCTGAATACTAACATCTAAAGCTGAGGTTGGTTCATCACAGACTAGCAGCCTCGGTTGTGTTGCGAGAGCTCTAGCGATTGAAATTCTTTGTCTTTGTCCTCCAGAAAATTCATGAGGATATCTATCTGCAGATCTTTGTGTTAGTTCAACAGACTCTAATAAATCATGAATATAATTATTTAAATCAGTGTTTGATATAGTTGGATTATGCAATTTAATTGGCTCTGAGACAATATCCTTAACTTTCAATCTACCATTTAATGAAGAGTAAGGATCTTGAAATATCATCTGAATTTGTTTTCTAAATTTCATTAATTCTGATTTTTGTTTTATTTTTGTAATACAAACTTTATCAAAAAAAATATCTCCAGAGGTTGGTTTGAATAGATTAACAATCATTTTAGCAATCGTAGATTTTCCACTTCCACTTTCACCTACTAAGCCAAAAGATTCTCCTTCTTTTATCTCAAAAGAAACATCATTTACGGCCATTACAGAATTTTTAGAATTTTCTGTAAAAAAATTATCTTCAAAACTTTTACTAAGATTTTTTACTTGTACCAAATCTTGATTTATAATTTCTTTTTTTGTCCATCGTTTTAATATTTTAATATTATTTTCTTTGTTATTTTTATTTTCTTTTTCTACAATAATAAATCTTGAAATTTTTTTATTTGTTGGTGGAACAGAACTTACTAAACTTTTTGTATAATTTTCTTGTGGGTTGGTTAATATTTTTTTTGTTTCACCAATTTCAACTAGATTGCCACTTTTCATAACTGCAACTCGAGTTGCTGTTTCTGCTATAACACCCATATCATGCGTAATTAGAATTACAGCAAGATTTCTCTCTTTTGTTAATTTTTTAATTAATTCTAAAATCTGTGATTGAATTGACACATCTAATGCTGTGGTTGGTTCATCTGCAATTAATAATTCAGGCTCACAACATAATGCTAAAGAAATAACTACTCTTTGTCTCATTCCACCTGAGAATTGATGAGGATAATTATAAAATCTTTTTTCAGCATCCTTTATTCCAACTTCTTTTAGTAAACTGATTGATTTTATTTTTGCCTCATCTTTAGTTAATTTTAGATGTGTTTGAATTGTTTCAATTAATTGTTCTCCAACTGTGAGGATTGGATTGAGTGAAGTTTGAGGATCTTGAAATATTAATCCAATTTTATTTCCTCTATATTTGACTATTCTCTCTGAATTTTCATGAATATTTAAATCACCTAAAATAACTGAACCGCTTGACACTTTCCCTGGTTCATCAATTAAATTTATAATCGCGTTACCTACTGTACTTTTTCCAGACCCTGACTCGCCCACTAAACCAAGAATTTCTCCTTTATTTACCTCAATATTAATATTCTTAGCAGCATAAACTGTTTCTTTTCTCATTCGATAATCGACGCTAAGATTATTTATTTTTAAAAAGGTCATTTTTTTAATTTTGGATTTAAAGTATCTCGCATCCAATCTCCTAATAAATTAATTGAAAAAGCTAAAATCACTAAGAAAATTGCTGGAAAAAAAGTTATCCACCATTCTCCTGAAAATAAAAAATCATTACCAAGTCTGATTAGAGTTCCCAATGAAGGAGTTGTTGGGGGTACACCAACTCCTAGGAAACTTAAAGTTGCTTCTGCTAAAATAGCAAGTGCCAAACCAATAGTACCTATTACTAAAACTGGTCTTAAAATATTCGGAAGGATATGTTTAAACATTATAACTATATTTGATAAACCAATTATTGTTGATGCTGAAACATAGTCTTTATTTTTTTCTACCAAAGTAGCTGCTCTAGATACTCTAGCAAATTGAGGCCACTCAGAAATACCAATAGCAAATATCAAAACATATATTGCCATTTCATCATGCATCTCTCTTGAAATTAGTCCTCTTGCAATACCGTCAACTAAAAGTGCCATTAAAATACTAGGTACAGTTAACTGAACATCTGTTAATCTCATTACTATCATTTCGTATTTGCCTCCAAAAAAACCTGCTGTTAATCCCAGACCAACCCCAAGAATTAAACTAAAAATTATTGCAGAGAAACCAACGATAAGTGAAATTCTACAACCATATAAAATTGTTGATAACATATCTCTTCCTTGACCATCTGTACCTAAAATAAATTTTGACAAACCATCTTCTGTCCAAGATGGAGGAGTAAATGCATCCATTAAAGACAAAGAGGATGGATCAAAAGGAGTGTAGGGTGTTAAAAATTCAATAAAAAAAGAACAGAAAAAAATAACAAATAATATTGTTGAGGAAATTATTGCTGTAGGAGATTTAATAAAACTATGATAGACATCACTATCCTTAATTCTTTCCCACCTGGTCAAGCTTTTATCCACTGGCAGTATCTCCTTTCACTCTAATTCTTGGATCAATAAAATAATAAAGAATATCAACAATAAAATTTATCATCACAAAAACAAAAGCAATAAAAACTAAATAGGCTGACATAATTGGAATATCCACAAATTGAACAGCTTGAATAAATAAAAAACCCATCCCTGGCCATTGAAAAACAGTTTCTGTTATAATGGAAAATGCAATAAGTGTTCCTATATTTATTCCTGCAATAGTGATTACTGGTATTAATCCATTTTTTAATGCGTGCTTGTATTTGATATTATTTTCACTGATACCACGAGCACGTGCAAACTTAATATAATCAGTTTGTAATATTTCCATCATCTCTGCCCGCACAAGTCTTATGATATAAGTCATTTGAAAAAGGCTTAATGTGACTGAAGGAAGAATAATTGCTTTAAGTCCAGATGTAGTTAAAAAACCTGTTGTCCAAAAACCTATATCTACAACCTCTCCCCTACCAAATGAGGGTAGTATTCCCAAAATTACTGCAAACAAATAAATGAATAATATACCAATAACAAATGTGGGGAGTGAAACTCCTAACAATGAAACAGCTAGAACAAAATCACTTAAAAAACCTTTTCTGTTTATACCCGTATAAACTCCTAATAAAGTTCCACTAATTAGAGCGATTAATGCAGAAATGACGACTAATTCAATAGTGGCAGGCAACCTTTCTATTATCAACTCAGATACTGGTCTTCTTAATTGATAAGAGATGCCAAATTCACCTTTAGATGCATTTACAACAAATCTGGAAAACTGAATGTGAATTGGGTCCATTAATCCCAGTGTTTCCCTTAATTCAGCTCTTTCTTCATCGGAAGTTTCTTCTCCAACCATATTATTAATTGGATCTCCAACAAAATTAAATAAAGAGAATGACACAAAGGCAACTACAAGCATTACCAAAGCTGATTGAAACAGTCGTTTAAAAAAATATTTTATCAATTTAAGAGGATTTAATATTTACAAGCCCTTTATCATTATAAAGGGCTTGTAATAATTTTTATTTATTTAGAACCGTAAACTGCAGTTTTAAATAATGGTTCATTGTTAGGTCTTATAGGTACACTAACATTGCTTTTTGATGCCCAAGAAATTACTTGGTGGTGTAAAGGAAGATAAGCAATATCGTCTCTTACAATTTTCCAAGCTTTTGCAATTGCTGCATTTCTTTTTTCTAAGTCTACTTCACCTTCCATCACTCTGATAGCAGCGTCTACATCAGCATTACTGAAATTAACTTTATTCCAGCTAGCACCTGTTTCATATAAATAATGAAAAACATAGTGACTGTCTAAAGTTGGAACACCCCATCCTAGCATATAGAAATCACCCTGATTGTCTTTAAGCTCCTTAAAGTGTTTACTTTTTGTCTGAGCAAACAAGTTAACATTAACACCGATTTTACCTAGCATTCCAACGACAGCTGTACAAATCGCTTCATCGTTAACATATCTGTCATTAGGACATCTTAACTCTACATTGAAACCATTAGGATATCCTGCATCAGCTAAAAGTTTTTTTGCAGCATCAACATCGTAAGGCAATCTTTTATCAAGTTCTGCTGTATAACCATTTACACCAGGAAAAGTTATGATACCAGCAGGTTCACTTAAACCTCTCATAACTTTCTTCTTAATAGCTTCTATATCGATAGCTTGATAAAGTGCTTGTCTAACCTCTTTTTTCTTAAAAGGGTTATCACCTGTGTTTCCGGTTCTCAATTTATCAGCAGCTTGATCCATTCCTAAGAAAATTGTTCTCATTTGGGCTGTGCTTTCAACTTTATGACCTGATGAAAAATCTATTCTCTTTAGATCTTGTACTGGCGCATCTGTAACTACATCAATTTCTCCAGATAACAAAGCTGCCACTCTTGTTGCAGCATTTTTAATTGGGAGTAATTCAATTGAAGATAAACCTTTATCTTTCATTTCTCCCCACCAATATTTATTTTTTTTAAACACAGTTCTAGTATTAGGCTCTCTTTTAGTAATTCTAAACGGACCTGTTCCTAGAGCATTTGTTGCTGAAAATGTTTCTTGTCCAGCATCCCAATTTTGAGGAGACATTACAAAATTTTTCTCTGACCAAGCTTTAGACATTATAAAAATGTTAGACAATTGGTTTAAAAGAATAGGATTTGGTTTACTAGTTGTTATTCTAACAGCATAATCTCCCACTGCTTCTACATTAGATACTGTAGAAATATATTCTTTAAAGTCTGATGTTCTCTGTTTAGCTCTTAAGATACTAAAAACAACATCCGCAGATGTCATTCCAGAACCATCAGAAAATCTAGCGTCTTCTCTAAGAGTAAATATCCAAGTGTTTGGATCTGTTGTTTTCCATTTTGTTGCTAAAGCAGGTCCTATTTTCATATCCAAACCTCTTTCGACAAGTGCTTCATAAACTTGTCTAGAGACTTGAGTAGTTGGACCTTCATTTTGTGCATGTGGATCTAGTGTTAAACTGTCCCCCTGCATCGACCATTTGATAGTTTGAGCCCATGCTGAAGAGAATCCAAATACTAGAACTAATGACAATAATATTCTTGTTATATTTTTAATATTC
>CACJBA010000001.1 GCA_902591535.1 uncultured Pelagibacteraceae bacterium | reverse complement strand
ATCTGCTGTGGGTAAAATATAATTTAATAAATGAAAATTTTTAGCGTTTTGATTCCAATTTTTATGAATAATATTTTCATTAAAAATTTGTGTTTCTCTTTTATCATCGTCAATAATGATTGGAATAAAAACTATGTTTTTTTTAATAGGTAAAGAAGGAAAAATATTTTGACTTTCTAACATATCAAAAATACTTTTTTTACTAAAAGAAACATTCATCCTAACATGATAAATTTCATTGATAAATTTTTCCTCCTTAATTGAAAATGTTTCGATAGTTCCTTTTATTTGACTTAATGAAATCTTCTCTAATTTTATGTAATCTTTACTTTTTATTATTGATAATATTAATTGATTAAATGCCTGAACAAATCCCTCTTCAATTATTTGATTTTTGTCAAAATTAATCTCAAAAGGTGTAGATATTTCAACATCATCTATTGTAAATATTTTACTATTTGCACTAGCTGTGGAAAAAAAAATATTTAATAAAGCAAGAACTAAAAAATAACTATATAAGTTCCCTAATTTATAAAATTTAAGAAATATTTTCATATTTTATTTTAATGAATAACAAAAAATTTACCTATAAAAAAAGTGGGGTTGATATAAATGCGGCTGACAGTTTTATAAGTTTCATTTCTAAAATTTCATCAAATAAAAAAGGCAAAAAAAAGTTTTCTAACATTGGAGCATTTGGTTCAATAAATAGTATCCCAAATAATATAAAACGCCCACAAATAGTCGCTTGCACAGATGGCGTTGGGACCAAAATCGAGATAGCAAATATTTTAAACAAATTTGACACAATTGGTATTGATCTGGTTGCAATGAGCGTGAATGATTTAATTGTTCAAGGGGCAAAACCTTTACTTTTTTTAGATTATATTTCAATTAATAAAATTAATTTATCTAAACTTAAACAAATCATCAAAGGAATTGTGGATGGTTGTAACCTTTCAGGATGTAATCTAGTTGGTGGAGAAACAGCTGAGATGCCTGGAACTTATGAAAGAGGTAAATTTGATATAGCAGGTTTTGCTGTAGGAGTAGTAGATAGAAATAAAATATTAACTAAAGAAAAAATAAAAAAAAATAATCTTATTCTGGCTGTACCATCAAGTGGACTGCACTCTAATGGCTATTCTCTTGTAAGATATTTACTTAATCAAAAAAAAATTGACATAAAAAAAGATAAATTTTTAAAATCTGAACTTCTAAGTCCTACAAAGATATATGTTAAAGAAATAATTAATTTAATTAACAAAAACCTAATTAATGGATGTGCAAATATTACTGGTGGCGGGCTATCTGACAACATTAAAAGAATATTACCAAAAGATCATTTGGCTGAAATTAATTTAAATAAAATTAAAACTAAAAAAATATTTAAATGGTTAAAAAAAATGGGAATTTCAGATAAAGAAATGCTAAAAACATTTAATTGCGGAGTTGGTTTTTGTTTAATAATAAAAGAGAAAAATTTTAAAAAAGTTTTAAAGTACTTTTCTAATGATTTCAAGCCATATGTAATTGGAAAAATTAAGAAGGGGAAAAAAAAAGTAAAATTAAATGGTTCTATCAACTGGTTTGAGTAAATTTAAAGCAGCAGTATTTATTTCTGGTACAGGAAGTAATTTAAAATCTTTAATTAGATTTTCAAAAACAAAAAAATCACCTATTTCTATATCTCTCATAGTAACTAATAATTCAAAAGCAAAAGGTTTAGATTTTGCAAACACTTATAAAATTAAAAAAAAAATTTATAACTTCAAAAAAAAAAAATTAGCAGAAAAAAAAATACTTTTAGAATTAAAAAAAAACAAAATTCAAATTATATGCCTTGCAGGATTTATGAAAATTTTATCAAAATCTTTTATTAATAACTTTAAAGGGAAAATATTAAATATCCATCCTTCTTTACTTCCTAAATATAAAGGGTTGAATACACATCAGAGAGCTTTAGATAAAAAAGAGAAATACTCTGGATGTACAGTTCATTATGTTACTTCAAAATTAGATTCAGGAAAAATTATTCTTCAAACACAAGTTAAGATTGATAAAAAGGATACACCTAAAAGTCTTGCTAAAAAAATTTTAAAACAAGAGCACAAACTTTATCCTAAAGCATTATTAAAGATATTTAGTCTTTAAAGAAAAAATCTATCTCAATTTTAGCATTTTCAACACTATCAGATCCATGAACAGAATTTTTATCTATTGAGATACCATATTTCTTTCTGATAGTTCCCTCTGTGGCTTCTTCTGGATTAGTTGCACCCATTAGTTCTCTGTTACCTAAAACTGCATTTTCTTTTTCTAGTATCATTACAATAATTGGCCCAGATGAAAGATATTCACATAAATCATTATAAAATGGCTTTGTTTCATGCACTTTATAAAATTTTTCTGCTTCAGATTTTTCTATCCGAATTTTTTTTTCTTTTAAAATTGAGAAACCATTATTTTTAAACATTTCTTTTATTTCGTTTTCAAGATTACGCTCAACTGCATCAGGTTTTATAATAGATAAAGTTTGCTCGGCATTACTCATAATTGTCCTCTATTAGTTTATTTAATAATCTTACTCCATAACCAGTGGCTCCACCTGAATTTAAAGCTCCTCCATATTTTGAGAATGCCATTCCAGCTATATCTAAATGTGCCCAAGGTGTTTTATTTAATATAAATCTTTGTAAAAATTGTGCTGCAGTTGTAGATCCTGCACCGCCAACATAATTAATATTTTGCATATCTGCATTTTTAGAGTCAATTAATTTATCAAAATTTTTATTTAAAGGCATTCGCCATACTTTTTCTTCAACTTTTTCACCTGTATCTATAAGTTGCTTCGATAATTTATCATCATTTGAAAATAATCCTGCATACTCTGACCCTAAAGAAACTATAATAGCTCCAGTTAGGGTCGCTAGATCAACAATAAATTTTGGTTTATATTTTTCTTCTGTGTAAGTTAATGCATCAGCTAAAACTAATCTTCCCTCTGCATCAGTATTTAAAATTTCAATAGTTTTTCCACTATATGATTTAACAATATCCCCTGGTCGTTGTGCGTTTCCTCCAGGCATATTTTCTACTAAACCGACTACACCAACGGCATTTATTTTTGCTTTTCTTTTAGCTAAGCATTTCATTAATCCTACTACTACAGCTGAACCAGCCATGTCATAAGTCATATCTTCCATAAATTTAGCAGGCTTTAATGATATTCCTCCAGTATCAAAACAAACTCCTTTACCAACAAATGCTAAAGGTTTAGATTTTGTTTTTAAGCCGTTCCATTCTAATGTAACTAGATAGGAACCTCTTACACTTCCCTGTCCAACTCCAAGCAAAGAATTCATTCCTAATTTTTTTAATTTTTTTTCATCGTAAACGTTTACTTTCAGACCGTCTTTTTTTAAATAGCTCAATCTTTTAGCATACTCATCTGGATGTAAAATATTTCCAGGTTCAGACACCAGATCTCTTGTATAAAAAGTGCCTTCCTCAATTGATCTGAAGTTTATTTGCTCTTTTAATGATGGTATTTTTTTTCCAGTTACATTTATGTTAATAATTTCTTTATTTTTTTTCGTTTTGTATTTTTCAAAAGAATAAGATTTTAATTTTAAACCATGCAAAAAATGACCTACAGAATTATTTAATTTTTTAGGCGCTGTATCAGAGTTTATGATGCAGTATTTTATTTTTAAATCCTTTAAAGTATTAAAAAATTTTGCGCCTAAACTTTCAATTTCAGAGTTTTGTATTTCTTTTTTAAATGATATTAAAACAATTGTTTTTTTTGAGTTAATATCTAAACATATAATTTTTTTCTTAAGATCTTTTGATTTTAATAAATCTGAAACAGTAGTAAATTCTTTGTCCAAAAGATATTTTTTTAGTCCATTAATCTTAAAATTTTCATCGGTAAATAAGACATGATTTGTCGAATTTTTTGTATGTTTAATATTTTTATAATTTATTTGAACATTCATAAATTTAAATTCTATATGTTTGAGATGAGTGGTATATATGAATAAAAATACAATATTTCAATGAAAAAATTAATTTATAGAAAATTACTAAAAGACTATATGAGTTTTTTTTTCATTGCTCTTTTTAGTTCTGGTTTGATTATTTGGGTTTTTCAGGCAGTAAACTTTCTTGATATTATGATAGAAGATGGAAGGGAATATACAGTCTATATAAATTATTCACTACTTAATTTTCCAAAGATAATAAGCAGACTTTTTCCTTTTGTATTATTTTTTAGCGTTTTTTATATTTTATCTAAATACGAGTTAAATAACGAACTTATAATCTTTTGGAACTTTGGAGAGAATAAAATTAAATTTATTAATTTTATTTTATTTGTTTCAATATTTTTATTATTAATTCAAGTATCATTAACAAGTTTAATTGTTCCAAAGAGTCAAGATAAAGCAAGATCATTTTTAAGGAATTCAAATGTAAATTTTTTAGGTAATTTTATTAAACCGAAAAGATTTAACGATACAATTGATGGTGTTACTATTTATGCAGAAAATAAAGATAACAACGGAAATCTTTATAATTTGTATATTAAAAAAGATTTAAATGCTGGATTTGAAATCACATATGCAAATAAGGGTAAATTTGAAGAGAATATGGGTCTTCCAATTTTAGTTTTATATGATGGGGAGACGATAAGAAACAGGGAAAATAAGATAACAAATTTTAAATTTTCTAAATCAGATTTTTTATTAAAAAATCTTAAAGCAAATACGATAACACAACAAAAAAATCAGGAGATGAAAACCTCAGAGGTTATCTCTTGTATAGTTTCACTCTATAAGTTGAAATTAAAATTATTTTCAAAAGAAATTAATGAAATTACAAATTGTACCAACAACAACAAAATCAATATGTTAAAGGAAATTTATAAAAGACTTTTGATACCCTTTTATATACCCATTTTAATGTTGGTACCTTATTTACTAGTCCTGTCTTCAAAAGAAAAAATAAATTATACTAAATTAAAAATAATCACTTTTATACTGGGAATTATAATTATAATTTTTTCAGAGGGGATAATTAGATTTGTGTCTCAAGAACTACTTGATAATTTATTTATTTTTATTGCTCCATTATTTATTTTTTTAATTTTATACTTTCTATTTTTATTTAAACTTAACTTTAAACGCTAATGAAAACCTACATTAAATTTCTTACAAGTATTTATTTTAAAAGTTTATTATATGTTTTGGGTGTAATGATTAGTTTAGTTTTCATATTAAATTATTTAGGAGAATTAGATTTTTTTCAAAAAATTGAAATAAAAACCCATTTTACCATCTTTTTAGCTTTACTTAATTCACCGACTATGATTTTTGATATGTCTCCATTTATATTTTTAATTGCAGTGCAAGTTTTTTTTATAAAGCTTTTTGAAAACAGTGAATTGGTTACTTTAAAATATTCAGGTCTTAAAAATTCAAAAATAATTAGAATTTTAATGATACTATCATTTATATCAGGAATTTTAATAATTACAGTATTTTACTATTTTTCATCTAATTTTAAAAACTTATATCTTGAGTTAAAATCACCTTTTACAAACGACGGAAAATATCTTGCAGTCGTAACTCAAAATGGTTTATGGATTAGAGACAAAATTAACGAAAATACATTAGTAATTAATTCATCTATAATTAGAGAAAATAACCTAATTGGGAATTTTATTACAGAATTTGATAAAAATTATAACGTAATTAGAAATATTAAAAGTGATAAAATTGATGTTAGCTCAAAGAAATGGTTGATTTTTGATGCAAAAGTTTATGAAGGAAATAATTATGAAAATTTCAAAACTTTAAGAATAGACACTAATTTTGATCTCAAAAAAATTAACTCTTTGTATTCAAATCTTAGTTCGCTTAACCTTTTTGAATTATTTGAATTAAGACAAAATTATAAAAAACTTAATTATTCAATTACTGATGTGGATCTTCAACTTTTGAAATTAGTTTCATTGCCTGTTTTTTTAGTTTTAATGAGTCTTTTTTCTTCAATATTAATGTTAAGAATTAAACATTTATCTAATACAACTTTTCAAATTGCTTTAGGATTGTTTTTTTCAGTACTAATATACTACTTTAATAATTTTTTTTACGTCTTGGGTAGTACTGAAAAATTAGGAGAGCATTATGCAATATTTATTCCATTAGTTATACTTAGTTTTATTAATTTGATAATGTTAAATAAAATTAATGAAAAATAATAATTTCTATAAATTTATTTTAATTTTAATAATAAATTTTATTAGCTTAAATTCAGTTTATTCTGAACAATTTAATTTTGATGTAACAGAAATAGAAATCTTTAATAAAGGTAATTTATATAAAGGGCTTAAACGTGGAACTATTACAACCGATGATGGTATAATAATTGAGGCTAATACATTTATATACAACAAAATTACAAACATTGTAGACGCAGAAGGTAATGTAAAAGTTGAAGATACAATTAATAACTATGTGTTATTTTCTGATACCGCAACATATAAGAAAAATGAAGAAATAGTTATTACAGAAGGAAACTCGAAAGGTATCGATGATAAAAATAGAACTATAACATCAGATAAACTTACTTATAACAAAATTACAAACATTGTAGACGCAGAAGGTAATGTAAAAGTTGAAGATACAATTAATAACTATGTGTTATTTTCTGATACCGCAACATATAAGAAAAATGAAGAAATAGTTATTACAGAAGGAAACTCGAAAGGTATCGATGATAAAAATAGAACTATAACATCAGATAAACTTACTTATAACAAAATTACAAACATTGTAGACGCAGAAGGTAATGTAAAAGTTGAAGACTTAACAAAAGATTATATTATTGAAACCGAAAAATTAATTTATTTTGAAAATGATGGAAAGATTTTAACCGAGGGATATACTGAAGCAAATATTGAAGCTGAATACAATATTAAGTCTGAAAATGTAACATACTTACTTAATCCTAGAAAATTAATTTCAAAAGATAAATCGACTATAATAGATGGCAACAACCAAATATATTATTTAGATGAATTCATTTTTTTTGTAAATAACAGCCTTTTAAAAGGCAAAAACATATTAACTATCACTAATTACAACCTCCCAAAATCTGATAAATATTTTTTCACAGATGGAATTTTTAATCTAAAAAATAAAACTTTTACTGCTAAAGATACAAAAGTAGATGTGCATAAAGAAATTTTTAACGATGAAAGAAATGATCCAAGAATTTATGGGACATCATCAAAAGGTTTTAATGATAGCACAGTTATAAAAAAAGGTGTTTTTACTCTTTGTCAAAAAAGAGATGGTTGTCCTCCATGGTCAATTAAAGCACCAGAAATAAAGCATGATAGAGTAAAAAAGCAAATTGAATACAAACATGCAATTTTGAATGTCTATGATGTACCCGTATTTTATTTTCCAAAATTTTTTCATCCTGATCCAACTGTAGACAGACAGAGTGGATTTTTATGGCCTCAAAACAATAATTCAGATGTACTTGGAACATCGATAACTCAGCCTTATTTTAGAGTCATTTCAGATAGCAAAGATTACACAATTACTCCGACATGGTTTGATAATAAAATAACTTCTATTCAAAATGAATATAGACAAGTTAATGAAAACTCAAGTTTTGTTGCAGATTTTGGATTTGTGAATGGGTATAAAAACGATAACAGATCTCATTTCCTAGCAAATTATGATTTAGATTTAAAATTAAATGACTTTATTACTAGTAAATTGTTTTTTGGAGTCGAACAAGTTTCAAATGATACATATTTAGGAGTTTTTGGACCCTATATGTCTAATGCTGCATCTAAATTTGGAAATGCGTCTTCAATGAATAATCAAGTAAAATTATCATTGAGTAATGAAGATTATAGTTTTTCTTCCGGATTTAATATTTATGAAAATTTAAGAGTAACAAAAAATAGTGATAGATACCAATATATACTTCCTCATTATAGTTTTGATACTGTTCTGGAAGACAAATTTTTTGATGGATCAATTAGTCTTGGTTCATCAGGAAGTAATAATCTTAGTAATACGAATGATTTAACATCAAATGTTACAAATAATTTAAATTACACAAACAGTAATATTAGTAATTTTGGTATAAAAAGTAACTATAATTTATATTTTAAAAATCATAATTCAGTTGGAAAAAAATCTAATACTAAATCAAGTCCTGAAATTGATTTTGTAGGCTTGTTTGAAGTTAATAGTAGTTTGCCATTAATTAAAAAACAAAATAACTATATAAATTACTTAACACCCAAAGTTTCTTTTAGAGTTAATCCGACAGGAATGAAGGATAAATCAACATTATCGAGGACTATTGATGTGGGGAATGTATTCTCTGCTAATAGACTGGGTATAGGGAGTACTAGTGAGGCAGGTAGATCGTTAACTTTAGGGTTAAATTTTAAAAAAGAAAAAGAAAAAGAAAATGTAGAAAATGACATGCAAGAAGATATGGAAGAAGTAAATAAATTTTTTGAAATAAATTTAGCTACAGTTTTCAGAGATAAAGCAGAAGAATTCATACCTAATACAAGTACATTACATCAAAAAACCTCTAATATATTTGGTTCAATAACTAATCATCTATATGACAATTTAAAATTGGGATATAAATTTTCGTTGGATAATGATTTAAATACATTTGAATACAACCAAATAGACACAACTTTTTTATTTAATAATTTTGAGACATCATTTAGTTTTTTAGAGGAAAATGGAAAGAGGGGTGACTCAAATGTTTTGCAGAGTTCAATTTCATATAATTTTGATGAAAATAATAATTTAACTTTTAAAACAAGAAGAAATAGAAAGATTAATCTTACCGAATATTATGATCTAGTTTATGAATATAAGATTGATTGTTTGACAGCAGGAGTAAAATATAAAAAATCATATTATTCAGATAGAGACATAAAACCCAATGAAAATTTATTATTCACAATAACCTTATTTCCATTGACAACTTATGAACATAATGCAGAAGATTTGGTCAATTAAACAAATTATTAAAAAAATGAGATCTAGTAGAATTATTTACTTACTTTTATTTTGTTTAATGTTTTTTTCAAATCATGCATTTAGTAAAGAAAATAAAATATTATTAAAACTAAATAATGAAATCATTACAACAGTGGATATTTTAAATGAAATCAAATTTCTATCAATTATGAACAGTGAATTTAAAAATATAGAAAAAAATAAGAAAATAGAAATAGCCAAAAACTCGTTAATAAAACAAAAAATAAAGTTGATTGAGATTTCGAAATTTGAAAATAATATAAATTTAGAAGATGATATTTTTGAAAAAATTATTAAAAATTATTTTAAAAATATAAATGTAAATAATATTAAAACCTTTGAAAGTTTTTTTAAAAAAGAAAACTTGAATACAGAATTTGTAAGAGAAAAAATAAGTATAAATACATATTGGAACCAACTTATTTATAAAAAATTTTCTAAGAATGTTAAAATAAACAAAGATGAAATTGAAAAAGATATAAAAAATAAAAAAAAACAAAAAGAATATTTGTTGTCTGAAATTGTATTTACTGTTGATAATGATGAAAATTTAAAAGAAAAAATAAAATTAATTAAGAAAATTATTAATGAAAAAAATTTTTCAGAAGCTGCGTTAAACTATAGTATTTCAGATACAGCCAGCAATGGGGGGAAACTAGGTTGGATCAAAGAAGAAATATTAAATAGTAAAATTAAAAATGAAATAAAAATTACTTCAGTTGGTAAATTTACCAAGCCTATAGTAATACCAGGAGGGTTTTTGATCCTGAATATAGAAAACATTAAAGAAACTGATAAAAATGTAGATGTAGAAAAAGAAATAATAAATATAGTTGAGAAAAAAACTAATGATCAATTAAATAGATTTTCAAATATCTATATAAATAAATTGAAAAAAAACATCCAATTTAATGAAATTTAAACCAATACTCATTTTTACAGGAGAGCCAAATAGTATCTTTTCTGAAATTTTAATAAAATCAATAAATAAAATTAAAATAAAAAAACCTATTATCGTAATTTCTTCAAAAAAATTATTAATAAAACAGTTAGAAAAGTTAAATTTTAATAAAAAAATAAGATTATTAGATCATAAAAATTTACAAAATTACCAACTAGATAACAAATCAATTAATTTAATAAATATAGATTTTAACCAGCAAAAAGCTTTTGATAAAATATCTAATAAATCAAAAAAATTTATCCAAGATTCTTTTAAAATGGCATTCAAAATAATTAAAAAAGAAAAAGTCTTTAGATTTATAAATGGACCAATTTCTAAAAAATATTTTTTAAATAAAAAGTATTTAGGAATAACAGAATATATATCTAAACATTTTAAAGAAAAAAATACTTGTATGTTAATATTTAATAAAAAATTGTCTGTTTGTCCTGTTACTACTCATTTACCACTAAAATTAGTTTCAAAAAAAATTAATAAAAAAAATATACAAAATAAAATTGTTTTGATTCAAAGATTTTTTTGGAAAAATTTTAATAAAGTTCCTAGAATAGGAATATTGGGCCTTAATCCTCATTGCGAAAGTGTCCTGAAATATAACGAGGACGAAAAAATAATTAAGCCTATAGTTTTAAAAATGAGAAAAATTGGTTATAAGATCAATGGTCCTCTCCCTGCGGATACTATCTTTTTGAAAAATAATCGTAAAAATTATGATGTAATCATAGGCATGTATCACGATCAAGTACTGACACCTATTAAAACGCTTTTTGAGTATGACGCTATAAATATTACTCTAGGTTTGCCTTTTTTAAGAATATCTCCTGATCATGGTCCTAATGAAAAAATGATGGGAAAAAACTTATCAAATCCACTAAGTTTAATTAAAGCTTTAAAATTTTTAGATAAACATTGATTAAAGCAAAAAAAAGTTTAGGACAAAATTTTTTAATTGATAAAAATATCTTGGAGAAAATTGTTCGCTATACAGATATAAAAAATAGAACCATTTTAGAAGTTGGACCTGGCACAGGAAATCTAACCTCATATATTTTAAAACAAAAACCAAAAAAAGTCATTGTAATTGAAAAAGATAATAATTTAGCAGAACATCTTAAAAATATTTTTAAAAACAAAATAATTTTAATTAACAAAGATATTCTTGAAGTTAATGAAAGTTTATTATCTCAGGAAAAATTAATAGTTTTTGGCAATCTTCCATACAACATTTCAACAGAGATACTAAGCAAATGGATTATATCTTTGAAACAGAATTTTTGGTTTGATCATTTAATATTAATGTTTCAAAAAGAGGTGGCTGATAGAATAATTTCAAAAACTAATTCATCTAATTATGGACGGCTATCTATTTTAAGTAATTGGAAGCTAAAAATAAAAAAAATTTGTGATATTAAGCCGGGATCTTTTTTACCTAAGCCTAAAATTGACAGTACACTATTAATTTTTACCCCTAAAAATAATTTCTATGAAATAGATCCAAAAAATCTAGAAAATATAACAAGAACTTTTTTTAATCAACGAAGAAAAATGTTAAAAAAACCTTATAATAAAATTTTTAATGGAAATTTAAATATATCAAAAAAATTAAAAATTGATTTAAATTTGAGACCTCAAAATTTAGATTTTGAAACTTATTACAAATTAACTAACGAGTATGAAAAACTAAATAGTTAACTTTTCAACATGTTTCCTAATATATTTCTCGTCATAATCTTTTGAACCATTGTTTATTTCTGCTTCAATTAAATTTTTAATTCTTGAATAACAGCTTTCTAAATTATCATTTATAACCACGTAATCATAATTTATCCAATGAAGCACATCTCTTTCAAACTGCTTAATCCTCTCTTCAGCAATAAATTTTTCACTCACATGTCTCTTTGATAATCTCTCAAATAAAACTTCTTTGGTTGGAGGTAAAATAAAAAAAGTGATTAATTTATAATCTAATTTTTTATTTTTAATTTGATCTGCTCCCTGCCAATCAATATCAAACAGTACATGTTTACCTTTATTGAGTTTATCTATTACTGGAGTCCTGGTAGTGCCATAAAAGTTATTAAAAACTTTTGCATATTCTAAAAACTCTCCATTATTAATTAGTCTTTGAAAATCATTATCATTAACAAAAAAATAATGTTCATCATTATGTTCATATGATCTGGGTTTTCTTGTGGTGTGTGAAATAGAAATTTCATAATTTTCTAATTTAGATAATTCCTTAACCAAAGTGGTTTTACCTGCTCCTGATGGAGAAGATAAAATTATCATTACCCCATCATTTTTCGAGGGCATTATTTTATTAGTTTGCTTTTCCTTCGATGAATTTAACTGCATCTCCCACAGTTAAAATTTTCTCTGCTTCACTATCTGAAATTTCAGATCCAAACTCTTCTTCAAAAGCCATCACCAATTCCACAGTATCCAAACTATCGGCTCCTAAATCGTCTATAAAACTTGATTCCTCAGTTACTTTCGCTTCATCAATACCTAGGTGATCAGCTACAATTTTTTTTACTTTGCTTGAAACGTCTTCTGACATATTGATCCTTTTTGTTATAAAATCTTAATAGTTCAAAAACTTTTTTTGTCAAGCCATATACATTCCACCATTTACGTGCAAAGTTTCTCCATTAATATAGTTTGATTGATTAGAGCATAAAAAAACTACAGCATTTGCTATGTCATTTGGCTCACCTAAACGCGCAGATGGAATTTTTGAGATAATAGCTTCTTTGAAATTTTCATCTAATTTATCTGTCATAGCTGTTTTAATAAAACCAGGAGAGATGCAATTGATATTGATATTTTTTTTTGCATATTCAATTGCCAAGCTTTTTGACATCGCAACTACTCCTGCTTTTGAAGCTGTATAATTAGCTTGTCCAATATTTCCTGTATGACCAACAACTGATGTAATATTTACAATTTTACCAGATTTATTTTTTAACATTTTCTTGATTGCAAATTTACTCGTTAAAAAAACTGATGTTAAGTTAATGTCTATTACTTTTTTCCATTCCTCATAATTCATTCTAATAGCTAAATTGTCTTGAGTTATACCAGCATTATTTATTAAGCAGTCTAAACTTCCACCTAATTCTTTAGTTGCATTTTCTATAAACTCATCAATTTTTTGACTTTGAGATATATCAAACTTTAATATTTTTACATTTTCAAATTTTTTTTTTAAAGCCTCTAATTTTTCAATTTTAGTTCCTGATGCTAATATGTTTGCACCAATATCACTAAGTTTTTCAATTATTGAATTTCCAATTCCTCCTGATGCGCCTGTTACGATAATATTTTTATTTTTTAAATCTATCATATACTTAAATTTTCAATATCGGTTTGATTATTAATTGTATCAATTTTTACTTCTCTATTAATTCTTTTTATTAAGCCAGATAAAACTTTTCCTGGACCTATTTCTATAAAATGATTTACATCATTTTTAATCATATTTAAAATACTTTCTCTCCATCTAACCCTATTTTCTATTTGCTTTATCAATAATTCTTTTAAGTTTTTCTCATCAAAAATTTCTTTAGCTGTAACATTAGATATTAATTTATTTGATGAGTTTTTAAAATTTAATTTATTTAATTCCTCTGTCATAGTTTTTGTAGCATTATTCATCAGCGAACAATGAAATGGAGCACTAACTGGTAGTTTTACATTTTTAATATGTTTGTCTTTTAGAGTTATAATTAATTTTTCTAAATCCTCAATTTTTCCACTTAATACTATTTGACCCTCAGAATTATCATTTGCTATTTGTGCTTTAAAATTTTCTTTGTTATTTTTAAGTAATTCCTCAATAACATCTACAGTTGAACCTAAAACAGCAACCATACCTCCCTGACCTTTTGGAACTGCATTCTGCATAGCTTCACCCCTGACCCTTAAGATTTTTAATGTATCTGTAAAATTTAAATATCCTGCACAAGATAATGCAGAATATTCACCTAAAGAATGTCCTGCAAAATACCTTGCTTCACTTAAATTAATATCAAATTCATTTTTAATTACGTTGAAAATAGAGTAGCTGACGAGAAATATTGCTGGTTGAGTATTCGAAGTTAAATCTAATTCATCTTTTGGGCCTTCAAAAATTAGCTTTGTAAGTGGAAAATTAAGTGTTTCATCTGCTTCTTTAAAAAGATTTTTTACTGTTTGATATTTATCGTAAAACTCTTTTCCCATCCCCACTAACTGAGACCCTTGACCTGGAAATACTACTGAAAACATATAAAAAACTAAATATTTTGTCTTTTTAACTATTGTAATTGAACTTTTATAATAGTATATCCTCACTTTTTATTAAAGAACTATAATGAATTTATACGAACATACCATTATTGCCAGGCAAGACACTTCACCTAGTGAATTAAAGCAATTAACTGAGAAATATTCAAAAATTGTAGAAAAAAATGATGGTGAAGTTGTAAAGACTGAAAACTGGGGTTTAATCAATTTGTCATATTTAATCAAAAAAAATAGAAAAGGAAGCTACATTCATTTTAAAATAAAAGGTAAAGGTAATGTTATAGATGAATTAGAAAAAAGCGAAGCTATTGATAAGAAGCTACTAAGATACCTTACAGTTAAAGTTAAAAAATTTGATTTAGAAACTAATTATTTTGGAAAAAAAGAAGATAGTGAAAAAAAAGAAAGTGCTAAAAACTAATGCCAAAAAAACAAACTGGAAATAAAAAAGGTAAACAAAGTAACTTTGCAAAATTAAGTATTTTTCAACCAAATAAATATAAATTTAAAAAAACATGCCCTCTTTCAGCTAAAGGTGCGCCAGAAGTAGATTATAAAAATATAAAATTATTAAAAAAATATGTTTCTGAAAATGGTAAAATATTACCATCAAGAATTACTAACGTGTCACAAAAAAAACAAAGAGAATTATCTCTATCAATAAAAAGAGCTAGAAACTTAGCATTAATATAAATGAAAGTAATACTATTAGAAAACGTCAAAAGGATTGGATCAATTGGTGAGGTAATTGATGTTAAGAGGGGGTTCGCAAGAAATTTCTTGATAGCTAACAAGAAAGCTCTGTACGCATCAAAAGAAAATATAAAAGAAGTTGAAAAAATTAAATCTGAACTGTCTAAAAAAGATAATGAAAAAAAGAAAGCAGCCCTAGAAATTTTGGAACAACTTCATGGAAAAGATTATTTTGTTAAAAAATTAAGCACAGAAAACAATGAGTTATATGGTTCAGTTAAACCAACAGAAATTTCTAAACTTATTTATGAAATAAATAAAATAGAAATTAAACCTTCAATGATTCAACCAGTTGAAGAAATTAAATCTTTAGGAAAATTTAAAGTAAAAATATCTTTACACTCTGAAGTTGATGCAGAAATAACAATTAATGTGTCTTCTGCTGATACTATTCAATAATTATACATTTTTTTCCCCAGGAATATTTAAGAATTTTATTTAGAAATTAAATCTATAAATTTAAGTTATGGAAAACAATTTAAGTATTGTAAAAAACCAATTCAAAGAATTACCAAATAATGTTGAGGCCGAGCAAGCTGTCATTGGCTCTATCCTTGTAAGCAATGATATATTTGATGAAATTAATACAATTATTTCAAGTTTAAATTTTTATGATCCCATGCATCAAAAAATTTTTGAGGCTGTAGAAAGTCTAATTTACAAAGGAATGCTTGCTAATCCAATTACATTAAAAAATTATTTTGAAGATGAAAAAGATGATATCAATGTTCCAGAATACCTTGTAAAAATTACGAAATTTTCTACATCTGTAAGGCAAGCTATAGAATATTCTAAAATTATTTATGATATGTTTGTAAGAAGAGAATTAATTAAAATCTCTGAACAAACTATTGATAGTGCTAAATTAAATGATTTAGACACTAATGGCCAAATCATAATAGAAAATTCTGAAAGACTGTTGTTTGATTTAGCAGAAAAAGGTTCTTTTAATTCTTCATTGATTAAATTTGATGATGCAATGAAACAAACTATTGAGATGGCTTCAGCTGCATATAAAAATGAAGAAGGTATCGTTGGAGTTCCTACTGGCTTAAGGGATTTAGATGACCGTCTTGGAGGGTTGCACCAATCTGATTTGATTATTATCGCAGGTCGACCCTCAATGGGTAAAACATCACTTGCAACAAACATAGCTTTTAATGCTGCTTCAAAATTACAAGAAAGTGGAAAAAAATCTACAATAGCTTTTTTTTCACTAGAGATGTCATCTGAACAACTCTCAACAAGAATTTTAGCAGAGCAAGCTAGAATTAGATCAAACGATATACGACGAGGAAGAATTTCTGATGAGCAATTTGATAAATTTTTGGAAACATCGAAAAATATCTCTGAATTACCTCTTTATATTGATGAAACACCTGCAATTAGTATCGCTGCGTTAAGCAACAGGGCAAGGAGAATAAAAAGACTATTCGGTTTAGATATGATTATTGTTGACTATATTCAATTAATGAGAGGAGCAAGTGTAAATAAAGATGGTAGAGTTCAAGAAATTTCACAAATAACACAAGGTTTAAAAGCAATAGCAAAAGAATTATCAATTCCTGTGGTTGCTTTATCTCAGTTATCCAGACAAGTTGAACAAAGAGATGATCATAAACCACAACTATCAGATTTAAGAGAATCAGGTTCTATTGAACAAGATGCAGATGTTGTAATGTTTGTATATAGAGAAGGTTATTATTTACAAAGAAAAGAACCTAGAGAAGCAACAGTTGAACATGCTGAATGGCAGGCAAAAATGAATGAAGTAGCACATTTAGCTGAAATTATAATTGGTAAACAAAGACATGGACCTGTTGGTAAAGTAACTCTTGAATTTGAAGAACAATTTACGAAATTTAAGGATACTCAATTAAGTTAAATTCCAATATAAAGAGCTTGAATGATAGCTCATTTATATCAAAAAATTATTCTTAAAAATCCAAGAGCAATATTTGCTATACTAGTTTTAATATTTATTAGTTTTAGTTATTTTTCAAAAGATTTTAGGTTAGATGCATCGTCAGAAACTCTTTTAATTGATGGTGATCCTGATTTAGCTTATTTAAATGAGGTTTCTGAAAGATATGGATCAAAAGAATTTTTAATTCTTACGTATACCCCAAATGAAAGTATGGTAACTGATAATTCAATAAATAATTTGTTGAGTTTAAAATATAAAATTCAAAGTCTTAATTGGGTCCATAGTGTCATAACTTTACTAGATGTTCCGTTATTAGATAATTCAGATGCACCTCTTCAAGAAAGATTAAAAAGTTTTAAAACTTTGAAAGATGAGGGTGTAGATAGAGATCGAGGATTTAAAGAAATTTTAAATAGTCCTGTATTTAGAAATTTCGTTATAAGTGAAGACGGAAAAACGAGTGGAATAATTGTAAATTTAAAAAAAAATATAGAATTAGAAGATGTTGAAAATAAATCCAAAAAAGAAATTGATATTTATAAAGATCAAATCAAAAAACAAAATCATCAAAACATATTAGAAATTAGAAAAGTAATCCAAAGCTATGATGATGTTGGAAAAATTTATCTTGGAGGGATACCAATGATTGCTGATGACATGATGACTTTTATCAAAAGTGATATTGTAGTTTTTGGTATAGGAGTTTTGTTGTTTATTATTGCTACTCTATGGGTTGTATTTAGAAGCCTTATTTGGATTATTGTTCCAATTGGTAGTTGTGTTTTTTCTGTGGTTATAATGATTGGATTTTTAGGACTACTCGGTTGGAAAGTAACTGTTATATCCTCAAATTTTATTGCCCTAATGTTAATTCTAACAATGGCAATGAATATTCATATAAGTACAAGATTTCTCCAACTTAAAAAAGATTTTCCTACAAAAAATAATTTTGAAATAATTTCCCAGACAACCTCCAAAATGTTTTGGCCAATATTGTACACAGTCCTCACTACTATAATCGCTTTTTTGTCATTAATTTTTAGTGAAATAAAACCTATTATTGATTTTGGATTGATGATGACACTTGGGTTGATTACTTCTTTTGTAATTACATTTACTTTACTACCAACTCTTTTGAGTTTTGCCCAATTAAAAAACATTTCTGTTAATAAAGAACAAAAATCAAAAATTACAAATTTTCTTAGTTTAATTTCGTTAAATAATAAAAATTCAATTTTCTTAACAACCGGTCTAGTTATAATTTTAAGTCTTATTGGGATAAGTAAGCTTGAGGTTGAAAATAGTTTTATAAATTATTTTGATAAAAATACTGAAATCTACAAAGGTATGAAGCTTATAGATGAAAAACTTGGAGGGACAACTCCATTAGAGGTAATTCTAAAATTTCCAAAAAAAGAAAAAGAGCAAAAATCTAATGATGACGATGAATTTGACGATTGGGGTGATGAAGAGGATAGTGATAATGAAAAGTATTGGTTTACTAAAGATAAAATTGATTTAATCACCTCTGTTCATAATTACTTAGATAGCCTACCTCAAGTAGGAAAAGTTATATCTTTTTCATCATTAATTGAAGTAGCTACTCAACTTAATAACAACAAGCCTTTAGGAACCTTAGAAATGGGTGTTCTTTATTCTAAGATACCTGAAAGTATAAAAACAGAAATTATTGATCCATATTTATCAATTAAGGATAATGAGGCTCGAATAAATTTAAGAATAATTGACTCGCAAGAAAATTTAAGAAGAAACGATTTAATTAATAAAATTAATTCTGATCTCAAAAATGAAATTGGCCTTGAACAAAATGATTACAAACTTACTGGTGTATTGATATTATTTAATAATTTATTACAAAGTTTATTTAAATCTCAAATATTGACTTTAGGTTTAGTAATGATTGGAATATTTTTAATGTTTATTTTTTTATTTAGAAATATAAAACTTTCATTGATTGGGGTGGTCCCAAATTTTATTGCTGCTTTTTTTATATTGGGAATTATTGGATTGCTTGAAATACCTCTAGACATGATGACTATTACAATTGCAGCTATTACTATTGGAATTGCAGTAGATAATAGTATTCACTACATCTATAGATTTAAGGAAGAATTTAGTAAAATAAAAAACTATGATAAAACTATAAAAAAATGCCATTCAACTGTAGGCATTGCTATATTAAACACCTCAATTACGATTATTTTTGGATTTTCTATTCTGGTTCTATCTAAATTTATACCTACAATTTATTTTGGTGTATTTACTGGAATTGCTATGTTGTTAGCAATGTTATCTGTTTTAACTTTATTACCATCATTAATTTTGGTTATTAAACCGTTTGGTAAATCTATTTAATGCTTGAAATATTAAAAGATTTTTATGAAGCAATTTCAATTATTGATCTAATTTATATTGTCTTAACATTATTATCTTTAATAAGCTGTTATAGAAAAGGATTTGTATTAAGCATTCTTTCAATGGCAAAGTGGCTGTTAGCCTACATAATTACTCTAATTCTTTTTCCAAAAATTAAACCTTTTGTGAAAGATATAATTGATAACGAATATGTGCTTGATGTTAGCTTAGGTTTGGCGATCTTTGTTGTTGTTATATTTCTGGTTTTATTAATTAATAAAGGAGTAAGCAAGGCAGTGAGATATACAGGAATTGGAGGATTGGATACAACTTTTGGATTCTTTTTTGGCTTCATAAGAGCATATATAATTTCGGTTTGTATCTTTTCAGGAGTTCATATCGTTTATAATTACGATAAATGGCCAATTAATTTTGACAAATCATACGTCTTTCCATATTTAGAAAAAGGTAGTAGTTATCTCATAAAAGAATTTCCTAATGAAAAAACATATCAAGACTCTAAGGAGAAAATTGAAGAATTATAACCCTAAATTAAAAGAAGAGTGCGGTGTTTTTGGAATAAGCAATTCAAAAGATGCATCAGCTCTTACAGCTCTTGGTCTTCATGCTCTTCAACACAGAGGACAAGAAGGATGTGGAATAGTAACTTTTGATGGTGAAAAATATTACTCAGAAAAAAGATTTGGTTTAGTTGGTGATAATTTTAATAAAGAAAAAGTGCTTAATAATCTTAAGGGAAATTTTGCAATTGGTCATAACAGATATAGCACAACAGGGAACAATATATTAAGGAATATTCAACCCTTTTTTGCTGACACAAATGCAGGTGGAATTGGAGTGGCTCATAATGGAAATCTCACAAATTCAATATCATTAAGGAATAAACTAGTTGAAGAAGGAGCTATATTTTACACTACATCAGATACTGAAACGATTGTTCAGCTAATTGCTAAATCAAAAAGACCGAAGACAATTGACAAAGTAATCGATGCAATTTTTCAGATTCAAGGTGGCTATGCTTTGGTTATGCTAACACAAAATTCTCTAATTGGAGTAAGAGACCCTTATGGTATTAGACCTTTGGTTATTGGTAAACTTGGTAACAGTTATGTTTTAGCATCAGAAACCTGTGCATTTGATATTATTGGAGCAAAATTTTTAAGAGAAGTTGAAAACGGTGAGATTGTTTTAATTGAAAATAATGAATTAAAAAGCATTAAGCCCTTCCCTGCTAAAAAAGTTAGACCTTGTGTATTTGAATATATTTATTTTTCAAGACCAGACAGTTTAATAAGTGGTAAGACAGCATATGAGCATAGAAAAAATATTGGTAAAGAACTTGCAAAAGAAAATGATACTGATGCGGATATAGTAGTTCCAGTTCCAGACTCTGGAAATGCTGCTGCCATGGGTTTTGCACAAGAATTAAAAATGAATTTTGAACATGGATTAATTAGAAATCATTATGTGGGAAGAACTTTTATTGAACCAAGTCAAAAAATAAGAAGCTTAGGTGTAAAATTAAAACTTAATGCCAATCAAACAACAATTAAAAATAAAAAAATTATTCTAATTGACGACTCACTTGTAAGAGGCACAACATCGTACAAAATAGTTAAAATGCTTTATGATGCCGGTGCAAAAGAAATTCATGTAAAGATTGCATGTCCAGAAATAAGATATCCAGATTTTTATGGAGTAGATACTCCTACTAAAAAAGAATTACTAGCAGCAAATAAAACAAATGATGAAATTTGTGAATATATTGGAGCTAAATCTTTAAGATTTTTATCAATAGACGGATTGTATAGAGCTATCGGTTTTGAAAAAAGAAATGAAACTTATCCTCAATTAACAGACCATTATTTCACTGGAGATTATCCTGTTAAATTGGTTGACGAATTAGGAGATAACAAAATAACACAATTATCTTTATTAAGTGCTGGTTCAAATAATTAAAGTATGAAAACTGTAAATTTTACTGAAATGAAAAATGGAACAAAAGAAGATTATGAACTTCTCGAAAAATTTGAAAAAAACTTTGAGAGAAAAACTGCTGATAGAGTTCTAAATTATTTGTCTAAACAAACAACGACATTAGAAGGTTATAAGATCACTAGATTAGAACATTCTTTACAAGCTGCAACAAGAGCATTTAAAAATAAAGAGAGTGATGAAATGGTCGTTGCAACTTTATTACATGATATTGGAGATGATCTTGCGCCAATGAATCATTCTCAATACGCTGCATCTATTTTAAGACCTTATGTTTCTGAAAGAACTTACTGGATCATTCTTCATCATGGACTTTTTCAAACTTACTACAGTGCTCATCATTTAGGTGGCGATAGAAACGCAAGAGATCAATTTAAAGACCATAAATACTATCAAGATACAATAGATTTTTGCGAAAAATATGATCAGTGTTCTTTTGATCCCGATTATAAAAGTATGACTTTAGATGATTTTAAGCCATTAGTTAAAAAAATATTTTCAAAAGAGCCCTATTATCATCTTTAAATTTACTTATAAACCAGTAGTTAAAGCACATGATCGATACAAAAGATAAAATTATAAAATATTTTTCATCAGGTATTAAAAAACCAAAAAGTTTTAAAATTGGAATTGAGCATGAAAAATTTCTTTTTAATAATAAAAATAATAAAAGAGTTGATTATTCAAAAATAAAAGAAATGTTTCAAGCTCTTCAAGAGTTTGGTTGGAAGCCAGTATTTGAAAAGAAAAATATTATTGGATTAAATAAAGGAGGAAAAAATATTACTCTTGAACCAGGTAATCAAATTGAACTGTCTGGTGACAAATTGAACCATATGCACGAAGCATGTGCTGAATCACAAGATTATTTATTTGAACTTAAGCAAGTAACAAAGAAACTAGATATCAAAATTGTAAGCTCAGGCTTTGATCCGTTCTCTAAATTAGATGAGATTCCAAATAATCCCAAGGAAAGATATAAATTAATGACTAAAAGTATGCCTGTGGGTGGAGAATTAAGCTTAGATATGATGTACAGAACATGTGGTACTCAATTAAATATCGATTATGAATCCGAAGAAGATTTTAAAAAAAAATTTCTAATAACAAATTCAATAGTTCCAGTTACAATAGCTCTATTTGCTAATTCATCTATAGTTGAAAAAAAAAATAGTAATTATTTGTCTTACAGATCAAAAGTATGGCAAAGCACCTCTAGGGGTGGACTTCCAAAATTATTTTTTGAGAATTTAAATTTTGAAAAATATGCTGACTTTGTAATGGAATTTCCAATTCTTTTTATTGAACATGAAGATACATATATATCTGGATCTAATTATACATTTGGTGATTTTATGAATGGCAAAATCAATGAAGTAGGAAATAGACTACCAACAGAAAATGACTTAACCACTCATTTAAGCACTATATTTACAGAAAATAGGTTAAAAAAATATATAGAATTAAGATCTATGGATACTTGCGGATGGGATTGTCTTTGCTCTGGACCAGCTTTTTTTATTGGAATGCTTTACGGTAATTTAGATGAAACACATGAATTGATTAAAAAATGGGATAAAAATAAAATTATTAATGCATATCTAGAGTCTCCAAAAAAAGGTTTTAACACGGAACTAATGGGAAAAGATTTGCATTATTGGGCTTCAACTTTATTAGATCTTTCCCGAAAAGGTCTTAATAATAGAGATACCTTAAGTAAAAAAGGTAAAAACGAAACTTTATTTTTAAACCATTTAAGAAAAGTCATTTTTAATAAATCAACAAATGCAGATTATATGATTGATAAATTTTCAAATAATGAAAATTTAGAAGAATTATATGACCAGTAAAATTATCGCGATACAAGGAAATCATCCTTCTAAATTAAATCCTTTAACTGATACTAGTGTTTTTCTAGCAAACGAAATACAAAATAAAAAATATAAGATTTTCTATTATGATCCAAAAAATCTTTCAATTTTAAATTCAAAAGTTATTGCTAAAGGTTTTTTTGTTAAATTTAATTATGAAAATAAAAAGTTTTTTAAAATATTGAAAAAACAAAAGCTAAATCTTACAAAATGTAAGTTTATTTTAATTCGCCAAGATCCCCCTTTTAATCTTGAATATGTATCAACTACTTACATTTTAGATAGAATTAAAAGTAAAGTTAAAATAATAAACAATCCAACTTCTATAAGAAATATATCTGAAAAATTATACTCAGCAAAATATCAAAGATTTATGCCTAGTACTATTTTCACTCAAGATTTAAATGAAATTAAAATGTTTATAAATAAACATAAAAAAATAATACTGAAACCTATACATAGTTTCAGTGGTAATGACATTCATTTATTAACTAAATTTAACTCAAAATTACTTAATAAATTTATAAAAAAACATGATCATATTATGTGTCAAAAATTCCTTCCTAAAATAAGTAAGGGAGATAAAAGAGTATTTATTATTAATGGGAAAGTATGTGGTGCAATTTCAAGGATTCCAAAAAAAGGGTCTTTTTTAAGTAATATGAGTAAAGGAGCAAAACCGACTAATATAAAATTAACAAGTATAGAAACTAAAATTTCAAAATTAATTGCACACGATTTAAAAAAAGAAAATATTTTTTTTGCAGGAGTTGATTTCATAGATCAGAAGCTCAATGGAGATATTAATGTTACATCTCCTACTGGACTTAAAACACTCTTTGATCTCTCAGGAAAAAATTTAGCTAAAATTTTTTGGAAAGAACTAAAGGCGTGAACAATTTAACAAATCAACAAAAGGGTTCGTTGATGGCTTTTATAGGAGTTATGTTTATAACTCCAGATTCTTTACTAATTAGATTATCAAATATTGACACGTGGGGAATGCTTTTTTACAGAGGGGCAATACCATTTGTGGTAGTTCTTTTTGGACTTATTTTATTTTATAAAAATAATTTTTTTAAAG
Organism: uncultured Pelagibacteraceae bacterium; assembly: GCA_902591535.1. Classification (GTDB taxonomy): domain Bacteria; phylum Pseudomonadota; class Alphaproteobacteria; order Pelagibacterales; family Pelagibacteraceae; genus Pelagibacter. The sequence goes on along the minus strand of CACJBA010000001.1, from coordinate 172,075 downwards.
CCTTATTTAAAATTGGTTACCCTGGTATATTTTATGTAATTAGTTTTTCTATTTGTAATATTACTTTTATTATCTCAATACAAAATACCAATGTAGCTAATACATTATTAATGGTGGCTCTTGCTCCAATGCTTTCGGCAATATTAGGAGCTATTTTCTTGAAAGAAAAACCAGATAATAAAACTTGGGTTGCTATAATAATTACATTTATTGCATGTGTTTATATTTTTTATGATTCTTTAAGTATTGGTAATTTTTATGGAGATTTATTTGGTTTAATAACTTCTTTTGGCTTAGCCTGTAACGCTAACATTGCACGATACGCAAAATCGACTGACTTGGTACCTGCTGCTGTAATTGGAAAATCTTGTGTTGCTATATTTGCCTTTTTCTTTGTTAAAGACTTCTCTTTAGCAGGAAATGACCTTTTTTATATACCTCTAATGTGTGTGATGTGCGTAGCTATACCTTTTGTTTTAGTTACTATAGCGCCAAGATTTATTACAGCTGCAGAAGTTAATCTTTTTTTTCTTCTAGAGACAATTCTTGGACCATTATGGGTTTGGATGGTTATTAAGGAGCAGCCATCTAATGAGACTATTTTTGGGGGTATAGTCATCATTATCACGATAGCAGTTCATTCTTTACTGGCCATAAAAAAAACACAAACCAAAACTACCTAGCCAGCAATTATTTAAATTTAAAAAATTATAAATGCAAAAAGAAGTAAAAAAATCTTGGGCTCTATTTATTGGGATAGGAGTAATGATGATCGCTCATGGATTACAAATGCAGGTTATGGGTATTAGATCTGTACTTGAAAATTTTAGTGTTTTTACAACAGGTATCTTTATGTCTGGATACTTTGTTGGTTATTTTGTGGGCTCAAAAACTACTCCTAATTTTGTTTCAAAAGTTGGTCATATAAGAGTATTTGCTGCATTTGCTTCACTTGCATCTTTGAGTGCGTTAGTGGCTGTAGTTTATGTAAATCCATTTATGTGGACAATCAGTAGATTTATAACAGGTATAAGTTTAGTTAGTTGTTATGTTGTTACTGAAAGCTGGTTAAATGATAGAGCAACTAATAGAAATAGAGGACAATTACTATCTGCCTACATGATGGTAATTTATTTTGGGTTAGCTATTGGCATGTTGCTACTTAATGTTAGTAAACCTGAGGATTATGAACCTTTTATTTTAGTTTCAATTTTACTTTCAGTGGCACTCGTCCCTATTTTATTGACAAAAAGACCTGCACCTAAATTTAAAAAAATAGAAACAATAAGTATTAAAGAATTGTATAATATTTCTCCTCTTGGTTCATTGAGTTCATTCTTTACTGGCATTATTCATGCTGCATTCTTTTCTCTAATTTCTGTTTACGCAACTCTTGCAAAATTTACTTTAACTGAAACCTCGATACTTTTATTTATTGCAACAATTGCAGGAGTAATTGGCCAAGGTCCAATCGGTTATTTTTCAGATACTTTTGATAGAAGAAAAGTAATTGTAGTAACAACTTTTGGAAGTTGTTTTTTTGCTTTCATTTCAATTTTAACTTCTAATGATCCTATTCAAAATATTTATTATATGGATGAATTTAGTTTTAGAAAAATTATATTTTTTATTTCAGTTGGATTATATTCAAGTTTATGTCTTCCTTTATTTTCACTAAATCTTGCTCATACAAATGACTTTGTTCCTAAATCAAAATTCGTAGCTGCAGGTGGTGGTTTGCAGTTTATTTTTGGCGTTGGAGCAATTAGCGGTCCTATTTTATGTTCTATATTTATGGAGTGGTTTGGAATAAATGGTTTATTTATTTTTTTAATTTTTACTCATGCAATCATTGGTGGATTTGGTTTATATAGAATGAAAGTTAGAGATACTGTTGAGAATCCTGACTCAACTTTTACATCAATTCCAGCAACAATTACACCAGCTGGATTGGAATTAGATCCTGATGCCCCAGCTACATTGGAAGAAAATTCTACAATGATTGAAACTGATCAAAATTACAAATAAATTAATTATTAAGATTAATGTGAGTCTAAAACTGCATGAAGAAACTGTTTAGTTCTCTCATTTTGTGGATCACCAAATAGTTTTTCTGGTGGTCCTTCCTCAAATATTTTACCCTCATTGAAAAAACAAACTCTGTCAGAAATTTCACGCGCAAATCCCATTTGGTGAGTCACCATAATCATTGTTAAATTATGCTCTTTATTTAATGAACGAATTACGTTCAATACCTCTCCCACGACCTCAGGATCAAGTGCAGAAGTTATTTCATCTAAGAGCATAACTTTTGGTCTCATAGCCAAAGCTCTGGCTATTGCAACTCTTTGCTGTTGACCTCCAGAAAGTCTACTAGGGTGTTGATCTTTTTTATCAGTCAAACCTACCAACTCAAGTAGCTCAAGAGCTCTTTCTTCAGCCTCTTCTTTTTTAAGACCTAAAACTTCAATTGGAGCCTCTATACAATTTTGTAAAGCTGTCATATGAGGAAACAAATTAAATTGTTGAAAAACCATTCCTATTTTAGAACGTCTTTCTCTTAAATATTTTTCACTTGCTTCAATCATTTTGCTGTTTTCATTCATATGAGTTAGAGGCTCACCATCTAAATGAATTACTCCTCCATTTATTTTTTCTAAAGTCATTAATACTCTAAGAACTGTAGTTTTGCCTGACCCAGAGGGACCAATTATTGAAACCATTTCGTTTTTTTTAATATCTAAGTTTAATTTGTCTAAAACAACTAAATCACCATATTGTTTTGTTACCTGATCAAATTTTACAATTATTTCGTCAGTATTATTTTTCATAATTTATTTTTTTATTTTTCCTTGAGCCTTATTAACATCTTTTTCAAGTTTTCTAACCCACATTGCAGCAGGTATAGATAATGTTAAAAATATAACTCCTACTATAGTGTATGGTTCTAAATACCTATAATTATATCCACCAACAGCTGTGGCAGCATGAAATAATTCTGCAACACCTATTGTTGAAAGCAATGGGGTATCTTTAAATATGCCTACTAAATAATTTCCCATACCTGGTATTGCTATTGGAAATGCTTGTGGAAGAACAATTCTTCGATAAGTATATAATGTTGAAAAATTAAGAGCTCTACATGCTTCCCATTGAGTTTTTGAAACACCTTCCAGCGCTCCTCTGTAAACTTCAGATAAATAAGTTCCAAAATGAAGGCCAATTGTTATCATCCCACACACCCAAGCAGATAAAGTAATACCAAATTGTGGTAAGACGAAATAAACAAAAAATAATTGAATTAGAAGAGGTGTTGATCTAATAAACTCTACTATTTCTCTATTTATCCAATTAATTATTTTTGATGGTGTTCTTTGTCCTAATAAAAAAAACAATCCAACGACCAAAGCAATTGCATAACCAACACCAGCCGCAAGAATAGTATTAAAAGTTGCTACTGCCATTTTTGGCAATATTTCTATAGCAAAATCCCATCTCCATCCCATTTCCATGATCTAGATTTTCTCCTTCCCAACTTTTCTAGCTGCTAAAACTTCTAACCATCTTAAAAATGGTACCAATGCAAATCTTGCCATTATGTAATAAATTAATAAAGCTGTCCCAAAACACTGAGCGGACAACCATGTTATAGAATTAATTTGTTTAGCTTCAAAAGTAAGATCAACAACTGTAACTAGAGCAACCAAAGCTGTTGCCTTCAACAATTCCACTGTTAAATTTGCTGCTGGTGGAAGAATTATTGGAAAAATTTGTGGTATAATAATTCTTTTAATCCTTTTTGAAGGTGTAAAATTTAATGCATGAGCTGCTTCCCACTGTCCTCTAGGCACTGCGAGTATTCCAGCTCTTACTATTTCAGCACCGTATGCTCCAAAATTTAAACCTAGAGCCACTACTCCTGCAGTAAAAGCTTCTAAAGATATTCCAAAAAAAGGTAATACATAATATGCCCAAAACAGTTGAACCAAAAGCGAAGTTCCTCTAAAAAATTCTATATATACTGTTGCTATACCTTGAATAAACAGATTCTTGGAAAGTCTCATTAAACCAAAAATCATAGAAATAACTACATACAAGATCATAGAACAAACAAGAACTTTTACTGTAGTTACTGTTCCTAGTAAAAGTGTAACCCCATGTTCATTTAAAAATTCAAAATATGTCAAAGTAATTACCTTAAGATTTTAAAAACCAGGCAACAATTAAGTTGCCTGGTTTAATTTTTTAATTATTTAAATTATTTAGTTGAGCAAGCCCACTCAGTAGTCATGTCAGGTGGAGGAAGTTGAGCTTTATCATAACCATACTTTCCAGCCCTCTCTAACATTTTACCTGGGTTAGCTAAAACCTTAGCTAAAGCAGCATTAAATGCTTCTCTAAACTTGTCGTCACTTTTTCTAAAACCAATCCCAACCACATTGACAGTTTCTTTAGGCATTAGTTTTGGATCAGTCACTTCAAATGCTCCACCAGTTTTTTCTTCATGCTCTTTTGCACCAAAAAAAGTTTGTACTGCAGCATCAGCTCTTCCTGCTTTCATAGCAGCAAGTATTCCTACTTCACCTTCTACTAGTAGCATTTGACTATCAGGAACACCAAACTTTTTAGCTGCTTCTACAGTATTGAAACCAGTTCCAGTAACTAAAGTAGCTCCAGTTCTAATTACGTCTTCATAATTATTAATTCCTTTAGGATTTCCTTTAGGAACTAACATTGCATCACCGAATACTCCTATTGGATCTGAAAAATTAATATTTTCACATCTACTTTTTAGAATATACATACCTCCAGTAATCATATCTGATCTGTCAGCATTTATTCCTGGAATAAGACCTGACCACTCAAAAACTTTAGTTTCATGTTCAGTAATCCCCATTTCTTCCAAAACAGTTAAAGCTATCATGTTTACGAAACCTAATGCTTCACCATTATCTCCAGCGTATGCCCATGGCACAGCAGTACCAAAACCTAGTCTTAATTTGTGACCATCCGCAAGCCTTTCCGTTAATGTTTTTGCATTAACAGTCGAAATACTAAACAGAAGAACAAATAAAACAGTTAAAGTCTTATATATTTTTCTCATTATATACCCCTTAGTTATGTTTTGATAAAGTTAAACAGATTAGAGAAGCTGTGTACACCCACCTAAAATAATTTTATTCAATCTTAAGTTGTCTAATATTTATTTTATAAGGATTTTTTCTGATAAATTTATTTCGCCATTATTTTCAGGTGTCAAATAAACACCCATATCATAATGATCGTAAGTTTCTTTTAAAGTTTTAAGTAAATTAAAAGAATTGTCATCTGTTTCAGGTTTTAAGTTTATAGCAACACATCTTGGAATATTTTTTTCAACTTTAAACAAAACGTCATTTATTTTTATAGTTTTGCCAATCCAATTTCTTTCTTCCCAAGCTTCAATTCCATCAAAATATAAATTGCCTCTAAAAATGGATTTTTCAATTTTTTGATTAATTTTATTTTCAAAATCTTTGATGCTATTGATATTTAAAAGAGAAATTGAATTTCTAAACATTGATTTGTTAGATATGGAAGTGTCATAAAAAGGGTGTTTATCATTTCTCATAAGTCTAATATCATTTTTTAAAGAACCCTCTAATTCAATTAATTTTTTTACCAGATTGTTTCTTTCATTAGAGTCATTAACATTAATATTAATAATTTCTTTATCTTTAATTGTTAAAGTTAACTTATTATTCTCATATAAAAAATTATACTTATTAAACACAGGAGTATTTTTAAGTGTTACAATTTTATTCCATTTTCCTTTTCTTGCTTCAGGGTTTATTTCAAATTGTTTAGATTGATCCAAATCAAGATTTTGAGAAAAAGCAAAAACTCTATCCCCTTCTATCCCAACGTTTTTATTAATTTTACATTTTTCAATATTTTGAAATGAAATAGATTTTACAGGACAGTTATGTATTGAAGTAATAATAGCACTCATATAATCTTTAAAAATAATATGACTTATCTTAATTCAAATCAACTGAAACAGTACAATGAAGAAGGATATGTTGCTCCTTTAGATATTTTAACTAAAGAAGAGGCTTTGGAAGTAAGAAATGAAATAGAATTGATAGAAAAAGAAATGCCAAATGAAATTGATAAATCTGGTAGATACAATGTTCACTTAATCTCTCCTAAACTAGATTCCATTGTTCATAACTCTAAAATTCTTGATGCAGTTGAAAGCATTATTGGAAAAAATATTTTAGTTTGTAGTACTACTTTATTTATTAAAAACCCTAAACAAGAGGGATTTGTAAGTTATCATCAAGATGCAAAATATATTGGATTAGAACCACATAATTGGGTTACTGCATGGATAGCAATTACAGATTCAAATAATGAAAATGGTTGCATGAGAATGTGGCCTAAATCTCATATTGAGCTAAAAGATCATAACCAAAAGTTTAATGAAGGAAACCTACTAACGCGTGGTCAAACAGTAGAAGGGGTGCCAGAAAATGAAGTTAAACCCGTAGAGCTTAAAGCGGGTCAAATGTCTTTACATCACCCAAGAATAGTTCACGGCTCAGGTATAAATAAAAGTAATGACCGAAGAATAGGATTTGCAGTTCAAAGTTATATAGGAACTAATGTTAAACAAATTTTAGGAAAAAATAGTGTTCAAATTGCTAGAGGAAAAGATGAATATCATTATCACAAGGTTATTAATCGTACTAATTCATTAATGAGCGAAGAAGGCAAATCTTTAAGAATTAGAGAAAATAAATATTTACAAGAAATTTTTTATAACGGTTCAGAAAAACAAGGAACTTATTAACAAGATGGAAAAGACTATTAATCTTGGAGTGATAGGTATCGATCACGGTCATATCTTCGACATGTTGGATGAAATGTTAAAAGAAGGGTGTAAATGTGATTATTTTTGGACAGAGGGTGAGCCGTTAACTTTAAAAGAATTTAATTCAAAATATCCAAAAATTAAAAGGAAAGAAAATAAGAAAGAAATATTAAATGATCCATCTATTGATATGATTTTAATATCTTCAGTTCCAAAAGATAGAGCTCATAATTCAATAGAAGCTTTAAAAGCTGGAAAAGATGTGATGGTCGATAAACCCGGTTGCACTACTTTAGATCAATTAAACAAGCTTAAACAAACAGTAAAAGAAACTGGAAAAATATGGTCGGTTAATTTTTCAGAAAGATTTCATGTTGCAGCAGTTGCAAAAGCTGAAGAATTAATTTCTGAAGGCAAAATAGGCAAAGTAAAACAGACAATTGGTACTGGTCCACACAGACAGGGTAACTATGAAAGGCCTGATTGGTTTTACGATCGAGAAAGTTATGGTGGCATAATTACTGATATAGGCTCACATCAAATTCATCAATTTTTAGTATTTACAAATTCAAATGAAGCAAAAATTAATCATGCTCTTGTAGAAAACACTACCAAAAAGGAAAAGGTTGGTTTTCAAGATTTTGGAGAAGTTAATCTAACTGGTAATGGTGGCCATGGTTACATTAGATTGGATTGGTTTACTCCAGATGCCCTACCTACCTGGGGAGATGGCAGATTATTAATACTTGGAGACAAAGGTTTTATAGAAATCAGAAAATATACAGACCTAGCAAAGTCTGAGAAAGGTAATCATTTGTTTTTAGCAAATAATGATGAAGTAAAACATATAGATTGTTCTAATGTTAAACTCCCCTACTTTAGTAATTTAATTAATGATGTTACAAACAGAACAGAAACTGCATGTTCTCAAAAACTCACATACCTTTCAATGGAACTTGCAATTAAAGCTCAAGAACAAGCTGAAAAAAAATGAAAAAATATCAAGTTGCTATAATTGGAACCAACATAGGGGCAAAACATTTTGAAGGTTTTCAAAAAATATCTGAGAGATTTAAAGTTCACACTTTATGTGGTTTAACTAGAGAAGCTATTGATAAAATATTAAATTCAAATACTGATACAAAAGTTTCTCTTAACTTTGACGATGTATTAAAAATTAAAGAAATTGATATAATTGATATTTGTCTCCCACCCCATTTGCATTTTTCTGCTTGTAAAAAAGCAATGGAAGCCGGAAAGCATGTGATTTGTGAAAAGCCTTTAGTTTCAAGTCTTAAAGAAGTAGATGAATTAGAAAAAATTAGCAAAGAAACTGGTAAGATTATTTTCCCAGTATTTCAATATCGATATGGTCTAGGATTTTCTCAATTAAAGGCATTAATCAAATCAGATTTAGCAGGAAAACCATTAGTTGCTTCTTTAGAGACTCATTGGAATAGAGGAAAAGATTACTATTCAAAACCTTGGAGAGGAACTTGGGAAGGTGAACAAGGTGGAGCAATTTTAAGTCACTCTATTCATATTCATGATTTAGTGAGTATGATCCTAGGTCCTGTTTCAAATGTTTTTGCCAAGCTATCAACTAGAGTAAATGATATTGAGGTTGAGGACTGTGCTGCACTCTCTATTGAAATGGAAAATGGAACTCTAGTTTCAAGTTCTATTACTTTAGGTGCTGCAAACGATACTAGTAGACTTCGATTTTGTTTTGAAGGATTTACAGCTGAGTCAAGTGCTTCTCCTGATAAACCTTATAACCCAGCTGATGATAAATGGGATTTTTTACCAAGAGCTCCTATAACCAAAACTCAAATTGATGAAGTGCTATCAAAAGTAAAAGAACCAAAATCCTGGTATGCAGGAATGTTTGAAGAGATTGCAAATAAACTAGATGGATCTCCTAGTGATGAAGTGTCACTACTTGATGCTAGAAAATCTTTAGAATTTGTAACTGCTGTATACGATTCATCTAGACAAAATAAAAATATTAAACTTCCAATAGATAAATATAATGCTTTATATAATTCTTGGTTACCTGAATAATGATTAACAAAATATTTTTCTTTTTTTTTGTATTTTTAATTTTCAATATTGCCAATGGCAGTGAAAGGTCAGACAAAGAGATTAAATTAGGTGTATTTTTAGATGATCTTGATGATATAGGTAGTTTTGAAAAAATAGACTTTTCTCCAATAGGGATGTTTCCTGAAGTAGCTTCAGATTTTTATAAAAAGCAAAGAATTGCAAATAAAAAATTTGTGGAAATATTTATAACACAAAAAGGATTAATGGAAAAATATACAGATAGAGTCATCTTAGGGATGGCATATTTTGAATATTTTTATATGCAACAATTAAAAGAAAACAAAAAATCTCTTGAAACATTTGAGAGAAAATATCCCAAAGTAAATGCTGCAACTAAAAAAAATATAAAAAAATTATATGGTTTAAACAAAGCAAAAAAGTCTATGAGAGAAGCATTAGGCATGTCATTAAATGATAGTCCTGAAACAGCTATTAAAAGATACTACACATTGTATAAACTTTTAAATCAAGCTGAAATTAAAACTATAAAACTTTCTAAAGAAGAAAAAAAATTAATAAAAACACATAACAAAATTTCCAAAAATATCTCTAAATTAAAATCTCTTACTGAGGATAAAAAAAATATGAGATTGAATGAAAAAAAATTTAATAAAGAATATAATAAAATTTTTAAGGCTTTATCAAAAGATTTGAAAAAAAATAAAGATAATAAAGATTATGAGCTTTTAACTTCATTTGTGATAGAAATTGAAAAATTAAGAGATAAGAATCTTGAAGCGTTATTAAGTGGATATAAAATTTCAGAATTTGTACTTCAAAATATAAAAAAAGACAAAATACCAAAAAAATTTGATCAAGATTTATCAAATGCAAATTTTGATGATTTTCAACAGGAAGAATTAGAAATACTAGGGATGGTGACTAAATCGATGAAAATTAATAAAAATCTTAAATCAAACGAGATTCAACTAAATATATTAAATTTAGAAAATTCAGATATTCCAGTAAATAGATTTTTAAATGTATATAAGGAAGAGCTAAACGTAAAATTAGAAACAATTAATTTAATGGTTGCTTCAGCATCTGAAATGAAAAAATGGAAACTGAGTGATTGGGCAAATGCCTGGAAAAATCCAATCCCTAAATCAATAGTTAATGAAGCAGGAATTGAAGTAAACCTATCTGAAGATGAAATTGAGTCAATAAAAGCACAATTGGCAATGAAAAATTTTAAAGAATTAATAGATTTAGAGGAATTTAGTAATTTAATTGACTCAAATGCTGATAGTTTTTCTCAGATTAAAAATGATTTAAATTTAAATACACAGTCATTTGAATTTTCTTTTACTCTTGATGATTTTGCTAGATCTTTTGGAGATACTTACGGATTAGATATTAACAACTATTCTGATTTAACTGATTTAGCAAACGCTCAACATGGAGCTAACTGGTCTGTAGAAGAATACGCTTCAGCATATCAAGATAATGTAGATATCATTAACGCTCTCCAATCTGGCTCTATAAGTTCTTTTGATGCTGGTCAAATTGCCTCTGCTGCCAACAGTAGCCTTCAAGAAGTAGCTGATACAATTAGGGCAGCAACAAGTGCTGGTGTTTCGGTTGATCTAGAAGCAACAGCTCAAGGTTTAGGATACAGTAGTTTCGCAGATGCCGTTGCTGCATATAATGCTGAACATGGAACAAATTATACGGTTGAGGAAGCAAAAGAGTCTTTGGGTCAATAATATGAACAAAGAAAACGCAAGTAAACTCTGGAAAATTATTCAGGAAGCTGGCGATTATTTGGTAGGACAATTGCCCGATCATCCAAATCATCCTAAAGGCAGAAACCCCTACGCTCATGTTGCTATTTGTGTGAAAAGCAAATTTAATGCAAGTTACAAGGATATTCCTGATGAAAAATATGCAGAAGTAATAAAATACATTGAGTTCTTAAAACAAAATCCTAGTTAGAATTTTTTAAAGTATCTAATAATTGATCTACATCACTATCTTTAGTGTTCCATGCAGCAACTAATCTGACAGCTTTTCCGTCTAATTCTTCTTCATTCATTTTGTAACCCTCAGAATTTAAATGTTCTATCTTATTTCTTGGAAATTTCGCAAATACTTCATTCGCCTCTGTTGGATAAGCAATTTCAATATCATTATGTTTACTTAATCCATCACTAAGTTTTTTACCCATTTTATTTGCATGTTTTGCATTTCTTAACCACACATCATTTGAAATATAAGCATCCAATTGTGCTGATACAAAACGCATTTTAGATAATAAATGCCCCGCTCTTTTCATTAAAAAAGCAATATCTCCGACTAATTCTTTTTTAAAAAAGATAATTGCCTCTGCTGCTAGACAACCATTTTTTGTTGCTCCAAAAGATAATACATCAATACCTGATTTCCATGTCATTTCTGCAGGTGTTGTATCTAAGGAAACTAATGCATTGGCAAATCTTGCTCCATCCATATGAATATTTAGGTTATGCTTGTGCGCTATATCAGATATCTTTTTAATTTCATCTAGTTGATAAACTTCACCTGTCTCACAAACTTGTGTAATACTAACTGATGAAGGTTGGGTATGATGAACAATTCCTTTTCCCCCTATTGACTGATCTAACTCCTCTGCAGTAATTTTTCCCATTATTCCGTTTAAAGTAACTAATTTTCCTCCTCCTGTATAAAATTCAGGCGCACCACATTCATCAGTATTTATATGGGACATCTTATGACAATAAATATTTCCATAAGAAGGTGTCATTGTAGATAAAGCTAAAGCATTAGCCGCTGTTCCTGAAGCAGTAGGAAAAACAATTACTTCTTTTTCAAATATTTCTGAAAACTTATTTTGCAATTCAGTTGAAATTGGATCGTTACCATAAGGGGTACTGTCTCCGTCATTAGCTTTTAAAATTGCATCTAATACTTCAGGACAAGCACCAGCTACATTGTCTGAGGCGAATTTAATACGCTCTCTTTTAATTTTTATTTTTGCCATAATTATTGTTTCGGGAAGTAATCTTTTAGTTCACCTTCTCGGTAAACGTCTGCTGTACAACAATGTATACCTCCACCAAAAGCATAGGCATCTCTAAGCTCTACTGGTACAACTTCCATACCTAATTTATCTAATTGTTCAGCTTGATAAACTTCACTTTTTTCTACACATACAGTTTTAGGATCTAAAACTAAAACATTCATTGATAACCAAGTTGATGAATAACATAATGGTGGTGGTTCGTTATGTGCTGGTTGTGCACTATCTACAATTTCCCAACCATTATCTTCAAATAATTTTCTCTGATCTTTTGGGAGTCTTCTTTGAGGGTTATTGATAATTAAACCCTCTTTAATTGGTGTAAATGTTGCATCAATGTGAATTGGATAAGGATCACCTGGGAAATTAACTGCATGAACTCTATGATTTTTATAATGTCTCTTTAGCCAATCAATTCCTTTCAGATTTGTTGTAAATCCATGTTGAACAACTAAATCCTTCCCAAATCTTAATACGTCCGCTGCATCAAATAACGGTTCTTCTTCTGTGGTTACAAAATATTTTTTTTCAGTCCACTCTAATCTTTTTTGAACACCTATTTTATCTGATAAGTAATCCTTTCTATAATCTGCATCTGTTAATCTTGGCTTGGGAGCAGACTCATGTCTCATATTTGGATCTTGATTGTAATAATCTTTTAAAAGTGGTCGGTAACATAAGTATTCAAACCACCGACAACGATAACTCATTGTAGCTTCCAAAATTTCATTACCAACAGTTAACAAAACATCTCTTGGAGGCATACAACCAAACATCGTCTCAGCCTCCCAATCAGGTGTAGATGTTTTTTGATTAAATTCTATTGGCATTGGTCGATCAACTTTAATTCCTCTTTTTTGAAGAATGTTAGAAAAATCATCTAGCAATTGGTTTGCTTTATCGACAGTGTCTTTTGTTCTAGGTCCAAACTGTCCTCTCATATCGCTGTCTTCTGGAACTTTTGCATCTAATGCTGGTTCAGGTGCTGGTATACAAGTTCCGTCAGCCTTTCCAACGATTACATGTTTTAATGGATCCCACTCATTCCAACTGTTAACAATAACATTTGATTTATTCATAATTAAATTCTTTAATCCAAGGTTCTAGTATCGGATAAACTTTTGATAATTTATTTTTATATTTTTCCCATCTAGCTATTGATTGTGAATAAAGAGGTTTTATAACCTGATCATAGCTAGGAGTAAAGATACGTTCTCTACTTATAGCAGTTTTTTGATATTCAATCACTTTATCATCCCATGGTAGATCCAGAAAATCTAGCACATTTTTTATCTCAAAGTTGAAATTTGAGATTATATTTTCGTATTTAATTTCTTTAAAGTTAAACACAAAATTTTTCTTATATATTTTTAGTAAATTCATTACCACATTGTAAATATTTGCTGCATCATTTAAATTAAGAAAATTTGACATTGAGTCATTTAAATTAAAATTCTGCATATAACAACTAAGAACACAGTCACAAGGATGTCTAATAGAAATTATAAATTTTGCATTAGGAAAAACTCTGATTATCTCTGCGATATAGATTATATTGAATGGTAACTTATCAATATAAACTTTTGATGTGTCAAAATTTTTAGAATAAGAATGTAATTCTTTAAAATAATTTTTTCCTAATTGTTTAATATGCTGATCGTCAATATTATGAATTTTTTCAATCGAATTATTTGTAAGTCTATTTAATGAATTAATTAATTTTTCCATCATATGTTTTTCTTCAATTACCTCGATCATTTGATGGCTTCTCAGTATAGTATCTAGCAGAGTAGTTCCGGATCTTGGAAAACCTATCATAAATACAGGTTTATAGTCATAATTCGTTTCAGCTACTAAAGAATTATCATCTTTAATTTTTTTAAAAACATTAATTCTGTTATTAATTTTTATTAAAAAATTATTTTTATCTATTTCTTTATTTTTAGAATTTAAGTTCAATATATTAGTTTTTTCAAAGTGTAAAAAAGCATTTTCAATATCATCAATCTTGTCATAACTTTTGGCTAAAAGATTTACTCTATCTATTTCAAGTTTATTATCATTTTTAATTATAAAAGATTTTAAATTTTCAATTACATCTAAGAAAAATTCTTTTTTATATAATATGTGTCCTTCATAAAGTGTTGAAATAGAATTTTTATTAAATATTTTTTCAAAATCTCTAATGATATTTTCTAATTTTTTATTTTCATTAGATTTCTCATAAAGTTCCATTAAATTGTAATAAGATTGAGTAAACTTAGAATTAATTGTAATTGCTTGCTTAAAATTAAATTCTGCTTCGGTAAAAAAATTAAATTTTTTATATATCAAACCTAAGTTGTTATAACCTTGAAAATAGCTTTCATTTAATTCCAAAGCTTTTTTTGTACTACTCAATGCTTTTTCAAACTGACCTAATTCACTATAAATAAGCCCAAGGTAGTTATAAGCATCTAGATGTTTTGGGTTTATTTCAATAGCTTTTAAAATATATTTTTTTGCAAAATCAAACTCTCTCAAATTTATATATACAACACCAAGATTACTATTAGCATTTGCAATATTAGGATCTAAATCGATTACTTTTTTTAAAATTTTTTTTGACCTATCAAATTCTTTAATTTCAAGAAAAATAGATCCTAACAAAAAAAGAGCTTTTATATTATTTGGATCTACCTCTAAAATTTTATTAAGATTTGCTTCAGCAGAAACAAAATTTCTGCTACTCAAATTTTTGTTTATTTCATCAAAAATCTCTTTAAAATTATCGTTATCTGCCAATTTGATTTAACCTCTAATAATATTATGTTCAGGACCAAAAGGAAATTTCGTAATATTTTCTGCTCCATTTTTGGCTATCACTAAAATATCGTGTTCTCTATATCCACCTGCACCAGGATTTCCTTCTGGGATCATAATCATTGGTTCCATTGAAACCACCATATTTTCCTCAAGCACAGTATCTATATCTTCTCTTAATTCTAATCCAGCCTCTCTTCCATAAAAATGTGAGAGCATACCAAATGAATGTCCATAACCAAAAGTTCTATACTGAAGGTAACCTAGCTCAGCGAAAAGTTCATTTAGCTCATGACAAATATTAGAACACTTAGCTCCAGGTTTGATTAGCTCTAAACCTCTTTTATGAACTTTAACATTTGCTTCCCAAGCTTTGTGTGATGCATCATCTGCATGATCTAAAAACAAAGTCCTTTCTAAGGCTGTATAGTATCCAGAGATCATTGGAAATGTGTTTAAAGATAAAATATCACCTTTCATTAATTTTCTATTTGTTTTCGGATTATGAGCTCCATCAGTGTTTATGCCCGACTGAAACCATACCCAAGTATCCATATATTCAGCATCTGGATAAGTTTTAGCTATCTCTCTCTCCATTTTATCTCTTCCAGCAATTGCTACTTCGATTTCGGTATTTCCTTCTCTGATATTTTTTACTATTTCTTCACCTCCAATATCTGCAATCCTTGCACCATTTTTAATAATTTCTATTTCTTCATTTGATTTTATCATTCTTAGTTTCATCAAATCTTTTGAAATATCGCTAAAAACAGAGAAAGTAAAAATAGATCCTAATTTCTCCCTCATCTCTATAGTTATATGATCATATTCAAGACCAATACTTTTTGGGGGTTCATCTCTTCCAATAATTGAAACTATTGCTCTCAAGAAATTATCCCTTTTCCAATCAGTGTAAATCACATTATTACAATGAGATCTTCGCCAAGGCTGACTGGCGTCAATATTTGCAGAAATTGTTGATATTTTATTTTTTGTAACGATGCATCCGTAGGGTCTACCAAATGAGCAATAAATAAAACCTGTATAATAGGCAACATTATGCATTGAAGTTAAAATAACCATATCTAGGTTATTTTTATCCATAACTGATCTAAGTTTATTTACGCGTTGATCATACTCTTGTTTAGAAAAGGGAAGTTTTACCTTGTCACCATTTTTAAGCTCAAAAAAATCTGGTCGTTCCATATTAATTCAAAGCTATATATCTTTTGTTCCATCTCATAATGAGACTATAGTAAAACAAAGATACAAAAAGAAAAAAACCACCGATAATAGTATTCGTAGATGGTACTTCATTAATGCCAAATATTGGCACCCAAACCCAAAAAATTCCACCCACAACTTCTGTTAAAGATAGCAGTGTTAGTTCAGCTGCAGGGATTGCTTTAGATCCAATTGAATATAAAATTAGTCCAAAACAAACTAAAGTTCCGTGAAGTGAAAATAATGCACCATTATAACTTGTAGAAAAAAATTTTAAGTCATTTGATAAAATAATAACTGAAGCAAAAACAAAACAAAATAATCCAGAGAAAGCAACAGTCGTAAATTTTGGTGTTTCTTTTCTCCATCTTAAAGTTACTGAGAAAACTGAAAAACCAAGTGAAGAAGTTAGACCAAAAACAAAACCTGTAAATGATTTTTCACCAGTATTACCAAGAGCCATAATAATAATACCAACTGAAGCAATTAGTATTGAGATCCATACGCTCAAAGAAATCTTTTCTCTTAAAAATAGAAAAGCTAATAAAGCTGTAAAAAAAGGCATTGCTGCTAAGCAAAGTAATGTAACCGCAGCGCTAGTGTTGGTAATAGAATAAATAAAGGTAATCATAGCGATCCCTAAACCAGACCCACCAATTACTCCTGATAAACCTATTTTGTAATAGTTTTTATAAAAATTTTTCCCTTCTTCAAAAAATAAATAAAGATTTAATAAAATAAAGATTGTTAAGCCTCTCCCAAAAATATATTGCCAAGGTACTAATTGAGGATTGTCCATATATCTTACAACCAATGGACCAAAAGACCAAAGAAGTCCTGCAAATAGTACAACTGGAATAGCAATTCTTGGATTTCTTAGCTCTAACATATCCCGAAATCTAAATCTAAAAAGATTTTTCTACAACAAAAATACGTTTTTAAATTAAAGTTTGATTATATTGGTTGGGGAAAAAACAATCCACTATCTCCCCTTTTTTAAATTTAGATTTACCAGCAGGCAACAAAGCCCAAATATTTGATTTTATGAAAGATTTAACTCTAAAAGATTCTTGTCCTTTTAATATTTCTATTTCTATTTTTCCATCTTTAGTTGTGCTTAATTTACTTTTAGCAAAACGAGTGAATTGCTTTTTTTTAATAAAACTATTTTTTAAAATACCACGAACTGGTATCTCAGTATTTAAACCTAGTGTATTTGCTATGAAAGGAATTACAAAAAACCTAAAACATGCTGAGGAAGACATTGGATTGCCTGGAAGACCAAAAATTACTTTTTGTTTAGATTTAATTTTTGCAAATAAAATTGGTTTTCCTGGTCTAATTGCTACACTTTTAAAATAATCAGATAATTTAAAGGTTTTTACAACGCTCGGAATATAATCATACTTACCAGCTGAAACTGCACCTGAGGTAATTAAAATATCAGTTTTATTGTTTAACATTTTCTTTATATTATTTTTAAAAATTCTTTGATGGTTATCTTTTAATATTCCTCCATTTTCAAAATGAAATAAAAAATTTTCATTTAAATTTTTTATATAATGGCTATTTGAGTTTCTAACCTTCCAATTTGGAATATTATCTTTGTTTGTAATTTCATTACCAGTTGAAAAAAAAAGAATATTAATTTTTTTTTTAACTTTAATTTTCTTAATACCCAAAGTTTTGAAAGCCAAAATATGATTTGGTTGAATAATAGTATTTTTTCTAAGAATAACTTCACCTTTTTTAAAATCAGAGCCAGCAAATCTTATATGATTATGTTTCTTAATTTTTTGATCTATTAAAATAAATTTTTTATTAGTTCTGTTTGGATAAAATTTTATTTGCTCAATCGGGATTATTGTATCAAAACCTTTTGGAATAATCCCTCCTGTCATAATCTCAATTGCATCAAATTTTTTAATTTTTTTCTTCAATGGTTTGGAGCCAGCAGCGATAGAGCCAATTATCTTAAATTGCCTATATAAATTTTTTTTTAATCGAATAGTATCTTTTGAATTAATTGCATATCCATCAAAAGCAGCATTATCACCAGTTGGATAATTTATAGTTGAATAAACATTTCTAGAAACAAGTCTATTTATAGAATTAATACTATTAATAGTCTCATCTTTAATCTTAATTTTTGCTTTTTTTAATATTTTCTTAGATCGTTCGTAACTAATCATTTTTCAATATTTCTTTTGCTTTTTCTAAATCATCTTTAGTATTTATATTAAAGAAAGGATCTTTGTTTGGAAACTCCATATTAATTATTTTAACTCCAACATTATTTGCCCATAACTCTACTTTTCTTTCTCCATTATTTAAGTCATTTTCTAATCTATCTAATAACTTTATTGACCATAAGCCAAATATATTATGCCTGGTATTATTTGATTTTATAAAAAATAAATCACTTTCATTGAAATTAATATTTTTAATAAAATCTGTTAATATTTCCTTTTTAAAAAAAGGAGTATCAACCGGAAAGGTTGCTATCCATTGGTAATCTCTTTTGTTTGCTTTAATCCATTTCATAGCAGACAAAACTCCACCTAAAGGACCAAGTCCTTTTTCATGGTCTTCTATTTTTGTAATTTTTTCTGAATTTTGAAAATTTATCGAATTATTTGAAACAATTAAAACTTCTTTAAATTGATCAATTATTTCTGACAATACATAATCTATTAATAGCTTGTTTGCTAAGTTTACTTGAGACTTATCTTCGCCAAATCTTTGTGACTTTCCGCCTGCTAGTACTGTGCCTAAAATATTGTTATGATGCATTTATCAAAATATAAAACATTAAAACTTGAATAAAAGAAATTAAATGGACTTAAGAATTTTAGAAATCGCCTCACACACTGAAAATAACAAAGTTCTTGAGAACTATACACATAGATACAAACACAAAAATCAATTATGTGGAGATGAAATGGAAATAAGCTTAATTGTCAAAGATGAGGTTGTAAAAGACATGGCTTATCAGTGCAAATCATGTGTTTATTGTCAGGCTTCAGTGAGCTTATTGTCTAGAAAAATTAAAGATAAAAAGATTAATCAAATATTGGCATTTATAACGCATGGAGAAAAATTATTTGATGACATAAAATCTAAAATAGATAACGAATGGAAAAGCTTCAAAGAAATATTAAATAAAAAAAACATCAGTAGAAAAGAATGTTTGCTTTTACCATTAAAAACAGTTCAAAAGGCTTTGGAAAATAAATGAAAATAGAAAAATCCACTTTACAAAAAGCTTTGATTGCAGGTTTTTTTTCAACAATTACAATTGGTGTTTTAACTGTTTTAACTTACAAAAGTTCTTTGGGATATTTCATAGCTGGATCCTTTGGTTCATCAATGGTTCTATTGTTTGGTTTTCCAGAAAGTCCATTTGCACAACCAAAAAATGTTTTTTTTGGTCATTTGTGTACTGCGCTCGTTGGTGTTATGTTTGTTAACTTTATACCTTTACCCATATACATAAATATTGCCTTAGCTGTAGGCGCTGGTGTTTTCTTTATGATTTTATTAAATATTGTTCATCCGCCAGCTGGTGGTAATCCAATTATGGTTATTATTGGAAGTGCGTCATTTGAGTACTTAATAAATCCAATAATATTCGGATGTATTATTATCTTAGGATTAGCTATATTGGTTAACAAATTAATTCTGAAAAAAAATTATCCATCTAAATAAATTATGTTTTTAAATTATTAAAAAATATTATTGAAGGAATAAAAAATTTTTAATAAATTAGGAATGTAGAGAAAAAAAATAGGGTAAATAACCATAAGGGTAAAGAAATGAGAAAAAATAAAAATGAAAATACTTTGTGTATTATACGACGACCCTATAAATGGGATGCCCAAAAATTATCCATTAGGGAGTCTTCCAAAAATAGATAAATATCCTGACGGCATGACTCTTCCTTCGCCAAATGGAAGAGATTTTAAACCTGGTGAGTTATTAGGATGTGTTTCAGGAGAATTAGGCTTAAGAAAATTCTTAGAGAGTAATGGTCACCAATTAGTTGTTACCTCTGATAAAGATGGAGATGGTTGCACTGCTGATAAAGAACTAGTGGACGCGGATGTAGTTATTTCACAGCCTTTCTTTCCATATTATCTTACAAGAAAAAAAATGGAGTCTGCTCCAAATCTTAAAATGGCAATTACAGCAGGTATTGGATCTGATCACGTTGATTTGCAAGCTGCGATGGAACATAAAATTGATGTAGTTGAAGTTACCTACTGTAACTCTAGATCAGTTGCTGAACATATAGTTATGATGATTGTATCTATGGTTAGAGATTACCATTCACAATATGCGATAGTAAATAATGGTGGCTGGAATATAGCTGATGCTGTTCAGAGATCTTATGATGTTGAAGGAATGCATATTGGTACAGTGGCAGCAGGAAGAATTGGTTTAGATGCTTTAAGAAAAATGAAGCCATTTGACGTTCATCTCCATTATTTTGATAGACATAGATTGCCAGAAAAAGTTGAAAAAGAGTTAAATTTAACTTTTCATGATTCAGTTGAATCTATGGTTAAAGTTTGCGATGTTGTTACTATTAATTGTCCACTACATCCTGAAACTGAACATCTTTTTGATGAAACAATGATTAATAAGATGAAAAAAGGTGCTTATATCGTAAATACTGCTAGAGGAAAAATTTGTGACAAAGATGCAATAGCTGCAGCTCTTAAATCTGGTCAATTAAGTGGTTATGCTGGAGACGTATGGTTTCCTCAGCCTGCACCAAATGATCATCCTTGGAGATCAATGCCTCATCATGGGATGACACCACATACTTCTGGAACATCTCTATCTGCACAAACTAGATATGCAGATGGTGTGAGAGAAATACTAGAATGTTTTTTTGAGAAAAAAGAAATAAGAAATCAGTATCTCATAGTCAAAGATGGAGAACTTGCGGGTATGGGCGCTCACTCTTATAGTAAAGGTACTTCTACTGACGGTTCAGAGGAAGCGGTAAAATATCAAAAAAAATAAATATATTATAAAAAAGCGATTTATATCTTTTATAAGTCGCTTTTTTAAAGAAAATCGACATTAATAATTAATAAACTTATTTTTTTCATTCTTTCAAATTTTAAAAGTTAAAATATACTGAATGAATGAATTCTGAATATAAAGTATTTAAATTTAAATCTAATAATTTAGATAATTTTAATGATCAAATATCCATAGAAGAACCTGTTGAAATAATAATTAAATATAAGGAAAAAGAAATTTGGGTTGAAAAAACTATTTCAGTTACAATGAGAACACCAGGAGATGATGAAGATTTAGTAAGGGGATTTCTTTTTAATGAAAAAATAATTGAAAAAATTGATTATATAGAGAAAATCGATTTTTCTGGAAAACCTACAGAGCAATATGGTCTAAAAAATAAAATTACTGTAACAATAAATAATTCGAATAATATTGATATCGATAAAATAAAAAGAAATTTTCTAACAAACTCATCTTGTGGCGTTTGTGGTAAAAGCTCCTTAGATGCATTAGAAATAATTAAAAAAGATAAAATTTTAGAATCTAATCCAAAAATATCCAAAGAGGTTTTGATGAGCTCTCCAAATAAACTTCGTCAAAATCAATCAGAGTTTTCCAAAACTGGAGGTATTCATGCAAGTGGATTATTTACAGCTCAAGGAGATATAGTTGCCATTAAGGAGGATGTTGGTCGTCATAATGCTTTGGATAAACTTATTGGGTATGCTTTAAAAGAAAATTTACTTGATAACACATCACAATTTTTAGCTTGCTCCGGCAGACTTAATTTTGACCTGGTACAAAAAGCACTTATGGCAAATATTGGGATTTTAATAGGTGTTGGTGCGCCAACTAGTCTTGCTATTGATTTAGCAAATAAGTTTGACATGACATTGGTTGGTTTTGTAAAAGATGATAGCTTTAATATTTATAGTAATAAAGATAGAATTGTCATAAATACTTAAGCTATTAAAAAAAGGGTAAAGGGTAAATTGTCAAAAAATATAAGTAATCTATCAGGTAGAATTGGGCTTAAGGAAAACCTGTTTAAGCAAATATCTGAAAATACATTGAGCGATAAACCGCAAGATATAAAAGAAATTGCTAAAAAACATAACCTTGGGGTTTCAACACTTCATGGAGCTGAGTCTTTTTATGAATTTTTAAGGCCATCTCATAGAGAAAAGAAAGCATTTGTTTGTAACGGTAGCGCATGTATGTGTGCTGGCACACAAGAAAAATTAAAAGATACCTTAAAAGAAAAACTTGGTGACGATAAAGTTGGAGAAATGTTTTGCCTAGGACATTGTTATGAAAACCATGCATTTCATTACGATGGAGAAAATTATGCTGGGAAAGATATAGAAAAGATTGACCAAATAATTAATGGTGAAGAAATTAAACAAGAAAAATTTTTCTCAAAAAGTTTTGCTACTACAAGTTTCTTAATGGATGACAAACTTTCATCTACAGATCAATTTAAAGATCAGTTAAATAAATTTTTAAAAACTGATAAAAAAGAAATTGTTAAATCACTTTTAGATTCAAATTTAACAGGACGAGGTGGTGCAGGATTTCCAACGGGAATGAAATGGGATTTTTGCAGCAAAGCAAAAGGAGATAAAAAATATGTTATCTGTAATGCAGATGAAGGTGACTCTGGTGCTTTTTCAGATAGATATTTATTAGAAGATCAGCCTCTTAAAGTTATATTTGGAATGGTAATGTGTGGTTTTGTAATTGGAAGTGATGAAGGAGTTTTATACATTAGAGGAGAATATCCAAAATCTATTGAAGCTATAAATGGTAGTATCAATGAACTCAAAAAGTTAGGTCTTTTGGGTGAAAATATTTTGGGAACTAATTTTTCATTTGATCTTGGGATTTGTATCGGACAAGGTGCATATATTTGTGGAGAAGAAACAGCTTTAATTGCTTCTATCGAGGGAAGACGAGCAGAGGTTGATGTTAGACCTCCCTTCCCAGTTACAGAGGGATTATATAAAAAACCAACTGTTGTTAATAATGTTGAAACTTTAGCAGCTGCTACGGGAATTTTAATAAATGGTTCTGAAAAATTTTCATCTATAGGAAATAAAAAATCTGCAGGTACTAAACTGGTTTGTTTGGACAGTTTCTTTAAAAATCCAGGAGTTTATGAGATAGATATGGGAACACCAATGAAAAAAATATTTAATGAAATTGGTGGAGGATACAAAGAACCTCTTAAAGCATTTCAAATAGGAGGACCATTGGGTGGTGTGGTGCCTTTAAGTGAAATTGATAATTTGAATTTAGATTTCCAAGAGTTTACAGCAAAAGGTTTCATGTTAGGTCATGCGAGTGTGGTAAGTATACCTAAAGATTTTTCTATGGCTGAATACATTCATCATCTATTTGAATTTTCAGCAGAAGAATCATGTGGAAAATGTTTCCCAGGAAGATTAGGGTCTTACCGAGGTAAAGAAATGTTTGACCAAGCTAAGAAAAAGACTGCCAAAATACCTTTGAAATTACTTGAAGAACTGCTTGTTACAATGAAAAAAGGATGCTTGTGTGCTTTATGTGGAGCAATCCCTACCCCGATTCAAAACATTCTAAAATACTTTGGGGATGAAATGAAAAATGATATGGTAAAAGATAATTAATGAGCTCAGAAAAAAGAAAAATTGCATATATTGATGGAAAACCGTATGAAATCGGTCCTAATCACTCTTCGATTTTAAAATTTGTAAAAAGCTATGTAGGAGAAAAAAAAGTTCCTACTTTGTGTGATGATCCAAATTTAGCTCCCTATGGTGCATGTAGAGTTTGTTCAGTTGAAGTTGCATTAGAAAAAGATGGTCCAACAAGAGTAGTTGCTTCTTGCCATACCCCAGTTGCCGAAAATCAACATATATTTACATCAAATAAATCTTTGAAAGATCTAAGAAAAAATATTGTAGAATTAGTATTAACAGATCATCCAATGGAATGTGATAGTTGTGAAGTGAATAATAATTGCGAACTTCAAACTGTTGCAAATGATTTAGGTGTTTCTGATCACAGATATAACAGCCCAAAACAACACAAAGGAATTCCAAGAGATACATCTCATGATTACATGAGAATGAATCTAGACAATTGTATCAATTGTGGAAGATGTGTCAGAGCTTGTGATGAAATTCAAGGTTCATTTGTTTTAACAATGAGCGGGAGAGGATTTGAGTCCAGAATAACAACTGATAACGATATGATGTTTGGTGACTCATCTTGTGTTTCTTGTGGTGCATGTGCTCACACTTGTCCAACAGATGCTATCTCAGATGTTTTTCAATCAAAGTCTGCTGCAGTAGATAAAAAAGTTAGAACAACATGTTCATACTGTGGTGTTGGTTGTAATTTAGAAGCTTCAATTAAAGATGATAAAGTTGTTGCTATCGATACACCTAAACAAACTGAAGTTAATGCTGGACATACATGTATTAAAGGAAGATATGCATTTAGTTTTTATGATCATCCAGACAGATTAAAAACACCATTAATAAAAAGAAATGGAAAATTTGAAGAAGCTTCTTGGGATGAAGCATATGATTTTATTAAAAAAGAAATGAACAGAATTACAAAAGAAAATGGTCCAGATGCCTTTGCTGGAATTTCCTCTGCAAGATGTACAAATGAAGAAAATTACGTTTTTCAAAAAATGATTAGAGCAGCTGTAGGAACTAACAGTGTAGATTGTTGCGCAAGAATTTGTCATTCACCTACAGCATGGGGAATGCAACAAACTTTTGGAACTGGAGCAGCAACTAATTCTACGGAGGATATTTACCACGCAGACTTATTTTTGGTAATTGGAGCTAATCCAACAAACGCTCACCCGGTTACAGGTGCAAAAATAAAACAACAAGTTATGAAAGGTAAAAAATTAATTGTACTTGATCCTATCACAACTGAACTAGCAAAACTTGCTGATTACCATATTAAACTAAGACCTGGAACTAACGTTGCGGTTCTTAACATGATGTTACACTTTATTATTAAATCAAAACTTTATAACTCAGATTTTGTACGAGATAGAACTGAGGGATTTGATAATTTCTTAAAAGAAATTGAAAGACAAGATGTAGATCATTTAGCAAAAGTAGCTGGTGTAGATAAACAATTAGTTAAAGAAGCAGCGATCGCATATGCAACTGCAAGAAATTCAATGGAGTTCCATGGTTTAGGAGTTACTGAACACGAACAAGGATCTAAAACCGTAATGTTAATTGCTGATCTAGCAATGATTACTGGTAACATTGGACGAAAAGGTGTTGGAGTTAATCCTTTGAGAGGTCAAAACAATGTTCAAGGCGCAGCGGATATGGGATGTCAACCACACCAAGGTGCAGGATATTTCCCTGTGGCTGATGAAAAACATCAAGAATTCTATACTGAAAAATATGGAGTAACTCATCCAACAAAACCAGGGTTAAAAATTCCTCAAATGTTTGAGGCAGCAATAGATAAAGAACTGAAAGGTTTATGGATTATCGGTGAAGACATTGTTCAAACTGATCCTAATAGCGCTCATGTTATTGAAGCTATGAACTCATTAGAGCTTTTAGTGGTTCAAGAAATATTTATGAGTGAAACAGCAAAATTAGCAACTGTTGTTCTGCCAGGTACAACTTTCTTAGAGAAAGATGGAACATTTACAAATACTGAAAGAAGAATTCAAAGAGTGAACAGAGCTGTAGCTCCTCTTCCTGGTACTAAACCAGATGGATTAATTGTTACTGAGATGATGCAGAAATTAGGTTTTGATCAACCAACTTATGACGCTGATCAAGTTTTAGGAGAGATTGCTGACATAGTTCCTTTCTTTAAAGGAGTGACAAGAGAAAGACTTGGAAAATTTGGATTACAATGGCCAGTTCAGGAAGACGGAACAGATACCAAAATTTTACACACTGAAACATTTAAGTTAGGAAAAGGTAGACTTAAAAATTTTGATTGGAAAGAATCTTCTGAAATTGAGGCTAATAAAAAAGATTATCCTTTAATTTTAACAACAAGTAGAGTTTTACAACATTACAACGCAGCAACAATGACCAGAAGAACAAAAAATATAAATATTGTTGATGAAGATGTTTTGTTAATTCATCCTAAGGATGCGGAGTACAGAGATCTAAATACAGGTGATATTGGAAGACTTTATTCAGGCAGAGGTGAAGTTGCTTTAAAAGTAGAGGTAACAGATAAAGTTAAAGAAGGAATAGTGTTTACTACGTTCCATTTCCCAGAGCATATGGTTAATATGGTTACAGGTCATGGTAAAGATGAAGAAACAATGTGTGCTGAATACAAAGTTTCATCAGTAGAAGTTCAAAAAATTTCTAATCAGTTCAAAACAGAGGTTAAACCTAAAGAACATCAAGCTGAAGTTAGTTAATTAAAATGACCATTGGTTGGCATTTTGATAATACGTATTCAAAGTTATCAAATACTTTTAAAGAAAATATTAAACCAACTCCTGTTCATGATCCTGAATTAGTAATTTTAAATGAAGAACTAGCGTCTACTTTAAATTTAAATTTTTCAAAAACAGACAAAAAAAAATTAGCAGAAATATTTTCTGGAAACTCTATACCAGAGGAAACTAATACTATTGCTCAAGCATATGCAGGTCATCAATTTGGACACTTTACTATGTTAGGAGATGGTAGGGCAGTTTTATTAGGTGAGCATTTAGTTAACAATGAAAATCGTTTTGATATTCAGTTTAAAGGTTCAGGAAGAACTTCTTTTTCTAGGGGTGGTGATGGGAGAGCTGCACTAGGACCTATGCTTAGAGAATACATAATCAGTGAAGCAATACACTCATTGAATATTCCAACTACAAGAAGCCTAGCTGTAGTAAAAACTGGAGAAAAAGTTGTAAGAGAAAATCTTTTACAGGGTGCTATATTAACAAGAGTTGCATCAAGTCATGTTAGGGTTGGTACATTTCAATATATTGCCGCAACTCAAAACATTGAAAATTTAAATACTCTAGTCGACTACACAATAAACAGGCATTATCCTGAAATTAAAAACTCAAAATCAAAGGCGTTAGACTTCTTAAATCTTGTTATGGAAAAGCAATGTCAGCTAGTAATAAATTGGATGCGTGTTGGATTTATTCATGGAGTTATGAATACTGATAATATGGCAATTTCAGGTGAGACCATTGATTATGGTCCCTGTGCTTTTATGAATAATTACGATCCAAAAACAGTATTCAGTTCAATAGATAAATTTGGTAGATATGCCTTTTCAAATCAGCCACCAATTACAAAATGGAATTTGGCAAGATTTGCAGAATGTTTAATCCCTTTAATTGATAAAAATGAGGATAACGCAATTAAATTAGCGACAGATTTAATAGATAATTTTCAAAATATTTATGAAGATAAATGGTTAAATATGATCAGAGATAAGCTTGGTCTTTTTGGTGAAGATAAAAATGATAAAAATTTAATTAATGAACTATTTGATTGGATGGAAAAAAATAAAGTAGATTATACAAATACTTTTTGCCATTTAATGAATATTAATTCTGATGAAGTTTACAAAAATAAGGATTTTATTAATTGGAAAAATAAATGGAAAAAAAGATCTAAATTAAATAACCCAACAAAAGAAAAGCAAATTGAACTTATGAAAAAAAATAACCCTGTAGTAATCCCCAGGAATCATAAAGTAGAAGAAGCATTAGATGAAGCTGATAAGGGAAATTTAGATAAAATGAATAAATTATTAAATGTTTTACGCTATCCTTATTCGAATAACGGAAATCTTTATGAATTTCAAAAACTTCCACCTGCTTCTGAAAAAAATTACAAAACTTTTTGTGGAACGTAGATTTTTGAAGTTATTTTTTTGCTATTACGTTTAGACTTATAGGAAACCCATAAGGTTTAAATTCACTAGTATCATTGTATAAACCAAAGCTTTCAACTTTTTTAATCACAGTGAAACCAGCAGATTTTAAATAGTCCTCCAAAATATCAAAACTGTAACCATAATAATGATAATCATATTGATCAACCTGCCCGCCAAAAATCATAGTCAATATATGTTTTTTTATTTTCATGGGTGCTATAGAGCTTCTAAAAGTATGGAATAATATATCTAAATCTGGAACAGAAATATAAAATTTTCCAGAACTTTTAAGGACTCTATGGATTCCTTTTAATGTAATATCTATTTTATTACGTGGAACATGCTCAACTACATGACTTGCATATATCTCGTCTATTGAATTATCCTCAAACTGGCTTAGGTCAGAAATATCCCCTTTAAAATCAACTCCTTCTCTATTTTGGATATTTAATATTTTCCAACCCTCTTTAACTATGTGTCCCCCAATATTTAATTTCATTTTAATAATTTTTTTTTTTAAAGAACATATGGTTCTGGTCTAGCTGTTTTACCCAGTACTCTTTCAACCGCAAAATCACTTATATCAATTGTTTGGTAAGTTCCTGTTGTAATTAATTCAGTCAATGCTCTACCTATGCCTGGTGCTTGCATTAACCCTCGACCTGTAAATCCAGATGCCATGTAAACATTATCATATTTTGGATGTTTACCAACGACTGCATTGTTATCTAATATATTACAATCATAGTAACCTGCCCATCCACCAGTTAGTTTTAATTCTTCAAAGGCTGGTATTCTCTTGGCAAGAGCTGGCCACACTAATTCTTCAAAATCATTCCAAGCAGGCTCTAAATCTTCTGCATCAAATACAGAAATAGGTGATCCTGCTAAATATTCTCCTCCTTCTGGTCTCCAATAAACACCTGTTGTTAAGTCTCCACTTAGTGGCATCTCTTTTATATATTTTGGGCATTTAACCCTAAAAACAGTATGCTTTTGAGGAACTACAGGAACATCTTCTAACAACTCTTTTGTCCAACAACCAGCTGCAGAAACAATTGTTTTAGCATTTATCTCAGAAATACTTTTTACTTCACCTTTAACAAATTCAGCTCCAAGCTCTATTGCTTTACTTTTAAGAGCGCTATGAAACATAAATGGATCAATCCATCCTTCACTTTGATTATCTGTATAAGTTGCTGTCTCTATTCCCTCACTGTTAACATAAGGAAAAACTTTTGATAATTCTGATCCTTTAATATTTTTTGTTCCTGCATCACATTCTTTATGATTTTCTAATGCTCTATATTGTTCTTCAGCATGTTCAGGACCAAACATTAAAAGATATCCATTGGTTACCATACTAGCTGTAGGATTAGGATTTTTTTCTGTTTTTAATAATTCTGGTATTTGAAAAATAAATTCTCTTGCAAATTTTCCTAACAAAATATTCTCTTTTTGGAAAAATTGTCTTCTAAAACCACCAAGAGACAATGGAAATGAAGCTGTTTTATAAGTAGGATCCCTTTCAATAACTTTTACTTTTCTACCTTCTTTCGATAAAAAATAAGCTGTTGCTGCTCCTATTATTCCACCACCGATTACTACAACGTCATCCATATCTAATTTAATATTATCAAGGTTATATTTAGGATTAGTGCAAAGCTACACCAAAGTAAATATGGAATCATTAAGTAGACACACAACATCTTGACGCGTTTAAATCTTAAAATAAGATTAATTATCAATGCTATTAGAGCGATTAATACTAAAAGTGCTAAAACCATATTATGAAAAACAAAGAAAACTACACTCCAAGTTGTATTGAATATTAAATGAATAAAATAAATATAAACTGTATTCATATCTCTATTTTTTGTATGCCAGTAAAGCCATATTGCAACTGCCATCAATGTATACAAAGTAGTCCAAACAGGTCCGAATATCCAATCTGGGGGATTAAAAGTTGGTTTATTTAGTAATGAGTACCATGGCTCTTTAAATGTAATGGTAGCCAAACCACCAATCAATGAAGCGGAGAATGTGATAGCAAGAAACAATATAAATGTTAAAAATTTATTTTTAAACATGTTAGATATATACATAACAAAAAATGAGTAAAAAAACTATTTGGATTACAGGCGGTAGCACTGGTATTGGTAAAGCTTTAGCAATTAAGTTTGCAAGTAAAGGATGGAATGTTGCAATATCTGCAAGAAGAGCTGAATTATTAAATGAGCTTTCAAATTCATATGAAAATATTTCAAGTTTTCCATTAGATGTAACCGACAGAGAAAAGTGCAAAGAAGTATTTAATGAAATTAAAAACAAATATGAAAATATAGATATTTGTTTTTTTTCAACAGGAACATGGGATCCCAAAAAAGAAAAAGAAATTGATGTAGAACAAATGGAAGATGTATTTAAAGTAAATTTTTTTGGGACTGTAAATAGTATCAAAGCAGTTGAAAAATACTTTAGAGATAAAAAAAATGGTATAATTACGATTGTTTCATCAATTGCAGGATATAGGGGATTACCTAATTCAACTGGGTATGGACCATCCAAATCTGCATTAAATAACTTAGCTGAAAGTTTGTACTTTGATTTTAAAAGGTACAATGTGCGTGTTTGCTTAGTGTCTCCTGGATTTATTAAAACACCAATGACGGATAAAAATGATTTTAAAATGCCTTTTTTAAAAACTCCTGAGTATGCTGCAGATAAAATTTATGAAGGTTTAATTAACAAAAATGTATTTGAGATACATTTTCCAAAATCACTTACAATTACATTAAAACTATTGAGTTTTCTACCAAGTAAAATTTACTTTAGTTTGCTTGGAAAACTAACGAAATATCAAAAAAAATAATTAATCTTTTACAAATACAACTGTTAATTCAGCTACTTTAAAACCAAATTTAGTCATTGTTGCTCTATTAATTGCAACTCTATCATCTTGTTTAAAAATCCAATCGTCAAAAGTTATTTTTAATTCTTTGCCTTTGACTGGAACTAATAAAACATATTCAAATTTAAACGCTGGCCCATAAGAATATCCTATTGCTTTACCTACAACATCTCCTGCTGTTCCTTCATAATTGTGCTCATCAATTTTATTTATTGTCCATTCTCGGTCTTGAATTTCACCATCGTCCCAATTAAATTTTTCTTTTAGAATTAATTGTTTTCCATCCCAGGTACCATTTAAATCTGCAGAAAATTGTCTTGTGACTTTCCCTGACCTATTTTGTAGAACTCCCCATGCCTTAACATTTCCAGATAAATATTCTTCAATAATTAATCTTGGTTCTTTATTTTTAAAGTCTTCTGGTTTCATAGCACTATTGTTTGAGCAACTTGTAATTAAGATTAACGAAATTATCAATGAAATTGACTTAATTATTTTTATATGTCGCATAAATATCTCCATTATTTTATTTGTTCTGCATTGAAAATTGAATCAGATCAATATTTTTTGATTTAAATCCTGCTTCACAATAAGAAAGGTAAAACTCCCACATTCTTTTAAATGTTAAGTCAAAACCTTGATTTTTAATTAAATTCCATTTTTTTAAAAAATCTTTTCGCCATATAGCCAATGTATTCGCATAATGGTCAGCATAAGAAATATATGAATTTATAGTTAAACCGTTGTCAGAAACATATCGATTAATACTATTTTTATTTGGTAAGAAACCACCTGGAAAAATGTATTTTTGAATAAAATCTTGTTTGTTTTTGTATCTATCAAACAGCTTATCATCGATGGTAATTGCTTGAATAGCTGCTTTACCACCATCAGATAAATTAGTTTTAATAGTTTTAAAATAACCCTCTAAATAATTTTGACCAACAGCCTCAATCATCTCTATAGAGGCTATAGAATTGTATTTGCCTTTAAGATCTCTGTAATCCTTTATTTCAATATTTACTTTTTCGTTTAAACCACAATTAAAAATTCTTTCTTTTGCGTATTCAAATTGTTTTTTTGATATTGTAATACAGTCTAGTTTAACATCGTATTTTTTACCTAAGTACTCAGCAAAACCTCCCCAACCACATCCTATTTCTAAAACTTTGTCACCATTATTTGGTTTAATTAGATCAATTAATTTTTGATATTTGTTATTTTGAGCATCAGAAAGATTTTTCGACTTATCATCAAAAATAGCACTTGAGTAAGTAAGTGTATCGTCTAACCAAAGAGAAAAAAAATCATTACCCAGATCATAATGTTTGGCAATATTTTCTTTGCTTCGGCTTTTTGTATTTTTGATTATTTTATTTTTAACAAAATTGATTATTGGAAAATCGAGAAGACCGGAGAATTTATATATAACTTCTATGTTTCTTGCAGTTAATTCAATTAAATTTGATAAGTTATCAGTTTCAAATTCACCTCTCATATAACTTTCAGCAAATCCAATACTACCGCCTCTAATTAAATTATAATTAAAATCTGGTTTTTTGATTAAAATATTTGCATACAATTTTTCATTTGGATTTCCAAACTTTAAAACTTTTCCGTCATATGTTGTTAGCTCAAGATAACCATGGCTTATTTTATTCAGAAATTTAAAAACTATTTTATCTGCTGCATTGTTTAAAAACATTAATTTTCTATTGTTATATTATTTTTAATTTTAAATTTTTTCTTAATAAATTTAATTCCTTTAATCCATAATTTAAACGCTTCAAAATGTATCGCAGAGATAATTTTAAATGTCATTAAAGGGTGTTTTAAATAAGAATTCATTAAGTTTTTACTTGTCAAATCAGATCTTTCACCGTCTTGGGATGCGAAAAGAATTTTTCCTTCTCGATCATATTGATCTATTACAACTGATAACTTCTGTTGTGGATTTAATATCCTAAAAAAATAATTACAATCCATTTCAATAAATGGTGAAACATGAAATTTCTTTGAGCAATTATTTTGAATTAATTTATTTTGTCCTTCCACTTTAAAAACGTATGTATGTTGCTCGCCAAATGTATTTTTAACCTCATATAAAATAGATATTAAATTATCATTTTTATCGTATACAAAAAAAATACTCAGTGGATTAAAAACATAACCTAATATTCTTGGATAACACAAAAGTTTAACCTTTATACTATCTGTATTGATTTCGTTATTAATTAGATTTTTTTTTACCCACTCAAAAAGAGATGAGCCATCACGCTCACCATGATCTTTCTCATAAAAACTAATTAGATTAAATTTATTTGACGAAAAAAATCTTAATTTTTTATTTAGCTCATTAAGTTCTGAAAGATCAATAAATAGTGAAAATACTTTATATTTAAAAAAATGTATTTTAGGTTTAAATCTTTTATGGATTACACTTCCGTTATATATACAAGAATTAATCATTAAGGTTTTTAAGCATTTCAATAGATGATTTTATTCCATCTTCATGAAATCCGTAACCAAAATAACTGCCACAAAAAAGTAAATCTTTTTGATTTTGTATTTTAATAAGCTCTGATTGAGCATCTAATGCTTTTTGATCATAATAAGGATGTGTGAATTTTACTTTTCTCAATATTTTTTTCTCGTCAATTTTGAAGTAAGGATTTAATGTTAAGAAAATATTTTCGTCACACTTTAAATTCTGCAATAAATTTAACCAATATGTAATTGAATTTTTCTCCAGGTTCTTGTCATCTATTGATGAATTCCAAGATGACCAAGCTTTTTTATTTTTTGGCATAGCCCGCTGATCTGTATGTATATAAGCTATATTTTCTTTATAACTAAAATTCGAAAGAATATTATTTTCATCATCAGTTGGATTTTCAATTAACTTTAATGCTTCATCAGCATGAGTCGCTAAAACTACTTTATCATAATCAAAAAACTCACTTTCTCCACCATAATATAAATCTAATCCTGATGATTTCCTTTTTATTTTTGTAATTTTATAATTTTTATAATGTTCACCACTTATTTGAGAAAGTATTTTGCATACATAAGTTTTGCTTCTATTGGTTACTGTGTACCACTGTGGTCTATTTTTTAATTTAAACAAACCATGATTTTGGAAAAATCTAAGAAAAAAACTAATTGGCATCTTGCTCGCTTCATAAGGAGGCATAGACCAAATTGCAGATACCATTGGTATTATATGATAATCGACAAATGTTTTAGATAATTTATTAATTTTTAAATATTCACCTAAAGTAATTTTATCATTGGATATACTTACTTGATCACTTTTTTTATAGAATTTAATTATATCAAAAAACATTTTTAAGAACTGTATGTTTAATAAATTTGATTTATTTGAGAAAATTCCACTTAATCCTTTTCCACAATATTCAAAATTTGTATTATCTACTGAAACTGAAAAAGACATATTGCTTTTTTCAATTTGAATATCATTTTCCTTAAAAAAATTAATTAAATTTGGATAAGTTTGAAAATTAAAAACAATAAAACCAATATCTACTGAAACTTTTTTTTCATCAAAAAATAAATCTATTGTGTGAGAGTGTCCCCCAAAATGATCTTCACGTTCAAAAAGATCTACATGATGTTTTTTAGATAAATAATAAGCAGCACTCAGTCCAGAAATCCCTGACCCAACAACAGCAATTTTCATTAATTATTATGCTGCATCTTCTTTAAACTCATCCATACTTGGACAAGTACAAAAAATATTTTTATCTCCATATACATTATCAACTCTTGCAACAGGAGGCCAAAATTTATTTGCTTTTAAGAATTTTGCTGGATATGCAGCTTGCTCTCTTGAATACTTATGACCCCATTCATTTGAGGCTAATTCAATATCAGTATGAGGTGCATTTTTAATTGGGTTATCAACTTTATCAAATTTTCCTGAATTGATCATATCTATTTCTGATTTTATACTAATCAAAGTATCACAAAATCTATCCAACTCAGATAAACTTTCACTTTCAGTTGGTTCAATCATCATTGTACCTGCTACTGGCCATGACATTGTTGGTGCATGAAAACCATAATCAATCAATCTTTTAGCTATATCTTCTTCGGTAATGCCTGTTTCACTTTTAATAGAACGTATATCGATTATACATTCATGAGCTACATTTCCGTTTGAGCCTTTATAAAGAATTGGATAATGATCTTTAAGTCTATGAGCAATATAATTTGCATTTAATATTGCAACTTGAGTAGCCAGTTTCAAACCCTCAGAACCCATCATTTTTATATACATCCAAGAAATTGATAAAATACTTGAGCTTCCCCAAGGTGCCGCTGAAACCGCTCCTATTCCTGTGGCTGGTCCACAATCTTTAACAACTGGATGATTAGGCAGATAAACCTGTAAATGTCTTTTACATGCAATTGGTCCCATTCCAGGTCCTCCACCGCCATGTGGAATACAGAATGTTTTGTGTAAGTTTATGTGACAGACGTCTGGACCAAAATTTCCAGGTCTTGCTATACCAACAAGTGCATTTAAATTTGCACCATCCATATAAACTTGACCACCGTGTTTATGAATTAACTCACATATATCTGTAATTTTTTCTTCAAATACGCCATGAGTAGACGGGTAAGTTACCATTAATGCTCCGAGATTTTCAGAATGCATTTCTGCTTTTTTCTTTAAATCTTCAAAATCAACATTTCCTTCTTTATCACAATCAACAACAACAACTTTCATTCCAACCATTTGTGCACTAGCAGGATTGGTTCCATGTGCCGAGCTTGGTATTAAACATATATTCCTATTTTCCTCACCTCTATCTAAATGATACTTTCTAATTACCATTAATCCTGCATATTCCCCTTGAGCGCCTGCATTTGGTTGAAGTGAAACTCCAGAAAATCCAGTAATTGATCTTAGCCAATTTTTAAGATCAGTGAATAAATCTCTATATCCTTCCATCTGTTCAACAGGCACAAATGGATGAGGCTCTGCTAATTCTCTCCATGAAATAGGTATCATCTCTGCAGTGGCATTTAATTTCATAGTACATGAGCCAAGTGCAATCATAGTTCTGTTAAGAGCTATATCTTTATCTTCTAATTTTTTTAAATATCTAAGCATCTCAGTTTCAGAATGATACAAATTAAAAACAGGGTGTTCTAAATATTTTGAAGTTCTTAACAAATTTTTTGGTAAATTAGGTAAACTTACTGTTGGATCTTCTTTTTTGATTGATTCTGCTGCATTAAAAATTTTTAATAACTGATTAACCCTATAAACATTTTTCTTTTCGTCGAAAGAAACTGCTAGCATTTCAGAATTTACTTTTCTGATATTTACTTTTTGGTCTAAAGCATTTTTGTAGATTTGATCTGTTTTGTCCTTAGTTACAATTGTAACAGTATCAAAGAAATGATCTGAATAAATCTCATATCCTGATTGCTTCAATTTATCAGCAAAATTTTTAGCTAATTGAGAAACTCTTTCGGCAATAGTTTTGATGCCTTCTGGACCGTGATAAATAGCATATGCTGCTGACACAATTGCTAATAAAGCTTGTGCAGTACAAATATTACTTGTAGCTTTGTCTCTTCTTATATGTTGTTCCCTTGTTTGTAATGATAATCTATATGCTTTGTTTCCGTTTCTATCAACAGAGACACCTACAATTCTTCCTGGCATAGATCTTTTATATTCATCTTTAGTTGCAAAGAAAGCTGCATGGGGCCCGCCGTATCCCATTGGTATTCCAAATCTTTGTGAGCTTCCTACAGCGATATCTGCTCCTAATTCTCTTGGTGTTTTTAACTTAGCAAGTGCTAATAAATCACAAGCTAATATTGCTTTACCATTTTTTTTGTGAATTTTACTAATTGCTTCACTTGGATCTTTAATGTCGCCTAATGTTCCTGGATATTGCAAAATACCACAAACCATATCTTCTTTTAATTGGTCTAATACTTTATCTTCATCACCAACAAGTACTTTTAATCCCATTGGTTCTGCTCGTGTTTGAATTACATCAATTGTTTGTGGATGACAATTTTCTGATACAAAAACTAAATTGCTATCTTTTTTATTTAATCTATGACTTAATCCCATGGCTTCTGCAGCTGCTGTTCCTTCATCTAATAAAGATGCATTTGCAATATCCATTCCTGTAAAATCAACTATCATTTGTTGGAAATTAAGTAGCATTTCCAATCTTCCTTGAGCTACTTCAGGTTGATAGGGTGTATAAGAGGTGTACCAACCAGGGTTTTCTAAAATATTTCTTAGAATTACGTATGGTGTGTAAGTACCATAATAACCCATCCCTATAAAGTTTGAGTAAATTTGATTTTTTTTTGAAATTGCTTTTAGTTTTCTTAATGCTTCATATTCTGAGTTTGATTCACCAATATTTAATTCATCTTTCAATTGAATCTTTTCTGGAACTGTACTTTTAATTAAATCATCTAGTGATTTGTAATTAAGCTCTTTGAGCATTTTATTTTGATCTTCATTTGAAGGTCCAATGTGTCTTTTTAAAAAATCTTTTTGAGAATTATGTAACATTAGCTGGCACTCTCCTTTGCAAATTTATCGTATTCTTCTTTGTTCATGAGACCATCCATTTCAGATTGATCCTTCATTTTAAGTTTAAAAAACCATGCTGAACCCTCTGGATCTTCATTAATTTTAGAAGGATCATCTACAATAGCTTGATTGGTATCAACTACTTCACCACTAACTGGAGTATAAACATCGCTAGCAGCTTTTGTGGACTCTACTACTCCTGCAGTACCATCTTTTTCAACATTAGATCCTTTTTCAGGAAGTTCAGCAAAAACTATATCACCAAGCATTTCTGTTGCATGCTTTGTAATTCCTATTGTGGCCACATCTCCCTCTAGAGTAATCCACTCATGTTCTTTTGAAAATTTTACTTCGCTCATTAATTTACTCCTTTCACATAATTTTTTTTATAAAATGGTAATCCACAAACATTTGCTGGATATTTTTTTCCTCTGACCTCAAGCAAAATTTTAGTATTAACTTTTGAAAACTCACTATCAACATAACCCATCGCTATAGGTCCATTTACACTTGGTCCAAACGTTCCACTAGTTATCTCACCGATTTGTGTATCTGCATCATTAAATATTTTTGTTTTTTCTCTAGCAATTAATCTGCCTTCAGGTTTAATCCCTACTCTTATTTGTTTTACTCCATCTTGCATTTGGTTCATAATTTTTTTCGATCCAATAAAACCTCCATTTGATAATCTAGATTTTGAGATTGCCCATCTAAGGTTTGCCTCTACTGGTGTTTTATTTGTATCTAGTTCGTGACCATATAAACACAATCCGGCTTCTAATCTCAAGGTATCTCTTGCCCCAAGTCCTATAAGTTGTGCTCCCTTTTCTATTAAATTTTGTACAAATTTTTCAGCATTATCGTTGGAAATTGAAATTTCAAATCCATCTTCTCCTGTATATCCTGATCTTGTAACAAATAATTTTTGATTACCAGAATCGAACCAATTTCCTGTCATAAATTTTAGTTGATCAACTCCATCAATAATTGAATTTAAAATTTCAACTGACTTAGGTCCCTGAATTGCTATCAAGGATCTATTATTATCTAAATTCATTTTAAATTTCTTACCTAATAATTTGGATAAAATCTCAAAATCTTTATCTTTACATGCAGCATTTAAGATTATTAAATAACCCTCCTCAATTCTAGTTATTATTAAATCGTCATAAATTCCTGCATCTTCATTCATTAAAAAACTATACTTAGAGCAATTCTGTTTTAAGTTTTTTAAATCTAATGGAAAAATTTTTTCTAATTCCTCTGTTAAGTTTTCATCGCCATATATAAATAACTGTCCCATATGAGACACATCAAATATTCCAGAGTGTGATCTTGTGAATTTATGTTCTTCAATAATGCCCTTGCTATACTGTATAGGCATTTCATAACCGGCAAACTCAACAAACTTAGCGTTATTACTTTGATGAAGTTTATTTAGAGATGTTTTTTTTATTTCCATATTAACTCTTCTGTGCCCCCTCTGTCTTGGTGCCTGAGAGATTTGCTCCTTCGGCGAGAATAATTCTCTTTCCAGAGTTAATATGTACGGTCCTTTTGCCTGAGAGTTTCCGGGGTGGTTGCTCCTTCGGCGCTAAAAAATAGTCTCTCCCGTATGAGAATTTATAGCACATTTTAAATTTTAATGTGGAATTTATTTAGCTAACTTTTTAACAATTAATGGAGATAAAGACTGTATAACTACAGCGGTTATAACTACAGCGCCCCCAAATAATACTGAAAGTGGCGGATCCTCATTTGCAAACATCCACGCCCAAAAAGGTCCTAAAACTGCTTCAGTTAACATAATTATTCCAACAATTGCTGAGGCAGTTGATCTCGCACCAATTGTTATAAGTATAAAGCCAAGCCCAACTTGAAAAAATCCCGCAACAAAACCTAAAAAAATATCATTTGAAGAAACAATAATACTTGGTGACATGAACAAGCCTATTAATGTTGCAAAAATCCCAGCAACTAGTTGCAAAGGTATCATATCGACTTTAGGATATTTTCTAACAATTAAAATTAATATTGCAAATGAGATTGGCATAATAAATGCAACTAGATTTCCAGTCATTTGACCTACTGTCACTGAGCTTCCTAACATTAAAATTATACCAACCACTGCTGTAATAATACAAGTTAACGTAAGCTTAGAAATTTTTTCTTTTAAAAATACATAACCAAAAATTGCTAAAAACAAAGCTTGCGTTTGTATTATAAAGTTTGCATTTGCTACTGTTGTTTCGTACATAGCAAATACATAGCTAGCAAATCCAATAGATAAAATTATTCCGCCTATAAATCCTGGTATCCCAGATTTATAAAGAGCGCTGAAAATTTTTCCTTTGTAAGTGAATATTAAAAAAATTGTAATTACTGCAATAAAGAAAAGTGATCTCCAGAATAATATTTGCCAAAGTGTAGATCCATCAAAAGACTTAACGATTAAGCCCCCAAAACTTAATGCACATGCTCCCAAAAAAACTAAAAAAGGTCCTGGTATTTTTGTTAAAAAATTCATTAAATTTGTGATAGCAAATTTTGAGTTTCCATTTCATATAACTTAAAAAGTGTCTGTGCATCAGATAAATTAATTTCTTTAAATTTTACTTTTGAACCTGGAGACATTTGCACTAATCGGTCATAATCAACACTAGCCACAACTCCAATTTTTGGATAGCCACCGATAGTGCCGTGATCTGAAAGCATTATGATTGGATTTCCATCTGCAGGTACCTGAATTACGCCTTTGATCAATCCCTCTGATTTTATGTTGGTATTCACAATATTTTCTATTTTTGGCCCTTCTAACCTCATCCCCATTCTGTCTGAAAGTTTTGATACTATAAATTCTTTTTCATAAAATATTTTTTTTCCTTCTTCTGAGAAATAATCAAAATTAGTACCTTTTATGACTCTTATATTTTCTATTTTTGTATTTATGTAATTAATCTTTTTAATATCCATATTTGAATTAATTTTTTTTAAATTAATTCTTTGCCCTGTATCTAATTTTTTTCCATTATTAGCTCCGATATTAGCTTTCGTATTTATAGAGCAACTATTCCATTGAAATTTTATATCAAATTCACCACCAAATGCTAAATAGCCATAAACTGATTTATTTGTAGAAATAATATTTATTTCATCTCCATTTTCAATTTGATAGCTCTCATAACAATTACCTTCAATTTCAGTATGTTCTTTTTTTATTTTAAAAATCACGTCTCCAGTAATAGCAAAATTAATTTTTTCTCCTGAATACTTAATGTGAGGACCTTGATAAGCAAACTCTATCACCGCTGAATCTAATTTATTACCAACAAGTTTGTTAGCCATGAGATAATTTCTATTGTCCATAGCACCACTAAATGGAATACCAATGTGATAAAGGTGCTCTCTACCTTTATCTTGAAAAGTACTGTTGATACCTGACCTGATTATATCAAAATAGTTATTGCTCATTAAAATTCTTATATTGATCTAAGGTTATTTCTTTAAAAATTACAGTATCTCCAGGATTAATTAGATTTGGTTTATCTTCTTTCGAACTGTCAAATACATCAATTGGAGTATTTCCTATTACATTCCATCCTCCTGGACTTTCAAAAGTATATATATTTGCAAATTGCTCAGTTAACGCTACAGAACCCTTGGGAACTTTTACTCTAGGAGTTTCTAAACGCTGTACTCTCATATTTTTATCCAGGTCTCCTAAAAACGGCATTCCTGCAATGAAACCTGTCATATAGCAAAAATATTCTTTATTTAAAAAGTTATCTAAAATTTTTTCTCTACTTAAATTTAATTTTTCTTCTACTCGTTTAATATCCATTGAAAACATTTCATGGCAACATACAGGTATTTCTATTTTTTTAGAAACAGAAGTTATAGAGTCTGTAACGTTAATGCTTTCAACATAACTTTTAACTTCATTAAAATTTGTTAACTTTAAATCATATGATATTATTAATTTATTATACGAAGGTGTTAAATTATTAATTCCTTTAAATTTTTTTTCTTTAATTGAATTAAAGTATTTTATTACATTTGAATTAATTGATTTATTTACCTCAATACCAAAATCGCAGTATACTGCTGCGTCACCAAGATTTGATATATTTTTTATCATGCCATGTTATACTCAACATTAAAGAGTATGGAAATTAATATAAATTGTGATTTAGGGGAAAAATCAAAACATCATTCAAATAAGCATGATCCAGATTTATTAAAAATAGTTAATTCAGCAAATGTTGCTTGTGGATATCATGCTGGAGATGTTGCCACTATGCATGATGTGGTTCAAATTTCCAAAAAAAATGGTGTAAGTATAGGTGCTCATCCTTCGTTCAATGATCCTGAAAATTTTGGAAGAGAAAGAATGAATCTATCAAACTCAGAAATTAAAAAATTAATTTATGATCAATATAATATATTGCAAAATATTTCTATTCAGCATGGAGAAAACGTAACACATATTAAACCTCATGGGGCTCTAAATAATATGGCATGTGAGGATATTGAATTAGCCACAACGCTGGCTAGTGCAATCAATGATATTAGTAAAGATTTAATATATTTGGTTCCTACAGGTTCTAAAATGGAAGAAGCTGCAAAAAAATTAAATATGAGAATAGCCTGTGAAATTTTTGCGGACAGGAATTATGAAGATGATGGAAACTTGGTTTCAAGGAAAAAACCTCATGCTCTTATAACTGACCCAGAAGAGGCAAAAAAACACGTATTAAGTATGGTTAAAAATCAGTCACTTAATTGTCACAGTGGGAAGCAGATACCTTGTGAAATAGACTCTGTGTGCATACATGGGGATAACGAGAGTTCGTTATCTACAGCAAAATCTATAAAAGAAAACCTGATAGAGAATGGAATGAAATTAAAACCTTTAAATAAAATGGAGAAATTTATAAATGATTAAAAAAATATTTGTAATTTTGTTTTTAACATTATTTACAACAAATTCTTTTTCTGCAGGATCAGATTCTACTCCTGCAAAAGTTAAATCTAATTATGATAAGGCAGTACAATCAATAAAGTTCGCAAAAAAATATGAAGCAAAAGGAAAACTTGAAAAAGCAAAAAAAAGATATGCAAAGGCTCAAAAACTTCTTTTAAAATCTAATAAAGAAAAACCACTTCAAGCCGATACTTTAAATTATCTTGGTTTCACTACAAGAAAGCTTGGTGATTATGAAAATGGAGAAAAATACTACCTGTTAGGTTTAGAAATTAATCCAAGTCACGTTGGTATAAATGAGTATTTAGGTGAATTATATGTAGCTACTAATAGAATAAATTTAGCAAAAGAACGATTAAAAGTGTTAGAAAGTTGTAACTGTGAAGAGTATAATGAGTTAAAAGAAATTATTCAGGGCACTAAAAAATCTAAATATTAATTTATATGCTTGATATTCAAGATCCGGTTGAAGCTCGTAAGGTTATAAGAGAAAATAATTATACTGAACAAACAGCTGGGTCTGCGAATAAGTATGTTCAAGGAAATCTTTGCATTCTCCCAAGTAAGTACGCTATTGATTTTGCATCTTTTTGTCAAAAAAATCCTAAACCTTGTCCATTAATAGGTTTTGGAACTAAAGGAGATCCTTCATTAAAAGATTTAGGTGATATCGATATAAGAACAGATGTGCCTCAATATAGAGTTTGGGAAAAAGGAAAACTAGTTGATGAACCTTATGATATTAAAAAATATTGGAGTGAGGATTTAACTACGTTTGTTCTGGGTTGTTCTATGTCATTTGAGCTACCATTAATTGAAGCTGGAATACCTATACAACATATAGAAAATAATACCATTGTTCCAATGTATAGAACTTCAATAGATTGTGAACCAGCTGGACAATTTTCTGGTAAACTTGTTGTATCTATGAGACCATTAAATGCAAAAGACACGATAAGATCAATTCAGATTAGTTCAAGATTTCCAGCAGTGCATGGCGCACCAATACATTTAGGTAATCCAGATGAAATAGGTATAAAAGACATAATGAAACCAGAATATGGTGATCCACCAAGAGC
The DNA here is from genome assembly GCA_902591535.1 of uncultured Pelagibacteraceae bacterium. Lineage (GTDB taxonomy): Bacteria > Pseudomonadota > Alphaproteobacteria > Pelagibacterales > Pelagibacteraceae > Pelagibacter. The sequence continues at coordinate 128,574 of CACJBA010000001.1, read as the reverse complement.
TATAGCGAATGATGAGATACCTGTTTTTTGGGCTTGTGGTGTAACCCCTCAATCAGTTTTAGAAAATTCTAAACCTGATTTTTGTATTACTCATAGTCCAGGAAAAATGCTTATCACTGATAAACTAAATAATGATTTGGCTGCTTTTTAATTAGTTTCCTAAAAATACTTTTGTTACTTTTTCGTTATCAATTAGATCCTCTGATTTTCCATCAATAACTAATCTTCCACTTTCAAGCACATAACCTCTATCAGCCATACTTAATGCAAGTCTCACATTTTGCTCAACAAAAAGAATTGAAATTCCCTCATTAACAATATTTTTAAATATCTTGATTAGATCTTTCATTACCAATGGGGATAGTCCTAAAAAAGGTTCATCAACCATCAATAGCTTTGGCAAACCCATCATTCCTCTTGCAATTGCAAGCATTTGTTGTTCTCCACCTGACATAGTTTTTGCTAGCTGATTTGATCTAGTCTCCAATTTAGGAAAAATTTTGTAAATTTTTTCCAAAGAATTGAATAGTTCGTCCTTTGCTTTCGGGTGCCAAGCTCCAAGCAATAGATTTTGCTTCACCGTCAAATGAGGAAAAACTCTTCTTCTCTCAAGCACATGAGATATCCCTAATTCAGTCCTTTTGTAAGTTGGAATGTTAGAAATTAAATTATCTTCAAAATTAATTGTTCCGTTTCTATGCTCAACTAAATTACTTATAGTGTTTAAAATTGTACTTTTACCAGAACCATTAGGACCAAGAAGAGCGACCATTTCTGATTTTTCTACATTTATTGAAACATCCCAAATAACTTGAAAATCATCATACAAAACATCAATATTTTTTATATCAAGCAGCATCAAATGTTCCAAGGTAGGCGTCTATTACTTGTTTATTTTTTTGTATCTCTTTTGGAGGACCAAAAGCTATTCTTTTGCCTTGATCTAATGCTAAAACATTATCAGAAATTTCCATTATTATATTAATATTGTGTTCAATAGTGATTATAGTTACTCCAGTTTTTTTTAATTTCTTTATAAGCTCAACCAATCCAGGAATTGTTTTTTGATCAACTCCACCTGTAACCTCATCCATCAAAAGTAACTTTGGTTCGATTGCCATAGCTCTCGCCATTTCTAATCTTTTTCTTTGTCCGGTTGATAGTTCTTTTGCAAAATGATGTCTTTTTTCTATCAGATCTACAAAATCAATTATCTCAAGAGCTTTATCTCTTGCTTTTTTAATATTCTGTTCTTTGACAAAAGCTCCTATCATCACATTTTCAAGTAAAGTTTGATCAGCAAAAGGTTTAAGTTTTTGGAACGTTCTCCCAACCCCTAAATTGCTTATTTTGTCAGGGCTTAATCCGAAAATATTTTTTTCAAAAAATTTTACCTTTCCTTTATCTGCTTTTGTGTAACCGGTAATTAAGTCAAATAAAGTTGATTTTCCTGCTCCATTAGGCCCTATTATTCCAAGTATGCTACCTTGTTCAACTTCAAATGAAATATTATCGTTTGCTTTAATTCCTCCAAATGATCTGCTTAAATTTTCAACTGATAATATTTTCATCTTTGTTTCTTTCTTTCTAAGATATCCTTAGGAATAAAAGATATCAGTCCATTAGGTCTAAAAATACAAATGATCATTAAAATTAAACCATAAAATATTAAATCGACTGCTCCTCCTGTTCCTCCTAAATAAATTCTTGAATATTCTGAAATAGGAATAAGTATAGAAGCTCCAATAATTGGGCCCCAAACATTCCCTATGCCTCCAAGTACTGTGATCAGTAAAACTATTATTGAAATCTCAATATTAAAAACTCTATCAGGATCAATAATTAAAATATATTGAGCAAATAAACTGCCCATTGGTGCCATGATCATTGCTGAAATTACATATGCAATAATTTTATAATTTGAAACATTAATGCATAAACTTAACGCAGCTTGTGGATCGTCTCTTACAGCTCTAAGTTTGTAGCCCAATTTTGATCTACTTAAGAGCCAAACTACAAAAAAAGTAATTAGAAAAAAAATTAAAAAAACATAATAATAAGGTACCTTGCTGCTATGAAATTGAAGAGCTATCCAAGAGTCTTCAGGTGTCATTGTAACCCACAGTCCTGATGCTGCTCCTACTAAATCCCATCGTTGAAAAACAACTTGAAAGCTAATACCAATTAACAGTGTAGCAATTGCAAAGTAGTGACCACTTAAACGAAGCATTGGTATACCAATTAAAACTGCAAATATTGCAGAAATAAACATTCCAAAAAAAATACTTATCCACGGTGTAATCCCGTACTGCATATAAAAAAATGAAGTTGCATAAGCGCCAATTCCAAAGAAAGCCCCATGACCTAAACTTATTTGTCCAGAAAAACCAGCTATTACATTCCAGGATTGCGCCATAACAGCATGCATAAAAATCATTATGAACAAGTGAAGATAAAATGAATTTAAACCAAACAAAGGAAGAGCAAATAAAAGAATAACCAAACCACAAACAATAGATATCACCTTATTATTTGTGTTCCAAAGTGGTTCAGATTTTGCTGCTATTAATTTGCTTTCCATCAATACCTACCAAACAATCCTTGAGGTTTATAAATTACAACTAGTAAATAAATCACAAAAACATATAAAAGTTTAAATGAAGGATCTATAAGAAGTCCACCTAAAGACTCCACTAATCCTATTATTATTCCAGCATACAGACATCCAATGATACTTCCAAATCCACCTAACGCTACAGCTACAAAAGCAAATAGAGCAAAATTAATACCTACGTCAGTAAAAATGAAAAAATAATTTGCCATCATTCCACCTGCAACACCTACACATCCAAGCCCTATTGCCCAACCTATTGCAAACATTTTATTTGATGGTATTCCTAGAACTTCTGCAGCGTGTCTATCTTGAGCTGTAGCTTGTAAAGCTAGTCCAGTTTCAGTTTTAGTAACAAATAAGTACAAACCAATAAAGGCTAGCAAACACACAAGACTTGCATAAAGTTGTGGTTGTCCAATAAATACTGATCCGACCTCTATTCGACCTTCTAATATAGGTTTGTCTACATTTCTGAAATCTGGTGTCCATAATAATTGAGCGATAGATCTTATAAAAATTGATAATCCAAATGTAGCACATATTTGGATTAACATTTTAGCTTTTAAAATATATCGTATTAAAAAATAATGGGTGAGTATTCCACAAAAAGCTAAAAGCAATATTGTTATTGGTATAGAAAAAAGTGGATCTAAACCAAAAAGAGACCAAAGCCAAAAGGAAGAAAACATAGAAAGCATCAAGTGTTCTCCATGTGCAAAATTTACTATTTCCATTAATCCAAAAATTAAACTTAAGCCAGCTGCAATTAATGCATAAATCAAACCCATCATTAATCCAGTAACTAGTGCTTGAAGAATTATTTCAGATGTCATTTAAATAAATTAATTATCTATATATAGACAATTATATATATAAAAGTAAATCATTGAATTGGTTTCTCATTTGGTATTAAAATGTTGTTTTAAAAAACAAATACGAGGGGAAATAAATGAGAAAATCTATTCTTACAGTATTCGCTTTTTTATCATTAGTTTGTGCACCTGCAATCAGTTACGCACAAGATGTTAAAATCGGAGTACTATATCCGCTAACTGGCCCTGTGGCACAAGTTGGTAAAGATGCAGTTGCTGCTGTAAAAACTGCTTTAGATATAATTAACAACAGTCATAACATTCCTGGAATGCCTTTAGCTAAAGATGCTGGTTTAAAAGGCTTAGGTGGTGGAAAAATATCTATCGTTGTCGGTGACCATGGTGGAAAACCTGATGTGGGTGTTGGTGAAACAGAAAAAATGTTAAATTCTGATAAGGTTCATGCAATGTTTGGAGCTTACTATTCATCTGTAACAGGTGCAGCAAGCCAAGTTTCTGAAAGAGCTGGAATACCATGGGTTAATGGTGAATCTACATCTCCAAAACTTACAACAAGAGGATTTAAATATTTCTTTAGAGTTACTCCACACGATGGCGAGTTCACTCAATTAATGTTTGAATTCATGAATGACTTCAATAAAAAAAATAGCAACAAATTAAATACTGTTGGTATTATTCATGAAGATACTCTTTGGGGATCAGACAGTGGTGGAACTCAAGATAAAATGGCTAAGGAGCAAGGTTATAAAGTTATAGAAAAAATTAGCTACAAAGCAAAAACAACAACTTTAAGTTCTGAAGTTCAAAGATTAAAAGCAAAAAACCCTGATGTTTTATTGCCTTCTTCTTATACAGCAGATGCTTATTTGTTTTTAAATACTGCTAAAGAGCTTGATTACAATCCTAAGCTTTTAGTAGCTCAAAATGCTGGTTACACAGATCCTAAGTTTATAGATACGATGGGAAGTAAAGCCGAAGGTGTGATCACAAGATCACCTTTTAACACCGACTTAGCTAAAACTATTCCTATGATCGGAACTGTAAATGATCTTTTTAAAACACATTCTGGTGGAAGAGATTTATCAGATGTGCCTGCAAGAGCTTTTACTGGATTTATGGCTTTAGCAAATGCAATCAACAATGCAGGATCTACTGATCCTGAGAAAATAAGACAAGCTCTAGTTAATTTAGATATGTCATCAGAGTCACTAATAGTTCCATACAGAGGAATTAAATTTGGTGCAGATGGTCAAAACGAAAAGACTAGAGGTATTTTGATGCAGGTTCAAAATGGAAAATATTGTACAGTATATCCATTTGAGTTAGCAGCTTGTAAACTAAAATATCCAATGCCTACTTGGTCTGAAAGATAAAATATTATAAAATATTAATAAGGCGGTCATAAACTTGACCGCCTTTTTTATGAAAATGGTATTTATTGAAAAACTAAAAAAATTTAAACATTATTAATCCATCTTGATTGAAGAACTCATAATTTTAACCAATATAATTTTTATCACCATTATATTAACTGCTGATAATGCAGTAATTGTTGGATCAATTGCTTCAAATTTTGTTCCAAAAAATAGAAAACAAATAATTCTTTGGGGTGTAATTGGAGCTTTCGTTTTTAAAATCTTTTTTGCAATTTTCGCAACTTTTTTATTTGAATTTTATTTTATAAAGATTTTAGGTGGTTTGTTATTAATTTGGATTGTAAATGATTTAAGGAAAGATTTATTAGACATTAAAAAAGTTAAACCTACTACAAAAAAAGGGAAGGAACCTTCGTACATAAGCAGTATTGGAAAAGTTTTATTTGCAGATATCATGATTAGTTTCGATAATGTAATTGGTGTAGTTGCGGCAGCAAAAGGATATTTTGGATTTATGATATTTGGTCTTATGTTATCAGTTGTTTTAACTGGTGCTCTAGCAACATATATGGCTAATTATATACAAAGACATATTTGGATAGCTTATGTTGGTTTGGTGTTTATCTTAATTGTTGGTCTTCAACTAGTAATTGGTGGATTAGTGGACCTTGAAATATTAAATATTAATGAAGAATTTAAAAAATACTTTTAATTAATAAGAGTTATTTTTATTTGGAAATTTAATTTTTCTTACTTCTTTTGAATAATTTGAAACGGCTTTAGAAATTTCATTTCTAATATTTGCATATTTTTTTACAAACCTATAATTCATTGGATTTAATCCAATCAAATCATCAAAAACTAGTATTTGACCATCGCAATATTTGGAAGCTCCAATTCCAATTGTTGGTACCTTTAAATTTTGTGTCAAAAGTTTTGCTAAAGAAGTTTCAACGCATTCTAAAACGACTGAAAATACTCCAGCTTTTTCTAATAATTGCGAGTCCTTTATAATGTTTTGTCTCTCTAACTTTTTTTTACCTTTAAATTTAAATGTTTTATCTGACTGAGGAAGCAAACCTAAATGACCCATAACCGGAATTTTATTTTTAACTAAAGTTTTAACTGTTTCATAAATTTTTTTTCCACCCTCCAATTTCACAGCGTCACACTTGGTTTTTAACATTATTTTTTTTGCATTTTTTAAAGCTTCTTTTGAATTTCGATAGGTATTATGTGGCATATCAACAACCATTAAAGCTTTTTTAATTCCCATTCTGACACTCTTTGAATGTTCTATCATCATACTTAGAGATACTTCTCTAGTAGATTTATAATTATATAAAACTGAACCGAGAGAATCTCCTACAAGAACAATATCACAATAGTTGTCTAAAATTGAAGCTATGTTTTTTGAGTAAGCAGTTAAACTTACAATTTTTTTTTTATTTTTTTTTTTAATTAAATCTGTAATTTTTTTTTTCATCGACCTACCAAGAGCCGGTATTTTCCATTGAAGCCCAAGGTTCTTTGGGTTCTAAATTTCCTTCTTGAAGTATTTCAATTGATATTTTGTCTGGCGATCTAACAAAAGCCATATGACCATCTCTTGGTGGTCTATTAATAGTGTAGCCCATATCCATTAATCTTTGGCAGGTTTCATAAATATTATCTACTCTATATGCAAGATGGCCAAAATTTCTTGAACCTTCACCAAGTTCATCACCATCCCAATTATAAGTTAATTCTATCTCTGCTTTTTCATCATTAGGAGCTGCTAGAAAAATTAGAGTAAATCTACCTTTTTCATTTTCCATTCTTCTTGTTTCTTGTAAACCAAGCCCTTCACAGAAAAACCTGAGAGACTCATCTACGTTTTTAATTCTAATCATTGTATGTAAATATTTCATAAGCTTTACTTATATTTGAAAACTACTCTAATTCAATAGTGCTAGGTGGTTTAGATGTAACGTCGTACACTACCCTATTTATACCCCTTATACTGTTAACTATTTTGTTTGATATATTTTGCATAAAAGACTTTTTAAATTCATAATAGTCTGCAGTCATCCCATCTTCAGAGGTAATAGCTCTCAATAAACATAAATATTCATACGTTCGATTGTCACCCATGACTCCTACCGTTTTTACTGGAAGCAATGCTGCATATGCCTGCCAAATTTTGTGATAAAGACCGTAGTCTTTTAAAGCTTGGATAAAATAATAATCGGCTTCTTTTAAAATTTTTATTTTTTCATTCGTAATTATACCTGGCATTCGAATAGCTAGACCTGGTCCTGGAAATGGATGTCTTGAGATAATTTCTTTACTTAATTTTAACTCTAATCCTAATTTTCTTACTTCATCTTTAAATAAAAATTTTAATGGTTCTACTAATTTTAAATTCATTTTTTTTGGTAAACCACCAACATTATGATGAGATTTGATTTTGGAGGTTTGACTACCGGTAACAGATTTACTCTCAATTAAATCTGGATAAAGAGTTCCTTGAGCTAAGAATTTAACATTTTTAATTTTCTTTGAATATCTTTCAAATATTTTAATAAATAAATTACCTATTATTTTTCTCTTTCTTTCTGGATCAGAAACATTTTTTAACTTCTTCAAAAATTCTTTTTCAGCATTTACATAAATTAAATTCATTTTTAAACGCTTTTTAAAAGTTTGAACTACTTGAGCTTCCTCATTTTTCCTTAAAAGACCTGTGTTTACAAAAATACAATAAAGTTTTTTACCAATAGCTTTATTCAGTAATTGAGCAACTACACTACTATCTACTCCTCCTGATAAAGCACAAATTACCTTATGTGTTCCAACTTGTTTTCTAACATCTTTAATTAATTGGTTTTTTTGATCCTTTGAAGACCAATTTTTTTTAATTTTACAAATTAAAAAAATAAAATTACTTATTATTTTTTTTCCATTTTCAGTATGTGTAACCTCTGGATGAAATTGTACTCCATAATATTTTTTTATTTTATCTTCAACAATTGCAAATTTTGAATTGGTGCTTGAAGCTACGACTTTAAAGTTTTTTGGAAGTTTTGAAACTTGATCAGCATGACTCATCCAAACTTGTTTGGATTTTTTATTTCCAAAAAAATTTGATGTTAAGAGACTTTTATTTTTTTTATAAACATTAGCTAGCCCAAATTCTCGATGTTTCGACTGTTTTACTTTTCCACCATTAATTTTTGATAATATTTGATGACCAAAACATATTCCAAGCACTGGTACATTAAGTTGCAAAATTTTTTTATCAAATGAGTATTTTTTTATTTGATAAACATTTAATGGGCCACCAGATAATACTATTCCCTTAACAGCATTATTTATGTCTTTTAGTTTAATTTTTTTATGACTAATTATCTCAGAAAAAATGCCTAATTCTCTTACTCTTCTTGCAATTAATTGAGTAAATTGTGATCCAAAATCTATGATTAAGATTTTATCCAAATTTTGATCAAGACTCATTATTTTCTGGTTCTATATTTTTTAATGAATCTTGAATATCTTTATTTTCACCACATAAATTTTTGCAAACTTTCACAAACTTGTCAGAAAGATTTTTGACTTTTTCATAATTAGATTTTTCTAGAGCAATTTTTATCAACATTAATAAGGCTTCTTCGTTATCAGGCTGGATTAAAAGTGTTGTTTCTAAATTATATTCTTCTTTTCTTTGATTTTCTTCTTGGTTATAAATTTTAGCCAAATATAAATATGAATTTGCATCCTTTGGATTAAAAACTATATTTCTTTCAAATAAAAAACGTGCATCCTCATATTTTTCTTTTTTGAATAATTCTAGAGCTTCATTAAAAAAATTTTCTTTACTATAAGATGTGCTATTAAAAGAAATTGTTAACAGTAATAGTCCAATTATCTTAAAAAAATTGCTCATTAATATTTACTATCGTTTTTTACCACATCCACATTATGAACCATACTTTCGTAAAATCCAGCTTTTGTAATTTTTACAAACTGTGGTTTATTTCTTAATTTAATAATAGTTTTTGATCCAAGATAACCCATAGAAGATTTCAATCCACCAATTAATTTATAAATAATGGTCCCAACTTCTCCTTTATATTTAACAAAACCTTCAACACCCTCTGGCACATATTTTGAGGAATCTTTTTGTTTTTTTTGAAAATATCTGTCAGCTGATCCTTTGTTCATAGCTCCAACAGACCCCATTCCTCTAAAGCTCTTAAAGAGTTGACCTTTTTTTTTGATTAATTTTCCCGGGGTTTCATTTGTTCCTGCAAATAATGAACCTATCATTACCGCATCAGCACCTGCAGCAAAAGCTTTTGCCAAATCACCAGAATATTTTATTCCACCATCTGAAATTATTTTAACATTTTTATTCTTTAAACCACCTCTTACAGCTAAAATTGCACTTAGCTGAGGAACTCCAATACCAGCAACTAATCTTGTTGTACAAATAGAGCCCGGCCCTATACCAACCTTAATTACGTCTACTCCTAGATTTATAAGGAATTTTGCAGCTTCTGGTGTTGCAATATTCCCTGCACACAATGCGATTTTGTTAGTCTTAATTTTTTTTATATATTTAATTATTTCAGCAACTTTCTTTGTATGGGCATGCGCTGTATCCACTACAATTAAATCTACGCCCTCTTTAATTATTTCTTTAGCTCTAACAAATTCATTTGGTGCTGCACCTACAGCTGCTCCAACTACTAATTTTTGTTTTTTAACCTTTTTTATTTCTGATAACTGTTTTTCAATATCTAGATTTCGATGAATAACTCCTATACCTCCAGCTTTTGCCATAGCTATAGCCATTCTGCTTTCAGTAACTGTATCCATTGCAGATGATAGAAGTGGAATTTTAAGTTTTAAATACTTAGTTAAAGATACACCGGTATCTGTTTCAGAAGGCAATATTTCAGAATACTTTGGAGCTAATGTAACATCGTCAAAGGTAAGTGCTTCTTTTATAGGAACCATAATCTTTTATATACGATTCCTTTTAAATTAAAAGTCTCTATCGAATTTTTCTACAAACTATAAAACTTTCTTTTGAATCTTTTCTGCTAGATTTTGGTTTAAAAACCTTAACTTCTTTAAAATATTTTTTTCCCTCTGCGACGATTTCGTTAAATGTCCCACCCATAAAAATCTTTGAAATAAAGTAAGCATTTTCTTTCATTAAATCTTTTGCAAAGTTCATTGCCTCTTTACAAAGTTCTCCAGTTTGAATTGAGTCGATATTTTTAATACCAGTTGTGTCTACAGCCATATCAGACATCACAACGTCAACTTTAGTATTTATATTTTTTTTTATTTCTTCTTGAATTTTCTCTTCTGTGAAATCCCCTTGAATTTGGACGCTATTACCTATTGGTTGCATTTTTTTTAGATCTACAGATATTAACTTACTATTTTTTGAGGCTTTAAGAGCATATTGTGACCAACTACCAGGAGCCGCACCAATATCAATTATTGATAAACCACCTTTAAAAATTTTAAATTTTTCATCAATTTCAATTAATTTATAAGCCGATCTAGCTCTGTAACCATCTACTTTTGATTGTCTTACATAGATATCTCTACGTTGTTTGTTTACCCAATTCTTAGAGATTTTATTTTTTTTCAATTAATTATTAAATCTTAAACTTTTATTTAAAATTTTACCTGTAAGAGTTTTAATATCTATTTTAATGTCCTTATCTAATCTCATATCTTTATTATCTTTCCAAATACCTGCAGCTAAGTGCATAATTCCTATTTTATAATTTGGTAAATAAGGTTCTACGAAGGTTTTATTTTCTTCATCAAATTTAGGTAAAAGATTACTAGTAATCCAATTACAATTTAGTGGAAGAAATTCAGACTCAATGTTATCAATATATACAGACATATTCATTGCTAATTGTTCTGAACCAAATATTTCTCCACCTTTTAATGTATGTCTTAAATTTTCTTGCCAAGAATTCCAACAGATTGAATTTTTTTCTAATGAGAAAACACCAATATTAATATGCGGTGCAAATGCTAGCTTTCTTGCTTTTTCATAACTGATATTTGATTTTATAGCGTGTTTAAAATTTTGGGATTTAATAACTGCTAGTCTTCCAAACACCCAATCTACCCTTGAAGTTATTTTGTAGCCAGGTCCTATTGTTTGAGTAATTCCAAGTTTACCGTTATCACAAGCTTTAAAATAAATCTCGACAGTTTTCCAATCATTGACCCAGGCATCACAATCAATCCATAAGTATTTTTCATAATTTGGGAAATACTTAGGCAAAAATGCTCTAGATACTTGACTCTTTAACCATTCACGACCTTTAATTTTGTTATCCGGAACTTTTATATCCCATTCAGCTGATTTAATTTCATCTACTTTTGATGATAATTCCTTTTTTTGATTATCTGATAAACCAGCATCCAATATGCAAATTGCTGTGTTGATGCTCTCACTAAATCTTTTAATTGAATCAATTAATTCACATAATAATGGGTAATAATTAGAGTCAGCTAAAGATACAATTACATTTTTTTTCATTACAATACATCTTCAAGATCATCTTCATCGTCATTATAATTTTGATCTTCATTTTGTTTCTTTAATTTTTGATAATGAAAGAAACTAATTGGAAGCATACTTAAATAAATTATTGCACTTATAAAAATAACATTAAATGGATAAATCAGTAATAAACCAAAAAACAAAACTATTCCAAACAATAAAAAAATAGTTGCTTTTCTCTGAATTACAATTTTTTTAAATGAATAACTTGGAAATTTACTTATCAAGAGCAATGAAGTTGTAACGAAAAAAATTGGCACTAATACATCGTAATTAATTTGAAAAAAATCAAAACTTGCCAAACTTAAAATTAGTGGGGTTAAAACTAAAATACCTCCCGCTGGTGATGGGACGCCCTCAAAAAAATTGTCTCTCCATGATGGAGCTTGACCTGTATTTACATTAAATCTAGCTAATCTTAATGCTACACAAATCACATATATAAGGCACAACAACCATCCAAATCTTCCAAGTGTATTTAATTTCCAAAAATACATTATAAATGCAGGAGCTACTCCAAAACTAATCATGTCAGTTAATGAGTCTAGCTCTTTTCCTACTTTTGAGGTTGCGTTAATTAATCTAGCAATTCTTCCATCTAATCCGTCTATCAATGCAGCAAGAATAATTGCTATGACTGCAAATTCAAATCTTCCATCTAGAGCAAATCTTATTGACGTTAACCCTATACATACTCCAATCAAAGTAAGCATATTAGGCAAAATTACTCTTGCTTTATTTTTTTTGTCAGTAACAATTTTTATATTGTTTTTTGGTTGTTCCATAATTAATTTTTAGCCAACAAAGTCTCTCCAGAAATTGCTGTTTGACCAACTTTTACAAGTGGCTCATAATTTTCATAATAAACATCGGCTCTACTACCAAACCTAATCATTCCAATTCTTTCACCTTGGGTTAACTCTTGATTTTGATTTGTTTCACAAACAATTCTTCTTGCAACTAATCCAGCTATTTGAACTACAATAATATCATTTCCATGTTTATCTTTTATCTTATAATAATTTCTTTCATTATCTTCACTTGCTTTATCTAATGAAGCATTCAAAAATTTTCCAGGCTTATATAAAATTTCCTCGACTGTACCCGAACAAGGGGTTCTATTAACATGACAATCAAAAACGTTCATAAAGATACTTATTTTTTTGAATTTTTTATTTTCTAAATTAAGTTCTTTAGGCCCATCTACTTCCTCTACTTTAATTACTTCTCCATCTGCTGGACTAACTAAATAACTGTCGTCTCCTATAATTATTCTTTCTGGATCTCTGAAAAAATAATAGACCCATATAGTTAGCAATAAACCAATTAGTCCAAGAAAATTATTTATGATTAAAAATATGATTGTTATAAATGCTGCTATAACTATAAACTTGTAACCTTCTGTATGAATTTTTGGAAATATTTTACTAAACATATTCTTCTATTTGCTAATTTTCGATTAATATGTATATAAAATGATCAAATTCAATTAATAAGATAGTTTTTTAATTAATGAGCAAAATCAACGTAAAAAACCCGGTAGTAGAGCTGGATGGTGATGAAATGACACGAATTATTTGGGAGTTCATTAAGAACAAGCTTATTCTCCCTTATATCGATCTTGGAATTGAATATTACGATTTAGGAATGAAAAGTAGGGATAAAACTGATGATCAAATCACTATTGATTCAGCAAAAGCTATAAAAAAAATTGGTGTTGGAATTAAATGCGCAACTATAACTCCTGATGAAGCAAGAGTTGAGGAATTTGATTTAAAAAAAATGTGGAGATCTCCAAATGGTACCATAAGAAATATTATTGGAGGGACAGTTTTTAGAGAACCTATTATCTGCAAAAATATTCCAAAACTGGTTCCATCATGGACTGATCCTGTAATTATTGGAAGACATGCTTTTGGAGACCAATATCGAGCTACGGATTTTAAAGTACCCGGTAAAGGTAAAATGGAAGTTAGATGGACATCAGAGGATGGAAAAGATGAAATTAAATATGAAGTATTTAATTTCACAGGTCCGGGTGTTGCTCTTTCAATGTATAATTTAGACAAATCTATTGAGGATTTTGCACGATCTTGTTTCAGTTATGGATTAATAAAAAAATGGCCTGTCTATATGTCTACTAAAAATACAATTTTAAAACAATATGATGGAAGATTTAAAGATATATTCCAAGAAGTATTTGAAAATGAATATAAAAAAGAATTCGAAAAAAATAATTTAACTTACGAACATAGATTAATTGATGATATGGTTGCTTGTGCAATGAAGTGGAGTGGTAAATATATTTGGGCATGTAAAAATTATGATGGAGATGTCCAGTCTGATACTATGGCTCAAGGTTATGGTTCACTTGGTCTGATGACAAGTACTCTTTTAACTCCTGATGGAAAAGTAATGGAAGCAGAAGCGGCTCATGGAACTGTAACTAGACATTATAGAATGCATCAACAAGGTAAAGAAACTTCAACTAACCCTATTGCATCAATTTTTGCATGGACGAGAGGACTTGCACATAGAGGGAAGCTAGACAACAACCAAGAATTAATTAATTTTGCTCAAACACTTGAAAAAGTTTGTATAGAATGTGTTGAAAATGGTTCTATGACAAAAGACTTAGCCATCTTAGTTGGTCCTGAGAGCAAATACCTTACGACAAATCAATTCTTGGATGAAATTGATAGTAATTTGAAAAAAAAATTAAACTAAACTCTTAAGCTTTTCAAAAGCTTCGTCAATTTTCGATTGATGTTGTCCACCTGCTTGGGCAAAATCTTTTCTTCCCCCACCACCTTTGCCACCTATAATTTCAGATCCAACTTTAACAAATTGAACTGCATCAAACTTACTTGTTAAACTTTCCGTTACACCAACAGCCAACCCAACCTTGTCATCTTTATTTGCAAACACAACAACAATACCTTCGCTCAAATCTTTTTTACCTTTGTCTACAAGTTTTCTTAGTTCTTTTGGAGGTAGTCCATCTATTTTTTGAAGTCTTAATTTAACTCCATTTATTTCTTCGTCTTTAATTATGTTCTTCGATTTATCATTTAGAATTGCATTAACTGAAATAGTTTCTAATTGTTTAGTTAAATTTTTAATTAAAGTTTTTTGATCAGATTCATCTAGATTTGGTTTTCCTCCCAATTTTACAATTTGCTGACTTAAATCTTTAATAGTTTCCTCATTTTTTTCGGAAGATAAATTTGATAATTTTTCTTTATTTTTTAGATATTCCTCTAGCTGTTTGTCTCTCAAAGCCTCAATTCTTCTAACTCCTGCAGCAATTGATGATTGGCTGATAATTTTAAATTTACCAATATCACCAGTATTTTTTACATGTGTTCCACCACATAATTCAGTTGAAAAATACTTTCCATTCTCATCACCCATAGAAAGAACTCTTACTTCATCACCATATTTTTCACCAAATAGTGCTAAAGCACCATTCTCAACTGCCTCATCTGGTGTCATTAATCTAGTTTTAACATCAGATTTTTTAGATACCATTGAATTAACAAATTCCTCTATTTTATCTATCTCTTCACTTAATATTGGTTTCATGTGGCTAAAATCAAATCTCAATCTACTAGGCTCAACCAACGAACCTTTCTGAGTTACATGATTTCCTAAAACTCTTCTTAACGACTCGTGTAATAAGTGTGTTGCAGAGTGGTAAGCACGAGTGTCATCTCTTCTTTCAACATTGATTTTTAATTCGACACTATCTTTTAATGTAACCGAACCACTAATTACTCTTCCATAATGAACAAATAAATCACCAAGTTTTTTTTGAACATCTGTTACTTCAAATTTAAATTTATTTGAAGCAATCTTACCTGTATCTCCAACTTGACCTCCAGACTCGCCATAAAAAGGGGTTTGATTTACTATAATCATTCCCTCATCATTTTCTTTCAATTCTTTAACTTCTTTATTGTCTTTAAGCAACGATAAGACAACACCCTCAGCCTGATTAGTTTCATAACCTAAAAATTCAGTTGCTTCTAGCTTATCTTTTATACCAAACCAAATATCTTCAACAGCTGCATCACCAGATCCTTTCCAATTTTTTTTAGCAAGCTCTCTACTTTCTTTCATTAAAGATTGAAACTTTTCAGTGTCAATTGACATTGATTTATTTCTTAAAATATCTTCTGTAAGATCTAAAGGAAACCCATATGTGTCATACAATTTAAAAGCCACTTCTCCTGGCAAAACTTTATCTATTTTTGATATTTCATCGTTTAAAATTTTAATTCCTCTATCTAATAAAACTAAGAATTTTTCTTCCTCCATTTTTAAAGTTTCTTTAATTAGAGACTCAGCTCTTACAAGTTCTGGATAGTTTCCAGACATTTCATTTTTAAGAGTATCAAACAAATTATAAAAAACTGGTTCTTTTGATCCTAATAAATGAGAATGTCTCATCCCTCTTCTCATTATTCTTCTAAGAACATATCCTCTACCTTCGTTAGATGGCAAAACACCTTCGGCAATTAAAAATGAGCTTGCTCTTAAGTGATCAGCTATAACTCTAAAGCTTGCAAGATTAGATTTGTCTGATTTAACTTTTACAATTTCAGATGCAGAATTAATTATTTTTTTAAAATGATCTGTTTCATAGTTGTCATGTGACCCTTGCAATAAAGCTGCAATTCTTTCTAATCCCATTCCAGTATCAACAGATGGTTTTGGAAGATTAATTCTTTTATCTTTTGTAACTTGTTCAAACTGCATAAAGACCAAGTTCCAAATTTCTATAAATCTATCCCCATCTTCATCTTTAGTTCCAGGTAACCCTCCGGGTAGATGATCACCATGATCAAAAAATATTTCAGAGCAAGGTCCACAAGGACCTGTTTCTCCCATTGACCAAAAATTATCTGAAGTTGCTATCCTTATAATTCTATCATCGCTAAAACCCGCTATTTTCTTCCAAAAATTGAAGGCCTCATCATCTTCATGAAATACGGTTACATAAAGTCTATTTTTATCTATTCCAAAATCTTTTGTTATTAAATCCCATGCGTAATGTATGGCTTGCTCTTTGAAATAATCACCAAAAGAAAAATTTCCTAACATCTCAAAGAATGTGTGGTGTCTTGGTGTATAGCCAACATTTTCTAGATCATTATGTTTTCCACCTGCTCTTACGCATTTTTGAGAAGTAGTAGCTCTGACGTAGTCTCTTTTTTCTAATCCTGTGAATACATTTTTAAACTGGACCATTCCAGAATTGGCAAACATTAAAGTAGGATCATTGTTTGGAACTAAATTACTAGATTCCACAATCTTATGATCATTCTTTTCAAAATACTTTAGGAAAGTATTTCTTATTTCATTAAGTGTTTTGTCTGCCATATTTTTAAAATACAGCTTTTTTATTCTATGTCTAGATATCGAAGGGAAAAAAGGCGCTTAATTTAAGCGCCTTTTATTAATAAAGATGACCTATTAATTCTTTTTAGATGGAGGAGTAGCTTCTGCTTTATCAGCTTCTTCTTTTTCAGCTACTTTCTTTTCTTTTTCCAATTTTTCTGGATCGATTGGATTTCCTTCTATTTTCTTAGAAATCACACCTGCTTTTTCTCTAATTGCCATTTCAATTTCTGCAGCAACATTAGGATTTTGAGCTAGATAAGTCTTAGCATTCTCTCTACCTTGACCAATCTTCTCACCTTTATAAGCATACCAAGCACCTGATTTTTCAATTATATCTGCTTTGGAACCAAGATCGACTAGTTCACCCATCTTGCTTATTCCTCTTCCATACATCAAGTCAAATTCAACAACTTTAAATGGTGGTGCTACTTTATTCTTAACTACTTTCACTCTTGTAGAATTACCAATAATTTCATCTTTATCTTTAATGGCACCAATTCTTCTAATGTCCATTCTTACAGATGAGTAAAACTTAAGTGCATTACCGCCTGATGTTGTTTCTGGACTTCCAAACATAACTCCAATTTTCATTCTAATTTGGTTAATGAAAATCATCATTGTATTTGTGTTTGATATTGAGCCTGTTAATTTTCTTAATGCCTGACTCATTAATCTTGATTGAAGACCAACGTGATGATCTCCCATTTCTCCTTCAATTTCAGCTTTAGGAGTTAAAGCTGCAACAGAGTCGATTACGATTACTGAAATAGAGCCTGATTTTACTAGTGTATCAGCGATTTCTAACGCTTGTTCACCAGTATCTGGCTGTGAAATTAAAAGTTCTTCTGTATTTACACCTAATTTTTTTGCATAAACCGGATCTAAAGCATGCTCTGCATCAACAAACGCACAAATGCCTCCAGCTTTTTGAGCTTCAGCAACAACTTGTAATGCTAAAGTAGTTTTACCTGATGACTCTGGTCCATAAACTTCGATAATTCTTCCTTTTGGTAATCCACCTATACCTAAAGCTAAATCAAGACTTAAAGAACCTGTTGAAACAGACTCGATATCCATAGCTCTTTTTTCACCAAGTTTCATTACAGAGCCTTTTCCAAAATTATCTGTGATTTGAGCTATTGCAGCATCAAGTGCTTTATTTTTTTCTTTAACATCCATTTCTTGATCTTTAGTAGATTTAACTACTTTTAGGTTACTTTTCGTCATTTTTTGCCTCTTTTTTTGTAATTTTTAACAGTCGAATCATAAAATAAATGTACACATTTTGTTCTCATTAGCAATATATTTATTAAATTTAATAAAAAAAGAACGAATTACTTAAGATTTAGATAATCGCTATTAAGCAAGCCAACAGATTTTAACACTTTATATTGGGCTAACAAATAGCTTCTTTCTGCTTCAGCAAGATTTATTTTTGCATTTATCAAACTTGATCTTGATTGAAGAACGTCAAAAGTAGATCTTCCAGATCCGCTTTCATACTCAAAACTAATACCTTCGGTTGCAATTTCTGCTGCTTTAACTTGAGATTGCACAGCTTGTAAAAAGCTTCTTGAGGATTGTAAAGTTGACCAAGATGAAGTTACTGATTGTGTATTATTTTTTTGAGCGTTCTCTAATAACAATCTTTTCATACCCTTAGCTTGAAGATTTTTAGTTACATTAGATTTATTTTTTCCACCAAATTGAAAAGGCCAAGAAACAGTTGCTTGTAAAACATCTTTTTCTCTTTCATCATAAGTTGCACTTAAATCATCTGTATAAGTTCTCTCTAATGAAATCTTTGCTGTTGGAGAAAGATCAGATCTTGCAATTTTAACATCTAATTCTGATTGTCCATATTCTATTTCTGCAATAATTAATTCAGGACTTTTCTCCAAAGATATTTTTTTAGCTTCATTTAAATTTTTAGGGATTGATACTTGTGCATTATATATTTTTTTTAAGTTTTCTTTTGCAGCTATAACTCCAATTACATTTTCATAATTAAGCTTACTGGTAACTATGTTGTTTTGAGCTTCAATATATCTTGCTTGAGCTCCTGCAAGGGATGATTGTGACTGTGCTAGATCTGATGCTGTGATTTGTCCTCTACTAAGTCTTGCATTATCTAATTCAAATTGTCTTTGAAGTAAGTTTACGTTTTCTTCATTAATATTTAATTTTTCATAAGCCAGAATTAATCCTGTGTATGCTTCAATAGCTCTTAAGAAAATTTCTTGTTCTTTTTGTATTAATTTTGCTTCTGTTAAATTCAATCCTAACTTACTTTTTTCATATTCACTTTTTCTTCCACTTCCATCAAGCAATGTTTGTTCAAGTTTAATTGAAGCTGATGAAGTGTCTACATCTGTAACTGATGCATCTGCACCAGACTGTGTGGTAATTTCATTTGTTTCTTCAAAATTTTTTTTACCAGTAAGCGTTAAAGTAGGCAATAAATCACTTCTAGACATATTTATTACTTCTTGTTGAATTTCTAAATTTTTTCTTTCTGCTTGAAGTTCTAGATTATTATCAAATGTTTGTTTTAGTGCTTCTTTTAAAGTTGCTGAAAAAGCACTTAGTGGAAAAATAATTGTACAAAAGATAATTAATAAAAATTTTTTCATCTATTATATTTTATTGTCTTTATTTGATGGTTGCTATTTAAATTTAAGATAATTGTAGAATATTTTGGAGCAAATTTAAACATGTTCTGTGTAATTCTTTGGTAAGTTTGCATAAAATTAATTACATCTCCTTTACTCATGATTTTATGATTAGACTTCTTCTTTGTTTTTAACCATAATTTATTTTCCTGCTTCATTCTCCATTTTTGTAATAAACTAAAGTTTTTTGCTTTTAAATAAATTAAACAATTTAATTGTGAATATAACTTTTTATATGAATTTTTTAATTGATTATTAACATATTTTCTCCAAATAAGTTTTTGATCATTAACTTTTTCAAGAGAATTGATTGCTCTTTTCAATGTTTTGTTAGACTCTGCCCTTGCTCCTACGCACCAACCTTCAAAAATAATTACATCAGGTCTTTGTTTAATATTATACCAATTTTTTTTAGGAAATCGGTCATCAATAGCTTTATTAAAATTAGGAATTTTAATTTTTTTAAAATTTTTACTTTTTGCTTGTTTAAAAAAATCTAACATAATTTTAATATCATGTGTTCCTGGAACTCCTCTGGTCATCAACATTTGATGTATTTTTTTTGATAGTCTATACCTTTCTTTTCTTGTTTTATAAAAATCATCAATAGAAACTTTAAAAACTTTAAGTTTAAAATATTTTTCTAATATTATTTTTAGAATTGAACTAATAGTTGTTTTTCCTGTCCCTTGTCCGCCTGCCAATCCAACAAAGTATGTTTGTTTATTATTAGCTTTTTTTGCAATCCAAAAACATATTGGGATTAAGAATGCTTTAAGCATCCCTTCTTTATTTATAAATTTTTCCTTTGAGGTTTCTTGCGATTTAATAAATTTTATACAATCTTTTTTAACTTTTTTAAAACACTCAGCAGCTAATCTCATTAAATTTTTATTTTTTCTGATCCATTGGATGATTTAGGCCATCAAAGGAAATTATATTATCTAAATCTTCTACCTTAATTTCATCCACGCAACCTAAGTTAATTCCTGTCATCGTAGGAGCACTTCTTGGATTGTGATGAGTATATATTCCACATTCAGTGCAAAAATAATGGTTAGCTACTTTGGTATGATACTGATAAAGTTTTAATTTATCTTCTCCTTTAGTAACTTTAAAATCTTCATTTTTAACCATGCCCATTGTTGCATTTTTTCTTTTACAAATAGAACAGTTGCATCTTACAATTTTTGCTAATTCATTAACTGTAGAATTGATTTCAGCTTCAACGGCACCACAATGACAATTTAATTTCATAATTCCCTCTAATTTATTTTAAATTTTTTTTTGCTGCAATCTTATTTCCATCCATATCTCTTATATAAGCATAATAATTACCATCACTTCTTACTCCTGGTGCACCTTCATCAACTGCTCCCTTGGACATTGCAATTTCATAAAATTTTTCTACTGCCTGTTTAGATTCTGCTAATAGTGTTATTTGCGTTCCATTTCCAAATGTTGCTGGTTCACCGTTTACAGGAGTTGTTACATAAAATAGTGCTTTTTCAGGTTCACTTGGATTAGCATAACCAATATATTTTTCTGTTGTTACACTTTTTTTTAATTTTAAAGGTTCTAAAACAGCATCATAGAACTCGCTTGATTTTTTATAATCATTAGAACCAACCATCACAAAATCTAAAATATTCATAATTTATTTAATTTATTTATTATATACCTCGTAAACTTTTTCTCTTTCATTTTTGTTCATTCCCTTGGTTTCTTCTATAAACTTATTTCTTAATTCTCTTGTTTTTAATATGAAAAAACAAACAGTATCTTTGCTATGGTAAACTGCTTTTAATTCATCATCTATTTCGTTTAACTCTTCTGGAATATCTGCTTTAATACAAATCATAATTTTCCTTTTTAAATCACTTTAAGACTACTTATTGTAAAAGTTATCCACATGTCCACCAAATGTTGTTTTTGATGTTCACGTTTTGATTCACTTTTGATTCAATTACGGACTCAAAATACAACCTCTTGAGTGTAATGTATAAATGGTCTATAAATTAGAACAAAACAAGAACATGAAACTAACAATCCCTTATTATCTGCATAAAGCAGGCGCTGGTTTTCCTTCCCCTGCTACTGATTATATCGAAGAAGATATTGATCTAAACATGCATTTAATAAAAAATGTTCCAGCAACTTTCATCATCAGAGTTCAAGGTAAATCTATGGTCGATGTTGGGATTAATGATGGTGACTTATTAGTGGTTGATAAAAGTTTAAAACCAAAAAACTTTTCAACTGTGATTGCGAATGTTCATGATGAGCTTGTGGTTAAAACTTTAGTTCAAGAAAGAGATAAAAAATTTTTAACTTCTGGTTCTAAAGAATTTTCTGACAGAATTTTAATTAACGAAGAACAAGATATTTTTATTTGGGGGGTTGTTACTTATGTCATCCATTCTACGTACTAAAAAAATAGCATTAATTGATTGTAATTCTTTTTATGTTTCTTGTGAAAGATTATTCAATCCTAAAATAAGAAGAAAACCTGTTGTAGTTTTATCCAATAATGATGGCTGTATTATTTCAAGATCGAATGAAGCAAAAGCTTTAGGAATTAAAATGGGAGAGCCCTACTTTAAAGCAAAAGATATTATTCTTAAAAATAAAGTTGAAGTATTTTCTTCAAACTATTCTTTATACGGAGATTTATCGAGAAGAGTAATGCGAACACTCAAAAGATTTAATTCAGAAATAGAAGTTTATTCAATTGATGAAGCATTTTTAGATTTATCAAACTTTCCTGACAGTGAAGTAGAAAAAGTTGGAAAAGAAATTAGAGAAACAGTTTTACAGTGGACTGGTATTCCAACCAGTATTGGAATAGCCAACACAAAAACTTTAAGTAAAGTTGCAAATCATATTGCAAAGAAAAAACAATCAGGGGTGACAAGTTTAATTGGTATTGAAAATTTAGATCCTATTTTAGAAAAAGTTGAAATTAACGATGTCTGGGGTGTTGGAAGACAATTAACTAAATTTTATCAAAAGCATGGAATTTATAATGCTAAACAACTTAAGAATAAATCTAATACATGGATCAAGAAAAGTTCAAATGTTCTAAGTTCAAGAACTGCAATGGAGCTTAGAGGAATTTCTTGTATTGGATTAGAGACGACCACCACTAAAAGAAAGAGCTGTGTAGTTTCAAGATCATTTGGAAAAAGAATTGAAACTTTCCAAGAATTAAAAGAAGCAGTTGCTAACTATTGTCTAAACGCATCTGAAAAAATTAGATCAGAATCTTTAGTTGCAAAAGCAATTACAGTTTTTGTTAGAACCAGTCCTTTCCAAAGAAACTTTGGTTATTACTCAAATGCAAAGACAGTTGATTTTCCAATTGCAACAAACAATAGTATTGAAACAGTTAAGACAGCAGTTTCAATACTTGAGAGTATTTTTAAAAATGGTTACCGTTATCAAAAAGCAGGTGTGATGCTAACAGGATTATCGAATGCTAGTGATAAAACAAATTTATTTACATCTGAAAAAGATGAAAAAATTAATAGCTTGATGCGATCAATTGATAACACTAATCATCGATACGGAAGATCGACTTTGAGTGTTGCAAGTGCTGGGGTTCATAAGAAGTGGAATATGCGAAGACAGTATTCTTCTAAAATTGATACAGCTGATTTCTATTGTCTACCAACAATTAGAGCATAATAAAAAACTCTATAGTCCACCTGATGAAAATAAGAATTTAGCAACATCTTCAACGCCAATTTGCTTTTTCATTTGGCAAAAAACATAAGGTAAGCCATTTCGGGCCTTTTTTACGTCTTCTTTCATGGTTTCCAGATTAACTTCTACATGAGGAGCTAAATCTGTTTTGTTAATAATTAACAAGTCTGACTTTTGAATAGCAGGACCACCTTTTCTTGGAATATCGCCACCCATTCCAACATCAATAACATAAATAGATAGATCAACTAATTCTGGACTAAAAGTTGCTGCTAAATTATCTCCACCAGACTCAATTAAAATTAAATCAAGATCAGGAAATTTTTTTTTCATGTTTTCTACAGCAAGCATATTAATTGAAGCATCTTCACGTATTGCAGTATGTGGACACCCTCCTGTTTCAACTCCTTTGATTCTCTCAAGAGGTAAAGCCTGAACTTTCATTAAAAATTCTGCATCCTCTTTTGTATAAATATCGTTTGATATTACAGCCATAGAAATTTTCTTTGATAAAAACTTACAGAGTTCAGCGGTCAAACTTGTCTTTCCTGCACCAACAGGTCCTCCTATTCCAACTTTTAAAGGTCCATTTATATTTTTCATGTTTTATAAATTCGTGTTTTCAAATTTTCATGCTTAATACTATAAATATCACTATTAAAACAAATTCCACCTAAGTCCTCTAAATTTAAATTATCACTTTGTTTTTCTATTTCTCTTATTAAGTCATAAGTTTTTATAATACAGTCCTGTCCCATTTTTTGTCCAATCGGTATATGTTTGATACAGACATTTATTAGATTTGAAACAAAAGATTGCAGATAAGATACAATCGTTAAATTTAAGGGTATATCAAAATGTTTGGCTGCTTTAGCAACTGCAATTGGATAAGCGGTGTTTTCTTTAATTTCAAAATCCCAACTATCAGCTAAAACTTTTCTAAATGCATTACCCATCTCAGTAGACTCTATTTTTCTTTCTTTAGATGGACAAAGAGATAGAGCTAATTCATTTAACTCTTCTCCATGATAAGTATATTTCATTAAAATTACGTCATTTTTACCAGTTCCATATTTTAAAATACATTTTAAATAATCCAAAATATCCTCTTTTGACTTAATTAAATTATCATTAATCATTGCCTCCAAACCATGAGAGTATGAAAAACTTCCAACGGGAAATGATGGTGAAAACCAAGTTTGAAGAATTTGTAAAGACTCTTTTAAATCTTTTTTACTTTTTATTTTAGTGTCTATGGCTATGGGTTCTACCAATTCCATATGCTCCTCCCTCTGGTTTAAAAGGTCTTGAAACTTTCTTTACCTTTCCACCTAATTTTAATATCATTTTTTTTATTACTTCATCATACTGAATAAAAATTTTGTCTTTTTCAATTTGGCATGGCATGTGCCTATTTCCAATATGCCAAATCAATTGCATTAAATTTTTTCCTTTTATTTCTAATAAATTTTCTTTTTTGTTTTTAATTAAAATTAAATTTCCGCTTTGAAGCCTAAACGCTTGATTTTCTGAAAGTGATTTTGTCTCTGGTAAATTGACTAAAAATTCAAAACCATTATCTGAAACAAGTTTTTTTCTTCTTAAAAATCTCTCATCATAAGATAAAGATATGTGATCTTTTGCTTTATTTTTGGCAATTTTATTAACTATTAAAAAACAATTATCCATAAGCTAAAACATAAAATATCTTTGTGCCAAAGGAAGTTCTTTAGCTGGTTCACAGGTAATTATCTCACCATCAGCTTTCACCTCGTATGTCTCAGGATTTACCTCAATTTTTGGACACTTGTTGTTTAAAATCATATCTTTTTTAGAAATGGCTCTTGTGTTTTCTACAGGTAATAAGTCTTTTCTAATACCTGCATCTTTTAAAGAATTCTTTTCAAGAGCTAGTTTACTTGTGAAAATTACTGAAGATTTCTCTAAAGAAGTTCCAAATGATGAAAACATTGGTCTAGTGTATACTGGCTGTGGAGTTGGAATTGATGCATTTGGGTCTCCCATCTGCGCACAAGCTATACTTCCTCCTATTAAAATCATTTCTGGTTTAGCACCAAAGAATGCTGGATCCCACAGAACTAAATCTGCACGTTTATTTTTTTCAATACTACCAATATGTTTTGAAATTCCATGAGCAATTGCAGGATTAATTGTGTATTTTGCTAAATATCTCTTAACTCTAAAATTATCATTATCCCCTTTTTCCTCTGGCAAACTTCCTCTTTGAACTTTCATTTTATGTGCGGTTTGCCAAGTTCTAATGATAACTTCTCCTACTCTTCCCATTGCCTGACTATCTGATGCAATAATTGAAAAGGCACCCATATCATGAAGGATATCTTCTGCTGCAATAGTTTCTCTTCTTATTCTACTTTCAGCAAATGCTACATCCTCCGGAATTGATTTATCAAGATGGTGACACACCATTAACATATCTAAATGTTCTTCTATTGTATTGACTGTATATGGTCTGGTTGGATTTGTTGAAGAAGGAATAACATACTCTTCTCCACAAACTTTAATTATATCTGGTGCATGTCCACCGCCAGCACCCTCTGTATGAAAAGCATGAATAGTTCGTTTGTTAATTGCTTTGATGGTATTTTCTACAAAACCACTTTCATTTAAAGTGTCTGTGTGAATCATTACTTGTACATCATTTTTGTCAGCAATATTTAAACAATTATCAATTGCTCCAGGAGTGGTTCCCCAATCCTCATGTAGTTTAAGTGCTGAGGCTCCGGCTAGAATTTGTTCCTCAAGACCTTCTGGTAATGAAGAATTTCCTTTCCCAGCAAAAGCTAAATTCATAGAAAAACCATCAGCAGATTGGATCATTCTTTGTATATGCCATGGTCCCGGCGTACAAGTTGTTGCAAGTGTACCATGAGCAGGTCCAGTACCTCCTCCGAGCATAGTCGTGATACCTGAATGTAAAGCATCATCAATTTGTTGGGGGCATATATAATGAATATGACTATCAAAACCCCCTGCTGTTAAAATTTTTCCTTCACCTGCAATTATCTCTGTTCCTGGACCAATAATAATATTTACTTCAGATTGAGTGTCTGGATTTCCAGCTTTACCAATTTCAATTATTTTTCCATCCTTTAAACCAACATCAGCTTTATAAATTCCATTTACATCAACAATTAAAGCATTAGTTATAACTGTATCTGCAGCTCCTTTTTTTCTACTAATTTGAGATTGACCCATCCCATCTCTAATTACTTTTCCACCACCAAACTTTACCTCTTCACCATAAGTTGTTAGATCGTTTTCAACCTCAATATATAAGTCAGTATCTGCGAGCCTTACTTTGTCTCCTGTTGTAGGCCCATACATATCCGCATAAGCTGCTCTAGAAATTTTGGCCATTATAATTTCCCCATAACTTTCTTATTGAACCCGTATATTTTTTTTGATCCATTTATTTCTATAAGCTCAACATCTTTAGATTGACCTGGCTCAAATCTTACAGCAGTTCCTGAAGGTATATTTAATCTTTTTCCATATGATAATTCCCTGTCAAAAACTAAATACTCATTTGTTTCAAAAAAATGATAATGGCTTCCAACTTGTACAGGTCTATCTCCAGAATTAGAAATTTTTATCTTAGTAACTTTAGAGTCTTTATTTAATTCTATTTCCTCGTTTTTTGTAATTACTTCACCTGGCTTCATAATATTATCACCTAATAGGTTTGTGCACTGTTACTAATTTAGTTCCATCAGGAAAAGTAGCTTCTACCTGAACTTCTTTCACCATATCTGGAATGCCTTCCATGCAATCTTTTTTTTTTATAACATGAGCTCCTGCCTCCATCAATTCTGCAACACTTTTGCCTTCTCTGGCTCCCTCAATTACAAAATCTGTTATTAAAGCTATAGCTTCTGGATAATTTAATTTTATACCTTTTGATAACCGATTTTTAGCAACAATTGCTGCAAGACTTATTAAAAGTTTATCTTTTTCTCTAGGAGTCAATTTCATTTAGATATTCCATATTCTTGGTATTTTTGAACCTTCAGAAAAATAAGACAAAATTTTATCAATTGCAAATTTAAGATTATAACTATCCTTAGATAAAAATCTTACGATCAATTTATTGTCCCAGTGAGAATAATTTGAAGTTGTATTTTCATTATTTGTTAGAGTTTCAGGTAAATTATTCAGATTATTCAAAAATTTTTTTCCTACAATAATAATTGTCGCAATTGCAGAATTATTATTTAATGTAGAAAAACTATTCAAATATTTTTTCTCAAAAAAATTTGTATTTATTGCCTCTGTATGAATTAATTTATTTTCTATATTAATATTCCAAAAATCTGAAAAATATCCTTTTTCAAATACCTCCTTCATTGAAGTACGTCCAAAAATAATATTTTCACAAATTAGTAAATTTGAATCTTTAGATAAATTAAAATTTATTTTTCTTTTTAAATTACAATTATTAAATAAAATTAATTCTTTAGGTAACCAAAATAAACTTGAATTATTTAACAAATTTAAATTAATTTCTAAATTTGCTGGATTGCCAAACCCACTGTAAATTTTTTCTGCCGCCTGGGTTGAAATACAAAGATTCGATTTATCAATCTCTATATCGCAATTGTATTCATCTCCACTGGTAATTCCACCAGCAGTATTTATAAGCATTAATTGTTTTAAATTTTCATGAAAATCCGGCATCAAAGCTTTTAAAGATCCTTGTTGATAAAGTTTTTGTAAATTTTGATCTTTTATTTTGATTTCTAATCTGCCTTTAGATTTTTCGAGTATTTTTTGACTTATATTCATTCCATTATCCTAGCACAAAAAAAATTTTTTATTATTTGTCAATTATTAGAGCTTGAATTATTTAGCTTTTTTAATAAAAAAGAGGCATGCAAAACCAAGAAATAGTCAAAATAATAGAAAATCTTAAGGGTCGAAGAAGCTATGAGGAAAAAAGAGCATCTAAATTAGGCTTTGCTTCTTTATATGATTACTTTGAAGACAAAATTTCAAAAAAGCAAAAAGCTATTGAAGATGAGAAAAAAGAATTAGAAAGTTCAGAAGCTGATGAGCAACCGAAAGCTAATAAAAAAAGCTGTAGTTGTTGTTAAATGAATGAGTTTTTATAAACCAGAAAAGTTACCTAAATTAATGGTAGCTCCGAATGGGGCTAGAAAAGTAAAAAAAGATCACCCAGCTGTTCCATTAACAATAAGTGAAACAGTAGAAACAGCAAAATCTTGTTATAAAGCAGGTGCAGGTGCAATCCATTTACATGTTAGAGATAAGGAAGGACAACATGTTTTGGATGCTGGACTATATAAAGAGGCCTTAAATGAATTAGAGCATCAGGTACCCAATATGCATATCCAAGTTACTACTGAAGCAGTTGGAAAATACTCTCCAGCTGATATGAGAAAACTTGCATACGATGTAACACCACCAGGAGCATCAATTGGAACATCTGAATTAATCCCTTCAAGAAATCCAGAAAATGAAGATATTAAACTTTATAAATATCTAACTGAAGCAGGTACTAAAATTCAACATATACTTTATCAGCCTGAAGATATTGATTTATTAATCAATTTACTTAATAAAGCAGAGGTTCAAATTAATGATGCTTGGTGTTTATTTGTAATTGGGCACTATAGTGGAAGAATAAGTTATCCAGATAATATTTCATTATTTATAAAAAAAATGGAAGAAAAAAAAATAAAACTTGATTGGTCGATATGTGCTTTTGGGAAAGAAGAAATGAGTTGCTTAGAAAAAGCTGTAAGTCTTGGAGGTAAAATTAGAGTTGGATTTGAAAATTCATTATTTATGCCTAATGGTGAAATTGCATCAGATAATCATATGAAAGTTGATGCAATCAATAAATTATTTAAATTAAACTAGATAATATAAATTTTTAGATAAATAAGAGTTAAAATCTTTAACTGATTTACATGACGAAAGAATAAATCTATCTGGTCTAACTATAACTGCCTTACAATTATGTTCCTTAAAAAAGAGTTCTAAATTTTTAATATTTTTAGATCTTATTAATTTAATTTTTGAGGGTATATTTTTTTTTATTTCATCTGATATAACTAAAGCAGGCTTTAAAGAAAATTTTTCATCTAATTTTTTATTGTTCTTAATTATATATTGTGGAAAAACTTTTCCTCGAAACTTATCTTTTAAATCACCTAAACCTCTTCCAAGTCTAGGTTTTATTGATTTCATACTTTTTCTGCCTTTGCTATCTGCAGAAATATTATTGGTTATTGGTGATTTTCCTACTGCATTGACAAACTCTCCCATACGCATTGTGGTTTCTATATATTCCTTAACGTTTGAAGATCTTTCGGATTGATAAGTATTTAAAAGCTTATCATCATGTTTGTTCTTTAAACAAAGCGAAATCTTCCATGCAAGATTTGAAACATCTCTAATACCAGCACACATTCCTTGACCCATAAATGGTGGCATCAAATGTGCAGCATCTCCAGCTAAAAAAATTCTGCCTTTTTGCCAACTTTTAGCTAATGCAGATTGGAATGTGTATATTGTTTTTCTCTCCATTTTAGCTTCTTTTTTCTTAAGCCAAGGTTTTAAAAAATTCCAAATATACTTATCAGAAAGAATAGTCTCTATATTCTCAGTTTTTTTAATTGCAAACTCCCATCTTCTTCTTTTACCTACATTTCTACAATAAGTAGCGGGTCTTGTAGGATTTGAGTATTGAATGGTCCTATCTGGTAAATCTTTTTTACTTTTGGTTAATATTAAATCTATAACCGCCCATTTTTGAGTAAAACCAAGATTTTTCATTTTTGTTTTCATTTGTGATCTTGTTATTGAATTTGCACCATCACAACCAATTAAATATTTTGATTGTATGTTAAGTATTTTTTTTGAATTAATATCTTCAAATATAATATTTACCTTATTTTTTTTATTTATGATTTTTTTAACATTAGAGTTTTGTCTAATTTCAACTTTTTTGTAAGACTTTAGTTTCTTTCTAAGTTCTCTCTCTAAATCAGGTTGATTAAACCTATAACTAGGATACCATCCATTGTCTGTGATTTCTCTTGGTCTTGGCCAATCTAAAATTACTCTATTTTTTTTATCAACAAATTTTGTTCCTTTATTTATGATTGTATGTTTTAAAAAAGTATCAGTTATACCAATAGTTTCAAACACTCTCATTACTTCGTCATCAAAGTGTACTGCTCTTGGTAATGGATAAAAACTTTTTTCCTTTTCTAAAACTAAAATTGAAAAACCATGCAGAGCTAATAAATTTGCTAAAGTGCCCCCTGTTGGACCAAAACCTACAATTACAACATCATACTTTTTCATTTACAAAATAATAATCCTGTTATTTTTTGTTTATAGTATTTGAATATAACCAAGGGCAATCAATAAAAAGTGGCGCTTGTTTTCCTTCAGAAGCGGTTTCTAATCTTTTATTTCTAAATTTCATTCTTTCTTCATCTGGTAAATACAATCTTTCA
The DNA here is from genome assembly GCA_902591535.1 of uncultured Pelagibacteraceae bacterium. Taxonomy (GTDB): domain Bacteria; phylum Pseudomonadota; class Alphaproteobacteria; order Pelagibacterales; family Pelagibacteraceae; genus Pelagibacter. Next base: position 97,853 of record CACJBA010000001.1, on the reverse strand, counting down.
TGACCCCAAAAACTTGGTCCTTCAAAAGTTTCAATAGGTTTCCATGTTTTAGGATCAATAATTCTTCCACCCCATCCATTTTCAATAAAAAAACCAGATGGTGTTATTGAATAAAATGACGTCATATAATCATTGGTGTGTCTTCCTAAAGTATAAGCAATTTTATTTTCCTCATATTGTAACAAGTCATATCCTTGACCAACATCATCAAGACTGTTGTACTCGACCATAAAATGATGGAAGCCTGTTCTTCCAGATCCAAATAACGCTAAACTATGATGTCGACCATTCACATGAAAAAAACATAGGGAAATAGGTGTATGACTGTAATCACTAATTTTAAAACCTAAAACTTCTGTATAAAATGGTATTAAATCATCAATTTTTTTAACATGAATAACTGCATGACCCATTCCTAATGCACCAGTTTTAAATCCTGAAATTGGACGACCTGGTTTGAATGGATCAGTATCATTCATTGGTTTATAGACTAATTCAACTCTATTACCTTGTGGGTCATTAAAATAAATTAAATCTTCAACAAATCTCTTGTCAGCAAATGAATTTTTTCCTTGATGTACATCAATTTTATTTTTTTCTAGTTTTGTGGCAAAAAATTGTAAATCTTCTTTATTTTCAACTTCCCAACCCATAAATCCAAGATTGTCACCTTTTTCTCCAGTAATTGTTAGACGCTGTTTTTGATCATCCATTCTAAAAGAGAGAATGTCTTTACCTCTATCAACTAGTTGCATTCCTAATTTTTTTTGACTGTAGTCTGACCAGTCTTCAAATTTATCTGAGTTTACTCCAATGTAACTTAGAGCTGTAATAGCCATTTAAAAATTCCTTAGATTAAATGAGCCCACATTAATGTGGGCTCATAAACTGTATGTAGTTTTCTAGCCTTCAATTGCAGTGATAATTTCTCTTGCTCTATTAAGAACAGCATCACCATTAAGACCTTTGCCACTCATTTCTTTTAACCAATCAGATTCAATTGGTGCTAATATTTGTTTATATTCAGCAATAACATCATCTGATGCAATAATGATTTCATGACCATCTCTTTTTGAGATTTCAGTTTTCATCTTAGCATTTTGATTGTCGATTAAGCCTGATGCCCAATCACCAAAATCATGTCCACTAAATTTATTTATACATGCTTGTGCTCCTGATGATAGACTATTGAACTTATCTTCATTCATAATTAAACCAAACGTTGCATTCGTTAGATTAACTTCCGTATGATATTTTGTTACGTCAAATAATCTAAATGATCCAACAGCAGTATATGGAAATGGAGTTCCATCAACCACACCCTTGCTTAATGCTTCAGATGTTCCTGGAGCAGGCACTTTAACTCCTGTTGCTCCTAAAGTTTTTAAAATTGTACCAGCAATTTTACTTGGCACTCTCATTTTCTTACCTTTAAAATCTGCAGGTCTTACTACTTTTGTTTCTTTCATGTGTATTTGGTATCCAGGATTAGAATGAAGTCCTATTACTTTAATTCCTGCCATCTCTTTATCCAAATATCCTTCGTTAAACAAAGTATTCAAAGCAGTTGTTCCAGCTTTTGAAGATTTTGTAAGAAACGGTAATTCAATTACTGAGCTCAAAGGAAACTGTCCTCCGATATACCCTAGTACAGTCCAAGAAATATCAGCAACTCCTGACGTTACAATGTCATACTGTTTTGGTGGACTTCCCAATACTCCCCCAGCATACATTTTTACATTTAATTCCCCAGCTGAACATTGGTTAACTTTCTTTGCCCAACCAGCAAGAATTTTACTTGCGATAAATGCTTTTGGTGGTTCAAAAGTTGCTAACTTAAGTTCTGTTGCAGAAGACGCACTAACAATGCTGAAAGAAAAAATTCCAATTATTAATCCAATTAATTTTTTCATAAATTATCCCCTTATTGTTTAAAATTATTCTAAAATAGTAACTTGAAATCTAAATTATTTCATCTTTAATTGTGTTAGATAAAACACCAATTTGCGTCACTTCTACCTCGACTTTATCACCAGGCTTCATAAAAACAGGCGGATTTCTTTTGAAACCTACACCGCCTGGTGTTCCTGTAACCAAAACATCTCCTGCTCTCCATGCCATAGCTTTCGATACATAGGAAATTAAAATAGGTATATCAAAAATAAGTTGGCTTAATTTAGCATTTTGCATAACTTTACCATTCAATCTTGTTTCTAGAGTTAGTTCTTTATAATCCTTGATATCTTCGGCAAGAACCATGTGCGGTCCAAAGCTTCCTGTCTTTTCAAAATTTTTTCCCATACCAAATTGTCTAGTATGTCTCTGCCAATCTCTTATCGTACTTTCATTGTAACAAGAATAACCAACTATATGTTTTAAAGCATCTTCTGGTTCTATATGTTTACCAGCTTCACCCATTATAACAGCCATCTCTCCCTCAAAATCCAAATTGTCAGAAGCAATTGGTCTTTGTATTGATTGCAAATGTGCAGTTTGACTTTCAGGGAAACGGTGAAAAATTACAGGGTTTTCTTCTACTGTTCGATTAGTTTCCTTAACATGCTCACTATAATTTAAGCCTACACAAATAATTTTTCCAGGATTTGGTATTAATGGTAAGTACTCAATATCATTAACATTTAAATTACCAGGATTTGCACTAGCATATTTTTTAGCTTCGGAAATACCTTTTTTAAAAATTAATTCTTTTAAAGAAGTTGCTCCTGATATTTTACCTGTAAGATCAGTTATTAAATCACTATCTAAAATACCAAATTTGTGTTCACCCTCATGCGAATAAGAAATAAATTTCATAAATAATACTTTCTGTTTTAAAACAACCTTATATGCTAATGTTTCTTATATTTGAAGATAGATTTTTAAAATATGAATAAAATATTTGATTACTCTGCAATTGCCTCTGGTTTAATACTTTTGCTTTTATCAGTATTAACTTTCTGTGACGTGTTTGGTCGAAGATTTTTAAACTCACCAGTTACCGGAACAATAGAATTAGTTGAAATTGGGATGGCTTTGGTTGCTTTTTTAGCAATGCCAAGAGCCTTTTTTTTAAACGCAAATGTATCTGCTGATTTTATTAATAATTTAAATTTAGGAATATTTAAAACTTGGTTAATAATTCTTAAATTTTTCTTAATGATCATCATTATGTCTTTGATGGCTTATGCGACTACAAAAACTTCTTTAAAATTTATGTCGAACGAAAGAGTTACAATTGATCTAGAGTTATATTTTTATCCATTTTATTTTATTTCAGCTCTTGGGATGTGGCTAAGTGTATTGGCTATTATATTTTGGTTTATAAAAGCATTATCTCAAACGAATTCTAATACGAAAGAAATTTGATGGAAATGGGTCCAATTATTAACGGTGGAATAGCATTTGCTGCAGTCTTAATACTTATGGTTTTAAATATTCCAATTGGAATTGCTATGTTGCTTGTGGGGTTCACTGGATTTGCATTAATATCAGGTTTTGATCCTGCTATTTTTGTTTTAGGAACAGCACCATTTGATGCGGTCTCTAAGTATACTTTATCTGTACTCCCTCTTTTTGTTTTGATGGGAAATCTTGCTAATAGCGCAAATTTATCAAGAAATTTATATGACGCTGCTTACGCAGTTGTTGGTCATTACAAAGGTGGTTTAGCAATGTCTACTGTTGGGGCGTGTGCTGGATTTGGAATGATTTGCGGATCTTCTATTGCAACTGCTGCAACCATGTCCCAAATGGCAGGACCAGAAATGAAAAGACATGGTTATAGTGATGCTTTAATAAGTGGTTCAATTGCATCTGGAGGAACCCTTGGAATTATAATTCCACCAAGTGTTATATTGGTAATTTATGCATATTTAACAGAACAATCAGTTCAAGAACTTTTCTTTGCAGCATTAATTCCAGGTCTAATAGCAGTAATTTTATATATGATTGCAATAAGAGTTTATCTTTTAATTTATCCGTCTCATGGAGGTTACGGAAATAAGATGCCTCTTAAAGAGAGAATTTCAGCAATTTCAAAAGTATTCCCAATTTTTTTAATCTTTGCAATTATAATGGGTGGTCTTTATTTAGGTTTCTTTACTGCTACAGAAAGTGCTGCTGTTGGAGTAATCTTGGTTTTGATATTCATTTTTGCTAGAGGGCAACTTACATTAAACTTATTGAAAGAAGCCTTATGGACAACAATTAAAACTGTTGGTTCTTTATATTTAATTGTAATTGGTGCAAGTATATTCAATTACTTAATTACAGTTACACAGCTTCCTTTTGCAGTTGTTGATTATATAAATTATTTAGAACTAACACCATTGGGAATTATTTTAGTTATATGTGTAATTTATCTAGTCCTTGGAACTGTAATGGACTCTTTAGCAATGTTATTTTTAACAATTCCAGTTTTTTTTCCCGTTATCGTTGATGCGGGTATAGATCCTGTTTGGTTTGGGATATTTGCTGTAATAGTTGTTGAGTTTGGATTGGTCTCTCCACCTGTTGGGATGAATTTATTTGTAATTAAAGGTGTGATGCAAAATACGCCTCTTCAAACTATTTGGTTTGGAACAATTCCTTTTTTGCTAACAGATGTAATTAGAGTTGCGCTTATTATTGCTTTTCCTGCGATATGTTTATACTTACCAAGTTTAATGGCGTCTTCCTGATTACCAAACACCAATCATAATACCATCATCTTTGGTATAGTCTCTTTCTTTAGTTACAAACTCATCAGTAGCTGCAACTCTATTTTTTCTATCTATAATTCTTTTCAGAAGTAATTCTTTCATTTCTTCTCTAATCTTTGAATGTTTTTCAGATTTTCCTAAATCATTAAATTCGTCTGGATCATTTTTTAAATCAAACAACTGTGGTTCAAATCCTTTGTAATAAATATACTTCCAATTATTATTTCTTATCATAAAGGCTCTTGCATCTGAGGCTCCTATGTTCAAAATTTTTCTAGCTTCATTAAATGCATAATCTATTTCACTAAAAACAAATTCTTTCCAATTTTTAGTACTCTCCCCTTTTAATAATGGCATTAATGAATTACCTTCTAATCTATGTTTGCTTGCCGGACTTTCTACTGCATCCAAAAAAGTTGGTAGTAAATCGATGGCTTCTATAAATCTTTGTTCTTTTGTGCCTCGAGTTTTATTTGCATAATCACTTGGATCATAAATAATCATTGGAACTCTAACTGACTGCTCATGAAATAATTCTTTTTCGCCTAACCAATGATCACCTTGGTAGTCTCCATGATCTGAAGTAAATATAATCATCGTATCATCCATATGACCTGAACTTTCTAAGAATTTAAATAACCTTCCTAAATTGTCATCAATTTGTTTTATCAAACCCATATATCCAGCAAGAACTGTATTTCTTACTTCATCTTTTGAAAAAGTTTTGGAAATACTATTTTCCATAAATGCTTTATAAACTGGGTGATCATTATTTCGTTCAGCATCATTTCTATGAACTGGATAAAATTCATTAGCAGAATACATATTATGATAAGGGGCTGGTGCCATATAAGGCCAATGTGGTTTGATATAAGATAAATGTAAAAACCATGGTTTATGTTTACTTTCTTCTATAAATTCCATTGCTCGATTGGTCATGAAAGCTGTTTCGGAATGCTCTTCAGGAATTCTTGCAGGTTTATTCGAATTTCTTAGTCGCCAACCACTTAGTATTTCACCATTTTCACCTTCAGCAGAATTTGCCCAATCATTCCATGGATTAGGCCCATCATATCCAAGTTTATTTAACCATTCATTGTAAGATAAAGTTTTTTTAGAATTTTTAATTTGATTATTTGGATGAAGGCCATCATCTCTTTCATAAGGATCAAACCCGGGTTCGCTAACTATCAATCCAATTTCAGTATCTTTAGTAATACCAAGTCTGCTCATACCATCTAAATCTGGTCTCATGTGTGTTTTACCAACTACACCAGTTCTTATTCCTGATTGTCGTAAATAGTCTCCAATAGTTAATTCTCCAATTGGAAGCGGAACTTGGTTCCATGTAGAGCCATGACTAAAAACTGTTCTACCAGTGTAATAAGATGCTCTTGAAGGGCCACACACTGGTGATTGGACAAAAGCAGAATCGAACTGTACTCCTTTTTTTGCTAAACTGTCAATATTAGGAGTTTTTAAATGAGGATGACCATAACAAGATAGATAATCCCATCTCAATTGATCAGCCATTATAAAAAGTATGTTTTTTACTTTTCCCATATAAAAATAATAATACTTAATAAAATCTAAATCTAATCAAAAAGGTCTTTGATTAGATGGATAGCCTAAATTTTTACAAGAAGATCCGTCTGATTGAGGAGCTGTTTTACAAAATGCAACCATCCTTACTCCATTAAGCTGGGATTTTCCATTTAATTGACTTACTATTTCAGAACAACCACTCCACAAATCATCACAATTATCAGCTTTACCAACATTAGAATATTTAATTTTAACATCAGGAATTTCAATACCAGCTTCCGTTGCCTGATTCATGTGGTGTCTATAAGGTCCAAATTTAAATCTTACACTTGACGCACCACCTAAAGTATCACCATAGTAGCTTGATCTAAGTTTTCCATCTATCCACAAGTGTAAAAATCCGTTTTCAGCCCATTTTGCGTTTACTAAGACATTGACCCATTTACCTTTCAATGGCGAAAAATAGTGATCAAGATTTACAAAATAGGTATCGAAATATAAATATTCCTCACCCGTCTCATTTTTATGAGCAGTGTAATTTGGTGAATTAAATACCCAATTAAATCTATTATTTATAATATTGAGAGCTGCATCATGAGTTTTCTCACCTTTTCCATATAATTTTTTAAAATCAAATAAAGATATTGTATGTTTATCAATTCTCACATCTTCTGGAAAAAAATAACCAACCCTATACCATTTCGTTTTATTTTTTTTGGTAGTTTCCTTATAGGGCTCCATTATCTGGAATCTTTGTGCATGTCCGGGTTTTCCCCATCTAGACCAATCTTGTTTATGGCCTTCAAATGAATATTTTAAATTAAACTCAACTCCTTTTTCAGCAACTCCCATACGATCCTCAAACTTATCAAAAAACTTATACATTTTAGAATTTTTGATGTTTCTAAGGTTAAATACCATTTTATTATCTGACTGTGCTTTAAGAACATAATGGGCAAAATCTTTTTTTTCTTTTTTCTTCATTTTAATATGCCACTTATTGGCAAAAGCATTGGAGCTTAATAATAAGCTCATAATCAGTATTACTAAAATTTTTTTCATTGAATTTTATTCATTTAATTTTATGTATTGTTTCAAGTTTTTGATTTTCTATATCTTTACAAGAATAGCCAAGTTTTTTTAAGTTAATTTTTTTACAAGACGAAGCCGTTTTAATTTCATCATAATAAACAACATGATTTGCGTCTCCAGAATTTTTAGCCGCACCTCTATATATTCCTAACTGATGAATTGCTGCATCATCTGCTTCAGGTCCAATAGTTCTTCCATTAAAATGATAAATTAGTTTTCCATTTAACCAAAATTTAAAATATCCCTTTTTTTCATTATTGGTCCAATTAGCACTAAAAATAAAGTCATTCCATTTTCCAAATAATTCATCACTGTTTAGAATTTTTATTCTTCTATTTTCAGGATCATCAGAAGAACATGATTTTCCAATTTTTTTTGGATGAATACATAAAAACCTTGTCACTAAAAGAAATTGATCATGCTCAAGATCCAAATTTACAGGTGGGTAAGATACATTTAATGAATGAAATTGACCCATAGTAATCCATTCAGAGATTACTTTTGGATTTTCTTTTGGTAAATAAATTGAATATGTATGCCATTTCTTTCCCAAAATATCATTTCTGTTTGTAAGCTCATGTCTTTCTGCGGGAGGAGTAGCTTTACAATCATTATAAGAACCTTTTCTTTTTTGATGACAATCTCCTTTTCTTAATTCCATTCTAATAGATTTTTTCCCAAGCCTTACTGGATGGTTGTCTTTTTTATTTACAATTTGTAAAGCGTATTTAGGTGTCATACATTTTCCATCTTCGGTCCATGTACAGAATAATTCCCAGGGATTTTCATATCCTCTAGCAACGTCTTTTGGTAACTTTACTCCATTTTTAACATTTATCTTTTCAGCAAAAACATTGTTAAAAATAAATAGAATAAAAATAGTAAATAAAATTACAATTTTTCTCATTTAATTATTTCGTGACACCAATCAAAGAAACTTCACAATCGTCATGTCCTGCAGTAAAACATTTTTTTAAAGCTTGTGTTCTAGCTTTTCCTTTAAGCTCATCTTCATATCGAAATTGAACGGAAGGATCTGATTTTCTTGAAACAACAACAAAAAATTTAGTTGCGCCTTTTGAACTATCAACTTTTTCAAATGAAGATTTTTTTTTATTTTTTATAACTAAATTCTTATATGCATAAGTTGTTGTACCAGTATCTCCAATTCTATAGATACCAATTTTAATATAAGGTTTGGTTGGTCCGTAAGGTCCATCGGTCTTTTTAGTTAATAGTGGGACGTCATAATGATGAAGAATAAATTTATCATCAAGATAATATTTAACAGATAAAAATTTGGCTTTTTTTTTATAATCTACCTCTGCCTTAAATCTATAAGTTTTACCAGTTTCTAAAGTAATGAATTCTAACATTTTACAATTTTCTGAAGAACATTCTCCTTTGGGAAATTTTTGAATAATTTTCCAGCCACCATCTATACCTATCCACGAGGGAGGAGCACCTTTATTTCTACCATCGTGTATTTGAAATATAGTTGATCTAGCTGATGGAGCACCATCAATTGTAATATCAGTTTCAAAAATAGTATGTCCTATTGGAAGTTTATGAGTTATTTCTTGTCTACCAGAATAAGGGTACCCACCTGCTGGTTTCTTGTCTGTAGGACAACTACCTATATCTCCTTTATCAAGCTTGAAAACCACATCTACTAATTTGAATTCGTTTTTTGAATATTTTTTACTTTTTCCATTTACAATGAGAGACTCATCATTAACTACGCCGCAAGAAATTTTCCACTTATTTTTATTTTTCCATTCTTTGGCTTGAACAGAAAAAAATAAGAAAAAGGATAAAATTACTAATAGTACTTTTTTCATTTACCTTTTTTAATAACTGCATGAGCTATTTTTTTCCAATTATAATCTATGTGAATAGTATTAATTACGTTTATTCTACCTTTATCAAAATCAATCATAATACTTTGTCCACCTTTACCAACCATTCCCATTATATTCCTTCCACGCATTCCTGAATAGTCTGCGTAGAACTGCCCAGCATATGATTTAGGATTTAAACCTGGACTTTTGTCATCTTTCCACTTATCATTTTTTGGAATTCTTCTTTCATGAATATTTTTTAAATACTTTCCAACACAAGTATCATTTTGCCAATCATCTAGCATTGCTTTAGCTATTCTCAGATAATCATACCTTGTAGCATTGAATGAATATCTTAAAGGACCATCTTCATCTCTTACTTTATACTCTTTTAAAATTTTATTATTTCTATTATTGGATTTAATAGTTCTGTCATTCATTTTTAAAAACCACACATCATTTTTAACTTTTGCTTTGTCTATAAATATTTCATCTAAAAGATTTTGAAATTGACCTTCAGATTTGAACCAAACATAGTTTATTAAAATATTGGTTATAAAATTAGTGTATTGATATTTGCTTTTTACCTTTTTTGAGTCTTTAAAAACTCCCTTCTGCAAGTGAAATTCAACAGTATTTGCGTTCGCATTTTTTCTGTATTTATTTGTTTTTAAATCCTTATCTGCATATTTTTGATGACCAGCAGCCATATTTAGAAGATTTATTAATTTTTGATCATAAAAAAGTGTATTTTCTAATAGAGGCCAATCATTTAATCTATGGTCAACACCATTTATATATCCTTTACAAATTGCATGACCTGTCACATAGGATACAATGCTTTTTCCAACAGACATGCTGGTGAACTGAGTATTATTATCAAACAAAATTCCAAAACGATTTTTTGGCGATATCTCATCTATAGTAATTTTACCATCTTCGTAAAGTAAGTAACTAAGTAATGCTGTTTTCTGCATATGTTTTTTGATGTATTTGGAAATTTTGTCATCTCTTAATTCGGTTTTAAATTTATAAGGATTTTTTGATCCTTTAGAGCCAGCACGGTCAAATCCATCTTCTGTAACAATGTATCTAAATAAATAATACAGCAAAGTATCTTTATTTGGATTAGTGCCCCAAGGAATTTCTGGTGATTTAAAAAATTTTATTTTTAGATTATTTGTGGCTTGAACTTTATGACATTCAAGCCAGAACCACTCGTTAGTTTTAACCTTTGGTTCATCAATAAGACCAACCTTTGGTACTTTTAAACCATGTTTTTGAATTAATTTTTTGCATCCTGCTTTTTGTTCAATATTTAAATACTGTGTATGACCGTTGTCTAATAACCAATTGTTAAACTCGTCAATTCTTGAATCATTTGCGTAAGATGTATTTGAAAATAAAAATAAAAATATAATTATTAAAATTTTTTTCATTTACCTTTTTTTATATTAGAAGAAAAATTAATGAAATTACAACAAACAATTTTTTCATATTTTAAATTTTTTAAAACGTTTGTTGTCCCTTGATTTAAAAGTCAGCACAACCAGACTTTGAAAATTAATATTAACTATTGTGATTGTGATGTCAATTGTAAGAATTGATGGTAATTTAAAAATCTAATATTTTTTTAGATCCATCGCTGTAAGTAAATTCTACTTGTTTTTTTGAAATACTTTTTATTGATGTAAATCCATCATATTCAGCAATGAATTCATTTAATTTCTTTCTACCTTTTTTGCTCATTTTTTTTCCTGGAGCATTTACACCAACATCGATAATCAGCTCAGCTCCATTTAAAAAAGCTTTTACCCAAGCTTTTACAGGAGCACCACAAGTCATAGCTTCAGTTAACCAAATAGGTTTATTTACATCTACACTTTTTAATAAGGCAGCAAATTCATCCACCCATAGTTCTCTATCACACTGACCATCAGGACCACTTATATGGTGAATATTTGCGATATCAAAATGATCTTTGATTTTTGGCAAAGCAGACTTCCAAAATTTTTTACTTTCTGGAAACATTCCTGCAGCACCAGCCATAACAATGACTGCATCTGGCTGTTTTTCCTTAATTACCTTAGATGAAAAATTAAATATTTCTACAAAGTCTTCCTCACTTCCTTTGAAAAACATTTTAAACTCAGGCTCGTTCATTATATCCCAGTATATAATTGGTTTAGTTAGGCCGGGCATATCATTTGAACCATCTCCGTCATAACGATCAACTAATTGTAAAAGAAAGTTTTTATAGTCATCCATTGAACAGGGTTTGCTAAGATATTTGGTAAATTTTTTTCCAAAGGGACTTCTTGCTTTTTTTCTTTTACAAGATTTTTGCTCCCAATTAGCGTGAGGCCAGATAGTAGCTAAAATTGTTTGATTGTGTTCTTGAGCATAAACAACATATTTGTCTGCCTCTTCCCAAGTAAACTTTCCTTTTTCTTTTTCAATGTGGTTCCATATAAAAGGTCCTGGATGAGGTCTAACCCATTGATTATCTTTACCTCTCATTTTTTTATCTCGCATTTCAGTTAACTCTCCAAATCTAGAGTTTGCAAAAGATGAATTTGAAACCAGATTAAAAAAAACAATGAATAAAATAAATCTAATAAACATTTTTATTTTTATTTTTACTTAGGATCTCCTGGACCACCTGGATTTGGACCTGGGTCACCTGGAGGAGGAGCTCCTGGTTGGCCTGGACCTGGATCACCCGGAGCACCTGGACCTCCCATTGCTCCTTCAACAGCACCACCAATATCTCCCATAGCACCACCCATGCCGCCCATGTCGCCGCCCATTGGACCCATATCACCCATTGGACCACCATCTGGACCGCCCATTGGACCCATATCACCCATTGGACCCATATCGCCTGGGCCAGCTGGACCTCCAGCCATTGCACCTGCCATAGCGCCACCCATTGTTCCTGACATTCCTTCTTGCATAGCGCCGCCCATGGCTTTACCCATTGCACCTTCGCCCATGCCTTCCATTCCCATTGCTGCTCCCATTGCATGAGAACCCATAGCTGACGCTGCTGCTCCTTGAGCAGCCATAGCTGATCCCATTGCAGCACCTGCTAATCCTCCTGCTCCATCAGCTGCCATTGCAGCACCTGCTACGTTTCCAATTGCTGCTCCTGGGTCAACTCCTGTTCCCATTGCAGCAGAGACTTGTCCTAAATTCATTCCACCTTTCATACCACCTTCTAACCCTTCAGGTGCTCCACCCATTATATCTCCTAATTTTGCACCCTCAGGACTTCCTACTAAACCCATACTCGCTGCCATTTCTGGATTCATTTGTGCATCTAAATTCATTTCTCCCATACCAACCATTCCACCACTCATCGCTGCAAGGCCCATGTCTCCACCTTCCATTCCCATAGCGCCGCTTAATCCTTTCATTCCCTCAGCTCCCATAGCAGCCATTGTTCCTTGGTTGACTAATCCAACTTCCATCATATCTCCCATTTGACCAGCAGATAAATTTCCAGACTTAGCCATTTCTGCAACTCCTTTAATAGCTTTACTGCCAAGTCCAGCAACGTTAGTTGACATAATTGTCGATACATCCATTCCTGCAATTCCTGCTGCACCCATGCTTGCTACCATTCCTGGAGTTAAACCTGTTTGCATTGCCATATCAGCCATTCCTAATTTATCCATTTCTCCAACTTCCATTCCAGTCATGTTTGCCATTGCTTCACCCATATCAGCTTTTGACATGTTTTCCATAACTCCTCCCATCATCATACCACCTGACGGATTAGTAGGATCTAAAACTTGTCCCATACCTAAAGCTGTCATTCCTTCAGGGGGCGCCATTGCACCAGGCAATCCTCCTGCTAAAGATGGTTTGGCCATGATCATTGCACCCATCATCATTCCAGACTCACTTACATTTTCTGGCATCTCTATAGCTTCAGGCGCTGACATATTGTTTGCAAAAGAATCTTTCATCCCCATTCCTTTTTGAATGGCATTCTGTTCTTTTGGTGCTTTTCCTGAAATTGCTTGGCTTATCATTCCAACTGTTCCTGACATAGCTGAGGTAATTCCAACTTCTGGATTGGCGAATGCTGTTTGCAATGTTTGAGCCATTTGATCCATTCCCATCTCTTGCATTGCTTTTCCAATTTCCTGCATTCCCTCTATACCACCCATACCTTTAGCCATATCTGTCATGCCTTCCATTCCAATACTTGTCTCCATGCTCTTCATCATTTCTTCACCCATGCCTTTGGCACTCATGGTAGCTACTATTGCACCAGTCATAGATTGACTCATTTGACCCATCGTATCAGGATTAGCTGCTAACGTTTCTAGAGCAGCAGTTGCGGCACCAACTGGCAATGCATTCAAAGCTCCTGCCATCATTACTGGATTCATTCCCATCTCTGCAACATTCATAGAAGCAAAATTTCCTGGATTAAAATTTGCCATATCGAAATTAGCTGAACCAGTTATGGCCTCCATATCTACTAAACCTGATTTTGATAATCCTTCCATGGCAGAACCCATACCTATTCCTTGAGCATCTAAAGTTCCCATCATTCCTTTAGCATCAAATCCAACAGCACCTAAAGCATTCATCTGCCCAGCCATTTTTTGTAACGATACAACTTTTCCAGCACCCATTTGGCCAGCTATACTAGACAAGGCTGCCATCTCTTCTGGAGAAAAATCATTTGCAAAATCAATTCCAGTCATATCCAAAGCTGTAGGATCTGGAATAGCGCCTAAGGCCATATCAGTAACACCTTCAACTAATGACATTGCCTGTACTGCAGAAGTGATATCGCCTTTTGCTAAACTTTCTGTAGCAAATTGCATTGCAGTTTCAGCCTGAGCAATGGATACATCCAAGGCTTTACCTATATCACTTTTTGCTTGTCCTAAAGCTTCTGTTGCGCCTGAAATATTTTCTGCAACTTTACCTGCATCTGCAGCTAATTGATCTGCTGCAGCTTGAGCTGAGTTTCCTGCTGCTTCTGAAATTCCAGACATAGCAGCTATATCATTTGCTTTAACAGTTAAGTTTAGAAATAATAAAAATATTAAAAAAGTTTTAATTATAATCTTCAAAGTAATTAATTTCCTTCCTCTATTTTTTCTTGAGCTGTAATAGTAGCAGCTCTTTGAGCATTTACTTTTGCTGTTGCAATTTGTTTTTTCAGATTAGCTAATACTGCAGCACGCTCAGCTATTTCTGGAGTTAATTTTTTTGCTTTCTTTTTCTTTTTCTTTTTATTTTTTTTATGTGCTGCATAAAGCATTTTACCTGTTGCCCAAAATTTAAGAACTGCCTCTGATGATTTAGCTTTTGGTGAAATATTTAAGCTCATCCTCATGGCTTCTCTGCCTTTTTTAATGCCCTCTAATGTTTCAACACTTGCATTTTTGTCATTAAGCATTTCATTAAACAAAGCCTCGAAATAGGCCATGTCTCTAATCATATGATGTTGGTATTTGTTTAACTCACCTTTTCCTTTCACAAATCTTTGATATACTTTTCTACCTGCTTCACCTTGCTTTTGTTTGCTTTTAATTAAGCTTTCATGAAACATTCCCTCTGGGTATACAATTTCTTCGTATATAAACGCTTCTGGCCTTTCACTCAAAGGCCAATCCTTTAACTTTTCGTACTTCTTACAATAAGTACAATCTTTTTCTTTTTCTTCCTTTGCTGCTTCTAAATTAGATGTAAAAAAAATTAGTAGAAAAAAAACAATTATTAATTTTACTATTGTTGTGGCAGATCTTCTGCCAAATGCTTCACCTGGCTAAACCTTTCATGGTTAAATCCTATATCTTATTTTGACGAATAAAAAGCTTTAATAAACGAGCAAAAGATTAGTTTTAAATTTTATTTCAATTAAAACGAGTATCTATCATATCGTTTTAAATAATTTATCTGAATAGTTTTGTAATTGATCTCCGAAGAAAACATCATTTTGTATTCTTGTAAAATCGACATCAAATACCGTTGACATAGCAGATGCATAGATTGATCTTGAATCAATTGTAGAATTTAAATCTCTTCCCTCAAATAATTCTTTCTTCTTTAAGCCTGGCCAATCAGCAAAAACTTGATTTTTCTTTAAAAGACCTCCGCCCATAAATATAGCTGAGCCATACCCATGCTCAGTTCCCAAACCGCTATTTTGTTTTATTGTTCTACCAAACTCAGTAAGAGTAACTATAAGTGTATTATCAAATTCTTCTTTAAGTCTCTTCTTTAATGTTGCAAATATAAGATCCATATCTTTCAAACAATCAGAATGTGTACCATGAACTCCTCCTTGCGCCGCATGTGTATCAAATCCTCCAACTTCAAAAACTGCTACTCTTGGTCCATCTGGTTCTTTCATTAAGGTACCCGCTTCATTTGCTAAAGAATATAAATCATCTGCTGCATAAGATCTCTCTTTAGGTCTTGATTTTATTATCTCAAGCATACCAATCAGTTCATCTTCAGATTTTTCATTGTAAACATCTTTAAGTAAAGCAAGGACTTTATCTGTAGGAAGTTTACCTTTCGTTGGAAAATAATTGTTATTTTTTGGAACCCCTCTTAAAATTAATGGCATTGGTAAAGCTAATGCTAAACCCTCTTGTTTTAGGCCAGCAATTTTCATTCCTCTGCCCAGCCATCCAGTCTTGACTTGATAGGGAACTTTACCTCCAGACTCCATTAAATTTTGACCATCAAAATGAGATCTGCCTGTATAGGGAATGTTTGTTGCATGAACAATGGCACCTTTTTTTTCTTTCCATAGCTCATGAAAACCTTCTAAAATTGGATGAAGTGCAAAATCAGAATTTAACTTTATAGTATTATCTAAAATTAATTGTTTTCTACGCTTTTCAAAATTTTTATCACCAATCACAGGGACAGCACATAGGGCATCCATTCCACCTCTAAGCATAATTACAACAAGGTTTTTTTTAACTTTATTAGAGGAATATACGGGAATTCCCGATCCAGCTAAAAATAAAGTCGCCAAAGAACCTTTTAAAAAATTTCTTCTGGTTATCTTCATGCTCTAAATACCTCCGGTAGGTTAAATAACAGTATATGTCTATCAATTGGTTTCTCATTTTGATTTAAAAGTTTCATTATTTTATCTGGATTATCAAAATTTTTATCCACTACCTTTTGGAAAAATTCATTGTTTTTGTTATCAGATTTTAAATTAATATAGCCTTGTCTAGCATATATAAGTCTTCTGATAATTAGTTCTGGTGACATCCAGTCTTCTGCTAAATCAGAATAACCATTTGGTTGCTTTGATAAATATGGATGATGACCTATATCCTCCATGAACCAACTTGGTTTTGCTTGATAAGGATCTGGTCCCCCACCGAGTCTATATGTATCAAATCTTTCATCTTTAGGTGGCCACTTTGCATCCGTCATTCTGCTCATCTGCAGCCACCAATTTTCTGGATTTTGAAATTTCGAATATTTGTCATTAAATTTAAAAGCAACTTCAATTGCTGCTTTATGCACCTCAGGTAAAAAACCATCGCTCTTTTGCCATGCCTTTATAATTGGATCAGTCATTTCTTTGGTTGGATAATCTGTAATCAAATATCTACAAAGTTTATAAGCAATAAACTCTCTACAAGAGGGATGATTTACTAAAAAATTAACTGCAGCTCGTAGGCCTTTTTTTCCTTTGGGAAACTCTTTTCCCCAAAATATTTTTTTTCCTGGTTCGTGATATTTGCTTTGAAATCTTACATCTGCAGTTTCGAGTTTTGTTTTCCAGTATTTGTCATCCGGTGCCCAACCCGTCATAATTAAAGCTAACTCTGTAATATTTTCTTGAGTATATCCTGAATTAGGTGAAACAGTATGTAGCTCTAATAATTCTCTTGCATGATTTTCATTTATTGTTGCTGGTCTTTTTTTTCTTCTCCTCCACTCAGCTCTTGCATCTTCAGATTTAGGGCCAACATTTTCTGCATTATCTAAATGATGAATCATTGCCCAAGCTATAGTTGCTTCATATGCTAGCTCCTCGAACGATTTATTTAAATTAGCTCTAATTGTCTCTCTTTGATAACCACCAGTTGAATAATCTGCTAGAAAATCTTTATCACTTATCGTGAAATGATTTGTCCAAAAGTACCAAAATTTTGCAAGTACAGGATGATTTCCTTGAGTTGCCTCTTTATGTCTGATGGCTATTTCTAAATTTTTCCAGAACTTTTGACCTGTACTGTCTTTTAATAAGTTCTTAGCAGCTTTATAGCCCATTTTATCTTTTTTAAACTTTTTTCTTAATACTTTTCTGTCTTGATAAACATACTCTCTATAATGCTTTCTTAACTCTTCTTCAGAATAAATTTTACCTTTAAATGAAAACTCTGGAATTTTATCTGTTATCTGCGAAGTAGCCCAAACCAATGGGTCTGATGGAATTTTTTCATCAGGTTTCAAACCAAAAGCAACTTTTCTATAAAAATTTTTCATAAAAATGTATGTTGTCCCTTGATTTACAAGTCAGCACAACCAGACTTGAATAATTAATGATAAATAAAAATAAAATTCATGTCAATTCTTAAAATTTATTTAATTTTATCAACATCATGTATATTGTTTAAAGAATTATTAAATTCTTCAATATTTTCTCTTAAAGCTAAACTAGAAATTGAGTAAATCATAAACAGTAAAAAGACTAATGGTAATGAGGTAATTACTGATGCAAAACTTTTAATAAGTAAAATATAAAAAACTATAAATAAAGCTGATCTTATTAAAACGGTTTTTCTAAATACACTAATTATAGAAAGTGAATGTTTTAACAAATTAAAAAAACTCATTTTTGATGGACCAAAGTATCTTGATCCTCTTATTGACGGCATGGAAACAAGATCATTTTCAATTTTTTTAAGTGAGCCAGAAAAACTATTCCAGGTAGCCTTCTCTTCAAGCATTTTTTTAATTGTTATCTTAGATAAACAGGTAAAGTTTCCAAACTTAATTGATTTTCCCGTAAATGCTAAAGTTAAAAACTTATGAAACTGATAGCATAGCTTAAAGAAAAGACCTTCTGATCTTTTTACCCTCTCACCAATAATTGATTTTCCCGCAGAGTTATCTGCCATTTCTATAAATTTTTTAATTTCCTCTGGTCTATCTTCTCCATCTCCATCCATTGGAATTACATAATCAAATTCTTTTTTTTCAAAGATATATTTTAAACCAGAAGCAATGCATCTTGCATGACCTCTATTTTCTTTCATATTTATAATCTCAATAGAATGAATATTTTCAATGTTTGGATAAGTATCTATTATCTGTTGAGAAGAGGCATCATTTATAACAATTATGGAAATTTCAGACTTTAAATCTTTTGCTTCATAATTGATATTCTCAATAAGTAATTTCAATGACTCCCTGTCATTATAAATTGGAATTAAAATTACATATTTCATCTATCTTGATCCTATGCAAATATTATCAAGGCACATAAAATCTTTCAATTGATCAAGTTTTTCTTTTTCAACAATTCCTTCCCAAACTGGTCGTGATTTTAAATGATATGATAAATTACCTGCATTCCACTCATTTCCCAAAACTACATTAATAGTTGAACTAAATTGCTGATCCCATGCATATTGAGTTTTTATTGCAATCTCTTTTCCTTGATAATCAGTTCTCTTATCATCTTTTGAAATTGAAATGTAAGCATAAAGTATTGGAGACAAAAAGAAAAAGAAACCAATACCAATCATAAAAGGTTTTAATTTTTTAAGATTTATTTGTTCTTTTAATAAATAAACAGCGAATGTACCAAAAAATAAATAAAAAGGTGTCATCCACATCGTTCTTATTTTTGAACCAGTAACTAATGAAGTTAAAAACATTAAAAAAATTGGTAATAGATTTACAGCTAATAAAAAAAGTAACTTTTTATCTTTAAAATTTAATTTAAATTTTACATTTCTCACTAATAACCAAATTAAAATTAAAAATGGAATTATTATTCCTAATTGCTTAAGTAAAAAAGTTAACGGAAATAAAATATGTTCAATTAAAGTAGATTGCTCTAAGCCGGTTCTTGCAAGGCCATAGGTAATGGTAATAAAATCATTATTATAAAGCCAAATCAAATGGGGAACTAATACAACTAAAAAAATCTCTATTGTTATTAAATATTTAAAATCAAATTTTCTCTCTTTTTTAATAAATATTAAATAAATAAATAAAAGATCAATGGAGAATAACAGATATATAAATAAATATTTTGATAAAAAACCAAATGCAGCAAAAAGACCTACTAAAAAACAATCTAAAAACTTTATTTCTTTTCCACTAAATATTTTCCAAGAATAATAAACTGTTAATGACCAGAATGGTAATTGACATACATTTACGTTAAATTCTGGTGTAGTAAAATTATAAAAATATATAGATTCTATTAAAAGAACCGAAATTAAACCTAACAAGTCGTTATTAAAAATTTCTTTAGAAAATTTAAAAACATAATAAAAAGACGTGATTACAAAAATTTGACTTAATAAATAATAAACCCAATCTTGAGAACCAAAGATTTGAAAAAAAATTTCTGTAAAGAAAGCACTCATGGGAGGATGCTTATTGAATCCCCAATCCAAATTACTCCCCCAAGCTAGAGCTTCAATTGTGTCCAATGGTAAATTATGATTTGTAAGTGAAGGAATCAAAGTCCAGAAAATAAGATGTGATATAATAAAAATAAAAAAAACATTATTGATATTTTTGGTATTATTGGTCATTTATAATTATTTATAACAATTCAGCCTGCTTGACACCCCTATTTTGCTGAATATACTCCGGAACTCAAAATTTACATATGCCTAAGACTGCTAAAGCGAAAAAAAAAGCAACAAAGCCAAAAACTAAAATTGTAAGCAAATCCAAAAAAGCTGAACCTAAAGTTATTTCAAAAGGACCAGTTAAAATTTCAAAAAATTATATCCCTAAAGATACAGAAAAATATATGTGTGAAAAACATAAAGTATTTTTCAGAATTCGATTAACAGAGTGGAAAAAAGAATTAATAAAAGCAAATAACGAGGCGCTCTATAATGGAAGCATGGATGATAATAATATTTCAGCAGATATTGTTGATCAAGCTAGCTCATACATTGATAAAAATGTAGAAATGAAAGCAATCAATAGACAAATTAAACTAATCTCAGAAATTGATAAGGCTTTGATGAGAATTAGAGAAGACACTTACGGTTACTGCTTAGATACAGCAGAACCAATTGGACTAAAAAGATTAATGGCAAGACCTGTTGCGAAATATACTATTGCAGCACAAGAAAAACATGAAAAAGATGAAAAAGTTCATGCAGACGACTAAAAATGAGAAAAAAATCTTCTAAACAAAATTCAATCTCATTTCTTTTTGCTAAGAAATATATTTATTTTTATTACCCTTTTTTCTGGATCTTGCTATTGTTATATTTGTTTCTGAAATGAATAAAAAATTAATATTAATTGTCATCGTCATAGTAGCTATTGAATTTTCAGGTTATGGAATACTAAGTACCCTCTATAGATTGTTTGGATAAAGTTCTTTAAGGCTTAGGTATTTTAGCGTTCTTATCCATAAAACTAAAACCTTTAACAGTCCCTTCTCGTTCAGCAATTTCTAAATACCATCTAGATAAATTTTTATATTTCTTTAGTCCAATATCGTGCCACTCATGTCTTGCCATCCACGGCCATGTAGCAATATCAGCAATAGTATAATCAGATCCTGCAAGAAATTTTGATTCTTTTAATCTTGCGTCTAACTCTCCATATATTCTTCTGGCAATTTTGAAATACCTTTCCTCTCCGAACTCACTCTTTCCAGAATTATAATGATGAAACTGATGATGCTGTCCAATCATAGGACCGATGGTTCCCATCTGAGCCAT
This sequence comes from uncultured Pelagibacteraceae bacterium, assembly GCA_902591535.1. Taxonomy (GTDB): domain Bacteria; phylum Pseudomonadota; class Alphaproteobacteria; order Pelagibacterales; family Pelagibacteraceae; genus Pelagibacter. Next base: position 76,736 of record CACJBA010000001.1, on the reverse strand, counting down.
TAACCATTGGTTGATAACCAGTCTATCTTTTTGATCATAAAACTTTCCACTTTTATCAGCCAAGTACATTAAAATAGCACCAGATTCAAAAACTGTATTGTTGTCTTCATGATCAATAATTACTGGAATTTTTCCAAAAGGACTGATTTTTACAAATTCTGGATTAAATTGTTCGTCTTTACTTAAATCAACTTTAGTTACTTTATACTTGTAACCAATCTCCTCTAACATAATACCAATTTTCCATCCATTAGGAGTGTTGGCAGAAAATAATTCAATCATTTTTTAATTCCAAGTCTTTCTTGAGCAGCTTTAGATGTTGTTGTAAATTCAAACCTTAATTTTTCATCTGGTTTAGCATATTTAAAACAACCTCTTGCAGCTAATGCTCCTTCATGAAAGCCTGACAGAATTAATTTTAATTTACCTGGGTAAGAACAAATATCTCCAATTGCAAATATACCGCTTATATTGGTCTCAAAACTTTTAGTATTAACTTCGACTGTTTTTTTATTTATATTTAGACCCCAATTTAAAATTGGACCAAGTTGCATAATTAAACCAAAAAAACCTAAAACATAATCGGACTTAAGTTCTTTAATCTCACCTTCGTCATGTTTTATTTTTATTAAGTCAATTTTATTATCACCAACAACAGACTCCATCTGATACTTTGTAAATAAATTTAATTTTCCTTGCTCATGCAGTTGTTTTACTTTTTGAACGCTAGATTCTGCTCCACTAAAACCGTCTCTTCTGTGAATTAAATTTACATTTGATACATTTGACAGTTCTATTGCCCAATCTAAAGCTGAATCTCCTCCACCAAATATCGAGATAGTTTTATCTTTAAATATTGTTTTATCTTTAATTGAATACAATAAAGAGCTCCCCTCAAACTTTTCACATTCTTTAACTGAGAATTTTCTTGGTTCAAAAGAACCAACACCACCAGCTATAACGATAGCTGCAACATCAAACTCTAAACCACCTGAAGTTTTAACATTCCATCGTTTTTCAACTTTTTTAAGTTCCTCTACTCTTTCATTTAAATGAAATTTCACATTAAAAGGTTTTATTTGTTGTAAAAGATTATTTGTTAACTCTTCACCAGTGCACTCAGGAACTGCTGGAATATCATAAATTGGTTTATCTGGATAAAGTTCAATACATTGTCCTCCAGCCTTATCAAGATTATCTACAATCTCGCAAGTTAATCCTATAATTCCAAGTTGGTGAGCACAAAACAAACCTGTGGGACCTGCTCCAATAATTAATACATCTGTTTTATTCATTTAAGCTTGCTTTGATGGAATATTTATTTCTAATCCATCTAATTCATCTGAAACAATTAATTGGCAACTTAGTCGACTGTTACTTTTTGGCTCAAATGCCATATCAAGCATATCTTCCTCTCCATCCTCTTTTGCTGGAAGCTTACCTAACCATTCTTCTTTGACGTAAACGTGGCAAGTTGCACAAGCCATACCACCTCCACAATCTGCATCAATACCTGGAATATCATTTTGAACAGCACCTTCCATAACACTTAATCCGTTTTGAACGTCAATTGTGTGTGTTTTATTATCGTAAGTATTATAAGTAATTTTTGCCATGCGTTATATATAGGTTCATATCTAAATTGAGCAAGTATGTAAAATCATACTTAATACAATTTTAAATATTTTGAGGCTGAGGAAGCTCTTTTTTTATAAAATAAGTCTCATCCTCTTTTTGTCTCAACAACGCTGGAATAATTTCTTGATAAGCATCAATTAATCCATCATTAGTTCGTGGTAACTGATCTTTAATATGATGGTGTAGCTTATCTAAATTATAAGACGGAACTGTCGGAAACATATGGTGAGTTAAATGATATTCCATTTTCCAATATAAAAAGCTTAGTATTGGATTTAAATACATTTCACGAGATGTAAGTCTGTGATCTTTAATGTTTCTTGCAAGACCTGCATGCTGCGTAAAAGCTACAAGTTTATGCAAAGTTTTTCCATAATATTGTGGTAACAAAAAGAATAGCATTGGCATCCAAGAAGAAACCATTATTGACCATAAAATAATTGTTAACCAAATCAAAACATAAATTCTTGAATTAAAAATTGCTTTCAGTTGTACATTTTCTGGAATACTATCTTTCATGACTTTTGTTTTTATTCCAAGTGCATGCTGAATAATTTCAAAGGAAATATGTTTTTTAAAAAAAATTAAATCTAGAAAAGGAACAACATTTATAATCAATCTTTTAGGTGTTTCTTTTAAATCATTTCCATATTCAATTTCATGATCAAAAGGATTCTCGGTTGAATATGTATTTCCATGATGAATAAAGTGTGTGTATCTCCATCTTGTGGGCTCAAAGTTGGCCATGTAAGAAGAGATATAATAAAAAAGTTCGTTTAAGTATTTTGATTTAAAAGCAGTTTTATGACCTGTCTCATGCCATAATGGATTAGAGAACGAATAAATATTTCCATAAACTAAAAACCAAAATACAGACCACCAAGTTCCCCAGGTAATGTATGCAAAAATTCCTGTTACCAGCAATAGGCCAAAAAAAATAGAAACATGCTGAAGTCCTTTTAAATTAGATTTCTTTGAGAGTTCTTTAAGGACTTCTTTATCAATATGGCATTTGTGCCATTTTTCTAATTTAACATCCATGAATAAAAAATTATGTATAGTTATTATATATAATTTTAATAAAGGTAAAAAAAAGGGCAAGTACAAAAATGTACTTGCCCTTAATTTAAATTTTAACTAATTACTTAGCTCTTTTTCCGCTTGAACTAGTTGCAGCAGCCCAAATTACTAGACCAAATGCAATTTTGTTAATGAAGTCAGCTAAGTTGTAAACGACGTTAAGTGAGTTAGCGTCTACACCACCAGTTAAGTAACCAAATACATAACCTAATGGGTAAATTGCCCAACCTACTGTAACGATCATTCTCATAGCACCAAAAGCAGTTACTAAAGCTTTGTTACCACTTTTAGCTGCAGCTTTACCAGCTTCACCAGAGAATATTTCATATAGAATGTATATCCAACCTGCCATTCCAATAATGAAACCTAGTGTAGAATTAATATATCCTGCTTCACCTAAGTATCCACCGATAAGCATTACTAATGAACCGATTAACAATCTCCAGAACATTCCAGAGTTTGCTTTACCGATAGCTGCTAGAATTAAGTAAAATTCTACCATCTGTAAAGGCACAGTAATTAACCAGTCAATGTATCTGTAAACAGTTGGTGAGTCTCCAGTAGATACCCATACTTCTCTCATGTACATGTAGTGTATGAATGCTATACCAGTTACTAGACCAGCAACAATAACTGATGTTCTCCAGCCTGATGCGACGTTGCCCGCTTCCATGAAAAAGAAAGCAGTAGCTGCTAACATTCCCATAGAGATAACCCAGAATGAAATTCCTACGAAGTCATCTTGCATCAACATCGTTGCGTCTGCTGCAATAGCTATACCTGAAAATCCAATCAGAGCCATAGCTGCTAAAGCAAACAGTTTAAGTTTTTTCATAAAAAACTCCCTCTTCGTTAGTTTTTATTTAGTTTATATAAACTAGACTCAGTTTCCTAAGCCAATGTCGCGGTTAATAGCAAATTAATTTGGATAAATGAAGACTTAATTGCGACTTATTCTCATTGATTTTACTTAATTTTTAAAATTAAATACAATTTATAAGTTAAAAATCAAAAAAAATAAGGAATTCGAATCAAATCTTTATGTCTTCTAAGTTTAAAGAAATTTATCAAAATTCTATAAATAATCCTGAAAAATTTTGGAAGGAGGCTTCTAAAGATATCTTCTGGTTTAAAAAACCAACAAAAATTTTAAATAAATCTAATCCTCCTTTCTATAAATGGTTCGAAGATGGTGTTACAAACACTTGTTACAACGCCCTAGACATTCATATTGATCAGGGTAGAGGTGAAAAAACTGCTTTAATTTATGATAGTCCTATTACTGGTAACAAAGATCAATTTACTTATGAGGAATTAAGGTCAAAAGTTTCTAAATTTGCTGGAGCATTAAAGGCTCAAGGTGCAAACAAAGGTGACAGGGTAATAATTTACATGCCAATGATCCCAGAAGCAGTAGTTGCCATGCTTGCTTGTGCTAGAATTGGTGCAATTCATTCGGTTGTATTTGGAGGATTTGCCTCTAATGAACTTGCAAGCAGAATAGATGACAGCAAAGCAAAGATATTGGTGACTGCTTCTTGTGGATTTGAGCCAGGAAGAACAGTTGAGTACAAACCTCTTGTCGATGAGGCTATAAAAATAGCTAATCATAAAATTGAAAAGATGATTTTATTCCAAAGACCTGGTCATGAGGTTAAATTAAATGGTCCAAACGAGGTAAACTGGGAAGAAGTTGTCTCTAATGCTAAAGATACTGATTGTATTGAGATGAACTCAAATGAGTTTGCTTATATTTTATATACATCAGGTACAACTGGAACCCCAAAAGGTATTGTAAGGGACATTGGAGGTCATATTGTGGCTCTCAAATGGACTATGAAAAATATTTATAACATTGATACCGATGATATTTGGTGGTCAGCAAGTGATATTGGTTGGATTGTTGGGCACTCATATATAGTCTATGCTCCGTTGTTCAAAGGATGTACAACAGTTTTGTTTGAAGGTAAGCCTGTTGGGACACCTGATGCTGGTGCTTTTTGGAAAATAATCTCTGACTATAAAGTTAAATCTCTCTTCACCGCCCCAACAGCTTTTAGAGCTATAAAAAAAGAAGATCCTGAAGGTAAATTTTTTTCTAAATATGACTTAAGTAATTTTGAAAGCTTATTCCTTGCTGGAGAGAGAGCTGACCCAGATACAATTAAATGGGCGGAGAATTTACTTAAAGTACCAGTTATTGATCATTGGTGGCAGACAGAGACTAGTTGGGCTATTAGCTCAAATTGCACTGGTATTGAAATGATGGAAACGAAATATGGTTCAGCGTGTAAGGCTGTACCTGGATATGATGTTAAAATAATTAAGCCAGATCAATCATTAGCCAAACCAAATGAAATGGGAGATATTGTCGTAAAACTTCCATTACCTCCTGGGACATTTCCAACATTATGGAATGCAGACCAAAGATACAAAGAAAACTACATGTCTAACTATGATGGCTATTATCAAACTTATGATGCGGGCCACATTGATGATGATGGTTATATTTGGATTATGTCTAGAACTGATGACATTATAAATGTTGCAGGTCATAGATTATCAACAGGAGCTATTGAAGAAGTATTATCTGAACATCAATCTGTTGCTGAATGTGCTGTGCTTGGTATTGCGGATAAATTAAAAGGTCAAATACCTATTGGATTAGTAGTTCTCAAGTCAGGTGTTGATAAAGATAATAATTCAATTTCAAAAGAGTGTGTGAAAATGGTTAGGGATAAAATAGGTCCAGTTGCTGCATTTAAAGTAGTAATTGTAATTAAAAGATTACCAAAAACAAGGTCAGGTAAAATTTTAAGAGGAACAATAAGAAAAATTGCTGACAATGTTGAATACAAAGTGCCACCAACAATAGATGATCCAGCAATTTTAACTGAGATTAAGGAAGATTTAATTCAACATAAAATTTTAAACAATGGTTAAAACATATTTATTTCTTGCAGGTGCAGTATTTTTTGAAGTTGCTGGTACAATGTTATTACCTGTAACTCAAAATTTCACAAAACTAATCCCAACAGCTGCTCTTGCATTCTTTTATCTTTGTGCATTCTACCTTTTAACTTTTGTAGCAGATAAAATCCCTATTGCGATTATGTATGCAACATGGAGTGGTCTTGGAATTTTTACAATCGCAATCCTTGGCTATATATTCTTTAAACAAACTTTAGCATGGCAAGCAGTTTTAGGATTATTTTTAATTGTAATTGGTGTAATTTTGGTAAATAGTTTTTCTGGAAAGCTTAGCTAAACTGTAAAGGGGTTCCATCAGGATCACCTAAAATCTTTCCATCCTGCATTTTAATTTTTCCTGCAATAATTGTATGTGTTGGTGTTCCTTTAAATTTAAATCCATTAAATGGTGACCATTTACATTTACTTTCTATATTTTCATTTTTAATCTCGATAGTTTTGTTCATATCAACAATTGTAAAGTCTGCATCATAACCTTTTTTAATAAATCCTTTGTTTTTAATTCCAAAGATCTTAACCGGATTTTCACAAACAAAGTTCATCAATTGATTAAGAGTTAATTTTCCATCATTAATATGATTTAACATTACAGGCATTAAAGTTTGAACTCCTGGCATTCCAGAAGGAGTATTTGGATATACCTTATCTTTATTTTCTTTTAAATGAGGAGCGTGATCAGATCCAATGGTATCATTAAAATTATTTCTCACTCCATACCACAATCTGTCATAATGAGATTTATCTCTTAATGGTGGATTCATCTGAGCGTACGTTCCAAGATTATCATAACAATCTGGAGCATAAAGAGTTAAATGCTGAGGAGTAATTTCAAATGTAATATTTCCTTTGTGCTGAGATAAGAAATCTATTTCTTCTTTAGTAGTAATATGAAGTACATGAGCTTTTTTATTGTGCTTTTCTGCAATTCGAACAATTCTTCTTGTAGATGCTATTGCACATTCTACACTTCTCCATATAGGATGCGTATGAACATCGCCCTCTTTTATTAATTTCTTGTTTACATTTAAAATTGCTTCATCTTCAGAATGAACCGCAACTACTTTTGAAGCATTTTGAAAAACCTTATCTATATCGTCTTCTTCAGCAACCAATAAATTACCAGTTGAAGATCCTGCAAAAAGTTTAATACCACAACAACCTTCTAAACCCTCTAGACTTGCTAAATCATCCGCATTGTCTGCTGTTGCTCCAAAATAAAAAGCATAATTGCAATACATTCTGTTTTTAGCAAGATCTAGTTTTCTTTGAAATTCCTTCATGTTAGAAGTTGGTGGATTAGTGTTTGGCATTTCAAATACACTTGTAATACCTCCTGCTATTGCTGCTCTACTCCCTGAATGAAGATCCTCGGTATCTGTTGATCCTGGTTCTCTAAAATGTGTTTGGGTATCTATGCAACCAGGTAATACTGTATGGCCATCTGCATTAATTGTCTCTTTTGCTTCTTCTGAAATTTGTCCAATCTGTTGAATTTTTCCATCTTTTATAGCAACATCTGCATCTTTTAATTCACCATCGATGAAACAATGTCCGTTTTTAATTATAAGATCTAACATTTTGAAAAATTGTTATTATATTACAATTTATAATTTATCAATTATGAATATAAAAAATGTTTATATTTTAGATGACAGAGCAATTCTTTATATTAATGGAGAAGATGCAAAAGAATTTCTTCAAAATCTCATTAGTAACGACATTAACAAAGTAAGCTATGTAAATAGTTGTTTTAGCTCATTACTTACACCCCAGGGTAAATTTTTATATGAATTTATAATTGTAAAACATAAGTCTGGATATCTTTTGGATTGTGAAAAACCTCAGGCAGAGGAGTTATTCAAACAATTATCCCTATATAAGCTAAGATCAAAAGTTGAAATTCTCAATTTAAGTAATGAATTTGTTGTAGCAGCATTTTCTTATGAAAAATTCTTAACTTTTGATGAAGCAAAAGATCAACCTGGATACACAATTATATATAGAGAAGATCCAATATTTTTAGATCCAAGAAATAAAGAATTGGGTGCTAGATTAATTATTAATCTAGAAAAACTTTATTTATCTTTAAAAAAACTAGATCTTCACGATGCAAATCTGAAAGAATATTATTCATTAAGTCATAGCCTTGGAATTGTTCCAAAAGATTTAAATAAATTGAAAAACAAATTGTTTGGTATTGAATGTAATTTTGAAGAATTAAATGGAATCGATTTCAAAAAGGGCTGTTATGTTGGCCAAGAAAATACAGCACGAATTAAATTAAAAAACAAACTTTCAAAAAGATTGTTTCCAATAAATTTAATTAATGGAAAACTATACGAAGGCGAAAGTATTTATAATAATGAAATTGAAATAGGCAAGGTTTTAATTGATAGCGACTACCCTTTTGCTTTAATTAAATACTTAAACGAAAACTTTGATGAAAAAGCAAATTTTAAAACTAAAGAAGCTTCAATAAACATCAATAAACCTGATTGGATAAAAAACTAATTTTCTTATTTAAATAAATAAACAATAATTAAAATTATAAAAACTACAATAATCCAAATACTGAGATTTTTAAGAAATTGCTTTAATTGAGAATTTGATTTTAAAAAACTTGGTAGAACTAAAAGCAAAACCCCGACCATAAATATTACAGAAAGTAATTTATCCATCAAAAACTCCTATATAAAATTAACTTTGGTGCGGTCGGAGAGACTCGAACTCTCATGGACTAGGTCCACACGGCCCTCAACCGTGCCTGTCTACCAATTTCAGCACGACCGCGATATGTCTCATAATAAATGAATGACAATCATGATTCAAATTGGTAAAAATCCCCATGGAATTTACACAAGAAGTGCGTAAAGCAACAGATCCTATTTATCAAAAAATTTCTAAGGTTATGCCTGAAATTGAATGGTCAGTGCATGCTCCGTATATTCATAAAATTAATAAATTAAAAAAAGAAAAAAATGCTGTAATTTTAGCCCACAATTATCAAACTCCAGAAATTTATCATGGTGTTGCCGATTTTTCTGCTGACTCTCTTGCATTAGCAATAGAAGCCTCAAAAACTTCAGCTGATATTATTTTAATGGCTGGGGTACATTTCATGGCAGAAACTGCAAAATTAATGAGCCCTGATAAAAAAGTTATTCTTCCTGATATGGATGCTGGTTGTTCTTTATCATCATCTATCACAGGTAAAGATGTTAGGTTGTTAAAAGAAAAATACCCAGGCGTTCCTGTTGTATCTTATGTCAATACGTCAGCAGAAGTTAAGGCAGAAACGGACGTTTGTTGTACTTCAGCTAATGCAGTTAAAATAGTTAAATCACTCGGGGTAAAAAGAGTAATATTTTTACCTGATGATTACTTGGCTAAATATGTTGCTTCTCAAACTGATGTTGAAATTATTTCTTGGAAAGGAATTTGCATTGTTCATGACCAATTTAATAAAAAAGAAATAGAGGATATAAGAAAAAATAATCCAGGAATTAAAATTATTGCGCATCCAGAATGTCCTCCTGATGTAATTGAAGCAAGTGATTTTGCCGGATCAACATCTGGAATGATAAAATATGTAAAAGATAATCAACCAAAAAAAGTAATGATGGTTACTGAGTGCTCAATGAGTGACAACATCCAGATAGAAAATCCAAATGTAGACTTTGTTAAACCATGTAATATGTGCCCTCACATGAAAAAAATAACGCTTCCAAAGATATTAGATTGTTTAGAGAATGAAACTGGTGAAATAATTATGGACAAAGAAACAATTGATAAAGCCAGAATATCTGTAGAAAGAATGGCAGCTATTGGCAGATAAACAAGTGTCGAAAATAAAACTAAGCAAAGAATTTATCAAAAGCACTGTTAAGCTAGCATTGAATGAAGATCTTTATCCTTCAGGAGATATTACTTCAGGTCTGATTAATAATGATAACGTAATAGCAGTTAAATTAATATCAAATCAAAATGCAATTGTTGGAGGATTATTATTCGCTAAAGAGGCCTTTTCATTAATTGATAGTAAAATAAAGTTCATTATTAAAAAAAAGGATGGTTCAAGAGTAAGGAAGGGTTCTTTAATTGCCTCAATTAAAGGAAAAGCAAAAAATATTTTGATTGCAGAAAGAGTTGCTTTAAATTTTTTATCTCACATTTCTGGAATTGCAACTAAAACAGATGAGTTTGTTAAATTAGTTGGAAAAAAAAGTAAAATTTGCTGCACAAGAAAAACAATTCCAAATTTAAGAGTTGTACAAAAATATGCCGTTAAATTGGGAGGTGGTACTAATCATAGATTTAATTTAAGTGACGAATATTTAATAAAGGATAACCATATCGCTAGTTCAGATTTAAAGAGTTTGGTTTTAAAAGCTATTAAAAATAAAAAAGGAAAAAAAATTACTGTTGAAGTTGATACAATTAAGCAGCTTAAATCAATTTTAGGTCTAAAATTTAATACTGTTCTACTAGACAACATGAGTATTAAAAATTTAAAAAATAGTGTAAAAATTGCAAAAAAGTATTACCAAACCGAAGCTTCTGGTAATGTTAATTTAAAAACTGTCAAAGCTATTGCGTCTACTGGAGTTAATAGAATTTCTGTTGGCAGCATAACTCATAGTGCTCCTGCTGTTGACTTTAAGTTAGAAATCTAATTTACGAATTTAGAAAGATCAGGTTTAAAATAGTTTGGACCTTTCATAACTTTTCCAGAGTCATTGTAAATAGGTTTGCCATTTTCATCTAATTTGCTCATATTTGAATTTTGAACTTCATCAAAACATTTATCTAGATCAATTCCAAAAGCATGCCCTGCTCCATAAGTTACATATAATATATCTGTAAGTGCATCAGCCACTTCCAATAAATCCTTTTTATTCATGGCTTCAGTAAATTCCTCTAATTCCTCTTTAATAAGATCTATTCTTAATTTATTTATTTTATCAGTACTAAATGATGGTTTAGTTTTAACTTCTTGACCAAAAGTTTTCATGAAAGTGCCTACTTTACTAAAATTCGACATAATGCTCCTGTATGTTTTTAAAAATTTATTGTATGTTAATAATTATTTGTTACTTAAAAATTAATCAATGAAATTAAGAAAAGAATTTGACAGCATTGGAATTATAAGGGTTCCTAATGATAGATATTGGGGCGCATCTACTCAAAGATCCAATAAATTTTTTAATATAGGTAAAATTTTAGTAAATATTTCAATCATTAAATCAACAGCAATTATTAAAAGATCAGCTGCGATTGTACATGCTAAAGATAAATTAATTGATGGTAAAATTTCTAAAGCAATAATCAAAGCATCTGATGAAGTAATCAAGGGTAAATTAGATGAAAATTTTCCTTTAAAAGTCTGGCAAACAGGTTCTGGGACACAGACAAATATGAATGTGAATGAGGTTATCGCTAACAGAGCAATAGAAATTTTAGGTGGAAAAAAAGGAACAAAAAAGCCTGTTCATCCAAATGACCACGTAAATAAATCGCAATCTACCAATGATGTTTTTCCTACTGCTATGCACATATCAATCGCTCAAGAAACTATAACCAAATTGTTGCCAAATTTAAAAATTTTGGAAAAAGCACTAAAAAAGAAATCAAATGAATTTAAAAATATTGTTAAAATTGGAAGAACTCATCTTCAAGATGCGACTCCTATTTCACTTGGGCAAGAATTTTCTGGATATCATTTTCAAATAAAGAAAAGTATTGAAAGAATAGAATATGCTTTAAAGGAAATATTGTTTCTCGCTCAAGGAGGTACGGCAGTTGGTACTGGAATAAATTCAAAGAAAAATTTTGACAAAAAAATTGTAAAAGAAATTGCTAAATTTACAAAAATAAAATTCAAACCAGCTCCAAACAAATTTGCAGAGCTAGCTGCACACGACTCTATAGTCAACTTTTCCGGAACTTTAAATACTTGTGCTGTCGCTTTAATGAAAATATCTAATGATATCCGATTTTTGGGTTCAGGTCCTAGAGCTGGTTATGGTGAATTAATTTTACCAGAAAATGAACCGGGCTCATCAATAATGCCCGGTAAAGTAAATCCTACTCAATGTGAGGCTGTTACAATGGTTTGTGTAAAAGTTATAGGTAATCACAACGGTATAACAATGGCTGGTTCCCACGGTCATTTTGAATTAAATGTGTTCAAGCCATTAATTGCTCATAATATTCTACAATCAATTGATTTAATTGCCGATAGTACAAAAAATTTTACCTTATATTGTGTCCAAGGTATTAAAGCTAATAAGAAAAAGATCCAAGAGCACTTAGACAACTCATTAATGTTAGTAACCGCGCTAGCACCACATATAGGATATGATAATGCTGCTAAAATTGCAAAGACAGCACTAAAAAATAATACAACACTTAAACATGAAACTTTAAAAACAGGTTTAATAAGTGAGGGTGAATATAAAAAAATCGTTAACCCAAAAAAAATGATTTACCCTGCATGATTTTTTAAAGCTTCATTTAATAAATTTTTGAAGTAAATTTTATTTTGCAAATCATCACTCTTTATCGATATATTTGTCAATACTTCAGTTAGTTTTTGATTTGATTTACCGTCAATTCTAACATCATTTACATTAATTACTTTTTGATCAAAATTAAAATTAAAATTTAAATCTATTTTTTTAATTTTTTTTCTTAAGTTTTTTGGACTTTGTAAAAACTTATATATCTCAATGTTATTTATTATGTCTATATGGCTATTTGCATCTAATATTAATTCACCGTCTTTGATATAAATTAAGCTATCAGTCAATCTAAATTTTGCATGGTTTTTCCAATTAAATTCAGTATCATCAATATCTATCAGACCTTCTTGAATTTTTGAATTCAACAAAACGTTTACAAAGTTGCTATAATTTAAAATTTTTTTGGCATTTAAATTTAAATTAAAACTTATATTTTTATTATTTAATATTTCTGTTTTTAACAGTTGTGGAATGATGCTATTAGAATTTAATAAATAAAATATATTTAGTTCATCAGTATTTCCTTTTAAATTTGAGTAAAAAGGATTAAAAAATAATTCCCCACTATATAAAAATTTTTGATCATCTTTTTTATCGAAGTAATTAAACTCAAATAAATTTTTACTCTTTTTATAATTAATTATACTTTTAAAATTATTAATTGATAAATTTGAAAAACCAGACTTGGTTTCATTTTTATAAAAATATTGATTTTCTATTTCTAGTCTTAATAAATTGATGTCTAATTGTGTATGTATTATTTTTTTTTCATCGTCATTAAATATTTCTACAGAATAAGGTATATTAAATATTTCATTATTTGAATAAAGAATGTTATTAAAATTTTTTTCGTCAAAATAATATTTCATCTCAGAAATTTTATTAACTAATAAAACCTCACTATCAATAGTTCTATAAAAAATATTACTATTAATAAATTTTAAATTGGTATTTAAAAAGTTGTTATCTAAGATATTAATAAAAAAATTATAATTATCTTTGTTTAAATTAAAACTCGCTCCCTTAAAAATTACATCAGTGACATTTATACTATTTAATGAAAATAGATTTTTAGGAGATATATAAATTTTCAAATTATTATTTTTTGATATTTCGTTCTCATTGTAAAATATTAGTGTTTCATCTGTTGAAAAATGTGGCCTTGGAAAAAAATTATAATGCAATTTTTTAGAGAAACCTATGTTAATTTTAAATTTAGTTAACAATTCGCTTTTTAATTCTCTTACTAAATCCTTTTGATTGTAAATATTTGGTATGGACAAATAGGATAAAAACAAAATAATTAAAGCAACTGATGCGACAAATATTTTATTACTCTTAATAATGCTTGTTAAATTTTTACTGTTTAACTTGTTTAAATTTTTCTCTAAAAGTTTATTAATAAATAGATTTATGTTTTTAAAAAAATTCGCAATTAAATTTGATTTACTCATAATAATCAGAAATGCTTATAAAGTATTATTTTAAATGATAAACAGAGATTATTTAAAAAATTTAAATGAGGCTCAAAAAGAGGCTGTTTTACATTTAGATGGACCTCTTTTAATTGTTGCTGGAGCAGGCTCTGGTAAAACAAAAGTTTTAACATCAAGAATAGCTAATATAATTAAAGAAAAGAAGGCTTTTCCAAATCAAATTTTGGCAGTTACTTTTACCAACAAAGCTGCAAAAGAAATGCAAAATAGAGTAAGTGGAATATTAGGCTCTACAGCCGTGGGTCTCTCTTGGCTTGGCACATTTCACTCAATATGCTCAAAATTGTTAAGAAAACATGCTTCAGCCGTTAAATTAAACTCAAATTTTACTATAGTTGATACAGATGACCAAATGAGGCTTATAAAAAATATTTGTAAAGCTGAAAACATAGATATCAAGCAATTATCACCAAGATTTATACTCGCAATAATAGATAGATGGAAAAATAAAGGTTATTATCCAAATGAAGTAATTATAAATAAAAAAGATATTTATGAAAAAACTGTACTTCCCCTTTATAAGATTTATCAAGAAAAATTAACCGACTTAAACTCATGTGATTTTGGAGATTTAATTTTACATACAGTAAAAATTTTAGAGCAAAATCCCGATATTAAAGAAATTTACTCAAAAAATTTTAAGTATATTCTTGTAGATGAATACCAGGATACAAATTTTATTCAAAGCAAATGGTTAAATCTTTTATCTGGTAAAAATGAAAATATTTGTTGTGTAGGAGATGATGATCAGTCAATCTACAGTTGGCGAGGAGCTGAAATTAAAAATTTTTTAGAATTTGATAAAGTTTATAAAAATACCAAAATTATAAGACTTGAACAAAATTATAGATCTTCTCAAAACATTTTATCTGTTGCTTCAAATTTAATCGCAAATAATGAAAATAGAGTAGGGAAAACTTTAATAACAACAATGGATGAAGGTGATTTAGTACAATTAAATTGTTTCAAAAATGGTAAAGATGAAGCTATTGGTGTTTCAGATGAGATTGAAAAAAAAATCAAAAAAAAATATTCTTACAATAATGTTGCTATTTTAGTAAGAGCTATATTTCAAACTAGGGAATTTGAAGAAAGATTCCTAAAAATAGGAATGCCATATAGAATTTTAGGAGGTACTAAATTTTACGAAAGAGCCGAAATAAAAGATTGTGTTGCATACTTAAGATTAATACATCAAGAAAAAGATGATTTAGCTTTTGAGAGAATTGTCAATAACCCAAAAAGATCTATAGGAGATAGTACTCTTAAAAATATTCATGAATTTGCAAAAGAAAATAATTTAAATTTAGAAAGAGCATCTAAAATTATGCTTGAAAAAAACTTAATTAAACCCAAAGCTAAAATTGGTTTGAACTTATTCTTAAATGCTTTGAACAAATGGCGAAACGATCTGCAAATAATAAAATCAAATCATGTTAAATTATTACAGATAGTATTGGATGAATCTGGATACTCAGCAATGCTAAAAAATAAAAAAGATTTAGATAATGAAAATCGATTAGAAAATATTAAAGAGTTGTTAAGCGCAATGAAAGAGTTTGATAACTTAGAAAGTTTTTTAGAACATGTATCTCTAGCAACCTCAGTTGATCAAGAGTGGGAAGGTGAAAAGATTAATATGATGACAATGCATGCTGCAAAAGGTCTTGAATTTGACGTTGTTTTTTTACCAGGTTGGGAAGAAGGTTTGTTCCCTCACCAAAAATCTATTGAGGAAAAAGGACAAAGTGGTCTTGAAGAGGAAAGACGCCTTGCGTATGTTGGAATTACAAGAGCAAAGAAAAGAGCAATAATATCATTTTCAATGAACAGATTTTATCAAGGAGACTGGATAGACAGCATGGCTTCTAGGTTTATTGATGAGTTACCAGAGAAATATTTAGAAAAAAATTCATTTTTTGATGAAGAAAACAACACTGATGATGATTTTGAATTTAATCAAGATTTTGAATTTGAGGAAAGCACTAGAAGTCCTGGTTGGATAAGATACCAAAAAAGAATAAAATGAAAAATTATATTAAAGAACTAAGAAATAAATTTAATCAATATAAAATTGATGGTTACATTGTTCCGAAGAATGACGATTATTTTACTGAATACTCAAAAATAAATCGTTTAAAAATTATCTCAAATTTTAGTGGGTCTGCGGGTTTAGCAATAATTTTAAAAAAAAAAAACTATCTTTTTACAGATGGTAGATACACAATCCAAAGTAAAATCGAAAGTGGTAGAAATTTTAAAATTTTTGGATTTGAAAAATTAGTGAATTGTAGTTTATTTAAAAATTTAACTCTTGGTATTGACCCAAAATTATTTACCAACACTAAAATTAAAAATTATTTTTTAAAATATAATAAAATTAAAATCATCAACAAAAATCTAATTGATGAAATAAAAAAGAAAAAAATATATTCATCTATTCCTTTTTTTTTTCTTAATAAGGGTATAGTGGGTGAAAGTAGTAATTCAAAAATTAACAAATTATCCAATTATCTAAAAAAAAATAACTCAGACTATATATTCATAAGTGCTCCTGAAAATGTTGCTTGGATTTTGAACATAAGAGGTAATGATGGACCCAATAGTCCAGTTCCAAATTCTAGATTAATAATAAGTAAGACAAAAAAAATCTTATTATTGAGTAAATTAAATAAATGCAAAAGTTTAATTAAAAATAAAATAATTAAAAAAAATGAATTTTTAGATATAGATGAGTTACCAAATAAAATTCAGCATTTTAAAGGTGTAAATTTTATTATTGATGATAAATCGTGCTCTATATTTTACGAAAATTTAATTAAATCTAAATTTGAGATTATTGGTAGAGAAGATCCAACCTACCTTTTAAAATCAATTAAAAATAAAGTAGAAATCAACAATACAATTAAAGCTCATATATTGGATGGTGTAGCTTTAACAAAATTTCTATATTGGATTAAAAATATTAATAAAAAAAAAATTACAGAAGTAGATGCTGAAAAAAAATTAGAAAAATTCAGAAAGATGAATAAAAATTTTCTTTACCCAAGTTTTGATACTATAGCAGGATCAGGAAAAAATGGAGCTATAGTGCATTATCGTGCAAAAAAACAGAATTGCAGAATAATTAATAAAAAGGATATTTTTTTGTGTGATTCTGGAGGTCAATATAAGTATGGAACTACAGATGTTACAAGAACAATATGTTTTTCTAATCAAAATAAAAACATAAAAAATATTTTTACTAAAGTTTTAAAAGGCCACATAGCGGTAGCTAAAACTAACTTAAATAAAGACGATACAGGTAAAAAAATTGACAAAAGAGCTAGAAAATTCCTCAAAATTAGTAATTTGGATTATGCACATGGTACTGGTCATGGTGTAGGTTTTTTTCTTAATGTTCATGAGGGGCCTCAATCAATTACAAAAATAAATAATGTTAAAATAAAAGAAGGTATGATTTTAAGTAATGAACCTGGGTATTATAAAGAAAACAAATTCGGAATTAGAATTGAAAATTTAGTTTATGTTAATAAAAAAAATAAAAATCTTTTCTTTGAAAATTTGACAATGGCTCCAATTGAAAAGGATTTAATCAATTTTGAATTACTTGATAAATCAGAGAGAAACTACTTGTTTAAATATCATCTAGATGTCTATGCAAAATTATCAAAATATTTAAATGAAAATGAAAAAAAATGGTTAGCTAGTTTTATTTATTAATTTAAAAAATTCGTTTTGATCAATTAATTTTATATTTAATTCATTAGCATTTTCTACTTTTCTTTTTGTAGGTTTTTCACCTATAATTAAATAATCAAGTTTTTTTGATACACTACTAACTGTAACACCTGAATTTTCCTCTATTAATGATTTAATCTCTGCTCTACTTATTCCATTTAATTTTCCTGTTACCAAAAAGGTTTTACCTTTAAGACGACCATCATTTTTTTTAATTTGATTATTTTTAATATTTAAAACTTTTTCAAGTTCATTTAAAATTTTAATATTTGTATTATTTAAAAAGAAATTTTTTATTGAATTCACCTGAGTTTCGCCAATACCATCTATATTTAATAATTCATCGAATTTTTTTTGCTTTGATAAATTTTTAAAATTTTTAAAGGATATAAAATGCTTAGACAATAATTTTGCATTCTCTAAACCTATATGCCTTATTCCTAATGAAAATATGAATCTTTCCAATGAGATGTTTTTTTTTTCTTTAATTGAATATTTTAAATTTTCAACTGAAAGTTTTCCCCAACCATCAAGGTTTTCAATTTTATTATAGTCTATTTTAAAAATATCCTGTGGGTATTTTATTATTTTAATTTTCCAAAATCCTTCAACAATTTTTTTTCCAAATCCGTCAATGTTAAATGCATCTTTAGAAACAAAATGTTTTAATTTTTCCACTGAAATTTGATCACAATCATAACCCTCACTTGAACATCTTCTGACAGCATCAATTTTTTTGGTAATAGTATTAAATTCTTTTATTGTTTTAGATCCACAGGAAGGACATTTTGTTGGAAATTCAAATTTAATAGTATTTTTTGGTCTTTTTTTTAAATCTACAGAAATAATATGTGGAATTACATCTCCAGCTCTTTCTACAACTACAATATCACCAATTCTTATATCCTTTCTATTTATTTCGTCTTCATTATGTAAAGTGGCATTTGAAACCACAACACCACCTATATTTATTGGCTTTATTTTTGCTACAGGAGTTAAAGCTCCAGTTCTACCAATTTGAATTTCAATATCTAATATTTCAGAAATAGCTTTGTTAGAGGAAAATTTATGAGCAATTGCCCAACGTGGAGCATTTGCCACATTCCCAAGTCTTTTTTGCAGCATAAATTCATCAACTTTATAAACTATACCATCTATATCAAAATCTAAATTTGCCCTTTTTTTTTCTACTTCATTATAATTTATTAACAAATTTTTAATTCCAGAAATAACTTTATTTAATGGATTTGTTTTAAATCCCCATTCATTTAATTTTTTTAAAAAGTCAGATTGATTATTAACTAATAATCCTTTTTGATATCCATATGTATATGCAATAAATTTTAAGGGAATTTTTTTTGTATCTTCGGGATTTTTTTGTCTTAGGGAACCAGAGGCTGCGTTTCTAGGGTTGGCAAATTTTTCATTTAGATTTTTAAAATCACTATTTTGAATATATACTTCTCCTCTTATATCTATCTCCTCTGGAAAATCTTTAGATAAAATAGTTTTAGGAATATCCCTAATAGTTGATAGATTTTCGGTAATATCCTCCCCTTCCTTCCCATCACCTCTAGAAAGTCCTTTATAAAATTTTCCCTTTTTATATGTTAACGATGCAGAAATTCCATCAATTTTAGGCTCAGCGCTATAATATATTTCATAATTTTTTTTTAGAGATAAAAAATTAATTAATTTTTTTTCAAAATTAACTAAATCTTCCTCTGAAAATGCATTTCCAAGAGAGAGCATAGGTGCTTTGTGTAATGATTTTTTAAAATTTTTTGAGGGTTTGAAACCAACTATATTTGATGGCGAAAATTTAGATTTAAGAAAATTATACTCATTTTCTAATTTTAAAATTTTTTTTTTTAAACCATCGTATTCTTCATCAGAAACTTTTGGATTACTATCATCATAGTATGCTTTATTGTAATCTTTAAGTTTATTGATTTTTTTTTTATAATTTGAGAGAATTTCTTTTTTATTCATCAATATTCAAAAAAGTTTTAATTTTTTTTACCAAATTATTTTTTTCTTTTTTTTTCTTTATTTTTCTTTTTTTGTAAGTTTCATCGAAAATAGCATATGAATTTTCATACCATTGAGAAGATTGGTAATTGTAACCTAATAATTTTGCATATTTTTTTGCTTCTTCCTTGAGTCCCAATAAATAATGAACTTCTACAAGTCTATACAAAGCTTCTTCTACATAAATTGTAGTATCATAGTCGTTTACAACATTTTTAAATCTATTAATTGCAGGTATCCATTTTTTTTTATCAATATAGTATCTGCCTACATACAATTCTTTGGCTGCTAAAATATCATTTATTAATTCAATCTTAAAACTTGCATCAATAGAATATTCTGTGTTTGGATAAGTTAAGTTAATATATTCAAAATATTGTTTGGCTTTTAAAATAGAAAAAGTATCTTTTTTTTCGTCTACAATTTGCTCATAGTGAGATATTGCCAACAAATAATATGCATAATCTAAGTTTTTATCTTTAGGATAGATTTTTAAAAATCTTTGCAGCTCCATTATCGTATCCTCATAATAATCCTGAGTATAATATGAATATGCTGCCATTAATGAAGACTTTGGGGCAAGATCAGATTGTGGAAATAAAATTTCAACCTCATTAAATTTTTTTGCAGCAAATATAACATCACCTTCCTCTAAAGACTCTAGTCCTTTCAGATAAGCTTCTCTAACTTGATCATCTAAACTTTTTTCATTAATTACAGATTTTTTACTTAATTCCTTTGCGCATGATACACTCAAAATAAAAATGCTTAATAGTAAAATAAATCTATTCATAATACTTAAACGTTATACTTATTTAGAATAAGTTTTTAAAGTGATCTTTTGTTATTAAGCTATTGATCTTAAGAATGTTTTATTTATCAATGTATGTGGAAGGTTTTTTTCTTTTATCTCTAAAATTGAAAAATTTTCTTTATTTTTAAAAACTTTTCTTAAAAGTTGATTAGTTAAATAATGACCTCCCTGAGAACATTTTACTGAAGCAACAATTCTATATCCAGTAGTGTATAAATCCCCAATACAATCAAGTATTTTGTGATTCACAAATTCTTTTTCGTTTCTTAATCCATCTGAGTTTAACACTTCTTTATCTTTAACAACAATTGCATTTTCTAAGCTGCCGCCTTTGGCTAAACCATTTTTTTTAATCATTTCTATGTCCTCATACAAACAATAAGTTCTT
The DNA here is from genome assembly GCA_902591535.1 of uncultured Pelagibacteraceae bacterium. Lineage (GTDB taxonomy): Bacteria > Pseudomonadota > Alphaproteobacteria > Pelagibacterales > Pelagibacteraceae > Pelagibacter. Next base: position 56,036 of record CACJBA010000001.1, on the reverse strand, counting down.
GCATTATAAATATCTTTTAGATCATCTTCATAAACTTTAACTTTATTTCTTTGATTTCCTATAAGTTCATTTTTATACTTAAGTTCAAAATCAATATCTAAACTTAATGTTGATGGCTTTATTAATATAAATCTCTCACCATCTGAAAATTTAATTTCTTTATTAATTTTAATTATTTTAATAGGTGAATTGCTAATTTCAATTCCTGCTTTAACAATTTTTTCAATAAAAATTTTTGCTGATCCATCTAAAATTGGAACTTCTTCATTATCAATTTCAATTAAGGCATTGTCTATACCTAAACCAAATAAAGCTCCCATCAAGTGTTCTATCGTAGATACTTTTACTCCAAATTCGTTTTCAATAGTTGTGTTTAATGAAGTACTAGTAACATTCATAAAATTTGGAAAAACTAAATTATTATCTTTTAAATCTACTCTTTTAAAAATTATTCCAGAATTTACCTCTCCAGGCTTTATACATATATTAACTTCTAAACCACTATGAAGGGCAACTCCGCTAAACGAAACATTATCTTTAATTGTTTTTTGAGTTAAGTAAGACACTAAGCCTTTTTATTTTGAAAGTTTGAAAATTAAAAAACAACTAATGTTACCAGAAAAAACAATTTTAGCTGAATAGTTGAAAAAACTTTTCAAAAAATCCTATTTTATTTGGACTTTTTGAGACTAAAATAATTTCATTCTTATTGTAACCACTCAAAACCTTAGAAATCTTATGTTCTGTTTGAATCTTTTTATCTAAAAACAGGTTATTGATATAACTAGTATTTAAAAACTTGTTTATTTGTATGTGATATTTATCCAATATTTGATTAATCTCTGATGATAATTCTATTGGGATACATATAAAGTTCACCTCTAAACAAATGGAATCAGTTTTTAAATCACTTGTTAAATTTAAATAACTTTCTCCATCGATTATGTATTTTTTTATTAGCATATGCATTATTTTATAATCTTTATTATTTTCTTTAAATAAATCCTTAGCTTCTATAAGCAAACTTTCTAAAGTTTTTAAATTTATATCTTGATCATAATTTTTTTTTTTTAAACTCATATTAATATTAAGAATTTTATCAGCATCTATAACTACGAAAATATTATTAATGAATTTTCTCAATAGTTTTTCAACTTTAAAAATATTTTCATCAAGGAAATTATTTAAATTTTTCAATTCTAAATCTTGAACACTGTCTTCAAAATTTAATTCTTCTTTATAAAGTGTGCTCATTTTTTTTTTATCTAATAAATAAATACCAAACTTTTTTTTTGAAATAGTTAAATAAGTATCAATCTCTGATTCTTCAGTCATTTAATTATTATTTGATTTTTAATTCTTGCATCAATTATTTTTATATCTCTAAAGTTTTCATCTTTCAAAAATTCATATGAATTGTTCAAAGTGTTAATTACATTTAAATCTGATAGTTTTATTATAATTTCATTATTAAGTTCTATGTCCCACCTTTTTGAAGGATAAAAATAAAAATTTTTAATTTTTTCATAGGAAAATTTAGACTTATCAATCTTTTTTTTAAATTTAAGAAATTCTTCAGTTTCAGGACTTCCAAAAATATATGGTAAATAATTTCTTGCATATTTTTCATCTATTAATTTACCATTTGATCCAACTATAAAAGTTTTACCATCATAATTTATTTTTGCTAAAAAATTAGTCTTATTAATTTTAATATTTAATGTCGAAGGATAATTTTTAAAAATATTATAATTTTCAACTATATTATAAGAATCAAACACTTTTGATATTTCATTTTTATTTAAAAAAACAATATTATTTAAATTTAAATTATTTAAATCATTTTCAACATTTAAAACTTCAATATCGTTAAAACCAAAAATATTAATTTTTTTAATTTTTAAAAAATTTTTATTATTTAATTCTATGTTATTGACCGTACCTATTGAAAAAAAAAGTAAAAAATAGATTATAATTTTTTTACTTGTTCGTTGATGCATCTTTTAATATCCATTCTATTAATTCTATAAATTTTATACCTTTATAGGCTGCAATTTCTGGAACTAGAGATAGCTTAGTCATTCCTGGTTGAGTATTAATTTCCAACAAATAAAATTTTTCATTGTAAAATTTAAAATCTGATCTTGTTACACCTTTACATCCAATTATTGAATGTGCCTTATAAGCAATATCCAAAATTTCTTTTAATTTATTTTTAGTTAAATCAACCGGTATAATGTGTTGAGTTTTTGCTTTTGAGTTATATTTTGCTTGATAGTCATAAAATTTTCTTTTTGGCTTTAGTTCAATTGCTCCAAGTTTTTTATTACCCATGATTGCTACTTGAATCTCTCTCCCACCTATAAATTCCTCAATCATTACTTTTTTATAATTTTTTAATGAATTTAATGTTCTAATAATATTTTTTTTACTGCATATATAAACATTTACGCTTGATCCTTCGTTTAAGGGCTTAACTACTACGGGAAAATTTAATTTTTTATTTATTTTTTTTATCAAATCTGAATTTTTTAAATCATATGAGAAAGTGAAAAACTTTGGTGTGTTAATTTTATTTTTTATAAATATTTTTTTTGAAATTTCTTTATCCATTGCTATAGATGATGAAATTACTCCAGAGTGCGTATAGGGAATTTTAAAGCTTTCAAGGATTGTTTGTATATACCCATCCTCTCCAAATTGACCATGCAAAGCATTAAATATTACTTTAGGTTTAAACTGTTTAATTTTTCTTGCTAAACTAATATCTGGCTCAGAAATTTTTACTTTGTACCCATTATTTTTTAACTCTCTTGCTACTTGCAATCCTGTATCAAGACTAATTAATCTCTCTTTTGAGATTCCACCTGAGATTATAAGTACTTTTTTTTTCAATTTACTCTAAAATTTTAATTTCTGTTTCTAATTTAACACCTGTTTTTTTAAACACATTTTCAGAAACAAATTCTATTAATTTTTTCATATCATCAAACTTAGCATTACCTTTATTTACAAAGAAGTTACAGTGTTTTTCTGAAATAGAGGCTTCTCCAAAAGATTTTGATAAAGGAACCGACTCTTTTATTAATTGCCAAACTTTCTTTTTAGATTGATGGATAGGATTTTTAAAAGTGCTACCACTAGTTTTAATTCTTGTTGGTTGAGCTTTTTCCTTTTTTTCTTTAAGAAGTTTCATTTCATTTATAATTAAATTTTTGTCTTTTTTAAAACCTTTAAATGATGCACTTAAAAAAATTAAATCATCTGACAATCCACTATCTCTATATTGGAAGTCTATCTCTTTTGCAGGTATTGTAATCGCTTGACCTGACTTATTAATCGCTTGAACAGAAATTAATATATCTTTAAATTCTCTTTGAAAACACCCTGCATTCATTTTTATACCTCCACCGATTGTCCCTGGAATACAGGATAAAAATTCAAAACCACCTAAACTATTTTTCATTGCAAAATCTGATAACGATTTATCAGTAACAGAACTTCCAGCTATAATTATTTCTTCATTAAGTAATGAAATGTTATTAAAGTTATTCGTTAGTTTAATAACAACACCATCAAATTTTTTATCAGTAATCAATATATTTGAGCCACCCCCTAATATGAATATCTTTTCTTTATTTTGAATTTTTTTGAGAAATTTAATTAATTCTTTGAGGTTGTCAGCTTTATAGTAAATTTTTGTTTTGCCACCAATGTTAAACCAATTTTTTTTCTTAAGATCATAATCTAATTTTATATTTTTATTAAATTCCGATAACAATTCACTTAAATCAGTATTCATTATATTAATTTTGGTAACTCTCTCATCCAATTAGATATTGTTCCAGCCCCCATACCAATAACTATTTTTTTACCATAAATATTAGTTTTAACATATTTTGCCAATTCAACTTTATTATTTACTAAAAATAATTGAACTTTTGAATTTTTTATTATTTCTTTTGCAAAATTTATATAACTAAATTCAAGTTTTATTTTTTCACCTGCAGTGTAAATTGGAAATAGTAAAACTTTGTCTGCATTCTTAAACGCAAAAGTAAATTCTTTTTTTAGATCTTTTAATCTTGAAATTCTATGTGGCTGAAAAATACATATTTTTTCATAATCTTTATAAACATTTCTTACTCCATCCAATACCTCTTTAATTTCAGTAGGATGATGAGCATAATCATCATAAAAATTAACGTTATTAAAGGTAAATATTTTGTTAAATCTTCTTTGAACTCCTCTAAAATTTTTGAGACCCCTTTTAATATTTTTAATTGGTATTCCTACAGTTAATGCTAACGCTGCTGCGGCTACAGAATTTTTTATATTATGATTACCCAATAATGGAACTTTGAATTTTTTGATTAATTGATTTTGTTTATTAGGTAATTTAATTTTTAAATCAAATTCAGAGAATTCTTGAAATTGCTTTATATTTTTAATAGTAAAATTAGATTTTGTATCTAGACCATAAGTATAAAAATTTTTATTTTTTATTTTTTTAATTAAATTTTTATTATTTTTATCATCCAAGCAAATAAATGATTTTCCAAATGAGGGAACTTTATTAACAAAATTTGTAAAGTACTTGTTTAATTGATCCATTGTACGATAATAATCCATGTGCTCTCTATCGATATTGGTAATTATTGAGTATGTGGGAGGAATGAAAATAAAACTTCCATCGGACTCATCAGCTTCTAATATAGACCAATCACTTTTTCCAAGCTTTGCAGAATTGTTAATTGAATTTATTACTCCTCCATTGATAATGGTAGGGTCTAATTTGGTTTCATGAAAAATAGAAGCTATTAAAGATGTTGTTGTAGTTTTACCATGTGAGCCAACTACAACAATATTTTTTGTTAAAGATACAATATTTGCCAACATTTCACCTCTTTTATAAATCGGTAAATGTCTTTTTTTTGCCTCTATAAGTTCTGGATTATTTTTTTTTATTGCAGAAGAAACAACCAAAATGGTTGCTTTATCTATATTTTGTTTTTTATGACCAACAAAAATTTTTATTTTTTCTTTTTTTAGTCTTTCAATATTTTTATTATTTGAAATATCGCTGCCTTGTACTTTAAAACCTTTGCCTTTCATTATTAGAGACAAACCACTCATACCTATTCCACCAATTCCAACAAAGTGAATCAGTTCTGATTTTGCTAATTTAATTTTCATTAAAAATATCTAATATTTTTTGATTAACATTATTCCAAGTATTTTGAAAATTTAATTTCTGCAAATTATTTTTTTTTTTCAGGTAATCATCCTTTTTGTTGATTAATTCTAACAAAAAATTTTCAAATTTTTTATTATCAAAACTTTTTTGATCAATTATCCAACAACAATCTAGATTTTGATAAAATTTTGCATTTTCATATTGATGATTATCTTTAGATGAAGGTAGGGGTATTGCTACAAATGGGATATTTAATAAAGATAATTCTGCTAAACTTGAAGCCCCAGCCCTAGTAATACATAAATCACTTTGTTGTAAAAGCTGATTAAGATTATGGTCAAAGCTAAAAACTTTATTTTCAATATTATTTTGTGAATAAAAATTTTTTAAAAAGTTAGTATTTTTCTTACTTGTTTGATGAATAATTTTTAATGCAACTTTTTTCGTAATATTTGCAAAAATTATGTGAAGAAGTTCATCAAATATTTTTGCACCTTGACTTCCTCCAATAATGATAATTGTAAATAAATTATCTTTTTTGGAATTTGTTTTGTCATCGTAATATTCTTTTCTAATTAAAGGTTTAATTGTAGTTAATTTTTGCTGAAATCCAGATGGTAAATTAATTAAATTGTTTGAATAACATATTAATTTTTTTGAAAAATTTAAAAAAAATTTGTTCGCTCTACCAAGCACCATATTTGGTTCAATTAAATAAATTTTTATACCTAATATTTTTGCAGCTAGACAAATAGGTAAAGACATATATCCACCTGTAGAAATTAGAATCGAGATATTTTCTTTTTTTAAAATAAAAAAAGATTTAAATGTTAAAAATAATATTTTTAAAAATGAAAAAGGTAATAAAAAAAAATTATTTAACTTAGGGGTATTAATTAATATAACTTTGTAATTTTCACTTATATATTTAAAACCTCTAATATCTGTTGATATTAAAGTTTCATAAGAATTTTCTAAATGTTTACAAATTGTTATTGCAGGAATAACATGTCCACCTGATCCACCTGTTGATATTAAAATTTTTTTTTTCACGATTAATTAATTTTTCTTTTTGTTAAATTTAAAATTATTCCAGCTAAAATTGATGTACCTATTATTGATGAACCGCCATAGCTTAAAAATGGCAAAGTCATTCCAGTTGTTGGAAACAATCTTATATTTACCCCAATATGAATTGTAGCCTGCATCAAAATTAAACTAATTGAACCAATTAAAATTAATTTAATTTTATCATTTGTTTCAAAGCTAATTTTCTTAAAAACCATATATATTAAAATTAAAAACAATAATAATATTAACATTATGGCAACCACACCAAACTCCTCTGATATTACAGAAATAATATAGTCTGTATGGGCCTCAGGAACCCGATTTTTAAGAACTCCTTCGCCTATACCTTTTCCAAAAAAACCCCCACTTGAAATTGACTCAATTGCTTTGTCTGATTGGAAATTATGTGTACCTACTTCTCTGTTAAAGAAAGAAAAAATACGTGCCTGTATGTAATCAAACTTAGGAACATAAATAATTAGATAAGCAAGCAAAGATGCACTAATTAGAAATATTGCTAAAAGAAAATATATATTAATCCCCGATGTAAAGATTAGAACTGCCCAGGAAAAAACTACCAATAATGTTTGTCCAATATCAGGTTGAACTATTAATAGAATAGAAATTACAGATACTAAGATGGCAGATAATAAGTATTTAAATAAAATATTTGCTTTATTGCTACATAAGATAGTCGCTAAAATTACTATTAAAAAAGGCTTTAAAACTTCAACTGGTTGAAATCTTGGTAAAAAAAGTAAGTCTATCCATCTTTTTGAACCTTTAACTTCAACACCAATAATTGGTACTAAAAATAAAGAAATAAAAGAAATAAAAAAAAGTAGAATAGAATATTTATATAATTTATCTGAATTTAAAGAGGAAAATATAAAAATAAGTGATATTCCGATTAAGACATAAAACAAATGTTTAAAAAAAAAGAAATAACTGTTTGTATCTAGTTTGTCAGAAGCTATTAAAGAAGTTGAAACTAAAGAGAAAAATAATCCAATAATAAACAATAAGCTTATTAAGATAAAAATAGATTTATCTATATTTTTCCACCATTGATAATAAAATTTATAAATAAAACTATCGCTTTGCATTTATAGACTTTTTAATTAATTGATTGAAAAAATATCCTCTATCTTCAAAATTTTTAAAACTATCAAATGAAGCTCCAGCAGGACTAAAAAAAATAATATGTTTTTTAAATTTCTGACTATTAATTTCTAAAAATATAGATTTAAGAATATCTTGTAGATTTTTAAAGCTTTTTACTTTTAATTTATTTTTTAAAATATTTAAAAATTTCTTACGATGTGATCCAAAAATAAAAACTTTAAAATTTTTACACTTTATTTTTGATAGTTTAAATTTATCTCCTTTTTTAGGAATTCCCCCAACAATCCAATAAGCTTCATTTAGATTTTTTAATACATTTAAAGTTGAAGCAAAACTTGTAGATTTTGAATCATTGATAACCGTAAGATTTTTTTTATCAATTATAATTTGTTGTCTGTAATCTAGACCTTTAAATCGATTAATAGTTTTAATTAATTTTGTCTTATTAAGTTTTAATTTTGAAGCAATTTTTAAAATGAATGATAAATTTTCCTTATTACCATCTGAGATAAAATATTTATTAGTAATTTTATCAAACTTTTTATTTAAATTTGAAGTTTGAACTTTATAAATTTTTGCTTGGTATTCACTTTTTTTTAATTTTTTAGTAATTAACTCATCATCTTTTTTAACATATGCAAAAGATCCCCTGATTTGAGATTTTAGTAATTTAAATTTTGCATTCACATAATTTTTTAAACTTTTATGTCTTTCTATATGATCTGAGGTGATATTTAGAATTACCGCATATTTTGATCTAAAAATCCTGCTGTAATCTAGCTGATACGAAGAAGCCTCTATTACAAAGATTGTTTTTTTGGTAATGTTTTTTTCTGACAATGCTGGATTACCAATATTTCCTATAAGTCTTGAGTCTCTCTTTTGATCTGTCAAAGCATCATGTAAAATTTTGGCGGTTGTGGATTTTCCATTAGTTCCAGTAATGGTGATGCTTTCATTATTATAAAATGAGAACCAAATATCAAGATCTGTATAAATTTTTAAAAAATTTTTCTTTAAAAATTTTGATAATTTACAATTTGAAATATTAATACCTGGACTAATAATTATTATATCAAAATTTTTTTTTTGAACTTGCTTAAAACTAAGTACTTTTTGATTTAGTTTTAAATTAATTTTATGATTGTCATCGTACAAATAAACATCAGATTTTTTTCTCAGAAATTTATAGGATGAGATACCGCTTTTTCCTAAACCATAAATTAATATTTTTTTTCCTAAAAAAATATTATTAAATATTTTCATTATCTTAATTTTAAGGTAGCTAAACCAATCATTGCTAAAATTATAGATATTATCCAAAACCTAATAACAACTGTCGACTCTGGCCATCCCTTTTTTTCAAAATGATGATGAATGGGTGCCATCTTAAAAATTCTTTTTCCTGTGAGCTTAAATGATATTACTTGAACCATTACTGAAACTGCTTCTAATACAAACAGTCCTCCAGTGATAGCTAAAACTATTTCGTGCTTTGTTATAATTCCTACAGCACCTAATGAACCACCTAATGATAATGATCCCGTATCTCCCATAAAAATTTTTGCTGGAGGTGCGTTAAACCATAAAAAACCTAAACAGGAACCTATTATTGCTCCGCAAAAAATTGCAATTTCGCCTGTTCCCTCGATATAAGGAATCTGCAAATAATTTGAGAATACAATATTCCCTGTAACATAACTTATAAAAGCAAAACAAGCGGCAACCAATATAACAGGGACAGTAGCTAAGCCATCTAGTCCATCTGTTAAATTTACTGCATTAGATGAACCAACAACTACAAGTACTGCAAATGGTATAAAAAACCACCCAAGGTTTATGATTAAATTTTTAAAGAATGGGAAATATAAATTATTTAAATCTTGATAATCGTTTAAATAAACAAAAAAACTTACACCGATAATTGCTAATATTATTTGTGAAGTTATTTTAAACTTTGAAGAAATTCCAGATGAGTTGCTAAATTTAATCTTCTTAAAGTCATCATATGCTCCTAATAAACCAAAAGTAATTGCTATGTAGATGCAAAATAAAATATTAATATTTGATAAATCAGCCCAAAATATTACCGACACTAACAATCCAAACAAAATTATTAAACCTCCCATTGTTGGTGTACCAATTTTTTTAACTATATGATCTTCAGGTCCATCGTCCCGAATTGGATTTAAAATCTTTTGTTTTGAAAAAAATTGAATAAAAGGACCTCCAATAATCAGTACAATAACTAATGAGGTGAAAAAAGATAAACCTGTTCTAAAAGTTAAATATTTAAATACATTTAAAAAACTAAAAGTATCTACAAAATTTAATAAAAATTGATAAAGCATTTAATGCAATCCTTTCAGGTCTTTCACTATGTCGTTGAATCCTGTCGCAAGTGAGGCTTTGATCATTAAATAATCATAATTATTTAAATCTTTTCTAATAAATTCAATAATTTGAGATTTGCTTAATAAAATCCTACCTTTTTTTGCTTTTGAAATATTTTTGAATATTACTGAAGCCATTTTTCCTTTTACAAATACCTTATCTATATTAGTTCGGTTTATTATTGGAGCAATAGATTGATGAAGTTTTTTAGAATGAGCACCAAGCTCTAACATGTCTCCAATTAAAAGATATTTATTTGATTGTTTTGCATTAATTTTATCATAATTTTGAATTGCTGATTTTAATGACAAAGGATTTGAATTATAACTTTGATCAATTAAATTAATTTTCTTATTATCAATTTTAACTACAGAATGGTCTCCTCTTCCTCCAGGTATTTTAAAATTAAGAAAAATATTTTCATTAAGTTTAAATATATTTTTATAAATACTAATGACTGCTAAAGCAGAAAGTATATTGTATAAATTATTTTCAAAATTGTTAGATAATGTGAAATACTTTATTTTATTATTTAATCTAATATTAATTCTAAATTTTTCTCTAAATGGCTTTATATTAATTAATTTAATATCTGCTTTTTGACTTTTAATACCAAAAGAAACTACTTTAATTTTCTTTTTTTTGGCAATTTTTTTATGTAATTGAAAAAAACTATCATCTGCATTCAATACAACATAACCATAACGTTTTATATTGTTAATAATTTCAGATTTTGCCAAAGCGATCTGCTTTATATTTTTAAAATTTTTAGAATGTGCGTAATTTATATTTGTTATTACCCCAACATCTGGTTCTATTATTTTTGATAAATAATCAATTTCACCTTTTTTATCCATTCCAACTTCTAAAATTCCAAATTCATCATTTTGTTTTAAATTAAAAAGACTCAAAGGAACTCCATATTTATTATTATAAGATTTTGGAGAAATACTTACTTTTGAAATTTTACTTAATACATTGCCCAGCAGTTCTTTAAGTGTAGTTTTGCCGCAACTACCTGTAATAGCTATAATATTTGTATCAATATTTTTTCTAAAAGCTTTTGAAATATCTGTTAAGAATTTTAAAGTATTTTTTACTTTAATCTGACGACTTTTATTTAATTTATTTTGGATTTTGTTAACTACAGCTAACGATGCTTTTCTATTGAACGAACGTGCTACAAATTTATTTCCGTCATTTTTTTTTCCTTTAATAGCAAAAAAAATATCATTTTTGGTAACTTCTTGTGAATTAATTCTTGCCGTTTTTAAATGAATAGAGGTAGATAATTTTTTAATTTTAGCTGTCTCTTTAACCACATTTAATTTTAAATTATCTGATAAATTATTATTTTTATTCTTAATAGCATCTAAAATAACTTTTCTATCTGAAAAGAAAATTTTCTTATTTCCAATTTCTTGCGTTTTCTCATGGCCCTTTCCAGCAACTAACAAAATATCACCTGAATTCAAATTATGAATAGCTTGTGCTATTGCTATTGCTCTATTAGATATTTCGATAATTTTTTTTTTTTTAATTCCTTTTTTTATATCTCTTCTTATTTTTTGAGGATTTTCAAATCTAGGGTTGTCATTTGTAAGAATGATACTATCTGCAAAATCACTAGCTATTTTTCCCATTTTTGATCTTTTATTTTGATCTCTATTCCCACCACAGCCAAATAGCACTGTAATTGTTTTATTGGAAAATTGTTCTCTAAGATTTAAAAGACACGTTTTTAAAGCATCAGGTGTATGAGCATAATCAAGAATTACTTTAGATTGATTTTTAATTTTACCAATTTTTTCAAACCTTCCCTCAACTGTTTTTAATCTTGGAATTGTATTTAAAATTTTATCTAAACCAATACCACTATATTTTGCTGCAATTATTGCCATCAAAACATTTTTTAATTGTATTTTTCCAATTAAATTTAAATTTATATCCCTGATTGAACTATTTAATTTAACTCTTAGAATTTGACCCTCTCCTTTGAAATTTTGAGATATAAGCTTCAGATTATTTTTCTCATCATTTATTGTATGCAATTTTAATTTCTTTTTAATTGTAATTTTTTTTATGTTTTTAAACTCTGGTATTAATTGATCTGTAATTACATTTCCTCTTTTTTGAATTAGATTTTTGAATAAATAAAGTTTTGCATTTAAGTAATTTTTTAAATTTTTATGATAATCAAGATGATCTTGGGATAAATTAGTAAATATACCTGAATTAAACTTTAAACCATCTAATCTATTTTGCCTCAAACCATGACTTGAGGCTTCCATAATAACATTTTCTATTTTTTGACTTTTTAACTTGCTCAAAATTTTAGCTAATTTAATCGGGTCTATTGTAGTATTGGATAAATTCCAATTAATACTTTTTGATTTAACGCCTAATGTGCCAATTGAAGCAGCTTTTTTATTATTTAATTTTAATATTTGATAATAAAAATCTGCAACTGATGATTTTCCATTTGTACCAGTGACTGCAGTCAAATTTTTTGGTTTTTTATTATAAATTTTGAAAGCAGTTTCAGCTAACAATTTTCTTATATTACTTGTATGAATATATAAAATTCCATTTTGGAAATGATTTCTCTTCTTTTCAGTTACAACAATTTTAGATCCTTTTTTAATTGCTTCTGGAATAAATTTATTACCATCAAAACTATTTCCTTTGATTGCAAAAAAAATATTATTTTTTTTTATACTCTTTGTATCAAATGAAATTCCTGAAAAAGAAAAATTTTTATAATTTTTATTTATATTACGAAAATAATTTCCTAGAAGCATTATTAATTAACCTCTATATATTTTGTGGCTAAAATAGGCCCAATTTTATCTATGACCTTTCCGGCTACTTCTACTGAGGTCCATCCAGCAGTATTAAAAAGTGTCCCCTTCCAACCTCCTTTTCGATGTCTATATTTGTAATAATAATCTTTAGATTTTTGTGGACCATCTAACATTACAACAAAAACAAATTTTGGATTTGAAGTTGGGAAAATTGAGGCAAAAGTATTGACTTTCCCTTCTGAATATACTCCATCTAAAACTTTGTCTGCTGTTCCTGTTTTGCCTCCAATTTCATAACTAGGCACATTTGCTAATTTTGCGGTTCCCTCTTCAGTGCTTACTATTTTTCTTAAAGCCGAAACTACTTGATAAGAAACACCTTTGTTTAATAACCTAGTTCTTTTTGCATTTTTTTTTAAATTTCTATTAATAAGAGTCGGGTTAATATCAAAACCTCCATTAGATAAAATTGCATATCCTTTAGCTAATTGAAGAATTGTGGTTGCTATTCCATGTCCGTAAGACGCTGTAGCTAATTTACATTTGCTAAATTCGTAGCTTTTTTGTGGTGCAACTTCCTCTATATCAAATTTTATTTGACTAAGGATTCCTACTTTCTCTAAAAATGATTTAAATTTTTCAGGACCAATTTTTTGTGCAATTCTTACGGACCCAATATTACCTGACCTAATCAAAATTTGCTCTGCGGTAAGATCAGATGGAATTTTATTATCATATTCCCTTATTGGGAAACCATAACAACTTAATGATTTCGGTAAATTTAAAAATTCTGTTTCTGGCTCTATTATTTTTTCATTAAGAGCATTTGCAAATGTAAAGGCTTTAAATACAGAGCCAAGTTCATATGTTCCTTTAGTTATCCTGTTAATATAATTTACATCACTAATATTTTGCCTTTCATTTGGATTAAAATCTGGCAAAGAAACTAGTGATAAAATATTACCATTATTAACATCCATTAAAATGGCTGCACTACCTTTGCTTTTAAAAATTTCCTGGTATTTAATTAATTCTTTTCTAATTAAAAACTGAATATCTTTATCTAATGTAAGCTTAATTGACTCTTTAGATTTTCTAAGCTCATCATTTAACGATTTTTCTAATCCGGAAATACCATTATTGTCATCATCTATCTGGCCCAAAACATGACTAAAAAGATTTTTTTGTGGATACATTCTTAAAACTCTTTCCTCGGGGATTAAAGATTTATCCCCTAGTTTCATTATTTTTTCATAATTTTCCTCTGAAATTTTCTTCTCTAAATAAAAAAATTTCTTGGTTTTTATTTTTTTTTTAATTTCGTCAAAATTTTTATCAGGAAAAATAATATTTAAACTAAGAAGTAATTTTTTTTCATTAATTATATCTGAAGTTCTTAAACCAATATCAATCGATTTAACTGTCTTTGCTAAATAATTTCCATTAATATCTATGATGTCTGCTCGATAAAGCTGATTTTTAAATGTAGGAAGATTATTTATTTTTTCTAATTTACTATTTCGTGAACCTAGGTGAATTAAATGTATTGTATAAATCAAATAGATAATAAAAAAAACAAAGAAAATAAAAGCTACACGATTAAATTGAATATTTAAGCCAGTCTCTTTTTTTTTATATGTAAAATCACTTTTGTAATCTTCTATTGTTAAGTTTGATTTATTTTCAGTCATTATTCTTTGATAATTTTAAAATCTTGGATATTTGTTGTATCATTTGAAATATTATAAATTTTTATATTTTTTATATTTTTTTGAATTAACTCATCCTCAAAATACTGAGATTGATATTCAAGCAATTTTTCTGCAGAACTTAGATAATCATACTCTAAAGATACATTTTCAAATGCAGATTTTAAGACTCGAATATTCTCATTCAATGTAAATATTTCATCCTCAATCTGTTTAGCTGTATTTTTAATCATAGCGGTTGCAAGAATTAAAAAAAAAATCATTGCTGCTAAAAAAAACTTCTTCACAATTCATCTCCATAATTTTCAATTTCAATTAAATTTCTAAATTGGTCTTGAATGTCGGTATCAAAATTATAAAAATCAGTTTTTTTTATTACATATCTGAATTTAGCCGACCTTGATGATGGATTTTCACTTATCTCCTCATTTGATGGTATTATAGGTTTTTTTTGTTTTAAATTAAATAATGTCTCAGCTTGTTTTGTAACAGGGCTATATCTTGAAATACTTTTATTTTCAGAAAGACTTTTAAAAAAATGTTTTACTATTTTGTCCTCTAACGAATGAAACGTAACTACTCCTAAAACTCCATCTTTTTTTAAAACTTTAGTAGCATTTATAAGCCCAAAAATTAACTCACTTATTTCTTTATTTACAAATATTCTAAGCGCCTGAAAAACTTTGGTTGCATTATGAACTTTAAAATTTTTTCTTTTTTTAGTTTTGTCTATAATTTTAACTAAAGCTTTAGTATCGATTTTATTTTTTAATCTTTCTTTTACAATATTTCTTGCAATATATTTTCCCTCTTTTTCATCACCAAAAAATTTAAAAATCTTTTCTAATTTTTTTTCATCAAGTTTATTAATAGTATCTTGTGCTGAATAACTATTTAAACCAAGTTGCATATTTAATTCTCCACCTGATTCAAATGATAGTCCCTTCTGTGGATCTTTTATTTGTGTGTAAGAATAACCAAGATCAAAAATTATTCCTCTTATGTTTTCATTTTTAAGCTTTAAATTATTTAATTGACTAAATTTAATATTTTTAAAAACAAATCTATTTTCAAAATTGTCTTTTAATTGATTTGCAATATTTTCACTCTCTATATCTCTATCAAGAGCAATTACGTTTGTATTTTTAAATTCTAAAATTTTTTTGGAATAACCGCCTTGGCCAAAAGTACAATCAATAAATGTGCCACCATGTTGAGGGGAAATAACGCTAATAATTTCTTTTAGCAGTACCGGATAATGCTTTTGCACTTTCGGTACTATGGTGGCGTCCATTTATTTCTTGGAAGACCATTAATTTTTTTGTCTTCTTAAGAATGCAGGTATCTCAAGATCATCCTCATCTTCATCTTCATCATTTGAAGATAGCAAATCTTCAGGACTTGAACTCTCATTTTCTGAACTAAATAAATCTGGTGAGTCAGAATCTACACCAAATTCTTTTAAATCATTAGAAACCTCTTCCTCACTATCAGCCAGATGAATTTCATCTTGTGCTTCCTCAATGGCCTCTTGTGTAAAAGATTTTTCCATTTCATTAACAGAATTATCCTCAACAATGCTCTCACTTTCAGTGCTATTAGCTTGTACTGTCTCCTCAGTCATCATTTGATTATGGGAGCTTTCATTTTGTTGATCTTGAATAATCTCATTTTCAAGCTTTAAAGCATTTGCTCCATGTGAGATTGGGGCAGAGGCTGTGGTATTTGAAAAGTTAAAAGACGCAGATGATCCAATGTTTGAAAAATCTGAGTAACCTGGATTACGATTATGAATTCTATGAACCATGTTTACTACTGATTTTGACTCAGGTTGCTGACCATCAAGAGAAGTTGCAACAATTGAAACTCTAATTTTTCCATCAAGTTCAGCGTCTGTAATTGCACCAATTATCACCTCAGCTTCAGAGTCTACTTCAGATCTTATTTTATTTACTACTTCATCAACTTCAAAAAGTTTAAGGTCTTTTCCACCTGTTATATTAACTAAAAGACCTCTTGCTCCTTTCAAGGTATAATCATCTATCAAAGGATTATTAATTGCCATTTCTGCAGCTTGCATTGCACGACCTTCACCTTCGGCCTCTCCAGTTCCCATCATAGCTTTACCCATTGACGCCATAACTGTTTCAACATCGGCAAAATCTAAATTAATTATGCCAGGTCTTACCATTAAATCTGTAACACTTTGAACACCATGCATTAAAACATTATTTGATAGATTAAAAGACTCTTCAAAAGTAGTTTGTTCATTTGCTATTTTAAATAGATTTTGATTTGGAATAACTATAATAGTATCAACATGCTTTCTTAATTCCTCCAAACCTTGTTGTGCTCTTCTCATCCTAGAGGGGCCTTCATATAAAAATGGAAGAGTCACAACACCTACAGTTAATATATTTAATTCTTTAGCAGCTCTTGCAATGACGTGAGCAGCACCAGTACCTGTTCCACCACCCATGCCTGCTGCAATAAAAACCATATTTGCACCTTGAAGTGTATTTACAATTTCATTTAAAGATTCATCGGCAGCCGCCTGGCCTATATCAAGTTTTGCACCCGCTCCTAATCCTTTTGTTAAATTTAATCCAATTTGAATTCTTGTTTTTGCTTTACTTAACTTTAAATCCTGAGCATCTGTATTGACTGCAATAAATTCAACTCCTTGCAAATTATGTTCAATCATTTCATTAATTGCATTTCCGCCTGCTCCACCTACTCCTAAAACTAGTAATCGTGGCTGCAACTCTTTTATCTCTGGTGCTTTAAAGTTAATTGTCATCTTATTTCCCCTCATTGTTATTTAAATGTTTTTCCCATTTAAGACTCGCTCGATTTAAGTTTGCTTTTTTTCTTGCTGTTGTCTTAAATTTTTCAAACGCTGTTGGTTCCCATATTTGGAAAGTTTGACCTTGACCAACAAACAACATGCTATTTTTTATTTTTGCATGTTTTAATAATTTTAAAGATAATGAAATCCTTCCTTCACTATCAAATTGTAAATTTGTACTTTCTGCTAATATAGATGTTGCAAAATAATCTCTTTTTTCTTCAAAAGGATTTAAAGAATCTATTGCGGATGAAATTTTTTCAATTCTATCTTGAGAACAAGCTTCTATCGAAGAATTATTGAAAGAAGGATAACAAATTACACCATTATATCCTAGGTTTGATAAATATGATCTGAAACTAGCGGGCACAGACACTCTCCCTTTTTTGTCTAATTTGTTCTCGTAAGTAGATAAAAACATAAATTTTTAAATTCATAAATTCCATAATTGGGAATATATGGGAATATATGGGTAATTATATTCATAGTCAAACATTGATTCTTGCCTAAATTTATGCCTCTTTATCAATTATTAAGAAAAATTTGATATTATTGTTGAAAATGAAATAGTTCTTTTTTCATATGGTTTCATAAATAATGAAGAGGTTTATTCACCTGTCATTTAAGTTCTTGCCTTTAGGTGAATATTATTTGGATTATTGTTTTGTTTTTAATAATGAAGTGCCAGATAAACTATAAGCCGGGTTCTGTCATTTAAACCTATCATTTTTCTAGGCTCAAGATCACTCTTAAGCTCAAGCAACTAACCCTGATGACTAGCCAAGGACGGCTTTTAGTTTTTCAACAATGTCATCTCTACTTAGTCTTGCTCCCAGTGGGGTTTTCCAGCGTTCATTGTTACCAATAGAACCGGTGTGCTCTTACCACACCTTTTCACCCTTGCCATGTTATGGCGGTTTATTTTCTGTGGCACTATCCCTAGGGTTTCCCCCGCCAGGTATTACCTGGCACTGTGTCCTTGTAGAGCCCGGACTTTCCTCTTTAAAAAAAATTAAAGCGATAAGTCATTTATCTGGCTTGGTGAATTTATAACTAAAACTCTAAATTTCAAGAAAATTTATATCAATTTTTTCAATAGATTTTCACTAATACTTAAGCATTCTTGATCAATAATACCATTAATTAATTCTTGTCTATATCTTCTTTGGAACGCTAAAGATAAAATTTTAAAATGTTTTTCTTTATTTAACTCAGTCTTATTAGTATATCCAATCTTATATAAATTTTTAATAAATTTAATTTTTTCTAAATTACTAATTTTCACTCTTCTTTCTTTTAACAATTTTTGATTATTTAAGGTATGCCAATATCCAATTTTGTTTTTAGATAAATATTTCCAAGGAAATTTTTCACCAGGATCAATTTTTCTACTTGGAGCAATATCAGAATGACCTAAAAAATTATTTGCTTTTATTTTATATTTATTTAGTAGAAATCTACTTAATTTGAGAATTGCTAGTATTTGTTTTTTTGAAAATTTTTTATATTTAAAATTATGACCAGGATTACTTATTTCAATCCCTATTGAATTCATATTTAAAGATTTATATTTTTTCCAATGTGAAATTCCAGCATGCCAGGCTATATATAAATCAGGAACTAAAGTCAGAATTTCTCCATTATTTTTTATTAAATAATGACTACTAACTTTTGAATTGGTATCTGTAAGTTTTCTAATTGCTTGTTTTTCATTTTTCATACCTGTGTAATGAAAAACTATAAACTTTATGTCTTTAATTTTTCTTTTTTTTAAATCAAAATTTGGTGAGTAATTTAGAGTTGTTAACATACTTAAAAAGAGCGCAAATTTAGTCTATTTATAAACACTTTATAGACATGATTTAAAATTAAATCTTACTTTATTAAATGAATTTATATATTATAAATTTAAAAATGTTGAGAAATTTAGCAATAATTATTGTTACTGCTACTTTATTATCTGTTAGTGCCAGTGCAGGGACTGATGGTGATTTGATTTTAAAAAAAAACCCATCTAAAGATATAAAAGAAACAAAAGATTGTTTTGAAAAATTAAATAGAGCAACTTTTGCCTTCAACCAAGGTTTAGATAAAGCGGTTATAAAACCAATTGCAGAAAGTTATAGAAAACTGCCAGATCCAATTCAAAGTGGAACAAGTAATGCTGTAAAAAATTTATCTAATTTAATTACAATTCCAAATAATGTTTTACAGGGTGATGTAAAAACAGCTATGATTAATACCGGAAGATTTGTAGTAAATACAACATTTGGTCTTTTAGGCACTATTGATGTAGCTAACAAAATGGGTTTTCCAAAATATGAGAAAGAGGATTATGGTCAAACTTTAGGTGCCTGGGGTTTTGGTCCAGGTTGTTACATAGTTCTACCTGTATTAGGACCATCGACAATTAGAGATACTGGAGGATCTTTCGCGAATGTATTCGGGGGTGATCCTTTTTATAACGCTTCAATCCATGGAAACAATGAATTTCTAGGTGAAGGTCTATTTTTAACAACCAAAGCTTTAAGTGGTATAGATTTTAGAGCAAATAATATTGAGTCATTTGATAATCTTGAAAAAAATTCCTTAGATTTTTATGCATCTGTAAAAAGTTTATATTTACAAGATAGAGAAAATAAAATTAAAAATAATAAAAGGGGAAATATTGATGTTATTTATTCAGACGAAGAAGACTGGGAAGAAATAAATAATTAAAATTATAATCAATTTTAAAAATAAAAATGAAAAAATTTTTTTTAGTTATATTAATATTTAATTTAAATTTTAGTATTGCACAATGTCTCGATGCTGAAGTGTTTGTTCAATCAACAGTAAATAGAGCATCTGACATTTTATCTAAAAATATTTCTAAAGATGAAAAAATTAATGGACTAAAAATTATTGCCAAAGAAACAGTTGATATTAGAGGAGTGGGGTTTTATTCACTAGGTTCATTTAGAAAAAATTTAGATAACAATCAAAAAAAAAAATATTTAGATCTTTTTGAAAATTATTTTTTAAAAAGTTTTTCAAGTAGATTATCTGAATATACTAATCCTAAAATTAATGTTTTAGGAAAAAAAGTTTTAAATGAAAATTATACTATAGTTAATAGTTTATTAGTCGCCACATCTGAAAGACCTGAAATAAAAATTGACTGGAGAATTTATACAAAAAATCCTGAAAATCCCTTAATAAGAGATTTAATAATTGAAGGTCTTAGCCTAGCAAGAACACAGAAAGAGGAATTTGCATCAATTCTAAATTCAAATGATAATGACTTTAATATTTTATTTAAAACATTAGAAGAATTTTCAAAAAATTAATTTTTGGTGGGCCCGCCAGGACTCGAACCTGGGACCAATACATTATGAGTGTACTGCTCTAACCAACTGAGCTACAGGCCCTAATTAGAAATCAATTAAATATAACATTTTACATGACTTATCAATTGTAGATAATCAAAAAATGGTGGGCCGTGTTGGTTACGCTCCAACTACCCCTGCAATGTCAATGCAGTACTCTACTATTGAGCTAACGGCCCTAAACTAACTTTCCAAAAAACTTTTTAATTGTTTAGATCTGCTTGGATGTTTTAATTTTCTGAGTGCTTTAGCTTCAATTTGTCTAATTCTTTCTCTGGTAACTGAAAACTGTAATCCAACTTCTTCCAAGGTATGATCTGTATTCATTCCAACACCAAATCTCATTCTTAAAACTCTTTCTTCTCTAGGTGTTAAAGTAGACAAAATTTTAGTCGTTGCCTCACCTAAGTTAGACTTTATAGCTTGCTCCAGCGGCGCTAAAGCTTTTGTATCCTCTATAAAATCTCCTAAACTACTATCTTCCTCATCCCCAACAGGCTTTTCTAATGAAACAGGTTCTTTAGAGATTTTTAAAACTTTTCGAACTTTGTCAAGAGGCATCCTAAGTTTTTGAGCCAATTCTTCTGGAGTTGCCTCTCTACCAAATTCACTCAATATTAATCTTTGAGTTCTTACAATTTTATTTATTGTCTCTATCATGTGAACTGGGATTCTAATTGTTCTTGCCTGGTCAGCGATGGATCTTGTTATAGCCTGTCTAATCCACCATGTAGCATAAGTAGAAAATTTATATCCTCTTCTATATTCAAATTTATCTACAGCTTTCATTAAGCCTATATTGCCCTCTTGAATCAAGTCTAAGAACTGAAGTCCTCTATTTGTATATTTTTTAGCGATAGAAATAACCAATCTTAGATTGGCTTCTACCATCTCTTTTTTTGCTATTCTCGATTCTTTTTCACCTTTTTGAACTCTACTTACTAATTTTTTGAAATCAGTTACAGAGATACCAAGTTTATAACTTATCTCTATTAATCTCTCTCTTATATTTTTAAAGTCCTCTTTATTTTTTGTAAAAAATTGTTTCCATATATTATTTGTGTCTAAAAATCTTCTAAGATTAGGATTTATTTCGTTTCCAACATAAAATTTTATAAATTCGTTCCTAGGAATTTTATAATCCATTGCAAGTCTTAAAAGATTGCCTTCTAAAGAAATAATTTTTTTATTTTCTAAGTAATGTTTTTGGACAAGTTCTTCTAATACTGAAGGAGATAATTGAAGAGATTTAATATTTTCTAAAATGTCATTGACTATCTTTTGATAACCTTTTTCTTTTGCAGATGAAAATATTGTTGAATTTAAAATGCAATCGAGTTTTTCTTTTTGGTATTTTATTAATTTTGCATAATCTTTTGTAAGTGTATTAACAGTTTTTAAGACTTTTGGTTTAATCTCGGTTTCCATCGCTGCAAGTGTTGGATTAAAATCATCATCCTCATCAGAAGAACTTTCCTCTGCATCTGCTTCACCAGCATTTTTTTGTTTAGCGCTAGGACCAGTGGACTCATCCTCCATATAGTTTGTATCAATATCAATAATCTCTCTTACAAGAATTTCATCTTTTTGTAATTTTTGATTCCATTCAAAAAATTGTTGAGCCGTTATAGGACTTTGAGAAAGTGCAATTAACATTACATCTTTTCCAGCCTCTATTCTTTTTGCTATAGCAATTTCACCTTCTCTAGAGAGCAACTCAACACCACCCATCTCTCTAAGGTACATTCTTATAGGATCGTCACTTTTCTCGATTGTTTTGCCTTCTTCTTTATTTAAGTTTTCTTTTTTTCTTAATACTTTAAAATCAGATTTTTTTTCAACCAAGGTAATATTTTCATCTAAAATATGAATAAATGCTTGAGCTAAATTTTCATCAGATAAATTTCTTTTTCCTAAAGACTTGCTTAATTCTTCATAAGTTATAAATCCTCTATGGGTTCCTCGACCCATCAACCTAGCAAATGATTTTGTTATAATTCTTTCCACGATAATAAGATTTAGGAGATCTTATATAATGTCAATTCTATAAAAATCCATTGTTAATTTAGTCAGATTAATTGAGATTCTGCTTTTTTTTTAGATCCTTTAGCTCATTAAATGTGGTCTCACTCATATCAACTGAAAACTTCGATTCTAATTCTTGAATTCTAAACTCAAGATCATAATTCATTAAATCCCTAGAGATGTCCTCTATTAATTCTATTATTTTTTGGTCGTCATTAGATTGATTTTTAAGAATATGTTTAATTGGAGCAAATTTTTTTATTTTTTCTGTTAATTGAATATCTAAGTTTAGATCTTGGATAGTGATTTGTGACCCAGATTTTAATTTTTCAATTATCATTTCAAATATTTTTTTATTTAAATCGGTAAATAATTTAATATTTTCAATCAAATGAATGTTTGCTTGCAACAAATCTAATTTATTTATTACAAGATACAATAAAGAAAACTCTTTTAATTCAACTCCACTTAAAGACTGACTTTCTTTAAAATATTTTTTTGTACTTTCTAAAGATTTTGTTTTTTTTGAATAAAATCTTTTATTATTTTTATTGGAATATGGTGTTAGCTCAGCAATTTTTTCTAAAAAGTATTCTAAAACATATTTTTTAATAAAATCATCTTTAATTGTATTTGCTATTCCTCTAAGTTTTTTCTCAAAGGTGGCCATTGACGATGGATTATTTTTAGTTTGCTTTTTATAGTGACTAAAAATAAATTGATGAATAGATAATTTGCTTTGCTTTGTAAAATCAACAAAATTAGCCTTACCATTTTTATTTACATAACTATCTGGATCTTCTTTATCTGGCAGAAATAAAAATGATATTTGTTTTTCTGGTTTTAGTTCCTTGATTGAATTTTCAGCAGCTCTGACAGCAGCTTTATATCCACTTTCATCACCATCAAAACATATTATGATGTCATCAAAAAATTGATTTAAAGTTAAAATTTGTTTGTCAGTTAAAGATGTGCCAAGATTTGCTACAGCGTTATCAATTCCATTTTTGCTTAAACCTACAACATCCATGTATCCCTCGACCAGATAAATGTGGTCTACTTTATTAGAAAGTTTTCTTGCCAAATCTAAATTGTATAAATTTGATCCTTTTTTAAAAAAATTTGTTTCAGGTGAATTTATATATTTTGCTAGATAATCTAAATTTTCAATTATTCTTCCACCTAAAGCAATTGGTTGACCTGAAATATTATTGATTGGAAAAATTAAACGACCTCTAAATCTTTCGACATAAATTTTTTTTTTCTCGTCTAAATAGAATAAACCAGTTTCTACTAAAGTTTGTTCACTATAATTTTTTTTTAATTTTTCAAAAAGATTTGGATTTTTTTCTATGTATCCTATTTTAAATTTTTTTACTTCATCTTTGCCTAGTGATCTATTTTTTAAATAATCTCTAGCAATAGAATAATCTTCATTTTTTAAAAGTTCATTATGATAAAAATCTACGTAATTACTAAAAATAGATTTATACTCATTCCATTTTTTCTCTCTTTCTTCGTCTTGTTTTGAAAACATATATGGTTGCATACCTGCCAATTGAGCTAGATATTTAACTGCTTCACCAAATTTTAAATTTTGAGTTTTCATCACAAAATCAAAAATATTGCCGTGTTCTGAAGTTGCAAAACAATGATAAAATTCTTTTTCATCATTCACAGTAAATGAGGGTGTTTTTTCATTTTTGAAAGGTGATAAACCTACAAATTCTTTGCCTCTTTTTTTTAAGGAAACAGTTTTTGATACTACCGTTGAAACTTTCAATCTGTTTTTAATTTCATCAAGATACTCTTTTGGGTATTTCATTATTTGTTTAACAATTCTTTGATCATTGATCCTGCTTTGGAAAAATCAATTTCATCTGCATGAGTTTTTTTGAGCTCACCCATAACTTTTCCCATATCTTTTAATGAATTTGCTCCAATTTTCGAAATAATATCTGCACAAATTTTCTTAGTTTCGTCTTCACTAAGTTGTTTTGGTAAGAAACTTGTTAGAATATCATATTCATTTTGCTCAACCTCTAAAAGATCTGTTCTGTTGTTTTTTTTATAAATATCGATCGATTCGGCTCGTTGTTTAACCATTTTTTTTAAAAGTTTCTTAATATCATCATCATCAGTTTCTTTTTTATTAGGACCCGATCTGTTGACAATGTCCAAATCCTTAATGGAAGATAATATTAACCTATAGGTTGATATTTTTTTTTTATCTTTAGATTTTAAAGCATTTTTATATTTGTTTTCAATAGTCTGTTTTAATGACATAATTTTTAATCTACTTTAAAGAAAAAATTCTTCAAAAGAAAAATTGTTTTTTTACAATTTTATATTACATCTCTGTTGCGATAATAAAGCAATTATTGTATTAACCTTTAACTCATGAGTTGTAATTGAAGAAAAAAGCAAAAAAAACTAACTCAAAAACAAAATCACAAATCAATACAGGCGTTTTAGTTCTTGAAAACAAAAAGATATTTAAAGGAATTGGAATTGGCTACCAGGGTCAAGCCACTGGTGAGGTTTGCTTTAATACATCTTTAACAGGGTATCAAGAAATTATCTCTGATCCATCATATGCAGGTCAAATTATCAACTTTACCTTTCCGCATATTGGAAATGTTGGCACCAATAAAGAGGATCATGAGTCTGATAAAATATGGGCTCGAGGAGTTATAATTAACTCTGAAATAACTTCACCCTCAAATTACAGATCCTTTCTACATTTGGATGCTTGGCTTAAAAAAAATAAAATTGTAGGAATTACTGGTTTAGACACAAGAAGCCTTACAAATTTTATAAGAGATAAAGGGGCGCCTAAGGGAACAATATCTTATTCAAAAAATGGAAAATTTAATATTAGTAAACTAACTAATAATACAATTAAATGGAGTGGACTAAACAATTTAGATCTTGCACAAGTAGTTTCAACTAAGAAAAATTATACTTGGAGAGGTCTTCAAACCTGGAAAAAAGAGACAGGATATAAAAAGAATAATAAAAATTTATTTCATGTTGTCGCGGTTGATTATGGAATAAAAAAAAATATCCTAAGATATTTTTCTGACTTCAACTGCAAGGTTACTGTTGTTTCTTGCAAAACAAATGCACAAAAAATACTAAGTTTGAAACCAAATGGAATTTTTTTATCTAATGGACCAGGAGACCCAGCTGCAACTGGAAAATATTCAATCGCTATAATTAATGAGCTTATAAAAAATAATTTACCTATATTTGGTATTTGTTTAGGTCATCAGATTTTGGCATTAGCTTTAGGTGGCAAAACAAAAAAAATGAAGTTGGGACATAGAGGTGCAAACCATCCTGTTAAAAATTTAGTTCATGACAAAGTTGAAATTACCAGTCAAAATCATGGATTTGTTGTAGTTGAAGAAACTTTACCAAAAAAAATTGAAGTAACTCACAAATCTCTTTTTGATAATACTATTGAAGGAATAAAGCTTAAAAATAAACCAATATTTTCAGTTCAATATCATCCAGAATCTAATCCTGGACCTCAAGATAGTGTTTATTTGTTTCAAGAATTTATTAACAACATGAAAAAAAATGCCAAAAAGAAAAGACATTAAAAAAATTTTAGTCGTTGGCGCTGGTCCAATAATTATAGGACAAGCATGTGAATTTGATTATTCTGGAACGCAAGCATGTAAAGCCCTAAAAGATGAAGGTTATAAAGTAGTTTTAATAAACTCAAATCCTGCAACCATTATGACAGATCCAAATGTTGCAGATAAAACTTACATTGAGCCAATTACACTAGGCGTACTAGAAAAAATCATAAAAAAGGAAAAGCCTGACGCAATTCTACCAACTATGGGCGGTCAAACTGCTCTTAATCTTGCAATGGAAGCTGAGAAAAAAGGAGTTTTGAAAAAATACAAAATAGAATTAATCGGAGCGAATTCAAAAGCAATTTCTAACGCTGAAGACAGAAAGAAATTTAGAAAAAATATGATTGATATTGGTTTAGATTTACCAAAATCTGAAATCGTCAATAATAATAACCAAGCATCAAAAGTATTAAAAAAAATTGGTTTACCTGCAATTATAAGACCTGCATTTACACTTGGTGGACTTGGTGGAGGAATAGCTAAAACTAAAAAAGATTATTTTAAGATTGTTAAAAACGGATTGCATGAGTCTCCTGTAAGCCAAGTTCTTGTTGAGGAATGTTTGGAAGGTTGGAAAGAATTTGAAATGGAAGTAGTAAGAGATAGGAAAGATAATTGTATCATAATTTGCTCTATTGAAAATATAGATCCGATGGGGATTCATACTGGTGACTCAGTCACAATTGCGCCTGCTCTCACTCTTACTGATAAAGAGTACCAGGTAATGAGAAATGCATCTATTGCGTGTTTGAGAAAAATTGGAGTTGAAACTGGAGGATCAAATGTTCAGTTTGCTATCAATCCTAAAAATGGTCGAATGGTTGTCATTGAAATGAATCCACGTGTATCAAGATCATCAGCACTTGCATCAAAAGCAACTGGATTTCCAATTGCGAAAGTGGCTGCAAAATTAGCAGTTGGTTATACTCTAGATGAATTAAAAAATGAAATAACTAAAGTTACACCTGCATCGTTTGAGCCAAGTATAGATTATGTTGTAACTAAAATTCCAAGATTTACTTTTGAAAAATTCTCAACCTCTCCTGCAACTCTAGGAACATCTATGAAATCAGTAGGCGAAGCAATGGCTATTGGAAGAAACTTTAAAGAGTCTCTACAAAAGGCACTAGTATCCCTTGAAACTGGTTTTTCAGGTTTAGACAGAATTTTTGATTTAAATAAAAAACAAATTGAAAGGAAGCTTAAAGAAACTATTCCAAATAAGATATTACTAGTCGCCGAAGCAATTAGAAAAAAAATAAACTTAAAGAAAATATATAATTTATCCAAAATTGATCCTTGGTTTTTGGAACAAATTAAAGAAATTGTTGATTGCGAAAAACAGATTAAAAGCAAGGGACTTCCTAAAGATTTTGTAGAATTTAATAGAATAAAATCAATAGGGTTTTCAGATAAAAAACTTTCAGAATTAACCAAAACTTCTGAAAATGTTGTTAGAAGAAAAAGATCAGCACTTAAAATACTTCCAGTTTATAAAAAAGTAGATACTTGTGCAGCTGAATTCAAATCTTTTACACCATATATGTACTCAACATATCAAAGAAATTTTTCAATTAACTCTGACTGTGAAGCTGATCCATCTAATAAGAAAAAAATAATTATTCTTGGAGGAGGACCAAATAGAATTGGTCAAGGAATTGAGTTTGATTATTGCTGTTGTCAGGCTAGTTTTTCATTAAAAGACGCTGGTTTTGAAACAATAATGGTAAATTGTAACCCTGAAACAGTATCAACAGACTATGATACAAGTGATCGATTATACTTTGAGCCTTTAAAAGAAGAGTACGTTTTTAATGTAATTAAAAAAGAACAAGAAAAAGGAAATCTAATAGGTGTGATAGCTCAGTTTGGTGGTCAGACGCCAATTAAACTTGCTAAATTTTTAAATGACAACAAGCTTCCAATTTTAGGAACACAATATACATCGATCGATCTAGCAGAAGATAGAGACCGATTTAGAAATTTATTAAATAAATTAAAATTAAAACAGGCAGAGAGTGGAATAGCAAAGACTTTTAATCAGGCAATAAAAATCGCAGATAAAATAGGGCTGCCATTAATGGTGAGGCCCTCTTATGTTTTGGGTGGAAGAGCGATGGAAATTGTTCATGAAAAAAATCAGCTAAGAAAATTTGTTGAGGAGGCGTTTAAGGCTGCAGAAGAAAATCCAATTTTGATTGATAAATTTATCGATCATGCAATGGAAGTAGATGTGGATGCCATATCAGACGGAAAACAGGTTCACGTTGCAGGTATTATGCAACATATCGAAGAAGCTGGAATTCATTCAGGAGACTCTGCATGTAGCCTTCCCCCTGTATCAATTAAACCATACCTTCTCAAAGAAATAGAAGATCAAACTAAAAAACTTGCTATAGCTTTAAACGTAAAAGGTTTCATGAATATACAGTTTGCAATTAAGAAAGATGAAATTTATGTGATCGAAGTTAATCCAAGAGCAAGTCGAACAGTCCCTTTTGTATCAAAAGCAAAAGGTCTTCCTCTAGCTAAAATTGCATCAAGAGTAATGGCTGGTGAAAAATTGTCTAAATTTAATTTAAAAGATAAATCTAAAGGAATGTATGCAGTTAAAGAAGCTGTATTTCCGTTTAATAAATTTCCAAACAGTGACTTATTGTTAGGGCCTGAAATGAAGTCGACAGGAGAAGTTATGGGATTTGATAAAAATTTTGGAATGGCTTTTGCCAAAAGTCAGATCGCAGCGGCTAACTCATTACCAAAAAAGGGATTAGCTTTTATATCTCTTAAAGATAGTCACAAAGATGAAGGAATAGATTTAGCTAAAGAACTTCTTAAACTTAAGTTTACATTATGTGCAACTAGAGGAACTGCAGAATATATTCGAAAACATGGGATGAAATGTAAAATTATAAATAAAGTAAGTACAGGTTCGCCTCATATAGTAGATGTTTTAGACTCTAAAAAAATTGCATTAGTAATAAATACTGGCGGTGGAAAAAGAGAGTATAGAGTGAGTGATGCTATCGCTATTAGAAGAGCAGCACTTAAAAATAAAGTTCCTTATTGTACTAACATGTCTACTGCTCAAGCATGTTTAGAAGCAATTAGATCACTAAAAACAAAAAAATTAGAAGTTACATCTTTACAAGACGTTTAAGAATTTACTTTCCAGTCAGTTTCAAAAGTAACGTAATTTACCTGTATACAACGTCTTTCTTTAATTATTGTCTTCTTTTCCATACCATGCCAAGTGTTTGGACCACTACTAAACATGTATCCATAATTATTTTTATAAGGAACTGTTTTAACTTTTTCTAACTTTTCATTATAAAAATCTGTACCAAGATCCTCGGACTCATTAGAATTATTAACAAATATCAATCCTGACATTAGTTTTTCTTTTATATCACAATGAGGCTTTAGCCAAAAACCTTCTCTATCACAAATAACTTCCACTCTAACATATGAATTGGATAAATCTTTATTAATCATTTTTGAAATAGTTTGATAGACCTCTTTAGATCTTAATTCGTTAATAAATTTAACTAAGTTTGGAAATTGTTTTTCATTTTCTTTTGTTACAAAACATCTAAATTTTATTGCTTCACCACCAGATGCTATTCCTTCTCTAAATTCTGGAGCACCACCATCAATTGCTCTAGTACCGTCATAGCTAAGATTATGCTTGCTTACATCTGGAATATCAGCTTTAACTATTTCTTCTATTGCTCCATCTGTGAGTGCATTACTATACTCCCAATGATCAAAAGGAAATTTATGTTTTTTTGATTGAGTTTGAATTGAATTTAAAAAAGACATTAAGAATTAATTTTTTGTTTGATAATATTCGCCACTCTATTCGTTTCATCAAGTTTTTGATAGTTCCAATCTTCAACTTCTTCACCTAAATTCCTAATAATATTTAACTCTCTAAACAAATTTCTAAATCTTTGAAACCTTTTGTCATTTTTTTTAGGCAAAATTCCAGCTATATAAATTGGTTTTCCAGTTAGAGCTGCTTCTGAAATCATTGAGCTTGAATCGCAAGTAACAACAATATTTTCTGCCAGTGCTAAAGCTGATAAATATGCTTTTTTGTCAACATTCATTATAACTGTATGATTATTCCCAAAAAATTCTTTCGCATAATGAATAGTATTGATAGGGGTTCTCATTGAAGGAATCACAACTAATTGAAAG
This sequence comes from uncultured Pelagibacteraceae bacterium, assembly GCA_902591535.1. Classification (GTDB taxonomy): domain Bacteria; phylum Pseudomonadota; class Alphaproteobacteria; order Pelagibacterales; family Pelagibacteraceae; genus Pelagibacter. The sequence continues at coordinate 25,642 of CACJBA010000001.1, read as the reverse complement.
TCATGCTTTTTTAACAATTTATATAGACTAGTAAAGATATGCTTCATATTTTTAGTTGAATAATCATAATATTTGGTTGGCCCACCCATAATTAAAGTCCAAATTTTCCTCTCATCATTTTTAATAAATGATTTTAGATAATGTTTATTTTCTCTAATTTCATTCTCAGTAAGATAATGAATAGCGCCCTTAGTGCTAATAACATTTTGACCAATTAAAGCGTCATGCTCTGGAGCTACAATAAAATCAAAATGATTTATATCTACTTTTGGATCTTGTATGTGAATATTAAAAACTCTTTTTTTGGCTGTATTTTTTAAGTGTATCGATGGAATAACACTTTTTCGTCCACAAGAAATAATAACATCAAACTCATTTTGATTTATTTTGTTATAAACATTTTTTGAAATAGGCGTATACTTTGGCGGTATCATTTTCCAAAAACTACTTAGTTCAACCTTGTGGTGTGTGAAATCTAAATCTAAAGCTTTAGCTAAACCTTCTACCTGGCTTATCATACCATGCATTCCCTGGGTTAATAAAATACCTTTTAATTTAGACATTAATCACTATATAGCTTTCATATGAGTCAAAATCCAACTAAACACACAAAAGTGTTAATAATTGGATCCGGCCCTGCCGGATACACTGCAGCAGTTTATGCTGCTCGTGCAATGTTAAATCCAATTTTGGTTTATGGATCTGAGCCAGGAGGACAATTAACGACTACAACTGATGTTGAAAATTATCCAGGATTTTCTGAAGTTATTCAAGGACCATGGTTAATGGATCAGATGAAAGAACAAGCAAAAGCTGTTGGAACTCAAATGATTGAAGACCATATTGGATCTGTAAATTTAAAAAGCTCACCGTTTGAAGCAATTGGTGATAGTGGTCAGAAATACACTGCTGATAGTATTATTATATCTACTGGGGCACAAGCTAGATGGTTAAATATAAAATCAGAACAGGAATTTAGAGGTTTTGGTGTTTCAGCATGTGCTACATGTGATGGTTTCTTTTTTAAAGATAAAGAAGTTGCTGTAGTTGGTGGAGGAAATGCTGCCGTAGAGGAAGCAATGTTTCTTACAAAGTTTGCTTCAAAAGTAAAATTAATTCATAGAAGAGATAGTCTAAGAGCTGAAAAAATGCTTCAAAAAAAATTAATGGAAAATAAAAAAATAGAAATTATTTGGGATTCAGTAGTTGAAGATGTAATTGGAGATAAAGATCCTAAAAATGTTAAAGGTTTAAAAATTAAAAATGTAAAAACAAATAATATAGAAGAATTAAAACTAGATGGTGTTTTCATTGCAATTGGTCACGATCCTGCAACTAAACTTTTTAAAGATCAGTTGGAAATGGACACTGAAGGTTATTTAGTTACTAAACCAGATTCTACAGAGACAAATGTTCCTGGTGTTTATGCTGCTGGAGATGTAAAAGACAAAACATTTAGACAAGCTGTAACCGCTGCAGGAATGGGGTGTATGGCAGCATTAGAAGCTGAAAAATTCTTATCTCACTAATTCAACAATTTCGTTTGATTCAAATATACTTTGATTAATATTTTCATTTGCCAACTTTACCATTGCTTTGGCGACTATTTCTGCCCTTATGGGTCTCATTTTTCTTAAAGGTCCAACTAATATTGGGGTTAAAAGTTTGAATAATATTATACCAAGTTTCTCGCCTATTCTTTTTTCTTTTCTATATCCCAATAAGAAGGATGGTCTCATAATACCAATTTTATCAAAATTTAGATTTTTAATTTCCTCTTCAACCAATCCTTTGAATTTTAAATAATCACCTGAGCTTTTGGGGTCTGCATACCCAGATGAAACAAAAAAAAAAGATTTAATTAAATTTGATTTGGCGATTTGGGCAATTTGTTTAGGAATATTTAGTTCAATTCTTTCATATTCATTTTGATTAGGTGAATTTTTTCTTGTTGTACCAATACAAAAAAAACAGTCTTCACCTGTGATATCATTTCTATTCTTTTCCAAATCATTAAAATCAGTTTCAATTATTTTAATTTTTGGATCGCTAATTTCTATTTTTGAACGAACAAAAATTTTTATTTTTGAATAATTTGAATTCAAAATAAGTTGATTAATAAGATGTCCACCAACTAAACCTGTTGAACCAAAGACTAAGGCTGTTTTCATTAACTTAAGGATTTACAAAAACTAGATATTTTATCCATTGCTTTCTTAAGATTATCCATTGATGTTGCATAAGAAATTCTAAAGAAACCTTCTAATCCAAAAGCTGACCCCTGAACCACAGCTATTCCACTATTCTCTAATAATAATTTAACAAAATCAGTATCTGTTTTTATTTCATTTCCATTTGAGTCTTTTTTACCCATCAAATCTTTACAACTTGGAAAAACATAAAATGCTCCATCTGGATTCAAACATTCGATACCATCTATATCATTTAGTGACTTTACAACAAAATCTCTTCTTTCTTGAAAAGAACTTGCTCTTTCTTTAATAAAATCTTGAGTACCGTTTAGTGCCTCAACTGCAGCAGCTTGGCTTATAGAAGATGGATTTGTTGTTGATTGTGATTGTATTTTTGCAATTGCTTTAATAATATCCTTTGGTCCAGCTGCATATCCTATTCTCCAACCAGTCATAGAATAAGCTTTACTTACACCATTCATTGTCAGTACTCTTTCTTTTAAACTGTTTATCTGAGCTATAGTAAAAAACTTAAAATTATCATAGGTTACATGCTCGTAAATATCGTCACTTAAAATATATACGTGACTATATTTTTCTAAAACTGCAGCAATTGCTTTAATGTCTTGTTCTGTATAACATGCTCCAGTTGGGTTTGAAGGTGAGTTCAATATTATCCATTTTGTTTTTGGAGTTATAAATTTTTCTAAATCTGATGGATTTATTTTAAAAGCCTGTCTCTCATCACATTCCATTATTACAGGTTTTCCACCTGCTAATAAAACCATATCTGGATAAGAAACCCAATAAGGAGCAGGAACTATAACTTCATCTCCCTCATTTAAAGTAGCCATCATCGCATTATAAATTACATGCTTACCGCCCGCACCAACTGTAATTTGATCAGTTGTATAATCTAAATTATTTTCTTTTTTGAATTTTTCTACGATTGCTTTCTTTAATGCTGGTGTACCATCAACTGGTGTATATTTAGTGTCACCATCATTTATTGCCTTTATAGCTGCTTGTTTAATATTGTCTGGGGTATCAAAATCTGGCTCGCCTGCACCTAGACCAATGACATCTTTTCCAGCTGCTTTTAATTCTCTTGCTTTTTGAGTTACAGCAACAGTAGGCGATGGTTTAATCTTCTTTAAACTGTCTGATATTATGCTCATTGAAATATAAATAAATTCTACTACGTTGTTTAATATATGGAAAATACTTATCAAGATTTAATTACAGATATACAGAGTAAAAATCCAAAAATAGGTGGAAAACTTGAAGGTGGAAAAAAATTCAAAATTAAATCTGATTTTAAACCTGCTGGTGACCAGCCTGAAGCAATTAAAAAATTAGTTAATGGTGCTAATAAAGATCAATTTAATCAAGTTTTACTTGGTGTAACAGGATCTGGAAAAACTTTTACTATGGCTAAAGTTATTGAAGCTACTAATAGACCTGCCTTGATATTGGCTCCAAATAAAACACTTGCTGCTCAACTTTATGGGGAAATGAAAACCTTTTTTCCTGACAATGCTGTTGAATATTTCGTTTCATACTATGACTATTACACTCCTGAGGCTTATGTACCAAGATCGGACACGTATATTGAGAAAGAGGCCTCAATTAATGAACAAATTGATAGGATGAGACACTCTGCAACAAGATCTCTATTAGAAAGAGATGATGTATTAATTGTTGCGAGCGTTTCTTGTATTTATGGTCTTGGATCTGTTGAAGCATATAGCAAAATGACTTTAACACTCCAAAAAAATTATGATTATAATAGAGAAGAAATAATTAAGTCTTTAGTCGCTCTCCAATACAAACGTAATGATCAAAATTTTTATAGAGGTACATTTAGAGCAAGAGGAGAATACTTAGAAATTTTTCCATCACACTTAGAGGATAGAGCGTGGAGATTGTGTTTGTTTGGAGATAAACTTGAACAGATAGAAGAATTTGATCCTTTAACAGGTGATAAAGTAAGAGAATTAAGTTTGGTAAAAGTTTATGCCAATAGTCACTACATCACTCCAAAACCTACGATTGAGCAAGCAGTAATTAATATAAAAAAAGAATTAGAAGCTACTTTAAAAAAACACCGTGCTGAAAATAAATTATTAGAGGCACAAAGATTGGAAGAAAGAACTAAATTTGATCTTGAAATGATTGAGGCAACTGGATCTTGTGCTGGTATTGAAAACTATTCAAGATTTTTGTCAGGAAGAAAACCAGGCGAACCCCCTCCTACTCTTTTTGAATACTTCCCTGATAATACTTTAATATTTGTAGATGAGTGCCACGTTACAGTTCCTCAACTTAATGGAATGTATAAAGGAGATAGATCAAGAAAAAGTACTCTAGCAGAATATGGATTTAGACTTCCTTCGTGTATGGATAATAGACCATTAAAATTTGAAGAATGGGACTTAATGAGAACCCAAACAGTATTTGTTTCAGCAACGCCTGGTCCATGGGAACTAGAACAAACAAAAGGTAATTTTATAGATCAGGTAATTAGACCAACAGGGTTAATTGATCCTCCTGTAGAAATAAGACCTGCAAAAAATCAAGTGGATGATTTAATGCATGAATGTAAACGAGTTATAGAAAATAATCATAGAGTATTAGTAACCACACTAACTAAAAAAATGGCTGAGGATTTAACAGAATATCTTCATGAGAATGGAGTCAAAGTAAGATACCTGCACTCAGATATTGATACACTAGAAAGAATTGAAATTATGCGAGATTTAAGAATGGGTGTATTTGATGTTTTGGTTGGTATTAATTTATTGAGAGAAGGATTAGATATTCCTGAATGTGCATTAGTTGGAATTTTAGATGCTGATAAGGAAGGTTTTTTGAGATCTGAAACTTCTTTAATACAGACAATAGGAAGAGCAGCACGAAACGTCGATGGCAAAGTAATTTTATATGCTGACAAAGAGACAAAAAGTATAAAAAAAGCAATTGCTGAAACTGATAGAAGAAGAAAAATTCAATTAGCTTATAACAAGAAACACAAAATAGATGCAAAGTCGGTAAAAAAAGATATCAGCGATATTCTAGAAAGTGTCTATGAGAAAGATTACGTCAAAATAAGCGAGGGTTCAAATATTGGTGGAAATCTTAAAAAACATCTCAAAGGCTTGGATAAAAAAATGAAAGAGGCAGCATCTAATTTAGAGTTTGAGGAAGCAGCTAAAATACGAGATGAAATAAGAAAATTAGAAAGTACTGAATTAGAAATTACATTAAATCCAAAAATAAGGCAGTATGATGTAAAAAATAAGCTTTATCCAAAAGGTAGATCAACTATGGGTATGCCAGGCACTAAAGTTACAAAAAAAAGAGATAAAAAATGGAAGCACGGAAAATAATTATTACTGGTGGAGCAACTCGAATGGGTGCTGCGATTGCAAGAAAATTATCTGGTCCTAATATAGAAATCTTAATCCATTATAACAAATCAAAATTAAAAGCAGAAAAATTAAAAAAAGAGTTATCTAATGAAGGTACAAAAGTTTACTTAGTCAAAGGTGATTTAAGTAAAGAAAATGATGTAAATAAAATTGTAAAATATGCAAAATCTAAACTTAAATATTTTGATTGTTTAATTAACAATGCCTCTTTATTTGAAAATGATAAATTAGAAAATTTTACAACAGATAGCTGGGGACAACATCTTAGAACTAATTTAAGAACACCAGCATTATTATCTAAAGAATTTGCGAAAAATGTAAGGAAAGGGAATAACAATATTATAAATATTATAGATCAAAGGGTGTTTAAATTAACCCCTTACTTTTTTTCTTACACTATAAGTAAAACTGGTTTGTATACTTTAACAAAAACTAGCGCTATGAGCTTGGCTCCAAATGTAAGAGTAAATGCTATTGCACCTGGACCTACTATTAAAAATCAAAGACAATCTGTAAAACATTTTAAAAAACAATATTTAGCAACCCCACTAAAAAGACAAGTTGATGTAGACCAAATATGTAATGCTGTTGACTTTTTTATTAAAAATATATCTATTACTGGTCAAGTTTTGGCTATTGACAGTGGTCAAAACCTTAACTGGCAAACACCAGATGTAATGGGCAAAGAATGAAAAAAAATAATTTAAAAATTGTCAAAATAGATAAAAATAAAACTTTATTTAATTATGAGAAAAAAATTCTAATTAATGAGTTAATTTTAGATTTAAAACTTGGTTATTACGATTTTGAAAAAGAAAAACCACAGAAGGTAAAATTTAGTCTGGAGATTGACTATGAAGATAAAAAACCATCAAGTGATAAGGATATAAAATCAATTGTGAATTATGGAACAATTGTAAAATTAATAACTAAACTCGTAAAAAAGAAACACTATAATTTTTTAGAAACTTTAGCCGAAGCAGTTTTTGATGAATTATTTAAAGACAAAAGAATTGCTAAAATAATGTTAAAAATTGAAAAATTAGAAATCTTAAAACAGTGTTCATCTGTTGGTATTCAAATTACCAAAAAGAGAAGCCATGATAAGCTCTGAAATAGGAAAAGAAGTAATTAAAAAAGAGCTACCTCTAGTACCAAAACTTCCAGGTGTATATAGGATGCTTAATGAAAAGAATGAAATTCTTTATGTGGGTAAAGCCAAAAACTTACCTAATAGATTAAAGAGTTATGTTGCAGAAAAAAATCATATAATTAGAACTGAACGAATGTTGTCTCAAACAAGAAAATTAGAGATAACAACAACATCTAATGAAAGTGAAGCATTACTTTTAGAAGCAAATTTAATTAAAAAACATAAACCAAAATTTAATATCCTATTACGTGATGACAAGTCATTTCCATTTATATTTATTGGCAATAAAGATAAGTGGCCTCAAATAAAAAGACATAGAGGAAAAAAAACAAAAGAAGGTTTTTATTTTGGACCTTTTGCTTCTGCTGGTTCGGCTAATTGGACAATCAAAATGATTCAAAAGATTTTTCATTTAAGAGTTTGTGATGACACCGTTTTCAAAAACAGAGAAAGACCATGTATTTTATATCAAATAAAAAGATGTTCCGGACCTTGTGTGGGTTATGTAAAAAAAGAGGAATATAATCAAACAGTAGAAGATGCTATTGAATTTGTTTCAGGTAAATCTAGAAAAATTCAAAAAAATCTTTCTAATCAGATGGAAAAAGCAAGTGAGGATCTTGATTTTGAAAAAGCTGTAATATTAAGAGATAGGATTAAGGCTCTAAATATAATTCAATCCTCTCAAAGAATTAATGAGGCAAATTTAGTTGAAGCAGATGTAATTGCTGGATACAAAGAGTCTGGAAAAACTTGTATTCAAGTATTTTTTTACAGATCAAAACAAAATTGGGGTAACCAAGCTTTTTTTCCAAAACATGATCCAGATGAAAAATTTAGTGAGATATTAAATTCATTTGTTTCACAATTTTATGAAAATAAAAGTGTTCCTTCATCAGTTATTCTTTCAGAAGAAATAAAAGAAAAAACATTAATTGAAAAAACACTGACACAAAAAGAAGGTAAACAGATAAATATTTCAGTTGCAAAAAAAGGATCAAAACTAAAAGTAATTAATCAAGCAATTAAAAATGCAAAAGATAGTCTTAATAGAAAACTTTATGAAAGTCAGAATAATAAAGAATTATTTGATGCTGTAGCCCAAAAATTTAATTTAGAAACTAATATAAATTTAATTGAAGTTTATGATAACAGTCACATTCAAGGTACAAATAGTGTTGGAGCATTAATTGCTTATGGAGATGAAGGGTTTATAAAAAAAAGATACAGAAAATTTAATATAAAACACAAAAAAAACGAGCAAGATGATTATGGAATGATGAGAGAGGTATTAAATAGAAGATTTAAAAGAGCAGTTCAAGAAAAAGATAATTACCTTACATTTCCTGATTTAGTTCTTATTGATGGAGGTAAAGGTCAATATTCAGTCGCTAGAGAAAGTCTTAACGAACTCGGTCTTCACGATATCCCAATTATTGCAATAGCAAAAGGTAAGTTTAGAAATAGTGGAAATGAAACCTTTTTTCACAATGGTAAAGAATACAAATTTACAAGAAACGACCCTACCCTATTTTTCCTTCAAAGAATTAGAGATGAAGCACATAGATTTGCGATAAGTGCTCATAGAGCAAAGAGAAAAAGAGGTATAAGCAAATCTTTGTTGGACCAAATCGATGGAATTGGAGCCATAAGAAAAAGAGCTTTATTAAACCATTTTGGATCAGCTAGATCAGTAGAGTCTGCAAGTTTAGATGAAATAAAATCTGTTGAAGGTGTTGAGGAAAAAGTGGCAAAAAAGATATATAATTTCTTTCACGAATAATTATGTTAAAAAAAATTCCAAATATATTAACGATAGGGCGAATAATAATTGTTCCTTTTTTTGTTTTAGCATTTTATTTACCTGGATTTTATGGAGATTTAACTGCCCTTATATTGTTTATAATTGCATCTTTTACTGATTTTTTAGATGGGATGTTGGCAAGAATGTTTGGAGTAGAGTCTAAGCTAGGGGAGTTATTAGATCCTATAGCTGATAAAATTATAGTAGCAACAGCCTTAATTCTTTTAGTTATGGATGGAACTATTAGAAATTATGAAGTCATAGCTGCTATAATCATATTAACGAGAGAAATTCTAATTTCAGGTTTAAGAGAATTTTTAGCTAAAGGGAAAATAAAACTTCCTGTATCTAGTCTTGCTAAGCTTAAAACTGTTTTGCAAATGGTCTCTATTGGTCTTTTATTATCTGGAGACACTGGAAATAAAATAATTAATTTTCAAGATTATAACGCTCAAACAATAGGAATTATTCTTTTATGGTTGTCTGCTGCCTTGACTCTTTACACTGGTTACGACTATATGCGGAAAGGTATTGATCACGCTATGTCAGAGGATAATAAAGACTAAGCTGCTTTTTTCTTTCTTACCAATACCTGATAACTCTCATTTAAATCAATTATTGTTTTACAAACTTTAAATTGATTTTCGGCAATACAAGAAACTGGGGTTACTTCTGCAGCAGTACCTGTCAGAAAACAACCTTCAAAATTTGGTAGTTCACTCGGACTTATTTTTCTTTCATGTACCTTAATATTTTTTGATTTGGCGATTTCAATTACTGTTCTTCGTGTAATACCGTCTAAAAAAGAATCTGGAATTGGAGTGTGTATTTCTCCATTCTTATCTTTAAAAAAAATATTTGCACCAGTTGCTTCTGCAATATTTCCCTCATGATCAAGCATCAAAGAATCTGTATATCCTTGTTTTTCTGCCTCATGCTTTGAAAGAGTACAAATCATATAAAGTCCTGATGCTTTTGTATCCCATGGTATTGTATTGGGTGCAGGTCTTCTCCAATTTGATATATTCAATTTGATACCTTCAACTTTAAGTTTTGGATCAAAATAAGATCCCCACTCCCAAGTTGCTATTGCAACATGAATTTTTGTTTTTTGAGCAGAAATGGCCATCATTTCACTGCCTCTCCATGCAACTGGTCTTACATATCCATTTTCAACATTTTGTGTTGCAACAATTTTCTTTGATGCAATATTTATTTCTTCTTCACTATATGGTATTTCAAATCCCATTCTTCTTGCTGAATGAAAAAATCTAGCAGTATGTTCTTCTAATTTAAAAATATCACCATCGTAGACTCTTTCTCCTTCAAATACACAACTTGCATAGTGCATTCCATGACTAAGAACATGTAATTTTACATCTCCCCAATCAACTAATTCGTTATTGTACCATATTTTTCCAGATCTTTTGTCGTAAGGTATCATGTTTGAAAATTTTTTATTTATAAATAAGAAATATCTTTGTATCTTGAATATGTCAATATAACTTACCTATAATGAAAGAACTTTTATATTTAAAAGATGAACAGCTTAAAGACCTAATTGAAAAATTATTTGTAAGTTACAGAGAAACCTTCTCTGACTCAAAAAAAATACTTAATAAATATTCTATTGGTTTGGCTCATCATAAAGTTATCCATTTATTATCCATGTATGAAGGTATTTCAATTTCAGAACTTCTTAAAAGATTAAAAGTAACCAAACAAAGCTTAAACCGAGTTTTAAAGGATTTAATTAAACTTGATATAATTATCTTTAAAAAGGATGATCAGGATACGAGAATTAAACATGTTTACCTCAATGATAAAGGAAAGAAAATATTTGGTGAAATTTTTAATTTACAAAAAAAAAGAATTTATAATGCATTATTAAATTCAAAATCTGAGGAAGTAATTAATTTTGATAATGTATTAAATAAAATTATTAATGGATAAATTTATTGCACATATTTTAGTTGTCGACGACGATGATGGTATTAGATCCCTAGTTAAACAATACTTAAATGAAAATAAATATTTGGTTACAACTGCTGAAAACGCAGAAGATGCTTTAGAAAAAATTAAAATTATAAAATTTGATTTAATTATATTAGATATAATGATGCCAGGAAAAAGTGGCTTAGATTTCATTAATGATAATAAAAAATTAGAAACTCCGATAATACTTTTAACTGCTAAAGGACAACCAAGTGAAAGAATAGAAGGACTTGAGATAGGGGCTGACGATTACCTACCTAAACCTTTTGAACCAAAAGAGCTAATTTTAAGAATTCAAAATATATTAAATAAGACAATCAAAATTGAACTAAAAAGGGTAATAGATTTTGAAAATGTCAAAATAGATTTAAATAAACTTTTAATTATAAAAAATAATAAAGAATTCAAAATTAATAATACAGAAAAAATAATTTTAGAAAAAATGATTAATAATCCAGGAAAAACTTTCTCAAGAGAAGCTATAGGTGAACTTATTAATTTAGATAAGGAAAGATCTATTGATGTAATTATAACTCGTTTAAGAAAAAAAATTGAGATTGATCCAAAAAACCCAAAATTTTTACAAACAATAAGAGGAGCAGGCTATGTTCTCTGGATTGAGTAAAAATCTAAAAAAAATTTTACCCAAAAGATTATTTTATAGAGCTCTTTTAATTGTTGCAGTACCAGTAATTACACTTCAATTACTAATTACAGTTGTTTTTTTTGATAGTTTGTGGATTAAAACTAATAAAGGTATGACAAGAACATTGGTTAATGAAATCAGTGTATTTATAGAAGCCTATAAAAGTGAAAATTCTAACAAAGAAGAAATAACCAACCTTTTTTCATTATTTTTAGATTTAAATATAGAGCTAATTAATGACGAAGAAATACAAAATATAATTAATGAAAGATGGTTTAGTCCAATAGATAGAACTTTAAGAAGAGAATTAAAATCTAAATTTGTATCAGGTGGATATTGGTTTGATACAACTAACTATAAAGAACTTGTTGATTTAAGAATTAAATATGAGGAAGGATATTTTAAATTTTTAGTTCCAAAAGATAGAGTAGCAAGTTCATCGGCAAGGATATTTGCTCTTTGGATAACAGTTCCAGCTTTTATAATGGTAATAATTTCCCTTATATTTTTAAAAAATCAGACAAGACCAATAACAAATTTAGCTCGTGCTGCAGAAAGATTTGGTAAAGGTGAAAATATAGAAGAATTTAGGCCTTCAGGTGCTCTTGAAATCAGGCAGGCGGGTCATGAATTTGACAAAATGAGAAAAAGAATTGAGAGACATCTTAATCAAAGAACAGAAATGTTATCAGGAATAAGTCATGATTTAAGAACTCCTTTGACAAGAATGAAGCTACAAACTGCATTTATAAAAGACAAAGATACAGTAAAAAAATTAACAGAAGATATAAATGAAATGGAAAAAATGCTTAATGAATATCTTCAATTTACTAGCTCATCCTATATAGAAAAAGATGAAATGTTTAATCTCTCTGAATTAATTTCAGAAGTTATTAAAAAATATAATAATAAAAATATTTCACACAATCTAATACCAAGAATTTACTATAATGGCAGGAAGAATTTAATTAATAGATCTCTTAATAATTTGATAGATAATGCTCTAAAATATGCAAACAAGGTTGAAATTAGCTTAAATAAAAAAAATACAAACTTGTTCATCATTATAGATGATGATGGGCCAGGAATATCAAAAAATGAGTACGAAAATGTATTTAAACCTTTCTATAAAATAGATAAAGGTCGTGCAGACTCTAAATCAAGTGTTGGCCTTGGTTTGTCAATTGCATCAGATATTATTAAATCTCATGGAGGAAATATAATGCTAGAAAAGTCAAAAATGGATGGATTAAGAGTTAAGATTTTCTTACCCGTTTAACTTTTTTATTTTTTTTTTTCTCTAGTTTATTTATTTTATTTTCTAGATTCTCAACTCGTTTTGAGAGAACTTCAAATTCATCTTTACTTGTAAGTTTCATTTTAAAAACAAACTCATCTCTTTTAGATTTTAAGATATTAAATAATTCTGTGGTTAAATCTTTTGAAGATACTAGTCCCTGCTCTATTAATTTGGCAAATTTATCAATTATAAATTTAGAATTTTTCATATTTAAGATATACACTATAAGTATTATTAAAAATGTTCATTAATAATTTTGACCCAGTAGCCTTAGAAATATTTTCTTTAGAAATCAGGTGGTATTCTCTAGCTTATATATTTGGAATCATATTGGGCTGGATACTCGCTAAAAAACTATATATCCAAAATATAGAAATTAAAAATAAATTTGATGATTATTTAACCTTTTTAATTATAGGTATAATTTTAGGAGGCAGATTTGGTTACATTTTGATTTATAATTTAAGTTTTTATGTAAATAATCCATTAGATATATTTAAAATTTGGCAAGGCGGAATGTCCTTCCATGGTGGTTTAATTGGAGTTATTTTTGTAAGTATAATTTTTGCTAAAAAAAATAATCAAAATCCATTTTTATATATGGATATTGTCGCTTTAGTAGCTCCAGTCGGATTATTTTTTGGAAGAATTGCAAACTTTATAAATTCAGAGTTATATGGAACTATAACAAATGTACCCTGGGCAGTAATATTTATTCAGATAGATAATCTTCCTAGACATCCCTCACAATTATACGAAGCACTATTGGAAGGTTTATTTCTATTTTTATTATTAATTTATTTTAGAAATAAATTTTCAAACAAACCTGGTTTAATTTCAGGATTATTTTTAATTATTTACTCAATCTTCAGATTTATTGTTGAATTTTTTAGAGTACCAGATGAACAGCTAGGTTATATATTTTTAAACTTATCGATGGGGCAAGTAGTAAGTTTAATATTTATACTATCAGGGGTAATCTTATTTTATTTAAAATATGAAACTCGCTAAGACAAATAATTTACCATTAGATCAATTTATAAATTTAGCTCTTTACGATAAGGATAATGGTTATTATATGAAAAAGAATCCTTTTGGTGAAGATGGAGACTTTATTACTGCTCCTAACATCACAAGATTATTTTCAGAAATAATTGCAATTTGGACAATTACTTTTTGGAAAAGTATAGGCTCTCCGAAAAAATTTAATTTGTTAGAACTAGGAGCTGGAAATGGCGAAATGATGAAAGTCATAGATGAGACTCTTATGAATTTTCCCGAGTGTTACAATGCCTGCAATTTTGTAATTCATGAAAAAAGTGATTTTTTAATAAATGAACAAAAAAAAAATTTAAAATCTAAAAAATTTTCATGGTTAAAAGATATAGAAAAAATAAATTCAAACCCTACAATTTTTTTAGCTAATGAATTCTTTGATGCAATACCAATAAAACAATTTTTTAAAAAAAAAGGTGGTTGGTTTGAAAGATTTGTGAATTTGAATGATCCTAAAAAGGCTGAGTTTAAAGAAGAAAAAATTGATATAGAAAAAATAGAAAAACATCTAAATTTTGAAATATCAAAAAATCAGGACATTATAGAATACTCACCAGATACATTTAAATATTTAAAAATAATTTGCGATTTAATACAAAAAAATGATGGAGGAATGTTGGTTATTGACTATGGATATGCAGACAGCAAAATGCATGAAACTCTTCAGGCAGTAAATAATCACAAATATTCTAACATTTTAGAAAATATTGGAGACTCTGATATTACTTACAATATAAATTTTAATTCTTTTGAGAAATTTATTAATCAGTTTAAAGAAATTAATTCAATTTTTACAAATCAAAAAAAATTTTTAACAAGTATGGGTATTCTTCAGAGAGCAGAAATAATCAGCAAAAATATAGCATTTTCTAAAAAAGCGGATTTATTTTATAGAGTAAGACGTTTAATAGATGAAAAACAAATGGGTGAAATATTCAAAGTCATGCTTATAAAGAATAAAAAAAATAAATTTAGAACTGGTTTTCAAAATTGATAAAATCAAAAAAACTATTGAAAATTAAAAGTATAAAACACGGGTTTTTTAATAGATCTGGTGGTAAGTCAAAAAAAATTTATAAAAGTTTAAACTGTGGTCCTGGTTCTAAAGACAATCCATCAGATGTTAAAAAAAATTTACAAATAGTTAAAAAAAAAATTAAAAACACCGCTAAAAATATTTTTTTGCTTCATCAAATGCACAGTAATAAATTTGTTTATATAAATGAAAAAAATAAATTTAAATCAAAACCAAAAGCAGACGCAGTAATTACAAACCAAAAAAACATACCTATTGGTGTTTTAACCGCAGACTGTGTACCAATTTTAATCTGTGATGAAAAAACAAAATTAATTGCAGCAATTCACGCTGGATGGAAAGGTGCATACAAGGATATAATTAGCAGGGTAATCCAATTCATAATTAAAAAAGGATCTAATCCTAGAAATATTACCGCAGCTATCGGACCTGCTATCTCGGCTAAAAATTATGAAGTTAAAAAAGACTTTAAAAGAAAATTTATTAAAAAAGATAAAAAAAATAATAAATTTTTTAGAATTAAGTACAAAAAGCTTTATTTTGATTTACCCAAATATGTAAAATCATGTCTTTTAAAGAATAAAATAAAAAATATTGAATCCATAAACATAGATACATTCGATATTAATAATAATTTTTTTAGTGCGAGAAGAGCATTGAGACTGAATCATGATGATTATGGTAGAAATATTTCAATAATTATGCTTAATTAACCTTTTTTAATGAAATTATTATCCGGAAATAGTAACAAACCATTAAGCAAGAATATTGCTAAATATCTTAAATCTAAATTAGTTAACTCTAGCATTAGAAATTTTTCTGACGGAGAAATCTATGTTGAAATTAATGAAAATATTAGAGGCAATAGTATTTTTTTAATTCAATCTGTTTCATCTCCTGCAAATGATAACTTAATGGAACTACTGTTATGTATTGATGCACTTAAGAGATCGTCAGCAAAAAATATTACTGCAGTTATCCCTTATTTTGGTTATGCAAGACAGGATAGAAAAGTTGCACCAAGAACATCGATATCAGCTAAGCTTGTCTCAAATCTAATTACTAAAGCAGGAGCAGATAGAGTTGTCACTGTTGATTTGCACGCAGGTCAAATTCAAGGATTTTTTGATATACCTGTAGACAACTTGTTCGCAACACCTATTTTTGCAAGACATGCAAAAAAAAAGATAAAAAGTAAAAACCTTATTTGTGTTGCTCCAGATGTAGGTGGGACTGAAAGAGCTAGAGCACTAGGTAAAATTTTAAATGTTGGATTGGCTATTGTAGATAAAAGAAGACCAAAACCAGGACAATCTCAAGTAATGAATATCATTGGAGACGTAAAAGGAAAAACTTGTATTATTGTTGATGATATAATCGACTCAGGTGGAACAATAGTAAATGCAGCTAAGGCTCTTAAATATAGAGGCGCGAAAGAAGTTTATGTGTATATAACTCACGGTGTACTTAGTGGAGAGGCTGTAAAAAAAATTAAAAATTCAGTAATTAAAAATTTGGTAATTACTGATACGATCGATAACAATAGCAGAGTTAAAGGTGCAAAAAACATTGAGGTTCTATCAATTTCAAGCCTTATGGGAGAAGCAATTAAAAGAATATCTAATTCAACATCAGTATCAGATTTATTCAAATAAATACCTTGAGTTATTAAGGAACTTGAGATAAAAGACTTTTTTTTTATGAATTCTATTGAAGCTAATACTAGAAATACAAAAACTAAGGGTGAATTAAACCTTTTAAGAACAAATGGGAATGTTCCAGCTATTATTTATGGTGGTGAAGCCCAAAATGAAAAGATCTCTATTTCAAAAAAATTACTTAAATCATTTTTGGATGAAAATTTTTTATCGACAATTTTAACTATTAATGTTGATGGGAAACCACAAAATGTACTTCCAAGAGAAATTAAATACGACATAATTTCAGATGAACCAACTCATGTGGATTTTTTAAGGGTTGTACCTGGTTTGAAAATTAGAATTGAAGTTCCAGTTAATTTTATTAATCATGAAAAATCACCTGGATTAAAAAAAGGCGGAGTGTTGAATATAGTTAGAAGAAAAGTTGAATTAAAATGCCCAAGTGAAAAGATTCCTGAAAATTTAGTAATAGATCTTGAGGGTGTAGATATAGGTGAAAGTTTTAAAATCTCATCAATAAATTTAGAAGACGATGTAGTTCCTACTATTCAAGGAAGAGACTTTGTTATTGCAACCCTTGCAGCGCCTACAGTAATGAGGGAGCCAGAAAAACCTGCTGAAGCAGAAGCTGCAGAAGGTGAAGAAGGAGCTGAAACAGCAGCTGCAGCAGATGGTGATAAACCGTCAGCTGAAGGTGAGAAAAAAGAAGGTGAAGATAAAAAACCTGCTGAAGAAAAAAAATAAGCACTTAAATTGAAATTAATTTTCTATTAATCATACTTTTATGCTTTTATTTGTAGGCCTAGGAAATCCAACACCTGACAGTGAAAATAATAGACATAATGTTGGATTCAAAATTATAGATACAATTAATAAAAAATTTGGTTTATCAAAACAAAAACCAAAATTTAAAGGGTTACTTACAACAGGAAATATTGCAGAAAAGAAAATCTATGCAATCAAACCATTAACTTTCATGAATAACTCAGGAATTTGTATAAGAGAGTTAATTGAGTATTTCAAAATAAACGCTACAGACGTAATTGTATTTCATGATGATTTAGATGTGGAATTTGGAAAAATTAAAGCAAAATTTGGTGGGTCTAGTGCTGGTCACAATGGAATTGCTTCGATAGATAAATTCATAGGCCAAGACTATTCAAGAGTAAGAATAGGAATTGGCAAACCTAAAGACAATGTAGAAGTTGGTGACTTTGTTCTGCAAAACTTTGATGAAGATGAAATGCTTGAATTAGAAAAAATTAAATCCAGCATTTCAGATTCTATTTCTATTCTTATAGAGAAAAAACTGGATTTATTTTCTAGCACTGTAAATAATAAATAATGAGTTTTAAATGTGGAATTGTTGGTTTGCCAAATGTTGGTAAATCTACCCTATTCAATGCTTTAACTAATTCAAGTAAGGCTCAAGCAGCTAATTTTCCTTTTTGTACAATTGATCCAAATGTAGGTGTAGTTCCTGTTCCTGACAAAAGATTAGATAAATTATCAAAAATCTCAAATTCAAAAAAAATAATCAATACGACAATTTCTTTTGTAGATATTGCTGGCCTTGTTAAAGGTGCATCTAAAGGTGAGGGATTGGGTAATAAATTTCTTTCACATATTAGAGAAGTCGATGCTGTTATTCATATGATCAGATGTTTTGATTCTGACGATATCCAGAATGTTAATCCTAATGTAGATCCAGTAAGAGATCTTGAAATAATAGAAACTGAAATGATGCTTGCTGACTTGGAGTCAATTCAAAAAAGATTAGAGAAAAATAATAAAAAAAATGTTGATGAAGAACAAATTAAAATTTTAGAGATTGCTTTAGATTGTATCAATAATGGCAAAGATATTTCTATTTTAAAGTCTCAATTTGAAAAAAAACAACTTAATCAAAGTGGATTACTTTCAATTAAACCTAAAATATTTGTTTGCAATGTCGATGAACAAAGCGTCCAGAATGGTAACGAGTACACAAAAAAATTTATAGAAAAATTTAGTGAAGAAAACACATTAATTATTTCTGCAGATATAGAAAATCAAATTAATGAATTAGCTATTGAAGAAAAAAAAAATTATATGGATATGATTGGTTTAAAAGATACTGGATTAGCAATGTTAATTCAAAAAGGTTATAATATATTAGAACTAGATACATATTTTACTTCCGGACCGGAAGAAACAAGAGCCTGGACTATTCAAAAAAATTGTACTGCTCCTAAGGCTGCAGGGGAAATTCATACAGATTTCGAAAAAGGGTTTATTAGAGCTGAAACTATATCTTATGAAGATTTCGTAGCTAATGATGGATGGGTAAATTCTAAAGCTAATGGAAAAATGAGATTGGAAGGGAAAGACTATATTGTGAAAGATGGAGATGTTTTAAATTTCAGATTTAACACGTGACCAGATTTTTTTCATACTGAAATAAACTAAAGTAGTAAGAATTATTAAATAGACAATCGCTTTAAAGCCCATTTGGTGTCTAGCTTCTAAATGAGGTTCAGCAGACCACATTAAAAAAGTTGTTACATCTTTTGACATTTGCTCAACTGTAGCACTAGTGCCATCACCATACTCTACCAACCCCTCTGATAAAGGAGCAGACATTCTAATTTTATTACCATACATATATTTATTATAATAAACTCCATCATCTAAAGAGACATTACTAGGAGCCTCTTCATACCCTTGTAATAAGGAGTAGATATAATCAACACCACCACCTCTCGCTTTTACCAAAACAGACATGTCAGGTGGGTATGCGCCTCCATTTGCTGCTTGAGCTGCTTTTACATTTTCATATGGCATTACAAATTTATCAGATAATTTACCTGGTCTTGTAAACATTTCTCCATCAGAATTTGGCCCATCAGTAACTTCAAATGAAGCTGCAATAGCTTTGACCTGAGCCTCGGAAAATTCTGGTCCACCTTTTTCTGCTAAATTTCTATAACTTAAGTACTTCATCGAATGACATGAAGCACATACTTCAGTATATACTTGATACCCTCTTTGAAGAGAAGCTCTATCAAATTTTCCAAACAAACCCTTAAAACTCCAGTCAGTTTTTAAATATTCTACTTTTTCTGCAGCAAAAGAATATGAATTTGGGACAATAATAATGATTAGTATAGAAAATAATTTATATAAATTTTTCACCTTACTCTATTTTACTTTCTTTAATTCTGGCAGCAGCCAAATTAGGTGAACCACCTAGAACAGGTTCTGTAATGCTTAAAGGTATGGGCAAAGTTTTTTCTTTAAATCCTAAAACAGGAAGAATAACTAAAAAATGCAAGAAGTAATATGCTGTAGCCACTCTTGCTATTAATAAGTAAAGTCCTTCTGCTGGCATCGCTCCCATGTAACCAAGTATTAGAACATCAGCAACTAGTATCCAATAAAATTGTTTATAAAGTGGTCTAAAAACTGCAGATCTTATTTTTGATGTATCTAACCAAGGTAATACAGCTAAAATTAATATTGCAGATAACATTGCCACAACACCTAGTAATTTGTCTGGAACAGATCTTAAAATTGCATAAAACGGTAATAGATACCATTCAGGCACAATATGAGCTGGCGTTACCATGGGGTTTGCTTCGATATAATTATCTGCATGTCCTAAAATATTTGGCGCATAGAATACAAAGAAAGCAAACACAATCATAAACATTAATAAAGCAAAACCGTCTTTAATAACTATATAAGGATGAAATGGGACTGTGTCTTTTGATGGTTTTTTAATATCTATACCTATTGGATTGTTATTTCCAGGTACATGCAATGCCCATATGTGTAATACCACCAACCCTAAAATTAGAAATGGGATTAAATAGTGCAAAGTAAAAAATCTGGTTAAAGTCGGATTATCAACTGAGTATCCACCCCACAACCAAGTAACAATTCCTTCTCCAACTAAAGGTATAGCACTAAATAAATTTGTTATTACAGTTGCTCCCCAGAAACTCATTTGCCCCCAAGGCAAAACATAACCCATGAAGGCTGCTGCCATCATAAGCAGGTAAATAATAATTCCTATTATCCAAATTATCTCTCTAGGTGCTTTATAAGAACCATAAAACAATGATCTAAAGATATGAATATATACTGCTAAGAAGAACATTGATGCACCGTTTGCATGAATATATCTAATTAACCAACCATAATTAACATCACGCATAATATGCTCAACACTTTCAAACGCCATATCAGCATGAGCGATGTAATGCATTGCAAGTGTTAAACCTGTAATAATTTGAGTGATTAAGCAAAAAGTTAAAATTCCACCGAATGTCCACCAGTAATTTAAATTTTTAGGAGTCGGGTAATCTGTTAAATGATTTGCTAGGGTTAAAAGTGGCAAACGGTCATTGAACCACTGTCCTACTTTTGATTTTGGTCTGTAATCGTGATCACTCATTAAAATTTAATTTACCCAATCTTAATTGTATTAGCATTAACAAATTCGTATTTAGGAACTTCCATATTCAATGGGGCTGGACCTTTTCTAATTCTTCCAGAAGTGTCATAGTGAGATCCATGACATGGACAAAACCATCCTTTATAATCTCCTTTATCATTTAAAGGTACACATCCTAAATGAGTACAAACTCCTAACATTACGAGCCATTCAGGATTTTTGGCTCTATCCTCATCTTTTTCTGGATGAATTAAATCCTCCATTTTCACTGATCTTGCTTCATCAATTTCTTCTTTAGTTCTTCTTCTAATGAAAACTGGTTTACCTCTCCACAATACAGTGATTGTGTTTCCTGGTTTTAATGAACTTACATCAACTTCTGTGCTGGCTAAAGCT
This sequence comes from uncultured Pelagibacteraceae bacterium, assembly GCA_902591535.1. Classification (GTDB taxonomy): domain Bacteria; phylum Pseudomonadota; class Alphaproteobacteria; order Pelagibacterales; family Pelagibacteraceae; genus Pelagibacter. The sequence continues at coordinate 4,534 of CACJBA010000001.1, read as the reverse complement.
TTAACAGAGGCGTCTGGGTTCATTTGATCTACCATTGGCCATACTGCTGCTGCAGCTCCAACAGCACCTACGGCTGTAGTAGCTGTAAATAAAAAATCTCTTCTTTTTGTTTTTTTTTTCAGACACTTAAAGTAGCTTTTATTATTATCTCTTTTTGATTTAAAATAGTTAATATACGAATTCATATAATATAAAATAATTATTTTACTACTGAAAGAATGACACATAATTCAACAATTTTAAGACCCAAAATAGCTTTGTACGAGCCTGATATACCTCAGAATACAGCAGCAATTATAAGAACATGTGCTTGTTTAGGCGCTAAATTAGAAATAATTGAACCATGTGGCTTTCTAATATCAGATAAACGCTTCAAAAGGGTCGTTATGGACTATATGGACTATAGTCAAATAGAGTTTTATCAAAGTTCAAAAAAATTTTTTGAAGCAAAAGAGAAACAAAGAATTGTATTAATGACAACTAAAGGTTCAACAAATTATACTAAATTTAAATTTAAGCCGGATGATACAATATTATTTGGAAGAGAAAGTGCTGGTGTGCCCGAAAAGGTTCATAAATTAATAAAAAATAGACTAAAAATACCAATGAATAACAAGGTAAGATCTCTTAATATTGCATCATCTGTTGCCATTGTTTTGGCAGAAAGTTTACGTCAAATAGAGTTAATATAAAATGGATATTTCAATCAAAAAAGACTTGGCAAGCAACTGGTTTAAGCTATTACAAAATGCAATATGCGATGACATTTTAAAAATTGAAAAAAATAAAGAAAATTTTAAGTCAACTTCATGGAAAAGAAGTATTAAAAAAGATGAGGGTGGTGGTGAATATAGAATTCTCAAAAATGGAAAAATTTTTGAAAAAGTAGGAGTTAATTTTTCGAAAGTTTATGGAAAATTCCCTAAAGAATTCCAGAAAAATATTCCAGGTGCAAGCAAAGATCCTAAATTTTGGGCCTCAGGAATATCAATAGTAATGCATATGCAAAATCCTCATATTCCTGCAATGCATTTTAATACTAGATTTATTTGTACAACTAAGAATTGGTTTGGTGGAGGTATGGATGTGACGCCAGCAATAAAAGATGAAAAAGAAAAGAAAAATTTTCATAAAATTTTAAAAACAATGTGCGATAGACATAATAAAAGTTATTATAAAAAATATAAAAAGTGGTGTGATGAATACTTTTATTTACCTCACCGAAAAGAAGCAAGAGGAATCGGGGGAATTTTTTTCGATTACAAAAATAATAATTTTGAAAATGACTTTAAATTTGTAAGGGATGTTGGGGTTACATTTCAAATGCTATTTAATGAAATAATTAGAAAAAAAATAAAAAAAAAATGGACTTTAAAAGACAAGGAGCTTCAGTATATTAAAAGAGGTCGATACGCAGAATTTAATTTGCTCTATGATAGGGGAACAAAATTTGGACTACAAACTGGTGGTAATGTTGAAGGAATTTTAATGTCATTACCTCCAATTGCAAAATGGAAATGAAATGGATAAAGAACCAATAACGTTAAATGGATTAGACAAGTTAAAAGAAGAATTAATTTTTTTAAAAGAAAAAAAAAGACCTGAAATTGTTGCAGCTATTGCTGAAGCAAGATCTCATGGGGACCTTAAAGAAAATGCTGAGTATCATGCAGCTAAAGAGGAGCAATCTCATAATGAGGGAAGAATAACTGAAATCAATGACATTATTGCAAGAGCAAACGTTATTGATGTAACAAAACTAAACAACGAAGGAAAAGTAATTTTTGGATCAACAGTTTTTTTAGAGGATTTAGATACTGGTGAAAAGATTAATTACAAAATTGTTGGAAGAGATGAAGCAGATTTAAAACAAAAACTAATTTTTTTTCAATCACCAATAGGCAAAGGTTTGATTGGTAAAAATAAAAGTGATTTAGTTGAAATAAATACACCCTCGGGTAAAAAAAATTTTGAAATTAAAGACGTAAAATATATTTAACTTTTAACTATTTGTTCTACTTGCTTATCTGAAATTTGAAATCCATTTTGAACCCAAATTTCTTCGATCTTCTTCAACTTATTACCTAAGTTTTTACCCTCTGAAATTTTAAATTTAGACATTAATAGATCAGCCCCTATTGGCAAAGTTGGAATTTCTTTTGCTTTATAAGTATCTAACAATTTAACTAGCTTTTTCTCTAATTTACTTGAATTAAAAATTTTAAAATTAATTATATCAATTACAGCCTGTCGCCCATTAAAGTAGAAAAATTTATTTAAATTTTTCTCCGTGAAATTATTTAGAGATACTTTCTCTCTATAAAAAAGATCTATTAATTTTAATCTTTTCTGGTTTTTTTTAGAAATGTTAAATTTATAAAGAAAATAATCTGCATTGTCGGTACCATCAATTACTAAAAGTGCAATTAAAAATATAAAATCAATTTTTAAAAAATTATTAGATGCGTAAGAATTTAATTTTTTAAAATTTTGAATATTTTTTAATTGAGGAAAAATTATTTCTAATAGTTCTAAACTTTCTTTATCTTTAAATATTTTCAAAAATCCATTTGAACTAGTTATTTTTTTTAGTTCATCGATTAACCTTTCAGATGATATACTTGAAATTCCATCAATATTTTTTTTAATATTTTTTATTATTTCTGGATCATGTTTATGTTTTGAATAATTTAAAAAAAATCTTAAATATCTTAAAATACGTAAATAATCCTCTTGTATTCTTTTTTCTACATTTCCAATAAAATTAATATACCCATCCTCCAAATCTTTCTTACCATCAAATGGATCAAATAAATTACCATCGCTATCTGCATAAATTGAATTAATAGTAAAATCCCTTCTAGAGGCATCCTCTTGCCAATCTAATGAAAATTCTACCTCTGCATGCCTTCCATCTGTAGAAACGTCTTTCCTTAATGAAGTAATTTCAAATTTATGTTCGTCAATTATTGCCGTTACAGTGCCATGCTCAATTCCCGTTTCATAATAACTTATTTGTTTTTTTTTAAGAGCTTCGCAAACTTCATGGGGTGTTAAATTTGTTGCTAAATCAATATCATCAACAATTTCTTTGTTTATCACTTTTCTTACACATCCACCAACGTATCTGATTTCACTTTTTTCGGAAAAATTATTAATTGCTTCAAAAATTTTATTAGCAGGAGTTTTTAAAGTAATATTTCTTAAATTTTGACTAATATGATCAAGATTTTTCGATCTTGAAAAAAATTTATCTAAAAAATTTTTCATAAATGGCTGGGGCGCTAGGATTCGAACCTAGGATGCAGGTACCAAAAACCCGTGCCTTACCGCTTGGCTACGCCCCAATACTAGCTTCCTATAACATAAAAAAATAAAATTCATATAGTTTTTGCTGTAACACACCAATAATTTTTATATTTTCTTTTAAATTTAGCTTTTGCTAATTTACAATTCTTTAATGAATTATAATAAGCGACAATTGTCGATCCAGACCCAGTCATTCTTATAAATAATGGATTATTAATATTTTCTAAATACGACTTAATTTTTTTAAGTTTTGGGTGTTTTTTAAAAGCTATCTTTTCAAGATCATTTTGTTGATTAATCAGATATTTATCCTCAAACATATGTTTTTTTGGTTTGCTGTATCTTGGTTTTGTATATCTGCTAACTGCTGAATAAATTTCTTTAGTCGAACACCCAAAATTAGGTTTTACCAAAATGGAATAATATTTTGGAATATTGTAAATTTTTTTTATTCTGCCATTCGATGACAAAATACAGCTTGATGAAATTGTTCCCAAAATAACATCAGATCCAATAGAGTCACAAATACTTCGAATATTTTTATGATTAACATTAATAAATTTATTTTTAATCAAGTAATTTAGTATACTTGCTGCATTCATCGAACCTCCACCCAATCCAGCCTTTTGAGGAATTTTTTTATTTATTCTTATTTTAAATTTTTTATTCTTTAATAAATTTTCTTTATCAAGTTTTTGAAATAATTTTTCAACAGTATTTTTTGTACCAATATTTTTAGAAAATTGTCCATAAAAAGAAATTTTATGTTTATTACCCCTGTATTGATTTATTGAAATGCCATCATGAAGGTCTAAGAAACAAATTATACTTTCAATTTTATGTAATCCTTTTTTTTTTCCAGTAATATTTAGTGCTAAATTTAGCTTTGCATAAGATTTGATTTTACTTATTTTCATTTAAGAATTTTGAAGACCCTCAATTACTTTAATGTTAATTTGTTTTTTCATATCTTCTTCGGTGTCATCAAAAGTTAAAACGTTGTTCCAAAAATATCTTGCCTGAATCTTTCGGTTCAATTTCCATAAAATATCTCCGTAATGATCATTTACGATTGGATCGTCTGGCATTAATTCTACCGCTCTTCTCATATATTTTTCTGCTTCTACATAATCGTCTATTAAAAAATATGCCCATCCAATAGAATCGATTATATATGGATCATCGCTTTTTAAATCATATGCTGTTTTTAACATTTCCATTGCTT